>JAVBPH010000051.1:0-29727 GCA_031549725.1 Treponemataceae bacterium
GTTTACATAAAATAATTCATCACCTATCTGCACATAATAATAGGGATCTTCCACGTATTCCGCTTTCTTTTCATTCCGTAATGCTTCTTCTTCAGCTTCGGCAATGTCTTCCTTGCTTTTTATTTGCCTTCCTTCTTCAGCCTGAAGCACGTGGGTTAATTCGTGGAGTAATAGGGCATCGGTAACACTTGACCCTTCCACATATTCTTCTTCCCGTATATAGATATGGTTTCCATGCGCCATTGCCAGGGACCCGGTTTCTTTCAGCGTCTCCTGGGTTTTTCCTCCGCGATGCAGGGTGACCACCGGCAATTCCTTTTGAAGCATCCTTTCCAACCGCGATTTTACGGTATCTTCTAACTGCCAGGTTATTTCTCTTTTTGTTGTTATTGAGGGTCGTCTGCTTCCATATCCCTTTTTTGAAAAATATGGTGCATTGGTCGATGTAATCGACTTTATGATATCATACATTGAACATGATGCTTCGCAGAGACTGAATACTTCTGTTCTGAATATTATACTATCATATTCATTGCTCATGATAATAAATCCTTTGCATCATCGGCAAATGCATCAAGAACCTTTTTGCCCATTTTAATTGGATTTGAAGGCTGTTGTTCCAAATTCCCCTCCGCATGGCCCACATCATGGCTGGCACTCCGGGCCAATACCGGCTGTCTTTCCCTTACCAACGCCGCCTTGTCCCGCTCATAGTTGGCCTCAATCCTTCTCAGCCGTTCCAGTTCAGCGTCTTGAGTTGACATGTTGGCTGCCGGTCTTGGCGCTTCTATATTGCCCTGGACCGGGATATTCACATTCGTATTCGCCGGTACGTCCGCAGGTCCGCTGTTTTGCATCATGCTGCTTAATGACTGGTATATCTTCCCTTCCTGTCCAGGCTGGGATATGTTTTGGCTTATATCCAATCCATCACTGCTTCCAGGATTATTTCTCCCAATAGGAGAAATATCCATGTCATAATGATAACCCGCACTTCCGTATACCTGGTCCAGCCTGGGGAATGTTCCCGGATGCACATTCCGGGCATACACCGGACTTCCTCCGCCGAAATTGTGATTCCTCCCACCGCTGTTCTGCACCTGCTGGATATACCCCATCAGGTCTGACGACCCTAACCCTGACTGGGAGAAAGCTGGGCTTTCCATGTACCCCCGTAACCCTGAGGAGCTCCCCAGATTGTACGCCACGTCGTTCCGTCTCCCGAGGGTCCCGGACAGCATCTTCCCGAATCCGCCGCTGTCCCTGTTTCCCCTCAGCATCTCCTCTATTACCGGATGCACCTGTTCCTTGTACTGCTTTTCCCTGCCCGCGGGCACCCGGATACTTTCCAGTACCTCCGCGGCTTCCGCCGCCGCTTCCTTTCCATACCCGTATTGGTCTTCCAGCACCTGCGCATTCAGCCCGGTAAGTTTTTCTACGCTTTGGCCTTCCGTGTCCTCTCCTATTATCAGGGAGGGTACATTATCATCATCTCCGTACCGGTTCCGTAACTCCGTCCCGCTTTCCCGGATCATCACCACATCCTGGTCCCGGGGTAGTTTCATGGGTTTGTCCGCGTCCTTCACCACCGGATTCAACGTGATCCGTTCGGGCATCCCCTTAGGCACCGTCCGTTCCAATGACACACTGCCTCCACGGCTCCGGTATTTTGGCGTGACCGTTACTGTGCCTGAAGCAGACCTTGTACCATTTCCTGCTTCTCCCATCATTGCTTTAAGCTCTGACGCTGTTAGTCCGCTCCCCTTAAATCGCTTTGTGCCAAGGTACGCTTCCATTCCTTCCTCGCTGGCCAGGTTGTACCGGGTATTTTCCTGGCCTGCATACATTTCCCTTATCTCATCCCGTAACTTACCGGTATTGCTCCCCTTATGTTCTTTGAGTATTCTTTCAAGGTCCGTTGCTATCATGGCCCGCCCGGTTTCGTTAGCTCCCTCAGGCATACGGATACCATGCAGAAGGCTTTCGGCGCTGGCCGCTTCCTCCCCGCCGTATCCATACTGTTCCATAAGAACCATCCGGTCAAAACCCATTTCATCCAAGGCCATTCCATTTACCCCGCCTATCACCACCCCTGCACCGGATTGGCTCTCATTCCTTATAGCAGTGGTGTTTTCAACCCCGGTCAACGCACCAGGTATTTCCCAGGATGCACCTGGCTCTAATACTTCCGATACGTCCACTTCCCGTTTCTGCCGGTTCCCCTGCTTCGCTGCTTCTATCAGCTCTCCTAAAGGAAGGTCATAGTACACTTTTCTATTCAAACCGGCTGGCGTCTTTCCCAGGGCTTCCGCCAGGACTGCATCGATCACTTCACTGATCTTCATTCCCGTGCTCATGGAAATCGCTTTATACTGGCCAAGTCCCCGGGTTAGAGCATGGTTCAGTGCAGCCTTTTTCTCCGCATCCATTGCTGCAGGCAAATGGGCCAATGCCGTCATTGCCGAGTCTGTTCCTCCCTCAGGGAGCACCTGCTTTTTCTCCAGGTTCTTTAAGTACGCTTCCCTTGCTCCGGTATCATAAAAATCTATTATCTCCTCGGGTCCGTACACTCCGGGAATTCCACTCTGGTAAAGCCTCGCCCTATCCTTCATTTCTGTCTTTGACCCGCTGAATATTGCATCTATGGTTGTTTCCCCGGTTACATCCGGTATATCCTTCAAGCTGCCTTCCAGGTATTGGGATACCAGCTTTGCCATTTCAACCTTCCCTATACCGCTTCCCGCTATTTCAGGCCATCCGGCGTACATATTACTGAGGATTGTACTATATGCTTCGGCTTGTTTTGTCCTTGCCCCATATCCGCCAATCTCCTCCACTTCCGCCGCATCCAACCCCAGTAGTTCCCCATCCTTTGTTCTTATGGGGTCCAGGGGTAATAGCAGGTTCCCTTCATACAGAGCCCGTTTCACCTCATCTCCGTTCCCCGTCAGTTTCCCGGCCACCGTCACTGTCCGCTCAATCTGTAATGCCATCGCCTCGGCAGCTGCTGCAGCCAGAGCCGCTGCATTCCGTTCCTTCACCTTCCGCAGGGCTTCATGATCAAGTATAGTCAGGTTTTCTGTGGTCAAATCTCCCAGGGCCTTTCGGTATGTTTCCTCCAGGGATGGGGTTTTCCCGGGGCCGCCAATCGCACTGATCTTTCTTACCCCCAGTTCTTCAAGCTGTTGCCGGATTAATTCCACTGTGCCTTCCGGGTCCGGCTCAAGACTTCCATATATTTCTCCTGCCTCGGTCAGGTACATTAATTCTGTAGCATTTAACAGCAGGTTTCCAGGATCATATAATATTGCCGTATCCCCGTCTTTAATGATCTCTATTGTTCCAATCTTGCCAGCAGATATGCCGGATGATTCACTTTCCTTGGTGTTCTCCACCATCACCCAGGCTCCCTCCTGGTCAAAGTTCCCGTACCATCCGGTCTTCTCTATAGTATCATTCGGGTCGTAGCCCTTCTTCCAGTTTATCCCGCTCCGGTCCTGTAACGCGTCGAACCGGTATGCTGTCTTCTTTTTGTCATAGGTCTCGCTCACGCTCCCGTCGCTGTACATATACACCGGAACCGTGTTCTCCCCCACTTGACCTTCCAGGGGTTTCTTTTCAGGGTGGTTCCGTTTGTATTCCACGGGAAGGTAATCCTCATACTCGATTCCCTGCTGCGCCATCTCGCTCCGGCTGATCTGCGTTAAGCTTCCGGTGGTGCCCATGTAGGTCCACAGTACCTTCTGGTAGCAATGGCCTTTTACGATATTCTTGATAAACGTTTCCAGCGCGGCCTCGTCCAGGTTTCCCCCGCTGAAGAATTCCGCTTCTATGTTTATGTATGAGGCGCCGGCTTCCCGGAGACCTGAACTTACACAGTGCTGCTCCATCAGTTCCCGGGCGGCTTCCCGTAATCCCGTAAGGGTCGTTTCATCGGCTCCGGTCTTCCTGGCTTCCCCGTAGGCCTGTACCGAATCGGTCAATTCCGCCGCTATATTCGTAAACCGGTTGTCCTCAAGATACCATGACAGTTCCTTTACCATCGGTCGCCTCCTTACAGTCCTGTTCTTTGTTTTGATTTTCCTCTGTTTCACCTTGCCAAATAACTTGTTATATGCAAGTATAGCATACTTTTTCTTTTTTCAGGTATTCTTTTCTACTCACTTCCAGGGGGATATTCATACCGCTGTCGATGATTACTGCTGGTGTCTCACTTTTCATATTCCACACTACAGTACTATAACATGCTTTTTCCCTTTTTCTGCATCTTTTTTAAAAATTTTAGTTTTTTCGGTGATATTTGGGCTCAAGGCTACCCTTCAAGGTTTTCTCTTTTATCGTTTCTGCTTTTGGAGGATATCAGATGGGAAAACAGCCGCCTAATAGTAAGAGACTTTTTTAAACTTGCACTAATCGGAAATATTTTTTGCCTGCACCCTGGCCTTGTAAAGCCTGTCGTTGATTGCCAGGCCAAGTCCGATATCGGGAACTCTTTCAATATGTATTGCCCTTAACGAATCATGGTCCAGGCGGTGCAGAAGGGAAAAAAGATTTGCCGCAGCTTCGGTGAGACTTCCCTCAGGAGATAGAATATGAATTATTGGATTCAGACTTCCCGGCTGTTTTGAAAGCCATGCCTCACTGCTCTGACGGTCAAAAAAAACATAGGCCTCTCCGGGATGGTTTTCCAGGGCCATCATATTCTCCGGGGTATATAATTCCAGGGGGGTTCTTGGGGCATAGTGGCTTTTCATCTGTCCCGGTGACCGGGGAAGGTAATCCGTCCCGGCCCGCAGATCCACCGGACCAATACATTTCTCAATGCTCTCCCTGGGCAATCCGCCGGGCCGGAGAATGCAGGGATTATCCCCGGACATATCCAGTACGGTCGATTCTACCCCTATCCTGACGGGACCGCCGTCAATGATATAATCCACCCGGTCGCCCAGTTGCTCGGCCACATGCTCCGCCCTGGTGGGACTTAAATAGCCAAAGGGATTGGCGCTGGGAGCTGCCACTGCACCGGTGGACAGGTTGATCAGTTTCCGGGCCACCGGATGATCCGGGAGCCGGATAGCCACCGTAGGAAGACCGCTGGTTGCTAAGGCCGGAACTTCCGGTTTTTTGGGTAAAATAAATGTTACAGGTCCCGGCCAGAATGCATCGATTAAAGCATCGAGTTTTCTGCGGACCGTTTTTTTTATCCGGGAAAAATCCACCAGAGGATCCAGACCCTCCCGCAGGGCAATGTGAATAATCAGCGGATCAAATCGTGGACGCTGTTTGGCCTCAAAAATTTTCGCCAGGGCGAGGGGATTAAAAGCATCCCCCCCAAGACCGTACACGGTTTCGGTAGGAAAAGCCACCAGCATTCCTGCTTTCAGAGCCCGGGAGGCTTCTTCAAGATCCTGTTTACTGGTTGACAGAAGTTTCATCAGTCTGCAATTTTCCGGAAAAGTTCGGCCCCTTCAATATTGCCGGCTTTTTCAAATCCTATGCGTTTCAAATAACGGGCATGGGCGGGAACTTCCGCAGCGGCGGTAAATATATCCCCGGGTTTAGCGATCCGGTCAACCGCGGTGTTAAAAAAGAAACTGGCGTTTTTAAAGTCACGGTAAGCAGGAATGGCATAATCCAGAAGAATGGCAATATCGTTGCCGTTGCCTTTTCTGTATGCAAATATCGAAACAGGGATGGTTTCCCGGAGAATAAAACAGCAGTCAGCCCCGGCCAATGTTCCGGCATTCAAATCAGGATTAAACGAAGGAAAGAATTTACGGATATCATCGGCATAAAATGTTATAAAACGCCGGGCATATTCATCTTCTTTGGGATTGACGAATAGTATATCAAAGGTATCCGGCTTTCCTGACTTTTTCACCATACCGATGATGAAAAAAATATTTACACCCACCGTAAAAAGATTCAAAAGGGTAACAGAAATAGAATTGATCCAGTACCCATACGCGGCAAAACAAAGGGAACCCGCCAGATTGATAACCCGCAGCCATTTAATATTTTTCATGGTCAGACTGACGGCAACCAATACAGATGCGGCAATTCCGAATAGCTCAACAAAATTATTCCAGTTCATTATGTGTTAGATTATACAGAATTCGGGGAATTTATTCTATAGGATTTTTAAATCCATTTTTTCTTTTTGAATATCAGAATCATTCCCAGGGCAATCCCAACCATAACGATTATGGTAATAGGATAGGCATAATTATACTCCAATTCCGGCATGTTGCGGAAATTCATTCCATATACTCCGGCAATAAAGGTTAAGGGAATAAATATGGTGGATACAATGGTCAGAACCTTCATGATGCTGTTCATCCGGTTCGATATGGAGGAAAGGTTGACATCAAGGATGCCCTCCAGGAGTTCCCGGTTGTTTTCCACCGATTCTATTATCTGAAGCACATGATCCTGAAGATCCTTCAGGAACGGATCCAGCTCATCATTGATTAATGGGGCTTCCAGCCGCAGGACGAATGAAATATTTTCCCGCAGCGGCCATATGGCCCGCCGGACCTGCATAAGGTGCTGCTTTGTTTTTTGCAGATCCGCCATAAAGGATTTATCCGTATCATCCATGGCGCGCAACTCGAATTCTTCAATATGATTCCCCATAAAATCCAGGACTTCAAAGTAGGCATCCACCGTTAAATCCATAACTCCATAGGCCAGGAAATCGGCTCCCATCTTCCTTATTTTATTGTTGTTATTGGTGATTCTCCTGAAAATTGAATCATAAATAGAATTGGGATTTTCCTGGAAAGTAATCAGGGTGTTATCGGAGGTCAAAATCAGACTTAGCTGTTCAAAGTGCGGACCGGAATCATTGTTCCATTTTATCAGTTTCATGATACAGAACATATAATCATCAAATTCCTCCACCTTTGGTCTTTGTTCTGTATTGAGGATATCTTCCAATGTAAGGGGATGTATTTTTAATCTTTCGGCAAGCTGAGCTAAGGCGGCGCTGTCCTTTAAACCGGTTACATTAATCCAGGTTACCCCCGCGGGATTCCGGTAGCTCAGCAGTTCGTCTATCGACTTTGCATCCTTCATCCAATAACCCACAGGGTCATATCCTATTATTGAAAGTTTCATTTCCAGAGGAGCCTGATCCCCCACATATACGGGGGTTCCCGGGGGCTGGCCGATATCCGGACGTTTTTCCTTGAATAGTTTCATATATAAAACAATAATGCCTAAGCATCCTCCCTGCAAGTCTATAAAAACAGGTCTTTATTTCCATGCTACAAAAATTTCGGATGGTTGACCGCTGTTTTTGGGATCCTTCCTTCAAGCACATCCCGGGCGTTCATGGCGGTCCGCATTTTTAATATGGATACCGCTTCCTGGCTGTAATAGGCACTGTGATCGGTAAGAATCACATTATCCAGCATTAATAGGGGGCTGTCCGGGGGCAGAGGCTCCTTTTCAAACACATCAAGCCCGGCGGCGCCGACCTTGCCGCTCCGGAGTGCATCAATGAGTGCGGATTCATCAATTACCAGTCCCCGGGAAATATTAACAATCACCACCCCTTCTTTCATCCGGGAAATGGTATTGTGATTAATCAGATGTTTGGTACTTTCCTTCAAAGGGATATGGAGGGAGATAAAATCCGATTCGGAAATAAGTTTTTCAAACCCCGCGGCTTCACCAAACATTCCGGGTAACAGTTTTTTTTCAATCCGGGGATCGTTAACCAGAATCCGGCTGAATCCGAACCCCTGGACTTTTTCCCAGAAGGCCCTGCCGGTGGCGCCAAACCCGATGATGCCCATGGTTCTGCCGGACATCCGGCGGATAGGCTGGTTCAAGTTCCACCTGCCTTCTCTCACTCCCCGGTCTTTAAAGGGTATCCGCCGGACGCAGCAAAGGAGCATCCCCAGGGCATGTTCCGCCACTTCCTCTGTGCAATAACCCGGAACATTGGTTACCCAAATACCCCTTGTTTCCGCCGCCTTGATGTCCGCATTATCATATCCAATTCCGTAACGGGAAATGACCCTGCATTTTTCTAAAGCATTGATAACCCGGGCCGTCATAGGGGCCTGGTTCAGCAGAACCGCATCCGCATCCCGGCATTCCCGGATAACATCGTCTTCGGTATGACAATCGGCAATCACCAGTTCCGCATCCAGGCCCTGGAAAGCCAGTTTTTCTTCCTCATTCCTGCCAAACCGGTCATCGGTTATTACTATTTTCATATATTTCCCTCTTTTGCCCTCTTATTTCGGGCGGATCAGCCATATGCCCCAGGACAAACCAAACCGGATATCCTGAAATCAGATTAATTGTGCGGAATATACCGGATATACCATGTATACGGACTTTCATAAAATCTCATTACTATTTTCGACAAGCCCCGGAGAGGACTAAAGGGAAAGACCGGATGACCGGGCCGGCAAAAATGAAGAGGAAATTATTATACAGGCTGAGGGTTCATACCACATACAAACGTTTCAGCCTTCATCCAGGGCGTTAAAAAATCTACCGATACAAGCATCGTGTATGAACCCCAACAGCCTTCCAATCAACATACACGCAAAACAATTTTTTTGTTGCTTCAAAGAATCGCCCTAAAGAGCGTGTATGAAACCCGGCTGCAAATAAATTTCAATAAAAAAAACGATTTTTGGGTCTATCCGTATATTTTGGTTTTATATTATAGATAACGATTTTACAGAATTCTCAAGATTCATATGGAAAAGGAGTGTGGAAATTTCCAAAAGGAATATTTATGAATACCAGATTTATGCACCTTAAAACGAGGGACAAATTGGCTTTGATTTGCACCTATATTTTTCTGGGAATCTGTGTATGTATTGCCCTGTTTCCCATTTTCTGGGTAATCATGTCTTCGTTCAAAACGAATGCGGAAATTCTCAGCAGTGGAATTTCCTTTCCGTCAAAAATCAGTTTTGCGGGATACCGCCAGGCATTGCAGATCTCCCCTATTTTAAGATTCTTTTTTAACAGCGTAATTATTACTTCTTTTACTACGGTATTAAATGTGCTTGTTCTGTCCATGGCGGGGTATGTGTTTGCCCGGGTTCGCTTCAGGGGAAGGGAAATCCTTTATTTTATACTATCAATTTCCATGGTTATCCCCATGACGGCCCTGCTGCATCCGGTTTACCTGATTATAAACACTCTGCGCCTGTCCGATACCAAGGTTGGACTCATTCTGGTGTACACGGCCCTGAACCTTCCCATGTCCCTGCTCATTCTCAGGGGGACCTTTGCGGTGATTCCCGCAAGCCTGGAGGAAGCTGCATACATAGACGGTGCAGGATTTGCCAGAATATTTTTTCAGGTCATGCTGCCGGTTGCAAAGGGAGGCCTTATCAGCGCGGGGATTCTTACGTTCCTCAATTCCTGGAATGAATTTACCTTTGCACTGATGCTGACCAGTTCGCTGAATGTCAGGACCCTGCCCCTTTCTTTAAGCTACTTCACATCCCAGTTCAGCTTTAATTACACCGCCATGTTTGCGGCTATCACCATCGCTGTAATTCCCAGTATTGCCGTATTCTCAATTTTCCAGGATCAGGTAATTACCAGTCTTACCGCGGGGGCGCTGAAAGAATGAACCTCCCCGGGGCAGGCTGGGGTATTCGCACGCCGCACAAGCGGCGGTTTAATCATTTCCCTGCAGAACGCGGGCGGCGTCCGCATTAAATCAGACTTCCGAATAAAAATTCATTATCGATATTTTTGGCATCCCTGGGAGACTATTAAGGGGAAGCCGGTTGATATATCTCCGGGTTTTAGGGGAACCTGCATGGTTTTTACACAAAAAATCATTAAAAAAATAATAAAGCACGTTTTTTTGCCACGAATATATATTTTTTTTTTATATTATAACTTGTTGATTTTATATCATTCTAATCTTGACAGGAGAAGTGAAGGAGGTTTTCATGAAAAAAGTGAGGGAGAAAATTATCGCAGTTGTAGCATCCAGTTGCTTGATTATGGCTGTTGCCGCTTGTTCCGGATCCGAAAAAAAATCCGCTTCGGATAAAGCAGTCATCATCAACTATCCAACCTTCCAGACGGGCGTTAATACCGCGGCGCCTGTGGTCAATGAGCTTATCAAGGAATTCAACCAAAAGTATGCTGGAAAATATGAAATTAAAAAGGAAGATGTTCCCGGCGACGCCAATTATGTGGACAAAATAAAAGTACTCCTGGGGACAGGCAGTCTGCCTCCCGTGGTATACGGCGGCGGTTATAATCTGCTTGATCTTGCGTTGCAGCGGAATAACGTGGTGGATTTAACAGATCTGGTCAATGCGGATGCCGAATGGAAAGCCCTTTACAACGATGAGGCCATTAAAACCAACAGCCGGAACGGCAGGATTTATGCTTCATCCGTGGAAGGCAGTATTATCGGGTATTTTTACAACAAGGAACTTTTCCAGAAAGCCGGTATTACCGAGCCTGCAAAAACCTGGGAAGAATTTTTCATCCAGTGCGATAAGCTTAAGGCTGCCGGAATTACTCCGCTTTCCATGGATACCGCCGATTCAGGATGGGTTACCACCCTTTGGCTGGGAGCCCTGGTGGCAACGGAAAATGCCGCGGGGTTGGATTTTGTAAATCAGTTCCAGCCCTTTAATTACAATACCCCGGAAATGGTTAAAGCGGTAACCACGATTCAGCGGATGCTTCAGAATTACACCACCCAGGATGCAATCGGGGGAAAGTATGAAAATGCGGCGAACAATTTTCTTTCAGGAAAAACGGCTATTATTGCCAATGGTCCCTGGATGATGGGGGATTTTGCGGACACCACAAAAACTACCGCGGATTTTGCGGGCAAAGTGGGAACCGCTATTTATCCCGGAAATTTTGTATACGATGCGCCCATTCAGGGTTATTTTGTTACAAAACAATCCAATCCTGCCCTGCAGGAAGCCGCGATTGAAATGGTAAAATTCTTCACCAATGCCCATGCACAGGAGTTAGGCCTGGAAATCCAGGGAATGGTTCCTGCTTCATCGACCGTATCCATCAGCAGCAACGCCAGGGCAAAATGGCCCCTGCTCACGGGATTCCTGGATGAAGCCAAAAATGCACAATACCGTTCGGATAACATTCAGGCTACCATGTGGCCTAACCTGCTGGATGTGGTAAGCCAGGAGCTTCCCCAGCTTGCCTCAGGAAGGGTAACCCCTGCCCAGTTCTGTAAGATCCTGACCGACAACGCAGAAAAAAACAGGTGATATGCTGATGATTAACATCCGGAAGATCAAACCCTTCCGGATTTTATTTGGAAGTCCGGTTTGAAGTTAATCAAACCGGATTGCCCATGCAAACAGCAAATCAGCGTGCGGTTGATTCTGTATGCTTCCAATTGTTTATTATTAAACCAGACGGTTTAATAAAATCCTTGTAAATGAGCCTCAATGCTGAAGATACCGTGAGGATTGTACCACAGAGGCTCACTTATATGTTAAACCCATAACAATGGAGAGTTGTAATGAAAGTAAGAAAATCGTGGATCATTTTATTCCTTACCCCGGTGGTCATACTGTTCCTTCTGATTTATGCAGCTCCCCTGATCATAGTTTTTTTCAGTTCATTAACAAATTACCGTTTGTCATCGCCTACTATTAATTTTATTGGATTAAAAAATTACGTCAGGATGGTTACGGATCCTGATTTTTATACTGCTCTTAAAAATACTGTTATCTGGATACTCCTCCATTGCATTGTCCATGTTTCATTGGGGACGTTCATAGCTTTCCTGCTGTACAAACAGCCCAGGGGATGGAAGTTTGTCCGGACTGTCTACATGATTCCCAATATTATTTCCAATGCTGCCATGGCCACAATTTTCGTAAATATTTTTAATCCCAGTTTCGGGGTTATCAATTCCCTGCTGAAAATTTTAGGATTGGATAATTTAACCAGAAACTGGCTGATGGATCCGTCCACCGCATTTACTTCGGTCACATTTACATGGATCCTTTTTGCCGGGTATACCACCACCATAGTACTGGCCCAGGCGTTGAGTATTGACCAGTCAATGATTGAAGCCGCCAAAGTTGACGGGGCAAACGATTTTCAGATTGACAGATTCGTGGTATTTCCCCAGCTGAAAAAAACAATTGGTGCCACCATGGTCATGGCCGCAGCATACATGCTTCAGATGTTCGACCTCATATATATTACCACCAACGGAGGCCCGGGCAAAACCACCACAAACCTTCCACTTTTATTATATGGGGTGTATAAATCCGAAAATAATTACGGGTATGCAAATACCATCGGTGTAAGCATTATCGCTATCGGAATCATATGCATAACAATCATAAACAATGCGATGAAGGTGAATAAACAGAATTTCTAGGGAACCGCTGATTAAACCGGCCGTAATATGCGACCAATCAGCGGTTTCCTCCGCAATTCTTTGTTACACAAAGAATTGCCTACATTAAAGAATACACTGATTAATGCTCTCTGGGCATTAATCAGTGTTTCCCTAAGAACCATTTCTGAATGCGGAGAGTTTCCAGGAGGAATGTTTATGAAGACCAAAGTTATGCATTTCAGGTTCAGGGATAAACTGGCATCGGCTTGCTCATATATTTTTCTGGGCATTTGTGTATGTATCGCCCTATTTCCCATTTTCTGGGTAATTATGTCTTCTTTCAAAACCAATGCGGAAATTCTCAACAGTGGAATTTCCCTTCCGTCAGAATTCAGTTTTGACGGATACCGCCAGGCTTTGAAGATTTCCCCTATTTTAAAATTCATTTTTAACAGCCTAATCATCACTTCTTTTTCAACCGTCGTGAATTTGTTTATCCTTTCCATGGCGGGTTACGTGTTTGGCCGGGTCAAGTTTAAGCGAAAGGAAATACTCTATTTTATTCTTTGTATTTCAATAGTCATTCCCATGACGGCCCTGCTGCATCCGGTTTACCTGGTAATACACAGCATGCATCTGGCTAATACCAAAGCCGGACTCATTCTGGTTTATACAGCCCTGAACCTTCCCATGTCCCTGATTATTCTCAGGGGAACCTTTATGGCGATTCCCGCAAGTATAGAAGAAGCCGCATACATAGACGGCGCGGGGTTTGCCAGGATCTTTTTCCAGGTCATGCTGCCGGCGGCAAAGGGAGGCCTTATCAGCGCGGGAATTCTTACATTTGTGAACTCCTGGAATGAATTTACCTTTGCATTGATGTTGACCAGCTCGGAAAATGTCAGAACCCTGCCCCTTTCTTTAAGCTACTTTACATCCCAATTCAGTTTCAATTACACCGCCATGTTTGCGGCTATCACCATTGCGATAATTCCCAGTATTGCCGTATTCTCAATCTTCCAGGACCGGGTAATTACCAGCATTACCGCAACGCTGAAGGAATAATTTGGAAAAAAATCCAAAAGAATGGCTGCGAATAAATTAGGATTGGGGATCCCTGTTTCTCTCCGCCAGGGCTATGACCAGATCCACTTCAGCAACCGTGGTACCCAGATGATTGGCAATAAGCTCTTTGGAAAATCCCGCATTCGCCAGATGGATTACCTGGTCCGCAAAGGGAGGCGCTTTGGGTTCTACCCTGATACTGGAACGGACAAACCGGGGGCCTTCGTTTGAAAGGGCCCTGGTACTGTTTTCAGCAGGCCGGGAAGTTAGGGTTTCCTCAGCGGGCAGATCCTGGCTTTCTGGGATTTTTTCCGGTTCCGGTACAGCCGGGGGATCCCTGGAAATATTCAGCGGAGGGATACTGTCATCCGTTTTAACCACCGTTTTTTTCCCAAGTTCAGCATAGGCATCCTCGTGCATCCTCCGCCTTTCCATTTCCCTTTTATAGGTGACAATGCGTTTATCCGTTTCCTCCAGCAGGGTCTTGAGGCTGCTGATCCGGTCTTCCATGAGGGTCAGCCCCCGGTCGGTGGCGGAATTAATTTCGGCGATAAGTTTATCCACCTCTTCCTGGAATTCCGCCAGAATTCTCCGGGACCCGGTCCGGCGGTTTAAATAATTCCTGATATACAAAAAACCAAGAGACCAGATAATAAGGGTGACCACCACAATAATCAGAATTCCAGGCAGCATATTAACCGCTGACATCTATATTCTGTCCCAGGTCTGGATCTTTTACCACATTGAGTTTTTCTTCTTCCTGTTTATCCTCGGGGTTCTTTTTTTCCTTCTTTTCAGAATCTTCCTGATCGGAACTGCCCTTTGGGTTTCTGTCCTTTATACGTTCCGCACCCTGGCCTGTGTCCTGGGCTTCATTAACCGACTGGATACGCTGTTCCTGTTTTTTTTGCTGCTGTATGTTATGGATGGCCTGCTGGATCTGCAGTCCTTCTTTTTGATTGGCCTGGTTCTTTCCGACCTTATCTACCTGGGTGAATAATGTCTGGAGATCAATAGGTTGTATAGCCATCGGGACCCCGCTTTACATCCTCATCGGGTTCTTCATATTTGGTAACCCTGATAAGGCTGTTTTCAAGAATAAAAGTAACAGCCTTATATTCTGTCCTTACATCTTCCTTCACATCCCGGATAATTATCTTTACCCCCGAATACACTTTCTGGGATGCAGATACCTTTCCCCGGGTTTTCAGGTTGTTCAAATAGTTCTGTGCTTCTTCCAGATCCACCGTAATCTTACGGACATCTTCGATCAGATGCTGCCTTTTATCCATCAGTTCATGAAGAAATGCTTCCTTGTCTTCAGGAAGGGATTTTCTTTGTTTTTTAATATTGATCAAAGTCTGCAGGTTCAACTGTACTTCATCAAGCTGTTTCTGGGCCGCGTCCTTGGCACTGATCAGCTTGTTTAATTTTTCCTTTCCCTTAGGATCGAATCCTACTTCGCAGATTGTTTCGGTTCCGCTCATGGGACTGCCTATGGTTTTGGCGTTTATTTCCTCCGCCGCCCGGAGCCGGCCTCCGACGATGGATGCCCGCTTCCCCTGACAGATGATACGCTTTTCCGCATCAACCTGGGAATTTACTATACCGTCGGAAACAACCACCATGTTGCCGGATTCCACCACCGCATTTTCGATAAACCTTGCCCAGATGGACCGTCCGGCCCGGATCATACCGGCACTTTTTCCGGTGATTCCCTGGTGAACGATAATGTCCCCTTCAGCATCCAGTTCGGCCTTCTCCACTGTTCCGTGGACTTCAATATTACCTGCGGCTTTAACGGAAAAACCATCTTCCACGTTACCCGTAATTAGTACGGTACCCAGAAAAATAATATTTCCTGTCTTTAGATTTACATTTCCCTGGACAGTATATACCGGTTCCACATTAATTTTTGCGGATACAATTACGACCTGGCCGTTCATGTCTGCAATGATGGTACTTTCATCTTCGGAAACATGGACATTTTTTCCCAGGGGAAGATGGATATCCCGTCCGTTTTTTGCAGGGATAATTTTCCCGGTTACGGTTTTCCCGGGGGTTCCTATTTCTGCGGGAAGCTTCCTTGCCAGGGGCTGGCCCATGACTACGTTTTGAATAATATTCAAATCCTTAAAGTCGACTTTCCCGTTGGCCCCTTCCTTAAGCCGTACCTTGGATTGATCGGTTTCAAAATTGTACTGGATATAGGCGTCCCTGCCGTTTACGGGTCTGCTTCCCTCGGCAATCAGGGTCATTTCTTTATAGACGGGCCTGTCACAGAAATCCCGGAGGAATTCATCGTTGACACCGTGGATGACCTTGTTGTTCCGTAAAAAACTGAGGATTGTTTCGGGGGATAAATCACAACCGCCGGGACCGGGAGGGGTGACGTAAATATATGCCTTCATATCCTGATCGGAAATATCCACGGTGATGGCGGTATCGTTCATGGGGTTTGATATGAAGGTTCCTACCTTTACATAATCACCGGAGGCTCCCCGGATAACTTCCCCTACGAGTTTTGCATCAATATCTTTTACAACCCGGGCAGCCAGGGCATCCATGGCCTGTTTTTCCGTTGCCCTTTTTCCGTTGCCCCTGGGTGGAATAACCTTAAGGAATGCCCCCTCCGGACTGAGATGCACAAAGGCGTCTCCGTTTTTATTTTCAATCACCGGGGCGGCTATTTCAATGTCGTCTAATTCTGCAATATCGTTAACCTTGGATTTTTTTGCCTGTACCTGTTCATAAGCCCGGATTTTCCAGTCTTTTTTTCCGGTACCAAAAAACCCTTCCGAGCCCTTTTCCAGAATCTCGTACTCCATTCGTTTTACGGGAACGCCCAGCATGGTGGCAGCTTCGGCTACGGCATCTTCCAGGGTCGGGCCTTCAGCATCTACGATTCGGACAGCCCGGTCTCGTTCCAACCGTTCTTTCATTAAAACCTGCAGCTGGACAAAATCGACCATGACTACCTACTCCTATACAATGCCTTTACGGATATTGGTTAATTTTGCCCTTAAGCGGAGGATCGCCTTGGTGTGAAGCTGGGAAACCCTGGATTCGGTAACCTGGAGGACTTCACCTATTTCCTTTAAAGTAAGATCTTCATAATAGTAAAGGACAAGGATTTTCTTTTCTTTATCAGGCAGTTCACTGATGGAATCCACAATTACCCGGCGGATTTCATCTTTTTCTACGATTACATCCGGGTTCAGACTTGAAGGAGATTCAATACTGTCACCGATGGATACCTTATCGTTTTCGTCGCTGGAGAACCAGACATCGTTCAGGGACAAAATCGATGTCCCGGAAATTTTCATCATGGTTTTGAGGAATTCGTCCTCATCCATCCCCAGGGATTTGGCGATTTCCTGGTCCGTGGCGGTTCTGCCCAACTGGGCTTCAAGACTGCCGATGGCGTCTTCCACTTCCCGGGTTTTCTGCCGCACCGACCGGGGAACCCAGTCTATGGAACGGAGCTCATCAAAAATAGCCCCCCTAATCCGGGTTACCGCATAGGTTTTAAACTTAACATTTTTGCCGGGATCAAATTTATCGATGGCATCCAGGAGCCCAAAAACACCATACCCCACCAAGTCATCAAATTCCACGTTATGGGGCATACCTACGGCTACTTTTCCGGCCACATATTTTACCAGGGGCGCGTATTGTTTAATAAATTCTTCCCGAATCTGCGGATCCCTGTTTTTCCGGTATTGTATCCAAAGATCCTCTTCTGTATGTTGGTCCAGGAGGACATTCCCCATAATTTAACCCTTTTCGTCCCGTTTTAATATAGTTTGTATAGCAGATGCCATTTCCTGAACATTAAAATCCCCGGAATTACTGGTCTTCTTTGCCCTCGATGGCCTAGGAGCAGAGGGAGATGAAATTTCATCTTCCAATCCGATTACACCATCGTCATCATCGTCTTCATCAGACTGAGCAAAAAACCCGGACATGGATTCTAAATCAGGCAAATCATCAATCGTTCCGGTTTCGTCTTCCTCCGGAACCGCGGTTAATTCAGCCAAATCATCAGGGGCAATTGGAGTAAACCCCTCTCCGCCTTTATTATAATCATCTTGCTGCTTCTGGTCCAGACCTTGTATAGGGGAGGTTTGGCCGGGATTCATCATCCCCCCGCTGCTCCGGTCTCCTAATTCCGGACCAGAACCTCCCAGTATTTCCAATTCCGGTGATTCATTCGATGAATCCACCGAAATATCCACCATGGATCCGGGGGAATCAAACCCGGAGGTATCAATAACATCGGGTTCATCCTGAGAATGGGCCAATAATTCAGGAATAAACTGGCTGACCAGCCAGTATGCGAGGGATGCCAGGATAAAAAAGACAGCGGCCAGAATAAAAGCCCTTAGGAGTACGGTTAAAAATTGAGAACCGGCGAATAAACCTACTAAAAAAGAAACAACGAAGGCAACCCCGGCAATAATTCCGCTGATTTTTGGATTAAACAACCTGAAATGTCCCCTCTCCAATAAAAGTATACTGCATTATCAGAATTTTGTCATGAAAATGCTTCAAATAATAGATTTGTTCAATAACCCGGTATTCCGGACAATTCCAGTACTTCTTACCGGTTTTTCCCAAGGAGCCGCTTGATCATATTTCCAAACCCGCTGCTTTCCCGGACCTCGCTTTTTTCCATCCTGCCCACAATGTGCTGGATACACTGGGACGCCTTGCATTTGGGATCCACCACCATAAAGGGTCTTTGCCGCAGTACCGCATGGGAAACCGCAGGATCATCGTAGATAAATCCCAGGTAATCCACCTTAAGATTCAGGAACTGGCCAGCAATATGGGTCATCCGGTCGGCAACCTTTTTGGCTTCCGCCACGGTTTTTACCCGGTTTACCACCAGTTTCAGCCCCATATTCAGATTATCAATTTCGGTGGCAATAATTTTGATAATGCCGTATGCATCGGTGATGGCGGTAGGTTCCGGGGTGGTGATAATCACCGCATCGTCCGCTGCAGCGATAAAATCCAGGACATTGCTGGACACCCCGGCACTGGTATCAATAATGATGATATCCGCATTGGACAGGGAATCCAGTTCATCGATAAAGTTCTGCCGTTCCTCCTCGGTCAGGTTGGCAATCTTGGAAAACCCCGAAGCGCCGGCCACAATCTGGATACCGTATTCGGTGTTCTGCAGAATTTCCTTCATGGTCTTCTGTTTGCGGATCACATGGTACAGGTTGAATTTCGGGATCATATTGAGCATGACGTTTACGTTTGCCAATCCTAGGTCAGCATCCATAACAATAACTTTCTTACCCAGCCGGGCATAGGCCAGGGCCATGTTCACGGATATGTTTGTTTTCCCTACTCCGCCCTTGCCGCTGGTAACGGTAATAATCCTGGTATGTTTGGCAGATTTGTCCTTTTCCTGCTTTTCGCCGTGCTTGTTTTTTTGACGCATTATCTCCCGAAGCTTTTCTGCCTGATCTTCCATGCTTATCTCCGTAAAGGGAACTTCCAGGAATATACTGTTTGGAAAGGTTCCCAGATTATATTTATGGAGAAACACCTTCAATTACAGAAAATAAAAGGTTTCTCCGGGGTATCACTCCGGATACCCATGGGCCTGAAAATCCCGGGAGATTTTCAGAAACGCCCGGGCAATTTATCCGCTTTTTTATCGGGGAAGCGTTCTTCTATGGCTCTCCGATTAATTTTAAATCCCTCCAGGTTTATCAGGAATTTTACTACACTGGCCCTATGAATATCCGTGGGGACGGTCTGGCCGTCGGTGATAAACGAAATGGATTTTCCTTTATCCTTCAGGGCGCAAATAACATTCCCCACCCGGATGGTTTCATCCAGTTTGGTGACAATCACCGACCGGTAATTGAAGGGTTCAAACTGCTGGATGATTTCAGAGATGTCGCTGAATTTGGTGGAAGCCCCCACGGCCAGATGCACCTCCGCCTGGGACCCGCAGACACTGAGCAGTTTTTTCATCTCCGCCAGTTTGATGGAATCCCTGGGACTTTTCCCGATGGTATCCACCAGTATAAGGTCCACATCAGTAGAATAGAGGGCGATGGTTTTCTTCAATTCATCAAAACTTTCCACACTGGAAACGGGAATTCCCATAATGTTCCCGTAGGTTTCAATCTGCTGTTTTGCCCCAATCCGGTAATTATCAATGGTGATCATCCTCACCGAGAGGGGTTTTACCGCGGTGCCGCTCAATCCGTACATGGCCGCCAGTTTTGCGATGGTGGTGGTTTTTCCGACCCCCGTGGGGCCCACCAGGATTAGAATTCTCGGGCGGGTCTGGAACCCCGATTCTTCATAAATGGTAATCTGCTCCCCAATCCATTCAACCACCTTTTCCTGGAGCGCATCAAAGTTATCCAAATCCTCCAGGGAAAAATCTTTTCTTATACGTTCCAGAATACCCCGGCTGAATTTTGATGAAAAATCGTTCATGTCCATCAGGTCTGAAATTTTCTGAATATTCGGATGTTCCTCCCCGGGGGAGGACCTACCGGTTCCGGCTTCAAGTTTCTGTTTCAGATCCCGGACCTCATTAAGCACCAGCTGGATGGTGGGATCGGTTTTTGTCTGGGCCAGGATTTTCTGTTTCTCCTCTTCGAAATCCATGGGCTTCCGCACAGGAACGGTGTTCTGGGGAATATATTTTTTATACCCGTTGGAAATGATCGCGGACACCTCCACGGCTTCCCGGGTAAACAGGCCCAGAAACCCTCCTACCCGGATGGTTTTCCTGGTAAAAGGCTCAACCTGCCGCCCGTATTTATCCTGGAGCTTTCTGACGCATTCTTCATAGGTGGAACCGCGTTCCGTAATAATTTCCATAGAAACTCCCTTTTTTAACTTTCTATCCTGATCTCACCGACCTGCTCTACTGTAATGTCCGCCACAATTTCCGGAACCGACAGGATAACCAGGTTAGGCAATTCCCGGTATGAGGATGATCTTACCAGAAACCGGGCAGCTTCGGAACAGAGTATCACCGGGAAAAGGCCCTGTTCCTGCATGGCCGCCACGGACCGGGAGAGGGCTTTTATCCAGGCATTCTGCACCGCCGGTTCCAGGGCGGATACAACCCCGGAGGATGTTTCCACCCGGCTCTCAATAATTTTCTGTTCCAGGGTATGTTCGATGGTCAGCACCCGGAGAACCCGGTCGTCATCCACATACTGCAGGCAGATCTGCCTGGCCAAAGCCTGGCGGGCCTTTTCCGTCAGGAACTGTATATCCTTAGTAACCGGACCATAATCCGCCAAAGCTTCCAGGATTGCCACCATGTTCCTGATGGAAACCTGTTCCTCCAAAAGGGACTGGAGCACCTTCTGGATTTCCCCCAGGGTAAGGGCCTTCTGGGCCTCATCCACCACCGCGGGGTATTCCTTCTTGAGGGTTTCCAGGATCGACTGGGTTTCCTGTCTGCCCAGAATTTCCGCGGCATGGCGTTTTATTATCTCGGTCAGATGGGTTGCAATAATCGAGGGCGGGTCCACCACGGTGTAGCCTGCGCGCTCGGCCTGCTCCCGTTTATCCTCGCTTATCCAAAGCGCGGGCAGACCAAAGGCGGGGTCCTTTGTTTTTTCACCGGGAATTTCCTCGGTAACATTCCCGGACATGATACACATGAAGTATCCCATGCGGATTTTGCCCCGGCCCACATCAACACCCTTTATCTTAAAACAGTATTCCGATGGTTCCAGGCGCATATTATCGATGATTCTTATTCTGGGAATAACCAGCCCCAGATCCAATGCGGATTCCCGGCGGATCCTGTGGACCCGTTCCAGAAGCTCCGCACCCTTATCCCGGTCCACCAAAGGAATAAGACCGTAACCCAATTCAAGGGACAGGGGATCCAGGGGAACCACCGGGGACATTTCACCCGTATCCTCTTTAGGTTTCTTTGCCTCCGCAGCCTTAACCGCCGCTTCCTCATCGCTCTTGATTTTTTTCCGCCCCAGCCGGTACCCCAGGAAACCCATAAGAATTGCCAGGGGAAGCAGCACATACCAGGGGAATCCCGGCAGAATGGCAAAACCCGCCAGCACAAAAGCACCAATCCAGTAAATCCGGGAATCCCGGGAGAACTGGGTGGAAACATCCGAACCGAAGGTTCCGTCGGAGACGCTCCGGGTTACGATAATACCCGTGGCCGTGGAAATCAGCAGAGCCGGAAACTGGGACAGAAGACCGTCCCCAATGGAAAAGGCAATATAAGTGCCGATAGCAGATGAGATAGGCTCTCCATGGAGAACCACCCCGATGATAACTCCCCCCAAGATATTTACCACCGTGATAAGGATCCCTATCTTTACGTTTCCCGAAACAAATTTACTGGAACCGTCCATGGCTCCGTAAAAATCAACTTCCTGCTGGAGCTGGTTTTTCCGTTTAAAGGATTCTTCCTCGCTGATGGCGCCGGAATTGTACTCGGCTTCAATGGCCATCTGCTTTCCCGGCAATGCATCCAAAGCAAACCGGGCTGCCACTTCGGCTATACGGGTTGCCCCCTTGGTGATAACCAATGCCTGCACAGCAATAATTACGATAAAGATGATGAACCCCACCACCAGACCTTCGGTACCCCCTGAACCAACAACGAAGGTCGAAAAAGCCTTGACCATCCGGCCGTCAAATTTGGCTCCCTGGGTAAGGATGAGCCTGGTGGATGAAACGTTCAAAGCCAGACCAAAAACGGTGACCACCAGAAGTAAGGTGGGAAACACACTGAAGTCCGTGGCTTTTTTGGTGTATAGAACAATAAGCAGGATGAGCAGGGATAAAACCAGGTTTATCGCCATCAGCGTATCCAGCAGAACCGTGGGCAGGGGGATAATGAGCATCATCACCACAGCTATTACACCCAGGGCTATAAAAACATCCGTCCGGTCTTTGAAAAGACTGTTGGCTAAAACTTTCCTTGCATCCGACATTTTTTACCTCTGTTCCTACGCGCCGAAGGCCGTCTTTCTGCGGCGTTCTTCATTAATCTTGTGAACATGCGCCAGTACAGCAGCTATAGCCTGATAATATGTTTCAGGTATTATATCTCCCACATCTGTTTCGGCAAACAAAGCCCTGGCCAGGGGTTTGTTCTCCACAAGAGGAACCCCGCTGTCTTCGGCGATTTTCCTGATCCTGAAGGCTACTTCATCCGCCCCTTTGGCGGTAACCATCGGAGCGGGCATGGTACCCTGGTTCCATTCCAGGGCAACCGCAAAGTGGGTCGGGTTGGTGATGACCACATCCGCCTTGGGGACATTGGCCACCATATTCCTGGTCATGAGTTCCCGCATCCGGTGCCTCAGCCTGCTTTTTACCAGGGGATCCCCCTCGTACATTTTCCGCTCTTCCTTTACTTCCTGCTTGGTCATTTTCAGGGATTCCCGGTACTGCCACCGCTGGAACAGCATATCCGGGATGGAAAGCGCCAGAAGAAGCAAAGCGCAGACGATCAGCAGCTGCATTGCCAAAGTTGCAATAACCGTTACACCGGTCCAGAGGTTGATGGTCTGCAGATTCGCCAGGACTTCTATCTTTGACCGGATAATAACAAACGCCACAATACCAATGACCGCCATTTTCAAAACGGATTTGGCAAAATTGAATAAACCTTCCACAGAAAAAAGGGTCTTCTGGAAAAATTTCCCGAACCGGGGAACAATCCTGGAAAAATCCGGTGTCAGGGGTTTTGTAGTAAACAACGGTCCGGTCTGTACCAGGTTTGCAAAAACCCCCGTGATCATGGCGATGACCGCAATAGGCAGGGCCATCTTGGCAAAATAAGTAAGGAAGGCCTGAAGGATAATCCGGTCCTTTACCGGGTCCAGGTCATTAATCCTGGTAAGAAAAAAACGGACCATCTCCACACAGGTCCTCAGCAGATAGGAACCTAAAAACAGAATAGTCAAAGCCGGCAGCAGCAGCGTCAGGGCTCCGGTGAATTCCTGACTTTTGGCAACCCGGCCTTCTTCCCGGGCTTTGCGGATTTTATACTCGGTGGGATCCTCGGTCCGCCCTTCATCCTCCGCAGCAAACCACTGGAGGTCGATGAAAAGGATATCATCCCATTCGTCATGCTGCTTCATATGGCGGTTCCTATTTTTGTGTACAGCAGCTCGAAGGCCCTGAACCCGGCTTCAATAAGCCGGCTGAAGGCTTCAACCATAAACGGCATGGTAGCCAGAATAAGGACAAAGGCCACGGTGATGGAAATAGGAAATCCTTCGGTAAGGATATTTATCTGGGGTGCGGCCTTTGAAATTAATCCTGTGGTCAGGGAGATCAAAAAAAGTGTCCCCAGGATTGGCAGGGAAATGATAAAGGCATCCACAAACATTTTCGACAACCCGCTCAGGAGCATACCAAGGACCTCGGTCCGTCCGTCGATAAAATTCATCACGTTTAAGGACTGGACCGAACGCCAGAACCCGCCAAGGAACAACGTAGAAAAACCGTCCACGGTTAAAAAAACCAGCATGGCCACCATGTTGAGGTACTGCCCCATCAGGGGATTCTCCACCTGGGCCAGGGGGTCGAAGGTTTCAGAGGCGCCGAAGCCCATCTGAAGGGAAAAAAACTGTCCCGCGGAAGCGAACGCCGAAAACACGATGGTCATATAAAAACCAATGATGATTCCAATAATTGCTTCACCAATCACCAGAAAAACAAAAGTAAGGCCAAAGGGCTCCAGGTTCCAGGTACTTACCTGGGCGGTGTTGAAAACCGCATAGGCGGTATACCCCGCCAGGGCAACCTTCGCAACCTGGGGAACCGCATCGGAGGACAACAACGGGGCGGTTTCAATCATCGCCAAAGCTCTGACAGCGATAAGCAGGAATGCCGGCGCATAACGCAGAATTTCGTTCAGCATTCCCTACCTCACCATATCCGGGATCATCCTGAACAATTGTACGGTGTAATCCCCCAGGGATGTAAACATCCATCCCCCCAAAAAAGCCAGGATCAGCAGGATAGCAATAACCTTCGGAACAAAGGTCAGGGTTTGCTCCTGGATGGATGTGGTAGCCTGAAGGATTGCCACCACCAGTCCCACAATTAGAGCGGTAAGAAGCAAGGGACTTGCCAGAAGGATTACTTCCAGGATTCCTCCCCGCAACAGGGAAGTGATATCTCCTATGCTCATAGGCTATCCGAAGGACCGGACGATCTGGTCCGTTAAAAGCCCCCATCCGTCCACCAGGATGAACAACATCAGTTTAAAGGGCATGGAAATCATTACCGGCGGAAGCATGATCATCCCCATGGACATGAGGGCGCTGGCTACAACCATATCAATCACAATAAACGGTATAAATAACAGAATTCCTATCTTAAACGCCACGGTTAGTTCATTCAGGATAAAAGCCGGAATCAGCACGTAGGTGGGAACATCCGCCAGGGTATTGGGCTGGTCCAGCCCCCGCATGGCCATAAAAAGCCGGATGTTCTGGGGATTCCCCTCCATCTGCCGGTACATGAAAATACGGATAGGTCCTTCGGCTTCCCGGTAGGCTTCCTCCACGGAGATGGCGCCATCCGAAAGGGGCCTGAAGGAATTGTCGTACATTAACTGGAAGGTAGGCCACATAATGAAGATTGTCAGAAACAGGGAAATCCCTAAAATCACCTGGTTGGGAGGAACCTGCTGGAGAGATAGGGCCCGTTTGATAAAATCCAGAACAATGGAAATCCGGAGAAAACTGGTCATCAGGATGATGATGCTCGGAGCCAGGGACAGGACTGTCAGCAGCAGCAGCAGCTGGATGGAGAACGCCACTTCCCGCCCGGATTCTGGATTCCGGATGGTTAAATCCACAAAGGGGATCACCGGGTTGTCCGGCGGATCCGGGATACGGGTGGTGCCCTGGGAAGCCATACCGGGAAAACTGTTAGTCTGGGCTGATACGGATTCTATCCCGGAGAAAAAAAGGAGAAATAAAAACAATGCAAAAAAAAGGTTCCTTTTCATGTTAAAAACCCTTAAACCGTTCCCGGCGTTCCTTTATTTTCCCGGATTTAGGCAAATTCTTATCTTCCTGATTGCCGGAAAGGCGGTTGAAAATACTTTTAAAATCTATGAATTTTCCCAGGCTGCCCTCGGCATTGTTTTTTGAACTGTCCAGCAGCATGGCATCGATGGTTTCTTTATCATCAATTTCCGAAATAAGGGAAACCGAATTATCCGCGGAGCCCACGAGCCAGGCCCTTTCACCTACGCTGATGATATGGACAGACCGGTTCGTCCCAATGCTGACGCTGGAAAGAATTTTGAGGTACGGGTCCTGAGCCCTTTTAGGCCGGGAAAGTTTTTTTACGAAGTATACTACACCATAAACCGCCGCAGCGGCCAAAGCCAAAACGAGGAGCATCCGCAAAATTATGAAGAAGGTGGATCCTCCGACGGGCTGCTGGTTTTCCTGGTTCTGTGCATTATTGCTGCCGATAACAAACCGTTCTTCCCCTGCGGTTGGAGCATTCTGGGGAATAGCATTTTCCTGATTATCACCGGTGGGGCTAACCTGATCCTGAGCAGACAGTATGACTGGGCTATGGACGATAAAAAATACCGCCATTAATACAATTGATAGGCGTTTCAGTTTTTCCCCTCCCAAGTCTAAACTGAACAGTAAAAGAACACTTATATACTGAAAGAGGTTTTCAGGTTAAACCGAAGCTAAAATCCCTCTTATGTCTATATTATATATCAACTTATATTACTTTATCTACCCCATTTCATTCATTCTTTCCATTGGGGAAACAATTTCGGTAACCCGGACACCGAAGTTTTCATCGATGACCACCACTTCACCCTTGGCAATGAGCTTATGATTAACCAGGATATCCACGGGTTCGCCGGCCAGTTTGTCCAGCTCGATAATAGTACCTTCACCCATACCAAGAATTTCCTTGATGAGTTTTTTGGTCCGGCCTAATTCTACGGTCATTTCCATGTAGACGTCCATGATAAGACCGATATTGCCCTGTTCCTGCATAGTAACCTGCTGATTCAACCCGGGAAACTGAACCGATTGTACATTCGAAGGATTTGATCCCATCATGGCCATACCGCCCATGTTTCCCATATTCATATTTGACATTCCCATATTCGGCATTCCGCCGCCCATGTTAGGCATTCCTCCCAAATTACTCAGATCCATACTGTTGAAAGCATTTTTATCAGCCCCGCCCTTGGAACCACCCATGGCACGGCTTAATTCGGAGGATATCTGGGTGCTGTACACTTCCCACATGGGTGCCCTGAACCCGTCACCAAAATCGATTTGGTATGTGGCAGCCTGGAAACTTCCCCCCGGAAGGGCCACCACCGCCTTGGGAATATTGGTTGCCTCCGGAGGCATGGAAGCCACGGTTTTATTTCCCGTTTTATCCGTTATCGCGGTAATCTGGGTACCCGCCATCTGGGAAAATACTTCCCCCACCACGGACAATGCCATATCATCCAGTTCGATATTGTCTTCTTTGTTCATGAGGGCTGCAATTTTTTTTGCCGTATCCTCACTCAACAAATATACGTGTTCACCGGGAAATCCCGCGGTAAGATCGGCCTTTACCGCGGTCACCGTATCGGGAAGTTTCTGCAGCAGCGTATCCCGGTCGGTCATTTCCACCTGGGGACCACTCACGGTCACCGCGGCACCGGTCATCATCGAAAGATTCGATGACAGCACCTGGGTAATTCCTGTCAGGAGATCCTGCAGAACTTTACTTTCACCGTTCGGCTGGGGAGCTCCCCCACCCGACGGAATACCGCCTCCGAGACCGCCTAGGCTGGAAGAGTCAACACCTGCCAACAGTGCATCAATTTCATCTTGCGACAGAGCGCCATCGCTCATAATGATTCCTCCACTTCAGATGTGAGCTCTTCAAATTCTTCTTGTTCAAGCTCTGCAGTTTTCTTTATTATCTGGACAGCCATCTTCTTCCCGATTACCCCGGGACGGCACAGGAACTTCTTTTTGTTCCCGATATTCAATGAAAATGGGTCTCCCACCCGGACGTTATACAGCCGGACCACATCATTTACCCTGAGGGAAAGCACATCCCTGACGGGCACATTAATTTTTCCTATTTCAGCTACTACATTAACATCGACGTTTGACAGCTTTTCCTTAAGAATGTTCAGGTTTTCCGTGGTGGTCCCCCGCCGGACCGATGAATACCAGTACTGGGCCGAAAGCTTCCCGATGATAGGCTCAATGGTAAGATAGGGGATACAGAAGTTCATCATCCCCTCCACGTCCCCGACTTTGGTTTCCAAAGTTACCAGAACAACCATTTCCGTGGGAGGCACGATGGATGCAAACTGGGGGTTGGTATCAATCTGCCCCAGCCGGGGCCGGAGATCAATCACCTGGGACCAGGCTTCCCGCATATTTCCCAGGATACGGACAATAATACCTTCCATTACGGAGGTCTCAATATCGGTCAATTCGTGCTGGGCCTTGGTTCCTTCACCGGTACCGCCGAAAAGCCGGTCAATAATAGAAAAGGTTACCGCCGGATCAATTTCAAGAATAGCATTACCCTTTAAAGGATCCATATTGATGATTGCCAAAGTGGTAGGCGTAGGAATGGACCGGATAAATTCTTCATAGGTGAGCTGATCCACCGACGCCACATGGACATGGACCAGGCTCCGCAGGGTGGCCGAAAGGGCTGTGGTGGTAAGCCGGGCAAAGGTTTCATGCATGATGGAAACCGTACGGATCTGTTCTTTTGAAAATTTGTCCGGCCGTTTGAAGTCGTATATTTTGATTTTCCGGGTATCCGCAGCAGGCCTGAAATCCTCCGGCTCGGTATCACCCGCATTTATTGCAGTAAGAAGCTGGTCAATTTCTTCCTGGGACAGAACTTCGGTCATTCCCTTTTATCCGCCTTACCTTTGCTGTCCCAAAACATCACATTTTGGAACGGTTTCATAATTAAGCTATTTTCAAAACCCGGTTAGTTGAGAAAAAACCTTAATTTTCATATAAAAACAGGCCGGGGCCGTTTTTACACAATCGATTTTCCTTCATTTTAGAAAATCATATATATTTAAACAATAGCATAATAACACTGTTTATGCTCTAACTTTTTTCAAAAAAGCACCAAAAGCTGCCTTAAAAAATCATTTTTAGGGGATTCCCCCGGTTTTAACGGAAAAATCCTCCTAGTAAAGCAGAAAACGCTCCCTACATCTGTATAACGTCCAGCTGCTGGAACAATACCATCCTGATTTTGGTGGTCTGGAGGATCCTGGTGTTCAGGGCCTCTCTGATTTCCAGCTCCAGTTCGTTTTCTTTTCCCGGTTTCAGATCATCGGCACTTTTTGATGCAAAAAATGATCTGACAAAGGCTCTCAATTCGTACAGCCGGTTGGTCAGTTCATTCTGGGCCAGTTTATCATTCATATCGTATCCCAGGGTAATGTTCACCACCACCGAATAGGGGGTTGGATCATTGGTTCTGGTCCGGATTTGCCCAATAGCGGTAAAGTACGAATATTCCGGCCGTTTCCCCATATAGGGGTCTGTCCCGGTTAAACTGGTCTGGGAACGGCCGCCTTTATTAAGAAAGTTAAAGGTAATGACCGCCACGGTAACAATAAAAATAAGGGCTCCCAGGCCAATGGCGATAAACTTTAGCAGTTTAGGAAGTAATCCGACCAAACCTGAAGATTTTTTTGGAGCACTATCTACACCCGACGTACCATCAAGGTCAAGATCATCATCATCAGACATATTACCTCCGATTCTTTTTGAATATATACAAAAATTGGATTCTATGCAAATACTGCATCAATTCCGGTTATAAAATAGTATAACCCTCTACATATTTATCGGCATAAGAAAAATTTTATTAATAAGAGTCTTGAGGCTTTTTCAAAATCCGCCGGACCGCAGGGTCTGTAATTTTAAAAAAACAACCCTAGATTTAAGGGAAGAACCGGTTTTTTAGAGATTCCAATAATGAAACTCCCCGCAGCGAGCTGCCGGACATCTTTTGAACCGTTTAATTACGCTGCGGGGTATTAAACCAGACTTCCGAATAATGAAAGGTGGTTACATTTAAACCGGATACAAATGGAAGGGAATTGGGGAATCTATATCGAGCCTTTTTCAAAACTCGGTTAGTTTTGAAAAAGGCTTTTGCAGAAAGAATGCTATTTCCTTACCCATAAATAAAATAGTATTCTTTCTGCACTTACATCTAAGGTTGCTTTTCCAAAATTACGGACCTTGCGGTCCGGCGGATTTTGAAAAAGCCTCTATCTATTAGGT
>JAVBPH010000083.1:0-25509 GCA_031549725.1 Treponemataceae bacterium
GCGAGGTTTGTTGGTTCTGTAAGGTATGGATTTTATGTGGGTTTAATACCCATACAATTTTGATTTACAAGATTTTTAGAACGCCCCAGAGCCTCGCACCCGGGAGCGTGCAGAAGGTATTAAACCCACTTGCGAATAAAAATTTCTCCGGGGGCACCTCTAAAAATCTAACCGAGTTTTTAGAGGTGCCCATTTCTTTGTCCATATTGATTTTCTTAAAAAAATCAGATAAAAACAGGAAATACCTGCCAGGAATTTCCCGGTGGACTGGACCGGAACGCCGGCGGTTTATCCAGAGGAAGGAAAAAATCCGCCGGTTTCTATCAAAAAACAATCAACAACACGCCGCAAGCAGCGGAAGTATGTTGGTTCTGTATGGCAAGGATTATATGCGGGTTTCATACCCTCTGTGCGCTTTCACGTACGAACTTTAGAGCGATTCTTTGAAGCAACAAAGAAATTGTTTTGAAGGGTATGAAATCCGCCTTCGAATCAAAAATGCCGGGTTATTTTTGATACATAAAAATAACAGAGGAGCTAATCCTCTCGGGCCGGACCTGAAAGTCAAAGTTTTCTGTGATTCTCTTGAGTATTATTGGTATTTTTAATAGTATTAATATTGAAGACATAGTTCTTGTCCTCTCTATAGTAATTTTTGGGAAGGGAATACCCCTATCCCTTATAAGGAGTTCCCATGAACGCAAACGACCTCAAACATGCAGGACTTAAGAAATGGGTGGAAGAAGCGGTAGCGCTGATGACCCCCGATTCAGTAGAAGTCTGTGACGGAAGCCAGGCAGAATATGACAGGATGATTAAAAACACCATCGATGCCGGGCTTGCCACTCCCCTAAACCCTTCAAAACGGCCTGGCTCTGTGCTTTTCCGTTCTGATCCTTCCGACGTAGCCAGGGTTGAAAACCGCACCTATATTGCTTCACAAAAAGAATCCGATGCGGGTCCTACCAATAACTGGATTGACCCTAACCAGCTTAAAAAGACCATGAAGGATCTGTACAACGGCTGTATGAAAGGCCGGACCATGTACGTAATCCCCTTTTCCATGGGTCCTGTGGGTTCCAACATTGCCAAGATCGGTATTGAAATCACCGATTCCGCATACGTGGTGGCCAATATGCACATCATGACCCGGGTTGGTTCCAAGGTTCTGGACGTCCTGGGAACCAACGGTGAATTTGTGCCCTGTTACCATTCTGTAGGAAAGCCCCTGGCTGCCGGGGAAAAGGACAACGGTGTATGGCCCTGTGCTCCCCTGGAACACAAGTACATTTCCCATTTCCCCGAAACCAGGGAAATCTGGTCCTACGGATCAGGCTACGGCGGAAACGCCCTGCTCGGAAAGAAATGTCTGGCCCTCCGGATCGCTTCGGTGCTTGCCCGGGATGAAGGCTGGCTGGCGGAACACATGCTGATCCTCAAGATCACCAACCCCGAAGGTGAAAGCCGCTATGTAACCGGCGCCTTCCCCTCGGCCTGCGGCAAGACCAACCTGGCCATGCTTATTCCCACCATCCCCGGATGGAAGGTGGAAACCGTGGGTGATGACATTGCATGGATGAAATTCGGCAAAGACGGCCGGCTTTATGCCATCAACCCCGAAGCCGGATTCTTCGGCGTGGCCCCCGGCACTTCCATGGAATCAAACCCCAACGCTATGCACACCATTGAAAAGAATACCATCTTCACCAACGTCGGTCTGACCGAAGACAAGGATATTTGGTGGGAAGGTATTGGCTACGATGCTCCGGGAAAACTGATCGACTGGACCGGTAAGGAATGGATCCAGGACAAGGGAAACAAAGAACAGAAACCCGCGGCCCATCCCAACGCCCGTTTTACCGGCCCGGCAAAACAGTGCCCCTGTGTCGCCAAGGAATGGGAAGATCCTGCGGGGGTTCCCATCAGTGCATTCCTCTTTGGCGGCCGCCGGCCCAAAACCATTCCTCTGGTAAATGAAGCCAAGAGCTGGATCCATGGTGTATTCATGGGCTCCATCGTTGGTTCCGAAGTAACCGCGGCGGCCCTGGACGTTAAGGCCGGAACCATCCGCCGGGACCCCTTCGCCATGCTGCCCTTCTGCGGATACCACATGGGAGATTATTTCCAGCACTGGATCAACATTGGCAAGAAGAGCACCGAGGACAAACTGCCCAAGATTTTCTTCGTCAACTGGTTCCGCAAGACCGACGACGGCAAATGGCTCTGGCCCGGTTACGGGGAAAACTCCCGGGTTCTGGCGTGGATCTTCAACCGCTGTACAGGGAAGGCTGGTGCGGTCGAAACTCCCATCGGATTTATGCCCAAAGTTGAAGATATCACCCGTCCTGAGAGTGTCAGCGAAGCCGACATGAAGGAACTGCTGGCGGTGGATATCCCCGGATGGAAGGCGGAAATCGCCGACATCCGGGCGAACCATTATCCCAAATTCGGCGACAAGATTCCCAAGGAACTGAATGCCGAACTGGATGCCATTGAAAAACGGCTTAATGCATAATTGCTGAATTAATATGAAAAAAGCCCCTCGCAGCGAGGGGCTTTTTATGTGGAAGTCCGGTTTAATGCGGGCTTTGCCTGCGTTTGGATGGAAACCTATTTTTCAATTTTGCCCCCGCAATCTGCAAATGCAGGCTTCGCCTGCGTTTGCAAGGAAATTTATTTTACCAGATTGCTCTCGCAATCTGCAAATGCGGGCTTTACCCGCGTTTGGATGGAAATTTATCTTACCAGATTGCTCTCGCAATCTGCAAATGCAGGCTTTACCCATGTTTGGATGGAAATTTATCTTACCAGATTGCTCTCGCAATCTGCAAATGCGGGCTTTGCCCGCGTTTGCAAGGAAATTTATTTTACCAGATTGCTCACGCAATCTGCAAATGCGGATTGTGTCCGCGTTCTGCAAGGTATTGAAGGTATAGCCGCATAAGCAGCCTGCGAATACCCCGGAACTCCGCGGAGGTTCATTTTTTCATAATAATCACATTCTGGACATACTGATCATTATATGAGAAAATCCTCCTGAAGATGAAAAGGAGGGCCCATGGGTATCCGGGGAATATTGTGGATCATTGCAGCATTCGGCGGAATCTCATTTATCCTCAAACTTGTTCTCATGCTTCTGGGACATGATGACGGCGGCCTGGATCATGGAGATGCCGACCTGGGCGGTGATGTCCATGTGGAATTGGAGGTTGATGCGGATTCCCATGATTCTACGGGATCATTCTTAACTATTTCAATTCAAACTGTTCTTGCCTTTATCATGATGTTCGGCCTGTTTGGTCTGGCGGCGCTGAACTTTACCAATAACAACCTGTTCATTTTTGGAACCGCCACTCTGGGAGGTTTTGCGGGAGGTGCCGCCTCTGCCGTAATGATGAAAATCCTGAAAAAACTCAACAGTGTTCCGAAAAGACCCGAACCCCAGATTGGGGATACCGGAACCGCCTATATTCCTGTTTCTGCTTCCGGCGGAGAGGTGACCCTGTATTTCGGGGGCCGCCAGGAAAACTTTGAGGCGGTCACCGAAGATGAAGAAAAAATTCCCGCCTTTGAACCGGTTATTGTAACCGGAAAAATAAACAATACCCTGGTGGTTAGCCGGTTTAACAGGGAAGTCGATTTCCCGTCTTAATATAACGGAAATATCGGATACAATTGTCTGCCTGTAAAACCATGATACAAGGAGTGTAATATGGAAATGTATTTTATTATCGGAGGGGCCTTTGCCTTCATTTTCCTTTTTGGACTCATCTTTGCAGCAAAGCAGTACCGCAGATGCTCCTCGGATGAAGTCCTGGTTATTTTTGGTAAAGTCGGCGGTGGTAAGATTGCCGAGTGTATCCATGGCGGCGGCAAAATGATTGTCCCCCTTATCCAGTCTTCCAAGTATTTAAGCCTTAAACCCATGAGTTTGGAGATTCCCCTGAAGGGAGCCCTTTCTAAAGAAAATATCCGGGTGAATGTTCCATCCACCTTTACCATTGCCATTTCCACCAAACCGGAGGTTCTCCAGAATGCGGCGGAACGCCTGCTTGGCCTAAGCCAGGAACAAATCCTGATCCAGGCCCACGATGTTATTCTTGGACAGCTGCGTCTGGTTATTGCCAACATGACGATTATGGAAATAAACACCGACCGGGATAAATTCCTGGAACACGTTAACATGAACGTTGGTCATGAATTAGCCAAGCTGGGACTCATGCTTATTAACGTAAACGTCCAGGACATCACCGATGAGGCCGGGTACATTGCAGCCACGGGCAAACGGGCTGCGGAAAAAGCCCTCCAGGAAGCCGCGGTGGCGGTGGCGGAACAGCAGAAGATCGGTGCCACGGGCGTTGCAGAAGCTACCCGGGAGAGGGAAATTACCGTTTCCCAGCATTCCGCAGAAACCGTCATAGGCAAGGCCACGGCCGAGCGGAACCAGCGTATTAAGACCGCGGAGCTGAATGCGGAGGTTGCCAAGGGTGAAAACGAAGCCCAGGCAAAAATCGCCGAGTACAACGCCACACTCCAGGAAAGGGAAGCCGAAGCCCTCCGCCGGGGGGAAGTAGCCAAGACTAATGCTGAACGGGATTTACTGAAGGCCCAGAAGGAAACCGAAACCGCCAGGCTGGAAAAGGAACAACTGGCACTGCAGGAAGTGGAACGCAAAAAGGTAGAGGTCTCTTCGGCTGCCAAGGCGGAACAACTCCGTATCATGGCCGAAGGTGAAGCCGATGCGATCCGGAAAAAATACGATGCGGAAGCAGAAGGTATCAGGAAAGTCCTGGAAGCCAAGGCCGACGGTTACCGGAAACTTGTGGAAGCCGCGGGCAATGAAGAACTGGCGCCGACATTGTTATTAATTGAAAAACTCGATTCGGTGGTTGAGGCCCAGGCTGAAATGGTAAAGAACATCAAGATTGATAAAATCACCGTATGGGATTCGGGGCATGGGGAAACCAGCGGTTTTGTGAGCAGTCTTACTAAAATGATTCCGCCCTTCCATGAAGTGGCTGCCAATGCGGGAATTAAACTGCCCGAATTCCTGGGGACCGCCGAAAAACCCGAAAAGAAACCAGCCCCGGAAAACAAGGAAAAGAACAGCGGAAAGCAAGGGTAACCCCCGAAATAAAAAAGCCGGAATCAATTCCGGCTTTTTTATTGGCTTTTTATTATCCCTGGAATTTCCAATTTAATCGGCGATAGTATCCCTATTTGGCTTTCTTTGGTCCCGGTGCTTCCGGAATGGCACCGTCCAACTGCATCCGGCAGTGCCATTCATCCATCCGCCTGAGCCGCCGGGAAAGATCCCTGGCAAGATTCATGATAATAAGTGAAAAAACCCCCGCATCCTGCTTATAGATCTGCCGCAGGGCTTTATTGGAAATAGAGGCAATGGTGGATTTTTCCACCACCTTCCCGGTGGCAGCGGAAGGCATAACATCAAGGACCTCCATTTCACCCACCGTATCCCCTTCGCCAAGTTTCACCAGGATGCTGTTTTCTTTTATTATGTCAACCCGGCCTTCAATGATAAAATAGATTTTATCGTTCCTCTCCCCCTCAACCATGAGAGTTTCCCCGGGTTCATAGGTTTTGTACTCCATAAGCTGAAGAATTTTATCAATCTGATCTTCCAGCAGTCCGCCGAACAAAGAATATTTTTGTAGTGTCCCCGGATCCATAATTCAATTTTCCTTTACATTTTTATTGTGGGTCCGGATGGTAAATTAGTCAAGAGAAATAAAAGTGTATATTGCAAAAAATAATTAATAATATACGGTCCCTTGGTAAATAAGGTTTTGGATACATTACCAATGTATGACTAATTCCGGTTTTTTTCCCGCCAATCTTTTAACAATAGAAACCATTGTCTAAAACTTTATTTCATAAATCAACATGCCCCGCCGCAAGCAGCGGGGCATGTTGGTTCTGTAAGGTAAGGATTTTATGCGGGTTTCATACCCCGCACAACAATTTTTTTTTGCTTCAAAGAATCGCCCTAAAGAGCGGGGTATCAAACCCGCCTGCGAATAAAATTTGAACAAAAAAACTTTCAGCGAATAGTATCACAATAATCAGTATAACCGACAATACACTTGTGCCGCCCTTCTTTTTTAAAACTTCTGCTGAGATCGATGTCTTTTCATTTAGTCTGTTTATATCCTTAACCGATTTGTTATAATAAAGACTGTTCCCTAATATGCCGTTACACAACCATATTAAAAAACTTGCAATAACCGATACTAAAAAATACAATTCCGCATTCGCCCCGGTTATTTTTAAAATAATTTCTACTGCACATATGATGAAAAAATAGATGGCTCCTATAAAATACATTTTTCTGTAAAAGCACCAGCATAAACCAACTAGAAAAGCACAAATGTTCCAGCTTGGAAACAAAATATTTGGTTGTTTATTCAGCCAAACATTCCTGTAAAATGTTTTATATTTTTTTCCAACATACGCATTCAAGTATTCATCCATATTTTCAATTTCCTGTTCCACTGGTACCTCCACAAAAAATAATTACATATAGCTTCGGGCTGGCCTCTGTTAATGAACAGAGGCTTTTTCAAAATTACGGACCTTGCGTTCCGGCTGATTTTGAAAAAGCAACCTTAGAAGGAACCGCAAAAAAAATATTTTTTCTTTAAATCTAAAAAATAGTATTTTTTCTGCAAAGCATTCTTTAAAGCCACGGATGCTGACCGGTTGCTCCCTGATATGCTCCTATTGCGGAATTGATTATGGTCAAAACCAAACCAATTATTGAAAGTACCATTCCTGCGATGGCTAAACCTTTCTTCTCACGTTTTTGGCCAAGTACTCCCAACACCAATCCTACAATAGTAACGGGGAACCCAACCAACGGGATAAACCATGCTATAAGCCCGACAATTCCCAAAACCAGTGCGGCTATTTCCATAAAACCCTCCATTCATATATTATGATACTACAATTGCAAATAATTGTAGATGACTTTCACATATACAAACTGCATTTTTCATTATTTTTACATTTACATTAATAAGGGAACTTCTAAAAATTTCAGTTTTTAGAAGTTTTCCTTATATGTAAAATGGAGAAACTTTTTTATTTCGTTATAAGATAAAGAAATGAAAATTTCTCCGGGGCACCTCTAAAAATCCAACCGAGTTTTTAGAGGTGCCCTTAAGCACGAACACTTCAAAATAATTCTATTATTTGTTGCTAACCTTTTCACCCCGAACAGGAGAATAATCTCTTTTTTCCACCCCGTTAACCTGAAGATCATTAAAATAACACTTTATCCCAATTGCTTCCGTTATATCTTCTCTGTCCTGCATATGGAAATGCAAATGCGGTTCCGTTGAATTTCCTGAATTACCGCACAACCCAATTACTTCTCCGGTTTTTATTTTATCCCCGCTTTTGATATTTACGCTGTATTGTTTTAAATGAGCAAATATCAAATATTCCTTATTTTCCGTTTTCATGATTACCGAATTACCCAACACGTAATACGGGTTTACCTTTCCCGGTTCGTTGTCCTTAATACCATCAACCGCCATAACAACTTCGCCGTCACAGGGGCTCATTATTTCCCTGCCGTATGCATAATAATCCTCATTCGTTTTTCCCCCATTTTTAAATGATTTTCCATCACTACCGGTTATTACAAAATCAAAGGCATTTTTCTGAGCCGGGTTTTCCTGGTGATAATTATCTTCTTTACTGTCCCCTCCCCATATTACGGTCCATTCATTATGAAACGGCAGTGTACAGGGAGTAATATTCCGCTCAGGTGTTTTCACATCATTTTTTTCGTAGGGCCGGATTTCCAAACCGGTGATTTGTGATTCCGCATCAAGAGAAATTGAAATAATGTATATTCCTTTATCAAACTCACATTTATATGAATATGACAAATTATTTTTTGAAATTAATTCCCAGGAATTAATTTTCCCGGCGCTCAGCATGATTGATTCAAAGAATTTAACTGTTTCTTCCAGAGGGAGAAAATCCTGCATTTCAGGGGAGAAGGATTCAAACAAACCCGCATAATTTTTGGTATTGTACTGGTCTATAAATGAACTGAAAGAAGCGTTGTATGCTTTCCCCTCTGTTTGATTGTTACTGCAGCTAACCACAATAAAAAGGCAAATAATAACTGCACAATTTTTCCGGAGAATACTCATTATCTTTCAAAACCTCTTATTCAGCCTATCCGAAATTATTTAATTAGATATGATTTTGTTGTAATATAGATGATATGGGGCAACCATCCTAGGCAAACGCAAGCCGATGAACGTAATGACGATGTGTATAAAATCTACCGGGGTTAGTACATCTGTCATTATTTACTCAATATATTCCATCGTATTTTGCGATCTTTTAGTAACAGTATAACTAATGCTTTCTACTGTAGTTCGTGACGCTTTTAAAAATATTAAATCAAAAGACCAATCCGGGTCTACGACAATATCAAAAAAAAAGCCTATCGGATCCCCAGAATGAGCATTACCAAGTATATGACATATAGAATAAATATCATCAATTTTATCAATTCCATATAACAAGCTATGATTTTGAATATTTTGATAAAAAATTCTATTAAATTCTACTTTATCAAATTCCTGATTATCATATATATTTAATTTTACATTAATGTCTTTTATAAATTCGCTTAATCGTAAATACGGACAATCTATTAATTTATTTATTATTTCATTATCTGGTAGGATCGCTTCCATGAACTGTCCATTAAGGTCCTTCTGTTTAGACTTCAATACATAATATGAAACATGGCTATCATTATCTATATCCATTATTTTGTACTCATGTCCCCAAGCATAAAGTTCATATCTAAAATACATTGGGAAAAATGCCACATAAAATCCATTAATCCAGTAATTCTCTGTCTCAGATATTTTATACCAATAATCCCATTCTCTACCTCTATATTCCCCGCTGCCCTGTTTATCATATACATAAATTACTCTATTTTTATAAATGATTTCTTTTTTCCCATTAGATTCAATAACAATGTTATCAGAACATTTTCCAACTATTTTGCCATTAAAAGAGGGTTCATTTCTTACACGTAAATTATTTGTAAAAACGAATCCTTTCTCTTGTGCACATAAAATTCCTGTAATATTAAATATTAACAAAAGATAAATTAGTTTTAACATTGATAGTCCTTCCATTTTGTCTTACAAGTATAGCATGATCTAAAGACATTAAAAATGTCCTTTGCAGAAACATTTTTAATACATACAATGAAATAATATTGCTTTTGTAGATATATTGTAACTTTTTCGATTTTTTATCACATCGCATATTACCAGTAACGGTACCCATGTGTTCGGTATACCTTTGTTATAGTACGCCTAAAGCTCAGGGGTTAAATCACGATTTACAGCGAAATATCTTTGTTTCATAATTAAGAATATCCCAACAAAATATAATGCTTTAACAATGTTCTTTATGATCAAATATTTTTCTATTATTATTTCCTTCATATTTATCTATTTTTATTGCCACAAGCAGCAGCGCTGATTGATAATTCAGAAATTAGTGCCACCTAACCTTCTTTATATGCCACAAAAAACATCCGGTGGAAGGGAAAAAGAACCGATCCATTGCTGCGGGGGCTGTAATATTCTCCGCAGGCTTCAAGCACCTCGGTTTCAAAGATTTTCCTGTTTTCCTCCGACGGAAGTTTATCCAGGTAGGGTCGCATGGCGGTGGAATGCATGAAGTCGGTAATTCCTTGCAGGGACGGAAATACATGAATATAACGGGTTTCCCACATATCGAGCCGGGAGGTAAATTTGCTGAGTATATCATAATAGAACCCTATAGGATGATACGACTTCAGCGCGGCGGTGTTCCTGGTGAGGGTTATCCATTTTCCGCTGTTTGCCGCGGACCGTAATGCCTGGCTGGCGGGCATTTCCTCAAAACGGGGTATCTGAACCGCCAGGGCTCCATTGGGTGCAACCATATCCCAAAGTCCGGGGACCAGGGTTTCATGATTTGGCATCCACTGGAGGGCGGCATTTGAAAATACCAGGTCATACTTGATACTCCGGTCTAATTCTGCGGCATCTCCCTGAACCCATGTTTGGCCAGGATAATCCGTCCGGGCTTTTTCTATCATGGCTGCTGAATAATCCAGGCCGGTGATGCTGCTGCGGGGCCAGCGTTGAGCCAGGATTTGGGTACTGTTACCCGGACCGCAGCCCACATCGATGATCCTTGCGGGAGCATCCAGCTGTATCCGGGAAACCAGATCTATGGACGGCTGGGTCCGTTCGTTCCTGAACTGCAGATATTTTTCAGGGTTCCAGTCCGGCACGGTTTTAGCCTAACCCGATTTCGGATGCCACCCGCCGCATGGCCAGAATGGTTTCATGGATCAGGTCATCCAGGGAGATGCCCATTCTTTCGGCGCCCTTTTCTATGACCGACCGGTCCACCCCCGCGGCAAAGGCCGGGGTTTTCCACTTTTTCCTGACCGATTTTACTTCCAGATCGTTGACACTTTTAGAGGGCCTTACCAGGGCACAGGCGGTAACAAAACCGGTGAGCTCATCCACGGCGTATAAGGTTTTTTCCATAACCGTGAGGGGTTCCACATCAACACAGAGTTCCCAGCCATGGCTCTGGACCGCCCGGATGTATTCTTCCGGCCACCCGGCTTCCTCCAGGATTGGCCGGGCTTTAATGCAGTGTTCATCGGGATATTGTTCGTAATCGATGTCATGCACCAGTCCGATGATGCCCCAGACATCAGGATCCTCCCCGGATTTTTCCGCGAAGTACCGCATGACCGCTTCCACCGAAAGGGCATGTTTCCAGAGGGCTTCATCGGTGTTGTATTTCCGCCAAAGGGTTTCCGCATCAGTTCTTGTGGGTACCATGGTTATTTCTCCAATAATAGTATGTTAACAACGGGGCTGGTGTTTGCTGATAAGCAAACACCCGGCATCATGCGTGAGGGATCGGAGCGGAAAGCCCGGAGGGAATGTTCCGGCAGGAACATTCCCGAGGACTTGGAGCAGAGAGCCCGACCCCACCAGGGGTGGGGGCACGCCCTACACATTAAACTTGAAGAACATCACATCGCCGTCCTTGACAATGTATTCCTTGCCTTCAATCCGGTACTTGCCGGCCTCTTTGATTTTTGCTTCACTGCCGTAGGTTACGATATCATCGAAGGAATAGACCTCCGCTTTGATAAAGCCTTTTTCAAAATCCGTATGGATAACCCCCGCCGCTTTAGGCGCCGTATCCCCGGAATGGATTGTCCAGGCCCGGCATTCATCTTCCCCCGCGGTAAAAAAGGTCCGGAGTCCCAGAAGGCGGTAGGCCGCATGGATAAGGGCGGAGAGCCCGGATTCTTCCAGGCCCAGTTCACCGAGGAATGCGAGCCGTTCCTCATCATCTTCAATATCTGCGAGCTCGGCTTCAAACTTTCCTGATATAACCACCGCTTCGGAACCCTCCGCTGCGGCCCGGGCTTTTACCTTATCAATATACTGGTTTCCATGCTGCATGCCCTTTTCGTCCACGTTGCATACATAGAGCTGGGGTTTCATGGTAATAAAATGGCAGTCGTAGACCGCGGCTTTTTCATCATCCGTCAGGGACACCGACCGGGCGTGTTTGCCGTCCTCCAGGGCGGGCTGGATTTTATTCAGGGCGTTGATGGTCAGTTCCGCCAGCTTCTGCTGGTCCTTGGCCTGGACCTTCAGGGTCCGCTCCGCCCGGTCCCGGCGTTTGAGCAGGGTATCCAGGTCGGCCAGGGCTAGTTCAATATTGATGGTCTCCATGTCCGATTCGGGATCAACCTTGTTCGACACATGGACAATGTCCGGATCATCAAAACACCGGACCACCTGGGCAATAACCCCCACTTCGCGGATATGGGACAGGAACTGGTTTCCCAGGCCTTCACCCTGGGACGCACCTTTCACGAGACCGGCGATATCCACAAATTCCACCACCGCAGGAATGGTTTTCCTGGGTTTAAACATCTCGGATAGTTTTTTGAGCCGGCTGTCCGGAACATTTACGATTCCCACATTGGGATCAATTGTACAAAAGGGATAATTCGCTGCTTCCGCAGGAGCCGAGGTTAACGCTGAAAAAATAGTGGACTTCCCCACATTGGGAAGCCCCACGATACCACAATTTAATGCCATTCCTCTATTTTATGGAGCAGAGGCGGAGAGGTCAACCGGGCATAATAATTGTATGAGGAGCCTCCCCGGGACTGGCTCGGGTGTGTTTACCCGGACTTTCGAACAAAAAAACGGATGGATATGAACCGATAAATATAAATATTTATTTATCTAATAAACAAGAGGACTGTTCTTTGTTACCCTGTTTTCCGGTATTTACCTTACCTGCATAAAATTCCAGGGATAAAAACTTTATTGCCAGTTTCATTTTCCCTGTGATATAATAAAAATAGTTTATAGGGCACCTCTAAAAACTCGGTTAGATTTTCAGAGGTGCCCTTGGAGAAATTTTTATTTCTTAATCTTATAACGAAATAAAAAAGTTTCTCCATCTTACATCTAAGGAAAACTTCTAAAAACTGAAGTTTTTAGAAGTTCCCTATAGAGCTTTTTCAAAATCCGCAGGACCGGGATGTCCGTAATTTTGAAAACGGCTCGTTCTACTTCTTTAGCCTTTCATGGATCTTTTTAAAAACAGAGAAAGATGGAAACATGAAAAGTAAGGAGGTCCGCCTCAGATTTTTACCCCCAAATTTTTATCAAATTAGTACATGTACCAATTTGCTGATTTCTCCTGATTTTCAGCAATCCTGTGCATCCGGTAAAGGAGCAGGTCATGGAAAACAATACAAAACACCAGAGCACGTAACCAGGGGCTTTTGCTGCCGGGAAGGTTACCGTACATGAAAATACCGCCGACTTCGGTGGTGGGATAAACCAGGGAAGGAAGTTTTGGCAGCCCGGGTATCCGGCGGAAGGCCGGGCTACCGTAAATTATAGAAGATATTGAAGCCTCCCGGACCAGGGAAGGCGGAGTCATTTTCAGGAGGTAAGTATGGGATTTCTTTTGAAAAGGGATGTTTCGGTACATTCCGGACCTTTTCCAGCCAATGGGTTGGATCCAAGGGTTCTCTTCTTTTTTATTATCCTTATGCTGTTTGTCCCGGGTTCCTCCTTGTTTGCCCAGCAGGAAACGGCCCAGCCCCAGGAATACCGGATTGGTGAGGATGGAAACATCATCCAGACTCTCAGTTGGTCCAGAAGCAATGCCTACTACTACGTGGTGGAAATTGAAAAACAGAGCGAATCCGGCGCCTGGGTTCCGGAGGCAAAGCAGAAAACCGAGGAACTGAGCATTGAGGTATCACTGGACCCGGGCATGTACCGCTACCGGATCCTCAGTTATAATGTGCTGGACAAGGTTGCGGCGACTTCCGAGTGGTCCACCCTGCGGATATTTGCAGCCAAGGAAGCGGTGGTGGATAGTTACAGCCCCGAAGCTTTTCATGTGGACGGGGTGAAACCCGACAACATTTTTACCCTGAAACTGCAGGGCCGGAATTTAGTGAAGGATGCGGAAATATATATTATCGAAAAAGTTGATTGGGCTAAACCTATCCAGCCCCTGTCGGTAACATACAGCGGGGATGAAGCAAGCCTGGAAGCGGTTTTTGCCGCCCCGGGGCTCAACCTTGGCGCGTATGACATCGTCATAACGAATCCCGGGGGACTCCAGACCCGGGTGGAGGGTTTCCGGGTTTCGTTCCGGCAATCCCTGGACATCAACGTATCCCTGGGATATGCCCCCATCATTCCCTTCCGGGGGTATATTTTTACGGAATTTGACCGGAAGATATATCCCCTGGGCTTTTATGCCAAGCTTGCGGTGGTTCCCTATAAAAGACTCTGGGGCAGCCTGGGTTTTGAACTGGCACCCCAGTGGATAAGCTTGAAAACCGATGATGATTTCTTTACCCTCCAGGGACAGCTTGCCATGGCAAACCTGAATATCTTCTACCAGCGCTGGTTCATGAATTACCGGATGGCCCTGAACTTCAAGGCCGGCGGGGGCCTGGCCCTGCTTAACAACATACGCTTTGACTACAAGGACGGTACCCAGTCGGAGAAGGTGAACACCCTCTTCGGCTCCCTGGATGTGGGGATAAACCTGCAGTACTACATCTGGCAGGACCTCTTTGCCGAGGCGGAACTGGATTATGTGCAGCTCATTTCATCCATAAGTCCCGCACCGGGTTTTGTCCAGTTTATGGTAGGCCTGGGCTGGCGGTTTTGAGAGTTGAAGGGGACCCGGCGGTCTTGAGCCTTTTCAGGCCGGCGTGATTATCCGGAGACAATCCTTGATTTCTATAGACTAGTTTATTATACTAGTCTATAGGAGCTGCATATGGATATTGGTACTTTTGAGGCAAAAACGCATTTTTCGGAAATCATTGATGAGGTTCAAAAAGGCAGGCATTATACGATTACCAAAAGGGGAAAGCCCGTTGCAAAAATTATCCCCTTCACCCAGGAAAATCCGCGGCGGAAGGATATTGTTGCGGAGCTCTTTAGTTTTCAGGAAGCTTCCAAAGTGCCTTTTGATATTAAAAATGCCATAAAATCAGGAAGAAAATAGGATGGTTTATATCCTGGATTGCTCTTTCTGTGTTTCCTTGTTTTTACCCGATGAAGAGTCGGGAAGAACCAAACAACTATTTGACAAAATAAACGAAGAAGATGAAGTGTATATACCGCTTTTGTGGTGGTATGAAACGGCAAATGTCCTGTCGGCTGCCATAAAACGTAAACGATTAAAATATAATGATGTCCTTCATATAAACAGTTTGCTGGCATCGTTTAATTTTATTACCGATTCCCAATACGGAATTGATTATTCCGAAAAATTATTGGAATTAACACAATTATATAACTTAAGTTCCTATGACGCCGCTTATCTGGAATTATCCGTCAGAAAACGGGGGGTTTTAGGAACACTGGATAAGGAGCTAAAAAAGGCCTGTGTCGACGCGGGGGTGGCCATTTTATGAATCCTGTCTGAGGCGAATGACCGGCATGGTATGTATCATGCCGGTACACCCTGCTTGCCCAGTTTCCGGGCGTGGGGTTACGGGTGGTCGGGACCTTCGATTACTTCCTGACCGCCCTGCCGATGTATCCTTAACCGCATCCGGCAGGACCTCTTCGCCGAAGCGGAATTGGATTATGTGCAGCTCATTTCATCCATAAGTCCCGCACCGGGTTTTGTCCAGGTTATGGTAGGTCGGGGCAGGCGGTTTTGAGGGTTGAAAAAATCAAGGCCGCCTGAGATTCTTCTGGCGGCCGGGGGGACCAAATATACATGGAAAATTTCCGGATACTGCTTAAGGATTTCTTTTATATACTGGAGAGATCGGGGCCATCACCTGTTTCATCGGGGCTGTTGTTTTTAATCAGCACCGTATCATCAAGGTTAGTGAAAGCTCCGGTTACGGTATATACTCCACCGCCTTTTCCGGCGCCACTAGCGGTATTGTATATTATGGCTGTATTATTTTCTGCAGTAAAAGTATCCCTGTTGTATACCCCGCCACCACGGTTATTGTTGGCAGCGGTGGTATTGTATGATATGGTTGCATTATTTGCAGTAAAGGTTCCTTGATTTATATATATCCCGCCACCGCCTCCGTACATCATGTCACCGCTTTTATTGTATGATATGGTTGTATCAATTATAGTAAAAATTCCCCCTTCCATATATACCCCACCGCCGCGGCCTGTGGTGGTGGTATTGTATGATATGGCAGCTTTATTTGCAATAAAGGTCCCCTCTTCCATATATACCCCAGCACCACCGATCCCTCCGCTAATACTGGGACCCCCACCGAAATTGTTTGATATGACGGTATTATTAATAATAATGGATCCCTTGTTATGAATACCCCCGCCTGACTGGGAAGCCTTATTATACCGGATGATCCCTCCATCCAAAAAACAGGTACCTTGGGGACTGATCCTAATACCACTTCCACCATAGGAAGTATTTATGTTATTGTTGTTTTCAACAATAACATTTCCATAGACCCTCAGCGTACCGTCAACCACCAGCACCGCATCTCTTGCAGAAATACCTCCTGTAACCGTTGTATGGGTTTCATCCCAGAGCATCCCTCCGTCAATAATCAGGGTTCCCGACATGCCCTTCTCGCCCAGGATTAATTCTCCCCCCTGGTCAATACCAAAGAGACATTCCGTATTGCCCATCCTCCGCTTAAAGGTAACCGTGCCTAAGGGTATGATGGTCAGGGTTTTCCCCTTGGGAATTACCACGGGGCTGGGACCGGTTTCTATGGGATCTCCCCCGCCCCGGACCCGGAGGGTTGCGCTTTTGGTACCCCGCAGCACGTCCTGGACCGCTTCCTGGAGGTTGTAATAGTCCCCGTCCCAGCCCAGGCTGCTCCCCGCGGATTCCCGCAAAAAGGTATCCAGGGGATAATTATATGCGTCGCATCCCCCAGCCATGAGGAGGATAACAGTAATAAGTATGGGGAAGGAATGTGTCAATTTTTTCATGGACTGCTCCTTTTCTGTTTCCCGGCGGCTTTGCCGGAACAGGATTTAGGTTTAAAGGATGCATCACAATGTTTGGGTTACCCTGTAATAATTATACCACAGTTTTTTTATTTTTTTGTTAAAAATGGATAATTTTGTGGATTGCTTTCCAATCAGCGGGAATTGTACGGACAGGTTTTTTTCATCAGGATATCGGTCTGGAGTTCATCCCCCAGCCTGAAAGCATGGGTTTTGAAGGGAATGAATCCCATGGTCCGGTAAAACCCCAGGGCGGATTCATTCTTCTCCCACACTCCAAGCCAGATGTACTGTTTGTTTTTCTCCTGGGCCTTTTCTTCCGCGGTATTCATAAGATATCTGCCGAAACCTTTCCCCTGGTAATTTTTGTGAATATAGATGCGTTCTATTTCAAGGGATTCATCGTCATTAATATCCGTCTGGGACGGGGCTTCATTTAATTTAAGGTAACCCGCAAGGTCGTTTCCGGAATATAGAAAATAAAACCAGCTTCCCGGGGACAGGAGTTCCCTCAGCAGTTTTTCCGGATGGTAAGCTTCGTCCAGGTACCGGTCCATATTTTCCTTGGTATTATATGAAACAAAAGCATCAAAAAAAGTTTCCCGGCTCAGCTTCCGTAAAGCATCCAGGTCCTCTGTTTTGCAGGGTTTTATGGTGATGTCCATAATATTAGATATATCAAAAAAATATTCTTCATACAAGCTTGCGGTGATTTTTAAATCCCCGGTTGACCAGATTATAAAAACCGACATTGACAAAAGTTATGGGTTTCATCATACTTATTTCATGATAAGTAGGTTTTGCTTTTCAATACAATTCAGTTTCGCAGCAGCAGCCGCATCCCTAAAGGGTCGCGGTTAGCCGTTTACATAAAAATGAGCAGGCCGTGGTCCTTAGGGGATTACGGCCTTTTTTTGGTTCATTCCGGAAAGAGCGTTTTCTCCAGACCAGGCAAAAGGAGTGCATCATGAGAAGAACCATCGTTCACCCGGGAGCTAACAAGCTTAAATACGAAATCAGGGAAATTGTGGCTTTCGCCAGGGACATCGGCCAGAGGTGGGATATTCCTGTCCACTGGGAGAATATCGGGGATCCGGTAAAAAAGGGAGAACCCGTGGCGGACTGGATTAAGGCTATTGTCCAGAAAAAGGCCGGGGAAAACCTTTCCTACGCATATTCGGAAACCGAGGGTGCCCGGGAAACCAGGGATTTTCTGGTTAAGCTGGCCCGGGCAAGGCCCTGCATGAACGGTTCCACCGCGGAGATTTCCGCCGAGGATGTTATCTTTTTTAACGGCCTGGGGGATGCGGTGGCCAAGGTCTTCGGGTTCCTCAAACGGGAATCCCGGGTCCTGGGGCCGTCCCCGGCCTACTCCACCCTTTCCTCCGCGGAGGCCGCGCATTCGGGGTATGCCCACCTGACCTACCGGCTGGACCCGTCAAACCATTGGATGCCCGATATGGAAGATGTGGAGCTCAAGGTAAAGTACAACGATTCCATCGCGGGGATTCTCCTGATCAACCCGGATAATCCCACCGGTGCGGTTTATCCTGTGGAAATACTGAAGGAATTTGTCCGGATCGCAAAACAGTACGACCTGTTTATTGTATGCGACGAGACCTATGCGAATATTGTCTACGGCGATACAAAAACCGCCGCCCTCTCCCAGGTGATAGGTGATGTGCCGGGACTTTCCATGCGGTCCATCTCCAAGGAAGTTCCCTGGCCCGGAGCCCGGTGCGGATGGATTGAAGTGTATAACCGCAATAAGGATGAAAAGTTTGCCGCGTATATCCGGAGCCTGGTCGACGCCAAACGGCTTGAGGTCTGTTCCACCAGCCTGCCCCAGCTCTGCATTCCGGCTATCATGGGGGACGGCCGGTACCCGGATCATCTGAAAAACCGGGCGGATATGTTTAAAACCAGGGCGGAGGAAGCGGCCCGGGCATTCAGGGATATTCCCGGCATCACCCTGCAGAAGCCCCAGGGCGCCCTCTATGCAACGGCAGTTTTCAGTGATGAGGTCCTGCAGAACGGCAGCCTGGCGAGGGGAACCCTTCCGGTGAAGGATGAATCCCTTAAAAAGTATATTGAAGAAAAAACCGAAACCGTGGCGCCGGATAAACGTTTTGTATATTGGCTTCTGGCATCCACCGGGATCTGCGTGGTTCCCCTTTCAGGGTTCGCCAGCGAACTTCCTGGATTCCGGTTTACCCTGCTGGAACACGACGATGAAAAAAGACAATGGATTTTCAAAACCCTGGGCGAAGCGGTGAAGAATTATTTGAGCAGTGTAAAAAAGTAATGGCATTATGCTGATTTTTCTCCGGTCCCTTTGGAAGCCTCAGGGACCGGAGCCCCCGGTGATGGAGGCCCTCGAAATCACCTGGCGCGATTATGCTTTTTCCCCGCGGTCCCTTTGGAAGCCTCAGGGACCGGAGCCCCCGGTGATTGAGGCTCTCGAAATCACCGGGCACGATAATGCTTTTTCCCGCGGGCCCTTCGGGGCCTCATGGACCGGAGCCCCCGGTGATTGAGGCTCTCGAAATCACCTGGTACGATAATGCTTTTTCCCCGCGGGCCCTTCGAGAGCCTCAGGGACCGGAGCCCCCGGTGATTGAGGCCCTCGAAATCACCTGGCGCGATTATGCTTTTTCCCCGCGGGCCCTTCGAGAGCCTCAGGGACCGGAGCCTCGATGCTTCGGCACCATTGAAGTGACCTTTAGCTGGTGCATCCATAGCATTTTTTCCCTGTTTTATGTAAAATGATATTATATTCCTTATTTTAAGGATGTATCCTTGAAAGGTTCAGGTTATTCATGGGAAGGGTATACGTTTTTGTTAACCAGAAGGGAGGCGTTGGAAAGACTACTTCCGCTATTAATATCGGTGCGTTTCTTGCAGAAGCCGGCAAGTCGGTGCTTCTTGTTGATTTCGATTCCCAGGCAAATCTTTCCAGCGGTGTGGGTGTGGAAAAAACAAAGCCCGGGGTGTACGAACTTATTTCCGGAGATGCTCCGGTGGACCAGGTAATCCGTACCACCTCCATACCGAATCTTTTTGTTATTCCCGCCAGCATCGACCTTTCCGGCGCTGCGGTGGAACTGATTGAGCAGGAAGAACGGGACTTTTTCCTCCGTAAATCCCTGGAACCGGTCCGCCATCTGTATGATTATATTCTGATTGACTGCCCTCCTTCCCTGGGGGTGCTTACCTTAAATGGCATGGTCGCGGCCGATGGTGTTCTTATTCCCATGCAGTGCGAGTATTTTGCCATGGAAGGTCTTTCTCTGCTGATGCAGACCATCAAGCGGATCCAGAAAAACCTTAATCCCGATCTTGATATCGGCGGGATTTTCTTTACCATGTTTGACCAGAGGACCAGGCTTGCCCAGGAAGTGGTGAAGCAGGTCAGCGTCTATTTTAAGGACCGGGTGTTTAAAACGATTATTCCCAGGAACGTCCGTTTATCCGAAGCGCCTTCCCACGGTATGCCCATTTCCTTATACGATCCTTCCAGTTCCGGCGGAAGAAGTTATAGAAGTCTTGCCCAAGAGGTAATTGAACGTGGCTAAAAACAGGCTGGGCAAAGGACTGGAAGCATTAATTCCCATTGAGGAAGATGTTTCCGAAAAAACCCCAAAACAAAAACCCATTGATTCTGTTCATGCCGGAGGAGATATTTCTCTTCCCCTGGATAAGATAATGACCAACCCTAACCAGCCAAGAAAATATTTTGACGAAACTTCCCTCCAGGAACTGGCGGATTCCATCAGGGAACATGGGGTTATCCAGCCTATCATTGTGGAAGCCGACGGGAAGGGTTCCTACATTATTGTTGCGGGCGAACGGAGAAGCCGGGCGGCAAAACTGACGGGCCTCAGGGAAATCCCCGCGCTGGTCCGCAATTATTCCGATGAAAAACGGATGGAAGTTGCCCTGATAGAAAACGTTCAAAGGGCGGACCTGAACCCGGTGGAAGAAGCCCAGGCTTACAAAAACCTGATGGATTTCACCGGTCTTTCCCAGGATGATGTGGCGGCCAGGGTGGGAAAAAACCGTTCCACCGTGGCAAATGCCCTGCGGCTTCTTAAACTGCCGGTCAGAATGCAGGATGCCCTCAAGGAGGGAAAGATCAGCAGCGGTCATGCCAGGGCGATCCTTTCGGTAACCAGTCCCGGGGATCAGAAAATCCTGTTTGAACGGATTTTGGAAAAGGGATTTTCCGTCAGGGAAGCAGAGAAAATTGCAGCGGGTTTGAATAAAAGCCCCGCAGAATCCTCCCAAAAAACAAAAGAATCTGTTCCGCAGAAACAGGACCCTGATTTAATTTTAATGGAACAAAAATTTATCGAGGTGCTGGGCACCAAGGTGAGCATCCAGGGAGACCTCAGCAAGGGTATCGTCAAAATTGATTACTACTCCATGGAAGACCTGGACAGGCTGCACTCGATTTTTACGGGAAAGAAATAATCCGCAATGAGCCTCCCGCGGCAAGCCGCAGGGTATCTTCAGAGCCGTTTTATTACGTCACGGGAAGTTTCGTTCGAGAGGAAATTTATAATACCATCTGGTTTAATACCATAGTCTGTAAGCTTTGAGCCCTCTGAGCCGCAGGGTATTAAACCCGCCTGCGAATAAACAAATCCATGGAAACACTGATTGGTCGCATATTGCAGCCGGCTTAATCAGCGGTTCCCTATCATTTCTATATCAAAAGGAAAGGGACTCCAATTTTAAGCTTTTGCCTATGGCGATATAGTTCTGGGCATAAAGATTGGCGAACCGGAGCCGTTCCAGTGGCGTAAGGTCAAGAAGCCGGGCAAAACAATAGGCTGCATTAAAATTGTCCCCCGCACCGGTGGAGATTTTCGGGTTTTCAATACGCATCACCGGAGATTTGACAAGTCCTTCACTGCAGATCAGCAGGCTTTCATGGTGCTGGTGAATAATGATTTCATCAATCTGAAAAGAATCCTGCAGGTATTTCAACAAATCATCCATATCGATGGCCTGGGGTATTTCTCCCCGGGTTCTTTCATACAGCAGGGATGCTTCATTTTTGTTCAAACTTAAAATAGTAGTCCGGTACTGGGTAAACTGTTTCATCAATTTTATCACCCCGGACAATTCATCCCGGGTCCTCCGGTTAAAATCACAAAGATCAAAAAAAACAAAACCGTCTTTATTCACTTTGCCCGCGGCACAGACTTCATCGAAAAAAGCCTGCCAGACAGAACTGGAATAGGGCAGCTCACTCCAGTTCAGAAAAACCATGAGGTCAAATTCCCGGACTAGCTCCGGGATTGTTTTGGGAGCCAGGGCTTTCTTTATCAGTTTTACCGGATCATCCTTCAGGGAATATCCGGGTGCTAAAAGAATTTTCCCGTCATTGAATTCCATCGCTGTTGCGGTTCCCGCGGGGGCATATGAATACAGCTTGCCCGGAAGGGTTTTAAAGATAGGATCTATTCCGCCGTTTTCATTGTCCAGCATACCGATACTGGAAATATCCAATCCCAGGGTTCCCAGGGCTTTGGTAAAATTGGGCATATTGCCGCCTATCCGGCGGTCCATCACATCAAGTTCAATGCTGGAACTTTTATGGGCATGGGCACTGATAAAACGCCCGAACTCATCGATGGTCTTGAAGTAATCCATGTTCCCTGAATCTCCGCCGGAAGTCAAAACCGGTTTGACAATGGTATCAATAAAACCGTCGAAACCGGCAAACACTTTTTTTTGTTCCAGGGATTGGAATTGGGACAGGATTTTCTGGATCAGGTTTCTGTTCATTTAATATATTCCGCAGCTTCAGTATCAATTACCAGGTAACAGTTTGGATGCTTCTGGAGTATGCTGGCAGGGACTTCATTGGTTACCGGACCATAAAAAGCTTTTTTTATGATCGCCGCCTTATGATGACCATTGGCTATAAGAACCACCTTGCCCGCTTCCATGATGTGGGCAATTCCCTGGGTAATACCATATTTCAAGGGATATTCCTGGTCAAAATATTTTCCCATCACCGACTTGGTAGTCTCCGACAGGGGAGTAAGGTGGGCGTAGGCGGAAAAATCCACCCCCTCTTCGTTGAATCCCAGGTGTCCGTTTAACCCGATTCCCAGGACGCTTAAATCCAGGGGGCCGAATTTCTTAATGTAATCATCCAGGATATTACATTCTTCTTCCATGTCCATGGCTTTTCCATTAATAATATGATAGTCCAGGAAAGGTTTCTGCAGCTCATCAATAATATTTGTAAAATTAAAATACGCACATGATCCCTTAGCATTTTTTCCAAGACCAACCCACTCATCCAGGGATACATACCTGGTTCTGGAAATATCGATGCTTCCCTCGTTTACCCTCCGGACGAATTCCCTGACCATTCCCAGGGGGGTATCGCCGCCGGGAAAACTGATCAGGGTTTCCCGGTTTTGTTTGATACTTTCCCCTGCAATCTCCGCAGCTTTCAGCGACATGTCTTCATAGGTACTGCAAATAATCGTTGTCATATCATTTACTCCATCGGTCTGCCATACTTCCGTATGGTGAAGTTCAAAATATTTCCAGACAGATTATCTTTCTTTCTGCCTGTCCACAAATGAAACCGGGATGTGCGGCAGTTTTAGATCCGCCCACCGGTTTCAATAAATCATAAATACGGTTAACTTATCATCTTAATTTCCTCCAGGTACTGCAGATTTCGTTTTGCCGCAGCAAATGCCTGGGCTGTGGTTGCCCTGGGCATATCCATTTCAATGACCCCTATTCCATGGTAGTTAATATCGTCCAGTATTTTTTTCAATTCCTTAAAATCGATAATTCCGTACCTCAGATCACACATAACATCTATATCAAAAGCCCTGTCCGAGTTAAGGTGTTCATCTTCCACCTGTTTCATAACTTTCCCGTCCACATTTTTAAAGTGAAGGTATACTATACGGTCCTTATGGTCCTTGATAAAATTGATGGTATTCTGCGCTCCCGATGCGGTACCGCCGTTGACATATGCATGGTGCCCCGTATCAAAACAAAGGTTAAGACCGCAGTGTTCCATCATTCTGATAATTTCATCCTCGGTTTCGATCAACGTTTTAATGTGGGGGTGCCAGACCGTTTCAATGCCGTACTCATTTTTTGTATAATTTCCCAGTTCCTTAAACATGTCCAGAAACCTGGTCCAGTCATCCTTTGAAAGCCCGGCCTTTTTTTCGCTGTACTCACCCACATCGGATTCATCCATGGTGACCAGGTATTTTGCATCAAAGGATTTTATTCTTGAAAGAAGGGCATCAATCCGGGATTTGTAATCCTTCAGGGAACGATATTTATCAAACTGATAACAGGCTGTCCCGGCGCAGACATCCAAATTCCTGGCGGACAATTCTTTTATCAGCACCGCCGCATCCGTAGGAAGGTACCCGTCCGGACCAAGCTCCAGTGATTTATAGCCTGCCCCGGAGGCCTGGTCCAGAAAAATATTCCAGGGTGTCCCCGAGGGTGTTCCGTCGGCATACCATACGCCCCATGAACAGGGTGCGGTAGCGATTTTAATATTGCTTGGCATATTCTTACTCCTTAGGCCCGATCATTTTGATTATTTCTTCAAATATCATGAGATCTTCCCTGGCATCTTCCAGGGTTGTTTTAGGCTGTTTGCCCTCAACAATACATTTATGGAATTCATTTAATTCAGTTTGAAATGGGTCCCTATAGGAAGGTCCATAGATTGTGGTCCTGGTCTGGTTTTTTTCAGATTCGATTACCTCCAGGGACATGGGCTGGTACCGGATATACGGGGTTTCATATTTTATTTTAAGTTTCCGGTCATGCTGGAATATTTCAATAGCCGCATCAAACTGAACAATGTCCTGGTCATTCACCAGTTCATATACCCCCAGGAATCCATCAAACTCCATAACCACCACCAGATGGGTGCCGCCATGGGCGGTAACCACGGACCTGATTTTTTTAGGCATTCCAAAAAGTTCCCGGACCGCGGAAAAACTGTGGCAGCCCAGGCCGGTCATCATCTGGTATGCCGTCCGCTGGGTGCCGGTGGCATCGGAACCTAACGCCATATCAATATGTTTTTTCCTGCGGATCCGTCCTGCCTCGATGATTTCCTTTGAAACATCCCCAGGATAAAAAACGGGACGGCTCTGTCCAATATAGAATGGCCCTTCACAGATAATATCCCTGAACCGGAGGTACTCTGTTTTTTTAGGATCCTGAAGCATAATTTCCCTGGCCTTCAGGAAATGATCCGCAAAACGCCGCATATATCCGACCATAACAATCAAATAGGAATATTTCTTTTTAAGTTCAATTAATTCATTCAATTCTTTTGATGCCAGGACAGCAGGTTTTTCCACAAACACATGCTTGCCGGTTTTAAGGGCCCGTTCAATATATTCACCGTGGTACTGATCCGGCGAAAGAACAAATACAGCCTCCGCATCGGATTTCTCAATAAGTTCCAGGGCATCCGGATATGCCTGGGGAACATGGTATTTTTGTTTAATAAAATCAACCAGGGAAGGTGAAACATCCGATATTGCGGTAATCCGGAATTTATCCGTCATATCCTGCAGTATGGGCAGATGCATGAGTTGGGCGACTTCGCCTAATCCTATAACGCCAATCTTCATATATAAACTCCTTGGATTGTAAATAATTCTTATATATAAAATATACCCAAAATTTTATTGTTCCGGTTCGGTGAAGTTCCAAAACTATGAAAAAAACTTTATCCCGAGGCTTTTTCAAAATGTCAAATTTTGAAAAAGCAACCTTAGATGTAAGTGCAGAAAGAATACTATTTTATTTATGGGTAAGGAAATAGCATTCTTTCTGCAAAAGCCTTTTTCAAAACTAACCGAGTTTTGAAAAAGGC
>JAVBPH010000040.1:0-41932 GCA_031549725.1 Treponemataceae bacterium
AACAGTGGGCGCGTGTTGCGACCAGTTTAATCAGCGGTTCCCTGGGTACCTTCTATATGCAGCACGAAGGTCCGGGTTAGTCAAATTGCCGTATGATAGTATCCTGCGAGGTCCTCCTCCACGGATGTGTTAGAAAAAGTATCAAATCATGCACAAGAATTATATCAAAGACGGTTATAAATATAGAGGGAAAACAATCTTTTTCAAAGAAAAATTTTCAACCTCGTCATTTTAAATCTTAAATTTTCAAAAGAATAGACAGAAATTTTGGTCTTAAGTAACTATGGATTTATCGGAAAAGAAATATTCCGGGAGGTCTTTATATAAAAAAGGGACAGCCCCGGCTGTCCCTTTTCGTTATGCAATAAGCAGTGTTTTCGGGTCCAGCTTAAGCGCCATCGCTTCAGGATTATAAACATCCCTATCCTTACTGGCGGTAAACGAAATATGATCCTGTTTAGGCTCAAGAATAATCACCACATCGATTATTTCCATGAAATCCTTAAGAACCAGGGGAATCCCCCGTTTATCGTACAGCTGGCTGTCACCTTTTACGGTGCAGCTATACCACACGGAAAGATCCAGTTCTTTTGCAAAGGCTTTCATGATTTTAAGCTGATCAGGATTTGTCTTTGCAAAATCATAACCATCAATAATCAGCGCATCAGCCTTAAAACCACCGTCAACGATCATCGCCCTAAGGCTTTTAAGGATCATTTCCGTAGAAATACCATCCTGGTTAAAGTTCATGAGTACCCGGTTCTTAACCAGCTCGCCCTTTATTTCCCGGGCATTATCAATGTTCTTTTTCTTGATAAATTCATCAAAAATATCTTCATACCATACCATTACATAGTTGGCGTCCTGGGTAAAAGAAATATGAATAACCTTTTTACTCTGTAAAAGCTTATCCATAGCTATTTGTACTAATACAGATGTTTTTCCAATACCGCTTTGGGAGGCAATAACCCCAATTTCACCCGGTTTAAGGCCTCCCCTGAGGGATTTTTCAAAAACACGAACCGGGCTTCGCTGAATAAGATCTTCTTTAACCATGATTACTCCTTATTCTGGGCTGAGCAGCCGCATAGCATCACTTCATCCAAAACACCCATTCCTGGGGGCTTTTCTTGCAGTATAACCGCTGCATATCAATTATAACTTAAAAACAATACTTGTAAATTAAAATATTCAAAAACCAGTCTTTATTCCGGATAAACCAATTTATACTGTTCGGGGGCAGCCCCTGATGTACCAGGGTGCTGTCCCCTTATTCCGCCAATTCCGGTGTTTAATGATTTATCCTTCAGCTGACCACAATACAACCTCCGGCGGATCAGGAAAATGATTTCCTTTGATCCCTGCCCCGGAGGCCTTAATGAACCTGCTTTCTTATAAAACCGGATCAGTAACAGGGAAAAATATTATCTGCCCTGTTCCTTTGCCCGTTTTTCCTTATAGTCCTTGATCAGGGCGTCGGAAATACTGACAGGCACTTTGCCGTATTTTTCAAATTCCATGGTAAACTCCGCCTTACCCTGGGTAAGGGAACGGAGGACCGTAGAATAACCAAACATTTCACTTAAGGGTACTTCCGCTTCAACCCTGGAGAAAATACCATCTTCGGTGGAAGATAAAATAACCCCCCGGCGCTGATTAACAGAAGCAAAGATATTTCCCTGGAATTCGGAAGGTCCTTCAACGGAAACCTTCATTATAGGTTCAAGAATACAGGGCTTTGCCTTATCATAGGCTTCCCGGAAGGCGCCAAGGGCTGCCATCTGGAATGCAATATCCGACGAGTCCACCGCATGGTACTGGCCGTCATTGATAACACATCTGATGTTGACAATGGGGAACCCGATCAGGCTTCCGCGCTTTTTAGCTTCCTTAAATCCCTTATCACAGGAAGGAATGTATTCATTGGGAATAACACCCCCCTTGATATTGTCCACAAATTCGTATTCGGCTTCGATGGGTTCCATGTAACCCGCCACCCGGCCGTACTGACCGGAACCACCGGTCTGTTTTTTATGGGTATAATTGAATTCTGCCCGCTGGGTAATAGCTTCCCGGTAGGCAACCTGGGGCATCCCGGTATCAACTTCGCACTTATATTCCCGGCGCATCCGTTCAATGTACACTTCCAGGTGGAGTTCCCCCATCCCTTTGATGATAGTCTGGTTTGATTCCGGATCCACATAGGTCTGGAACGTGGGATCTTCCTTGGTAAACCGGTTAAGGGCTTTGGCCATCTGATCCGCGGATTTTTTATCCTTCGGGGTGATAGCCAAGCTGATTACCGGCTCCGGTACAAACATGGAGGTCATGGCATAGTTTACTCCGCCGCCGCAGAATGTATCCCCCGAGGCGCAGTCAATACCAAAAAGGGCCACTATATCACCGGGCACACCTTCATTGATATCTTCCATATTATTCGAGTGCATCCGGACAAGCCGTCCAACCTTGAATTTCTTCCTTGACCGGGTGTTGTAAAGTTCATCACCCTTCTTTAATGATCCCTGATAAATCCGGACATAGGTAAGCTGGCCATACTGGCCGTCTTCAAGTTTAAAGCCCAGGGCAACGGTGGGTTTCTTTTCATCGGGAAACAGTTCTACCTGTTCTTCATTTTTATCCAGATCCAGGGCATAATTCTTTACTTCCGACGGGTCAGGCAGATAATTCATAACACCGTCCAAGAGGGATTGAATACCCTTGTTCTTATAGGCGGATCCCATCATCACCGGAACAAGCTGTTCCGACAGGGTCCCCTTCCTGATAGCGGCATGGATAATTTCCTCGGGGATTGCTTCTCCGCCAAGGTAGAGCTCCGCCAGCTCGTCCGAGAACATGGAAACCGCATCCAGCAGTTCTTCCCGGTATTTTTCGGCATCAGCCTTTAGATGTCCTGGAATTTCCGCATAACGCATCTGGGTTCCCTGATCGCCGTCAAAATATACGGCCTTCATGGTAACCAGGTCCACCACACCTTCAAGCTTATCTTCCAATCCGATAGGAATCTGGATAAGCATTGCATTAAGATCCAGTTTTTCCCGGAGCTGCATCCTGACCTTAAAGGGATTTGCCCCGGTACGGTCGCATTTATTAATAAAAGCTATCCGGGGAACGTGATAACGCTTCAGCTGCCGGTCAACGGTAATTGACTGGGACTGGACACCACCAACAGAACAGAGCACCAGGACCGCCCCGTCCAGAACCCGGAGGGACCGTTCCACTTCCACGGTAAAGTCCACGTGCCCGGGTGTATCGATAAGATTTATTGTCAAATCCTTCCAGTTAACCTGGGTTGCCGCGGACTGAATAGTAATACCCCGTTCACGTTCCAGTTCCATATTATCCATGGTTGCACCAACACCGTCCTTTCCGCGGACCTCATGGATAGCATGTATTTTGTTACTATAAAACAAAATACGTTCAGAAAGGGTTGTCTTGCCTGAGTCGATATGCGCACTGATTCCGATATTGCGCATGTTCTTAATATCAAAGCCCATCTTGTCTTATACCTCTCGTCTAAAGATTAGGAACCCGTATTGGACCTTTCCAGGGGTTCCCTATATCATGGCTTCACTTTACTGATAAATTGAAAGCAACCATAAAAATCAACTCTGTATCTATTTTTTTCCTGACCAGCATTGAGGTGAGGTCGTTCTATTATTACGCTGAATAACGAAAGAAAGGATAATAGATACCTTCAATTGTAACAATATAGTAATAATTGCGACAAATTTCAATAGGGACAGTCACAACCAAATAAATAAGGATACAAAACCATCAAAGCCTCTAATCCCTGAATACTTCGATAGAATATGAAAGGAGAAGCTCTTTTTTATAATTAAATGAACGTATGGAATTCGGCAATAACCTCTCTTTAAATTACCTGCCGTTATTTTTCGCCGTTATCGTCATCTTTGTCATTATCACTACTGCTGTCTTTATCCGGGTCATCATTAAGATACCGCGCCTTAAAATCATTCACCGATTTAATAATGATCGATGACAGGTCATCCACATATGTTGAAAGAACCCTATTATCACTTTCTTCCAGATCTTTATCGGGAAGGAAAAATTCAAAGGGGTTTGCTTTCAAAGCACCGCAGAGCCGGGCGATGGTATCCGGGGAAATCCATTTTTTACAATTTTCAATATCATTGATAAAAGTGTGGGTAAGTCCGGTCAAATTAGCCAGGGCCAGCTGCGAGATATCCTGTTTATCCCGGATCCTTTTCAAATTTTTACTGAATAATTTTCGGACTTCCATTTCAGTCATTGAATTCACCTACTGATATGTATTTTCAGTAGAAATAACATTATTCACAAACGCCTGTCGGATATAAAAAATCAGCCAATAGCTGATATGAGTTTTGTCTCATTTTTAAGGTATAATGAGAAAAAGGATACACATATTTTCTCAGGCGGTTAATAAAAGAAAAATTTATTTTTAATGTTATTCTTGCATTACCCTAATTTTCGGAGAATCGACTTTGTTTGTCAATGATTACAGCTTTGAAGAATATTTTATAGAACATGGATATGCCAAGCAAAAATCCCGTACTGGCTAACTGTTCTGCCCTGATTACAGTTATTGACATGATTAAAAACCGATAGTAGTATTTTCAAACCGTACATTAAATGTACAATTCCGGATGATTAACTCAGTGGGAGAGTGCTACCTTCACACGGTAGAAGTCACAAGTTCAAATCTTGTATCATCCAACGTTTTAAGTCTTTAGATTTAGTAGAAAATCAACTTATATTAAAATTTAATAATGGAAAATATGAAAGATCGTTTAATGATGTCCCACTAGACAAAGGTACATATAGTACTAATGAAGGCGAAATAATGATGGTAATAACACATCTTTCCATTGGTGGGAAATGGTATACAAAAGATGAGTATATAGAGTCATACAACAACTTAATCAACCCTTGGATTTTGAATCCGTAGAACAAAAATTTGCAGCACAAACATTAAATTATTCCAGAATTCATAATTCACTTACATTTACAAATGAAAATGGGATATCAAGGCCTTGGATTAGAAAATTATTGTAGTACTCTTATTTGAAAAACTATAAAAAAAAATCCTACCGTGCTTAAAAAAACGAACATGTCCCGATAATTGCGTAAGAGACTGATTCCTAGTACCGTAATAATTTATCTTTGAACCGCCCTGGAAGAGCTCCCGGGCTTCATCACCGTTCAGCAGTATTATGAGTAGGCTTTAGGCTGAACCCTAAAGATGCCATAACCTTGATAACTGTTTCAAACGAAGGGTTACCACCTTGAGAGAAGGCCTTGTAGAGGCTTTCCCTGCCCCGGTCTGCTTCTTCGGCAACCTTTGTCATTCCTCGGGCACGGGCGACATCACCAATCGCTGAAATGATAAGATCAGGGTCATTGGTCTCAAAAATATCATCCAGGTATGCGGTTATTTCTTCTTCGGTCTCAAGATACTCCGCCGGGTCCCATACCGTTGTTTTAACAGGTTTCATATTATACCTCCAGATTAGCCGCTATGGATTTGGCTGTTTCTATGTCCTTCCGCTGGGTTGCCTTATCACCACCGCAGAGCAGAATGATAAGTTCACTCCCCCGCTGCATAAAGTAGACCCTAAAGCCGGGACCATAATTAATACGCAATTCAGAAATACCATTTCCCACCGGCTTTACGTCACCATAATTACCGCCGGAAAGCCGCTTAATTCGGGCGTTTATAATAGCCCTTGTGGCCCGCTCCTTCAGACTTTGCATCCATGCTTTGAAGTTTTCTGTTTCACGTACCACTATCATAACAAACAATGTATCCTGGAGGATACAGTCTGTCAAGTATTTATGTAGAAAAAACAGGAAGATGTCATGAAGTTTCCCTTATATCATATACAACATATATATTGTATATGATATAATATTGTTCCATGGGATTTGCGGCAAAAGAATTCTTAAAGAAGCTGAGATTGAAGAATGATAGAGGTAATGTATGGTTTATAACTGCAAAATAGAAAAAGAGGATAGGATGTATATCATCCAGTTTCCTGATATGCCTAATATTCAGACCTACGGGGAAACGGAGGAAGAAGCTCTGGCAATGGCTAAGGAGGCGCTGGATGCCGCCCTGGAAGCGGATATATCCCAGGGGCTTACTGTTCCGCCTCCGGCGTATACCAAGGGCCACCCGGTAACGGTGGCAAGTAATATTGTGGTGGCTATGCAGCTCCGGGAACTCCGGGGGAACCAGAGTCAAACGGAAATCGCAAAGAAGCTGGGCCTTTCCTATCAGGCATACCAGCGGCTTGAGAACCCCAGAAAGTCTAACCCGACCGTGAAAACCCTTGAACGGATAGCCAATGTTTTTGACCGGGAATTAACCGTACAGATACGGTAATTAGTGGCACCCTTCGGATTACCGTAAACCCTGTAGACCGGAGGTATATCCTTGTTTTCGAGTGATACTAAAAGTGATATTTTTCCCCTAAAAAGTGTCACTTTTGGGTTTTACATCATGCTACACTGTGAAACATCATTAGACGGAATAGCAAACATAAGTCTTGATATAAAAAGGAATTAGGTCTATAAATGATACAGCGTGTTACTTCATGATACACATATAGAGGACCTTCACACGGTAGAAGTCACAAGTTCAAATCTTGTATCATCCAACGCTGTAAGTTATTATTAGCAGCTATCAAACTTATCAAAAAACAAATGTCATTCTTTTACAGAAGAACATATACCAAACAGTATATTAACCCATATCAGAAAATACCCGGATACAAGGACAATGCTATCCTGGGGAGTTTTACTCCCCAGGGAAAATCTTTCTTACGGTTCATACCTTTTACTGCTGTTTGCCGCTCCCGGAGTGGCGTTACTGGTGGCTGCAATATACCAGTCGCTGAGGGTATTGCTGTCCGGGATGGTTTCATCCCTGCAGATTGTCCTGGTGGTGGTGGTATACTGGCTTTGAACCGCATGGACCGGCCCCGGAACACTATTTCCCTGTGAACCGCCGGGAACCCAGGCGGAACTGCTGCCCAGCATATTTGCGGCCAGGGAAAGGTTTTCCTTTGACCATTGGGTATCCTGGGTTTCACTCATCATCAGGACATCCAGGATTTGGTCATCCTGGTCCGTAATAAAAACAGCATCCGTTTTCCGTATTAATTTTGATGTCCCGGGGACCCAAAAATCCCTGGCCGCGGGTGATGCTTCCGTTCCGGGCGAAAGGGCCAGGTTGTTTCCGGTTTCATCCAGGCTGGCAGGGTCCAAAGTCCTCAGGTGCAGAACCACATATTCGCCGTCCTTTACTTCCGCCGGGGGAAATTCATAAATCGGCTCATCAAGACTGATACCCGCCGCAAAGACCCGGAGCGCCCCTAAATTTCCGGGGTTGGCGGTTTTAAATTCAATAAATTCAACCTTTGGATTTGAGTATTCGGTCCTTACCTCATTAATGAATATCCGGGGCATTCGGTTATTCCTGGTCCTCACGGGAATAAGCACATTGAGGGTATTCCCGTGTTTATCCGCCACCAGGATATCCGCAATAAGTTTTACCCCTTCTTCTATTCCTTCCTGCATCTCAATCTTTACCAGGGTTCCATCCTCAATGCCCGCCACTTCTTTATACGGATTAAACGCAATATTCAGAACCTTTACTGGCTGGGAAAATTCAAACTCAAACCCGGATGCGGTGGCCTTATACCCGGTAAATACCGGCCCTTCACTGCTGGACCCCAAAATCTTTTGTATTGCCACATCGGTTGAGCAGGCAATAAAAAAACAGCATAATCCCAATACAAGCAGCAAATAAACAAATGTCTTTTTCATGATGTACCTCCGTCAATATATGGCATCAGCCCGGATGGCGCTTCAATGAAACTAAAAAAAAGTTTATTATTCTGATATGCAGAATCTGAATTACTTCCGCCTGGATCTCCGGAAAAAACTCGAGTACATAAAAACCGATCTGCCGCCCTTCACCTTTCCAGAAAATGCAGAAGAAGTGCTGATCATGTTTGAGGTGGATCATGGGGAAGGCAAAAGTATCGAACCGGATCCGTCAAAACTGCTGGGACAGCCCCGCTGGACAGGCATAATGAAAAAAGATACATCCGTTGATGATGCGGTGACAGAACTTCCCCTGGGGAAATATTTTTTCTCCCAGGTCAGGGAAATCCTTGATGAGGCCGGTTCCGCGGAACTCGCCGTGGAAGTTCAGAAAGAAGCCCTATGGGAAAGAAGAAAATTAGGGGATAAGGTGTATCTGCGTTACCTATACGAACATGGCAGCCCGGTTACCCAGATTTTCCGGGAATTGCTGGATGATCCGGAATAAATCCTTCCAGCAGCAGTACCGTCAAATTAAGCTGAATTTTATTTTCTCTACCGGAAAAATATCAGGAATAAAATACTTGTCAGTACCCCCGCCAGGACAAGGGAAATGCCGCTCATGGCCCCCTCGGTTTCCCCAATTTCCAGGGCCTTGGTGGTGGCCAGGGCATGCCCGGATGTTCCCAGGGCAACTCCCACAGCCACGGGATTCTTCAGCCTGAACAGACGGATTATAAACGGCGACAGAACCATACTGATAATTCCGGTAAGAATCACCGCAAACACCGTAATGGAGGGGATCCCGCCTTTCTGTTCCGAAAGTTCCAGGGCTATTGCGGTGGTTACCGATTTGGGCAGCAGAGAAAACCGGACCTGCTCATCAATTTCAAAAAGCCTGCACATCCCCCAAACCGAAAACAGCGAAGCCGCGGACCCTGCCAGGCAGCCCGCAATAATAGGAAGAATATTCTTCTTTAAAAGATCCCATTGAAAATACATGGACAATGCCAGCACCACCGTGGCTGGAACAATAAACATGGATATCACATTTCCGCCGGCTTCATACTGCTCCAGAGTGATAGGGGTAAAAGAAAAAAGAAGAATCAGCAGGACCGTGGCAATAAGCAGCGGGTTCAGGAAGGGGGAAGGAAATTTTTTCCTGATATAGGTTCCCGCAGCATAAAAAATGATTGTAATAATAATCCCGAAAAACGGATGAAATAACAGTGTTTCCAAAATTTCTTATCCTTTTTTTCCGGAACTTTTTCCAGAAATCCCAGCCATGATAATCTGAACTATCCTGACCCCCCAGTAGGCGGTTAGAAAGGTTACCAGGGTGCTCAACAGACAAATAATAATCAACTTAAATAGTACCGAATGGATTAGGCTGTAGGTACTGACAATGGATACCGCCGGGGGAACAAAGAAAAATGCCATATTGCCGCTTAAAAAGCGGGCGGTATCATTGATATATTCAGGTTTGACAATACCTGTTTTAAGGGCTGTCAGTAACAGCACCAGGCCAAACACACTGGCGGGAATTCCCAGGGGGACAAAAAACGCCAGCAGCTCCCCGGCGAAGGCAAACCCCAGGATAAGGCAAATCTGTCCCAAAATGCGCATACGAAATTCCTTATGGTATCCTTACCGGCTATCCATTTACCCTGCTGGCCAGATCCGCATTTAATGCATTGCTCCTGACCAGTCTTTTTGCCATCAATTTTGACAGGAAAATCCCATAATGAGGGTATTCCCTGATTACATGAATAAAATTTTTCCTGGTCAGAAGAATCAGTTTCCCCGGTCCTTCAGCCCGGACAGAAGCGGACCTTCTCTCATTCAAAAGAAAGGACATTTCCCCCATGAAAATATCCTGGGAAGTTAATACCCCCACGGGACTCCCGTTATGCAGCACAGAATACTTTCCGCTGGAAATATAGTACAGGAAATCGCTGGGGTCATTTTCCTTCAGTACAATATCACCTTTTTTCACCACCACCACCTGTTCATGCTTGAATCCCAGGGGAATTTCCGGTTCCAACGAAGTATCGTGTTTGACTATCAAACTTACCTCATTTCCCGTGGAATTATACCGGATTTCATGACCAAACATTGCTGCAATCCGGATTCCCCGTCCGTGGGAATTCAATTCATCCTGCAGGCGGAGTTTTTTCAGGTGAGCCTTAACATCAAATCCATCTCCCTCGTCCCGGATGGTAAAGGCGGTCTTATCCTTGCCAATTTCCCATTGAAGTTCCACCTTTTTTGCCCTGATAGCCGGATCTTTACATTTCACTTCCACCAGATCCACCACACTCAAACCCTTCTCCATTCCGGCGGATTTATCATCATAACTGATCTTGCAGTTGCCGTGTTCAATGGCATTCACCAGCAGTTCATCCAGGGCCAGCTGCAGATGCATCTTACTGTCGGGATTGATATATCCCCGCTGGGAAAGAATAGTAGCCCCAATCCCGGCATAGAGGGGGACCGAAAGCAAATCGTTATTAATGACAAAATCACCGGAAGATTCTTCAATCAGGTTCTTTGCAAATTCCCGCTGGAATATAATTTGATAGTTTTCTTCTATTATTTGGACACTTTTTACCAAATGGGACCTGATCCGGAAATAATCCAGCAGGGTAATAATGTTAATACCCTTGTACTTCGTTAAAAGATATTCCTCATTGTACTTTTCGCTGGAATACAGGCCCACAATCCCGAAATTCAGGTGCCACTCGTCCTCTTTTATATGGACCACAATATTATCAATATTGATAAAGGGATCTGAAAAATTAATCACCACAATTTCCGGAAGATCATAATTTAAAAATTCCAGTATTTCATCTTCCCGGGATAAAAATTTAAGGATGTAATTATGACCGGATTTCGAATCAAATGCAGACTCAACGAGTTTTCTGACTTCCGGATCGGAATTGATTATTCCAAGGGTGCCCATCATATATCTCCTGTATATTAATATAATAGTCTTACTTTTATCGTTATTTTTACTTATCCCGGAAGCAGCCTGAACTGCGGAGCTTCCTGTTATTAGTATCGGTATAGACAACTAAAGAGGGAATAACTTTTTTATTAATATATCATAAAAACAAGCCTCCCCGGGGCATCTTTAGGGATAAGCTGTATCCAACGGAGGATCAATCGATAGAAAATGTATTATATTCCGAATAAACATCACATTAAACCTATTTGATGATAAATATCCTCTATTAGCTATTTGAGAAACTTGATTTTAGAGTAGACAATTTTTATTTATGGATGAAAAGAATTTGTCTGGAAAACTTATACGTAACCTATTTGGCAAAAACCTCAAACGGTTGCGTATGAAGGCCGGCTTATCACAGATGGCCCTGGCAGGAGAATCCGATCTGGCCCATACATTTATCAATGACATTGAAAATGGGAAAAAATGGATATCCTGTAAAACCATGGCCCGATTATGTCAGGCATTGGATGTTGAACCGCATCAGCTTTTCTTCCCCTTATCAAAACCAGAAAACGAACATTCCGAAATTCTCTCCACTTACATCGATGATTTTTCGGAGTCCGTACTGAAGAGCGTGGCGGAATTTAAAAACCGTTATCTGAATGAGGATTCCTAAACCGGGAATCCTTCTCTAATTTTGTTTAGAGAGCCTTTTTCAAAACTCGGTTAGTTTTGAAAAAGGCTTTTGCAGAAAGAATGCTATTTCCTTATCCATAAATAAAATAGTATTCTTTCTGCACTTAGATCTAAGGTTGCTTTTTCAAAATTACGGACCTTGCGGTCCGGCGGATTTTGAAAAAGCCTCTAGATACTAAGATTTCTTCTCAGATTTATCGGGTACGGGGATTCTCTTTGGGTGAATTCCGGAAAAAATCATCAGTTTTCGAATTTTGGGGACAGCCCCGGGGCTGTCCCCCTCAGGGGAAGCCTGGCTTTTCCCGGTTTTAAGGACCGCGAATATTGACTAACCCTGCCTTTTTATAGTATTAATGTATTCCACCACGCACAATTGGGCAGTCTGTCCGAGCCCCAGCATTGTGTTATTCCAGTTAATCGGGCTTCCTTAATAAAGGAACAGAATCCAGGAGGATTTCTATGAGTGCAAGAATCAGGCTTAAAAAGTTCGGAACCAAAAAACGCCCCTATTACCGCATTGTTGTTATGGATTCCAGGGCCCCCAGGGATGGAAAAACCATCGACGAGCTTGGCTATTATCATCCTATTGAAGCAGAAGATAAACAGATCGCCTTTGATGCTGAAAAAGTAAAAACCTGGCTCAGCAACGGCGCCACTGTCAGCGATACCGTCAAAAAGATTCTTAACAAGAAGCATATCTCCTTATAATTTTTTAGTCCTTCGGGCTGTCCCTTGGTGTATTGTTCAGCCCCTCCGGGTACAGGTGTTCCCGGAAGTCAGAAACGTCTAACTATTAATCAGGAGTATGGAATGGAAAAAGACTTAGTTGAATATATCGTAAAATCCCTGGTGGATGATCCCTCGGCGGTTTCCGTCAATGTAATAGAAGGTGAAAAATCGACCATTTTGGAACTCCGGGTAGCCCCGGAAGATATTGGTAAGGTTATTGGAAAACACGGCCGGATTGCCAAGGCAATCAGAACCGTCCTTCAGGCGGCCACTGCCAAGGGCGGCAAACGCACCGTCCTGGAGATCCTGGATTAGGTAAACCTTGACCGAACAGTTTGTTGCCGGGCTTGTGGCATCACCCCATGGAATAAAGGGATTTCTTAAGATCCGGCCCCTGTCGGGTGAACAAAGCCATTTATTAGCACTGGAATCCGTGCGGATCAGGCTGGGTTCCAAAGAAAAGAATTATATTATTGAAGAATCCCGGGAAACAAATAACGTTGTATTGATGAAGTTCCAGGGGATAGAAACCCCGGAAGATGCCAAAACCCTTACCGGAGGAGAACTCCTGGTAGACCGGATTCAGGCAGCTCCCCTGCAGGAAGATGAATATTATATAGAAGACCTTAAGGGAATGAAGATTTTCCTGGGGGACTTTGAAGGAACGGAACTGGGAGAAATCACCGATATTGTCGAAGGCGGCGGAGGCGAACTTGCGGAAATCCGCCTGAAATCGGGAGAAAAAAGGCTGATTCCTTTCAGGAATGAGTTTTTTGGTGACATAGATCTGGAAAACCAAAGGGTTGTTTTGTTATCAGACTGGATTCTGGAATGAAATATACGGTACTGACCTTATTTCCAGAAATTGTAAATACCTTTTTTGAAGCATCGATTATGGCAAAGGCCGTTGACCGGGGTATTTTACGGTACCGGACCATCAATATCCGGGATTTTGCCCCGGATAAACACCATACCTGCGACGATTCACCCTACGGCGGCGGCGCGGGCATGCTGATGATGCCCCTTCCTTTGGGAAGGGCCCTGGAAGATGCCGGGGCAAAAAAGCATCAGGACGGGGAGGAAATCCCAGTAAAAGCCCGGGTGGTCTATCTTTCCCCTTCGGGGAAACCCTTTACCCAGGCTTTAGCCCAGGAACTGGCCAAAGAGGAGGAATTAATCCTTGTCTGCGGCCGGTACGAAGGTATAGACCAGCGGGTAATCGATGCTTATGTGGATGATGAGATTTCCATCGGCGATTATGTGATTTCGTCCGGTGAAGTAGCCGCTCTTGTGGTCATTGACGCCACTTACCGGCTGATAGACAGGGTAATTACTGCGGAATCCCTGGAGGAGGAGAGTTTCTCCGACGGGCTCTTGGAATACCCCCAGTATACACGCCCTGAAATTTATGATAGGATGCAGGTCCCGGACATTTTGCTTTCGGGGCATCATAAAAACATACGCCGCTGGCGGCTGATAAAGCGGATTGAAAAAACCCTTTCCGTAAGACCGGATCTTATTCAGAAGGGATTGGAATCAGGGCTTTTTGACGCTGAAACGCGTAAACTTATAGAGGAAATAAAAGAATCCGCCGGAAAAATGACGGATTCCGAGGGGGAGAGATGAACGAAATCAGGGCAATTGAAGCCTCCCAGATGAAAACCGAACCGGACGATTTTAAAGTCGGCGATACCGTAAAAGTTCACTTCAAGATTGTTGAAGGTAAAAACGAACGTATCCAGATTTATGAAGGCCTGGTGATTTCCATGAAAAATTCCCGGGTGGGAAAAACCTTCATGGTCCGGAAGAATTCCTATGGTGTTGGTGTGGAAAGGGTATTTCCCTTCCATTCACCCCGGATTGCCAAGGTCGAAGTAGTCCGGCCCGGTAAAGTCCGCAGGGCAAAACTGTACTATATCCGCAGCAAGATCGGTAAGGGTGCCAAAATTAAGGAACTTATTATTAAAAAGGGTTCCAAGGCATCAAAGGCTGCTCCTGCAGCTGAAACCGCCCAGAGCTGAGGACTGCCGTGAGGCTTAAGCCTCCGGATTTATCCAGTTTTATCAGGGCGAAACCTCTGGTTTCGCCCTCGAATCCTGCTAAGGCATCAATTAAATCCGCAGATTTAATTAATAATCTTTCCCCTTCCAAGGTTCCTGTTCCGGAACATATTAATGATTCACTGCTTAAACACATTTCCTCAAAACCGGATCAGGCAGCAGCCCAGATAAAGGCCCTTATCCAGTCCCTGGGTTTGCCCCAGGATACCCTTTCATCCACCATTATTTCCTTTTTCAGAAACTTCGGCCTTTCCCTGGACGCCCAGGCCTTAAAAAACATCCGCCGGGAAGTCCTGGGAAGCAAAACCTCCAAGGATTCGGCAGCATTGGCTGCCAGTGCTGCCTTTGATAAGGGGGTAAGCCTCAGTGACGAAGCCCTGAAGGAATATGCCGCAGCCATCGATCCTATGGGACATAAAAGTTCTTTCCAGGACAGCGGCGGGGCCGGCTTCGGGCAAACACCCCAGGACAATCAGGAAAAAGGGGATAAAAAAAATGACCGGGACACTCCGCTGCCGGAGGATATCAAAAACCTTATGGAGGACATCGATACAAGCGGTAGTCTTCTGGGCTATATGAACAAAATTCCCGGAAAAAACGGCCAATTTTGGATCATTTTACCCTTTAATTTTACTTCAGGGACTAGAGAATTCAGTGTTTCTGTACGTATATTAGTATATATAAGCAATTCACATTATTTAGTTGAGCGTTTAACCTTGGATGCGGCGGTCAATGAACGCCGGTGGTTTCTGGTACTCTCAAAGGCACAGGATGGTTCCTATACCGGTCAGGCCGGAGTGAGTCCCGGGTTCAGCCAGGCGGAGCAGAGCGCGTTGATTGCTGAATTAAAGGAATTATTGGGAGATTTTGTTTCGGAAATTAGTTTAATGGATGAAAATGAGATAAAGTCTTTTATAGATAGCCGGAATGATACGCTCATTTCGGTGGATGAAGAGGTGTAAATGGAGATCCGCAGGAAAAAGGCTTCGGCCATTGCTTATAATCCCGATCTCCCTGCGCCAAAAGTTATAGCCCAGGGCCGCGGCAGGGAAGCCGAGAGGATCCTGGAGGAAGCGAAAAAAGCGGGCATTGAAATTGTGGAAGATCCGCCTTTGGCTGCACTGCTTGAAACTAGTGCAAAAATGGGCGATTATGTTCCTGAGTGGTGCTGGGAGGCCGTCGCAAAAATACTTGCTTTTATACGAAAAAAGGAAGAATGATGAAAAAAATATCTACTAAATCTCTCAGTGCCGGTCTGTCATTTACTGAACCCGTTTATGTGGAAGGAAATAATCTTCTTGTACCTGCGGGTATCGCTATCAAGAAAAAAGACCTGGATCGTCTTGTATCCTGGGGAATTGATACGGTTTATACCGATGGAAGTCCCATTACTGAAACATCAAAAAGCAAAACCGCGGATAATAATGCGGAAAATAAGGGTAAAGCCGCCAGTTCCGAGGAAAAGAAAAACGGCAGTGTGCTTTCTCTTTCCGATGTCCAGGAAAACAAGGGCGCCTACAGGACCTATATTGATTTAATCGAGAAACTGGATGATATTTTTTCCAGTATCGGTTCCGGAGTTAGTGTGGAAGTCCGGTCAATTGATAATATTACCGGAAACCTGATCCACGCAGTCCGGGAACAGCATGATCAGATTATCGGGTTTATCCTGGGCGGCGAAGTCAGCGGCCATGAGCTGGCAAAAAGTTCCGTCAATGCTGCTATTTTATCCGCCCTTATAGCTATAGAACTGAAACTTCCCAACCATAAGGTCATGCAGATTACCACCGGTGCGCTGCTCCACGACGTGGGAATGCTCCGGCTTCCCAAGGAAATAATAGAGAAAAAAGGCGGCCTTTCCGATGCGGAGATCCAGAGGATGCAGGCCCATCCCCTTTATACATATAAAATTATCTGTAAGGAACTTCTGTATCCGGAAGATGTGGGCCTGGTGGCGCTTCAGCACCATGAACGCTGGGACGGAGAGGGATATCCCCGGCGGGTAGCGGGTACTAATATCGATATTGGAGCCAGGATTGTTTCGGTGGCGGATGCGTTTGAAGCCATGGTAAGCGAAAAACCCTACCGTAACTCCATGATGGGATACCAGGCCATGAAAAACCTGCTGTCCGATAATTCCCGGCGTTTTGATCCTGATGTGTTAAAGGCTTTTATCCGGACCATGGGGATTTATCCCATTGGTTCAATTATTCTGCTGAACAACGGGGCCATTGCCCGGGTGGTGGAAGTCCATAAGGATGCCCCCCTCCGCCCGTCAATCCGGATTCTTATTGATGAATTCGGGAAGGTGTACAAGCAGGATGAGGGTGATTTGATTGATCTGCTCACCGAAAAGAGCCTTTTTATTGCCCGGGCATTGGACCCCAAGGAACTGAATAAGAAAAAGTGAGTAAATCCGGGACCGGAAAACAGGGTGAAGACCAGGCTGCGGCATTTTTAACGGATAAGGGATTCACCGTTATCGAAAGAAATTACTATTCCCCCTGTGGTGAAGTGGATATCGTCTGTATAAACGACGATATTCTGGTTTTTGTCGAAGTGAAGGCCTGGTCTTCCTTCGGAATAGAGCAGCTGGAACAGGGTATCAATAAAAGAAAGCAGCAAAGGATTATAGAAACAGCTAAGTATTTTTTGTCAACCCATCGAAAATATAATAGTATGGCAATTCGTTTTGATGTCATTTTTATTGGCACCGGAGGTATAACTCATTTCTCATCTGCTTTCATGGAGGATCTCCAATGATAGATCCAAATTATGAGAATCGGGATTCAGCAACAATTGAAAAATTGCGCAAAATGGTAGAGAATGATGAATATATCTACGAGGCGATTGAACGGATTGCCCTGGTTTTGAGCAATGAAATTCTCGATTATAAGCAAGGGGGAGAGCATAATGAACGGTTCCGGAAGAGAAGGAAATAATCGGCGGAGACCATTTAAACGCCGGGACCGTGATGACAACTGGTCCCGGGACGGAAAAAAGCGGGGAGACCAGCCCCGGTTCGATAAGCATAAGGGGACCATACATGAACGTCCCAAATGGACACCCCCAAAAGTATCCCAGGATCCGCTACCCCAGCTGGAATGCGGTTACTGCGGAAACCCAATAAAGGACATTACCCTGGCCATGTCCGACAAATCCAGCGGAAAACCCGTACATTTTGATTGTGTTATTGCACGGATTTCGGAAAATGAAAATTTAGAGAAGGGTGATGTTATCACCTATATTGGCGGCGGACGATTTGCGGTGGTGCATTTCGACAATCCGCATGACCACAGAAAATTCAAGATTAAGAAAATCTTTGAATACGAGGAAAAGGATACCAGGGCTGAATGGCGTAATATTCTGGCAGACCGGTACTCAACAACATAATGAGTGACCAAGAGAAACACGATGATTTTTTTTCAAATCCAAAAGTTCTCGAACAATATGGTCTGCTGCAGGAAATAGGTTTATTTAAGTATATCGATTCATTCCAGAAAGAAATCCGGAAATATCAAAACCTTTTAAAGGGCGCTGCGGACATTTTCAACTGCACCACGGTGGACGATATTATGGATGCCACGGTATGGCAAATTTCCGATCAGTTTTTACCTTCATTTATTGTTTTTCTCTGGAGACCCTTCCAGAACAAACAGGAAATTACCATTAAGGGATATAAAAATTATAAGATGATCGACCTGTCATCCATAAACATTGAATCCCTTGCCCCTTTTGAACCTTTTTTCCAGCAGTATCCCAAACCGATCAATTATGATCTTCTGGTGTTCCAGATGGGGGATAAGAAAACCACCGGTACTTTGGATAAAATCCACCCGGAGCTGGTGGTTCCTATTTTAGGCCATTCTTCGCTGTACGGGCTTATCCTGGTGGGTCCTAAAATACTGTACAATGAATATACTTCCCATGAATTGGCTTATCTTGGCCAGCTGATGGGATTTGTTTCCCAGGCAATACAGAACCACCTTTACTATGAACACTCCGTCCGGGATGTAAAAACCGGCCTGTTCAACCATGGTTTTTTCATGAGCCGTCTTAATGAGGAACTGGCCAGAACAAAGAGGGGAAATTCATCCGCATCAATTATGGTTGTGGATGTGGATAAGTTCAAAAACTTCAACGATACTTATGGACATCTCGCGGGCGACCGGGTCCTGGAATATATTGCCCTGGCGATAAAGTCCAACATCCGCCTGGAAGATGTCCCGTCCCGGTTCGGGGGTGAAGAATTTACCATCCTGCTTCCGGATACCGGAAGGGAAATGGCATGGCTTGTGGCGGAAAGGTTAAGGACCGCCATTGCCCATATGATTGTACCCTGGGACACACCGCTTCCCCAGGTGACCATAAGTGCCGGGGTTGTTACCTTTGATGGGGACACCTCAATACCGGCCGATGAAATTATCAAGCGGGCCGATGAAGCTCTCTATCTTTCCAAAGAGCGGGGCCGGAACAGAACCACCGTTTGGGGTTCCGGTCTGTTATTCAAGATAGAAAACCACCTGAGGGAAAAAAATAAACAGCTCATCCCCAGGGAAAACCCTCCCCAATAATTATTTTGGAATTGGTAATCCGGTACCTAACACATACACAATATCTTCATTAATAAGGAGTTACATATGGTTGGCATTATTGGGGCTATGGAAGATGAAGTAATGAACCTGCGTTCCGCCATGGAACAGGTCGAAACCATAACCGCCGGCACATTCGAATTTTATAAAGGACTCCTGGAAGGAAAGCCGGTGGTTCTCTGCCGGTGCGGGATTGGAAAGGTTTTTGCTGCGGTGGGCTGTGTCCTTCTTATAGAAAGGTTTTCACCTTCATTGATAATTAACACCGGTTCCGCCGGGGGCGTGGATCCCAGCCTTAATTTCGGAGATGCGGTTATTGCGGATGCCCTGGTGTATCATGATGTGGATGTAACCGCATTCAATTATTCCCCGGGCCAGATTCCCGGTATGCCCCAATATTTTTCCGTTCCTAACGACCTCATTAAACGGGCAGAAAAGGCGGTGGATGATCTTAAAAATGAAAAGATTCTCCCTGGGGATTTCAGCCATATCCGGGGCCTGATTGGTTCCGGGGATGCCTTTATCTGTGAGCCCAAAAGGGTTGCATCAATATTGAATAACTTCCCAAAAATGAAGGCCGTTGAAATGGAAAGCGCCGCTATCGCCCATACCTGTGCAATATTCAAAATTCCTGCCATAATAATCAGAGCCTTATCCGATATTGCCAGTACGGAATCGCCCATGACCTTTGATGAATTTCTTCCGATTGCTTCAAAACATTCCGGCGATATTGTCAGCAGGATTATCAGGGATTTATAATTAGCAAGAAGGAGTCTTTATTATGGAAAAAATTGCCAGCTTTACCATAGACCATCTCCGGTTAAAACCCGGATTATATGTTTCCCGCCGGGACCAGTTTGGGTCTGTTTTAATTACCACCTTTGATCTGCGTCTCAAGGAACCGAACAATGAACCGGTAATGGATATGCCGGCGCTCCATACCATAGAACACCTGGGGGCCACCTTCCTGCGTTCCCACAAAGACTGGTCCAAACGGGTGGTGTACTTCGGCCCCATGGGCTGCCGGACCGGTTTTTATCTCATCCTTGAGGGGGACCTGAACTCCGGGGATGTTCTCCCCCTTGTCCGGGAAATGCTTGATTTTATTGAAGGGTTCAGCGGAGCAATTCCCGGCGCCAGTGCAAAGGAATGCGGCAACTGGCAGGAACAAAACCTGGAAATGGCAAAATGGGAAGCCCGGCGATATAACCTGGTATTGAAAGGCGCGAAACACGAAAATCTGAATTATCCGGATTAATCTGATAGTGGTAGTCTGTGGAAAATTCCAGCCGGTTCAAGCCCGGCGGAATAAATCACAAGACACTGGAAATCATCCCATAAATAAGTCCAGGTGTTATATACCAATCGAGAAAAATAGAAATATATTAAATGTGTGATATACTCTGTAAAAGAGGGGCACATGAATAGAATTATTTTTATTATCCCGCTTTTTTTGTTAATATTTTCGTGTTCAACAAATACACCAAGTATCCAATCTTCTGCTAAAAGTGTGCAATCTCTTGATAACACATCTAACGATTTCACTCCGGAACAGGAATATATAATAGGCAGACAAGTAGCTGCTAATATATTGAATAACTATCAAATATGTGATGATGAAGAAATAACCGAATATCTAAATCTTATATGCAGTACCATAGTTATTAATTCTCCCGGCCCAAGTATTTTCAACGGATATCATGTTGCAATAATTGGGACCGGTGATGATATTAATTTATTTTCAACACCCGGCGGCCATATTTTTATTACTAAAGGAATGTTAAACCATATAAATTCGGAAGATGAATTGGCAAGTATTTTGGCTTATGGAATAGCAACTATTCAATTATGGCAGGGTATTGATTCCATTAAATACAAAAAAACAAATGAGTCAGCTATTTTTTTAAGTATGACATTTTTTAAGGTAGGTATGTTAGCATTACTTACTTTATCCGAGAATGGAATAACCGCAGAGCAGCGCGATGGCTTATCAGAATTTCAGGATGATATATCAAATGTGTTTTCTGACGTATTAATGCAAGAGTATATTCAAAATCAGATATTACAGGCAGATTCGTTTGCCATATCTTTGTTATTATCTGCCGGGTATAATCCAAATGCTTATTTAAATGTTATTAATAATACTAAAACATCTGATTATTCGTCATTTGAAGCAAGATTAAAAAATATAGAAAATAAAACGATGGGAATTGAAATAAATGATACAAGTGAATATAGAACCGACAGGTTTAAAAAGATCTTTAATCGAGAAGAAAGTACAAAACAAGAAAACCTGGATTATCCGGATTAACTTCATACGTAGTGATCCATGAAAATTCCATTTGGATCACTACAACGGTAACACAAAATTTCAATCAAGGAACACCCCAAATATACCCGCATCTATATGGTGTTCATTTTTCAGAAGTGCCTTTTGACTTCTGTATTCACCGGCGTTTTCATTCTCCCCAAGTTGCTCCGCACATTGAGCTGCAAGTTCCAGTGTTTCTGGATATATCTGCATCGAGTATACCAATTCATCGTTCAAAATTTCCTGTGCATATGTATATGCCTGTTTATAATCTTTTAATTCAATATACATTTTTACATACCAATACTTGGTCCATAGCTCATAGGGGAAAAGCTCCTGGGCCCTTTTCATGTATGGTTCGTGAATTTTAAATATTTTCTTTGGATTAGCCTGCAATGTTGTATCTTTTAAAGAATAATAAAAAGATTCAATGCATCCATGGTACTGTCGTATTGTGTCTATGGATGGTAATGCAAATGCCATTTTTTCTGCAGGATTAATATCATCAATCAGGACAGCAGATTCAAGCAGATCCAATGCGTTCTGCAACGGCATTCCGGGTTTCCAGAATTCATAGGGGAAATTATCCCCAAAAAACAATTTTAAATAATATACATTGGTTATATAGTTTCTGATTGTAACGTACGTCTGAGGATTCCTGTAATCCAAACGGTTTTTCCTGTTCATTGCCGCAATTTCAATATCATACTGCCTGGTTTGTTCAATAACCTGCTTTAGAACAGCAGGATCAAAAAGAGCATAGGAATACATAATTCCCAGTATCCCGGTTTTATCAACAATAAAACCATCAAAGTATGGTTGGTATAATAATGGCAGTAATTCATTTACCCTGTCTATTTTCGGTTTTGTCAGAAACCTTGGTGAATCCGGGATACTTTGCCACTCTTTTGACTGCAGCAGTTTCTGATACTCATCTTCTTGTGTTAAAATTTCATCCAGGGTTATATAATAAAAAGAAAGAAAATCATTTTGATATTTTTCCTTAAGATACGCTCCCAGGGGTTTCCAGGGAGACGGGGAATTATATGTATATTCATAACTGCTTGTATTTCCATGGGCGCCGCCGGCGATAACCAAAAACTTTTCCTGGGGTGCCGCATTATCAATAAACTCAAATGCGGTGTCCGCCATATATTCATCCCTGTAATTCAGCTGTTCCGCAGGATCGCCCTGTCCGGGCACAAAATTAATGCGGCCCGACTCAAGACCGACAAGCTTTATGGTGTCCGCCTCTTCTTTGCCCATATTAAGCATAGATATATTAATGCCTATGTCTGTCACTCCGTAGCGTACGCCAACATATTCCCATGGATAGAAAAGAAGAAAATATTCCTTTGTTAAATCTTCATCCGAATATACAGGACTATCATCTTTTCCGCCTTCCGCCAGGATATACCTGACCCCGGCATCGTATAAACGCTGGAGACTCTCATTTAAAAACAATTTTTCATTGATCAGCCTGTGGCTTGCTCCGCCGATAAAAACAATTCTTGCGGTTTGAAAGGCTTCTAAAACCGACTCGAATGCATCGGGTGATGATGAAAAAATCATGGCCGTTTCCGCTGCTGCTTTTTTGCTGCCGGCCACACCGCATGAAAATAATACACCCAGTATCAGTAAAAAACCTATGGCTGCACATTTGCCTGCTTTCATATTACCTCCAATAGCTTTTTAGGATCCAAACTCAAGGTAATTGAAATTTTTTTTCTGAATAATTATTCTGATTTTAACGCTCACTAAAGCAATTGACAAGTTTTTTCTGAACAGTTACAGTTATGCCAATAACGCGGCTGTCGTATAACGGCATTACCCTAGCTTCCCAAGCTCGTGACGTGGGTTCGACTCCCATCAGCCGCTAAAGCAGACCCCGAAAGGGGTCGTTTTTTTTGGCTGATAGGAGTCGAAACTTTTTTTCGGCCCTGGAGACGCGAAAGCGTCGGAGGGGTAAATGCGGACTCCGTCCGCGTTTGGAAGGAAATTGATTTTACTAGATTGCTCACGCAATCTGCAAATCCGCACGGATGCGGATTTAGAAAAAAAGACGGCCCGGAGGTGAGGCACACGATGTGCCGAGCCGCAGGGGACTCCCATCAGCCGCTTTAATGAGCTTCTGTTTATAATTCATCTTTCAATATAAAATGCAGTATAATTCGGATCAGGCTGTTTTACCGTGTAATCAACCCGGTCCACCCTTGCACCGGGAGGACCCTTATGGAGCCACTGCAGGAATTGTTTTACCCTGTCTTTGGGGCCCTGGGCAAAAACTTCTACTGAACCTGCGGCTGTATTGCGGACCCAGCCGCTCATATGAAGCCGCCTCGCCTCATCCAATGCGGAATACCGGAAACCAACCCCCTGGACCCGGCCATGGATTACCGCAAAAAAGGCTGCCTGTTTTGAATCATGTTCCATATTTGTATTTTAATGTACATTATTAACAATAACCACATATGACTCTTTGGTTTAAATTTCAGGTATGTTGAAGAAACAGTAATTTTCCGTTAATATATATCCGCATAACCCTGGAATGTACATTTTTATGGGGTCATGCCTTTCCCGTTCCTGGAGCGGGCAGCGGAAAAAAGGAAGGCGGTAATGCCATGAATGTTGTAGTAATCGGAGCCCAGTGGGGTGATGAAGGCAAAGGAAAAATTGTGGATTATCTGGCCAACGAAGCCCAGATCATTGTACGGTTTTCCGGCGGTGCCAATGCGGGACATACTATTGTCATCGATGACCAGGAGTACGCCCTGCACCTGATCCCTTCGGGTGTTTTATACAATGATAAAATTGTTGTCCTGGGTGCCGGAATGGTAATCGATCCGGTAGCACTGTTCAGCGAGCTGGAAATGCTCCATAAGCGGGGAATTGATACCACAGGACGGGTTTTTATTTCCGACCGGGCCCATCTGGTCCTTCCCAGATATATAACCATCGATAAAGAACGGGATGAAACCCGGAAAAAACCGATCGGAACCACCGGAAGAGGTATTGGCATTACCTATTCCATGAAAAGCGACCGGGACGGGATCCGTATAGCTGACCTTACCTGGAAAGAAAAGATGGATGAGCTTGAAAAGGAGGACCGGGATTTCCTGGCTCCCTACGTTGAAAGGCTCAGGGAAATGTCCATCGATTTAGCATATTACCTGGTACATCATAAAAATGCCCAGATCCTTTTCGAAGGTGCCCAGGGTACCCTATTGGATCTGGATCTTGGAACATATCCCTATGTTTCCAGCGGTATGTCCAACGCCGCCGGTGCGGCCATCGGCGGGTGCGTGGGGCCCCGGAACCTGGATAAAATCCTGGGGGTGTTTAAGGCATATTCCACCAGGGTTGGAAACGGTCCGTTCCCCAGTGAGTTTGATGCAGATTCGGAGGATGAACTGTGCAGGTTCGTCCGGGATACCGGCCGCGAATACGGGGTAACCACAGGACGTCCCCGCCGCTGCGGTTACCTGGATATGGTGGCCCTCCGGTATGCCTGTTTCACCAACTCCATCGATTCTTTGGTTATGACCCACCTGGATGTGTATGATACCATGGATGAAATCAAGGCCTGCGTGGCATATAAAATAAACGGAAAAATCGTGGAAAATTTCCCGGCATCCATTGAAGACCTGAACAATGCCGAACCGGTTTTAAGAACATTCCAGGGATGGAAGAAATCTTTAAAGAATGCCCTTACCTACGACGAGTTCCCCATTCCTGCCATGGAATATATCGAATTTATTGAACGCTTCTGCGAAACCCCCATTGATATTGTATCAGTGGGATATCAGCGTAAAGAAACAATAATCAGGAAGAGTCCGTGGAAAAAATAATTGTTCTTGATTTTGGAAGCCAGACCACCCAGCTTATCGGAAGAAGAATCCGGGAAATGGGTGTGTATACGGAAATATATCCCGGGGATATTTCATTAACCGATGAAATACTGGAAGGTGCCAAGGGAATTATCCTTTCGGGTTCTCCCTACTCTGTTTATACCGATGAAGGACCGGTACCGGACAGGAAAATCTACAGCCTGGGTATTCCTCTTTTTGGGATCTGTTATGGTCTTCAAAGAATAACCGTGGATAACGGCGGCATGGTAGAAGCCCTGCCCAAACGGGAATACGGGAACGTGGAGGTTCTTCTTGTCTGGCCTCCATCCCAGGTTGATTTATTAGGTGATGCGGATTTAGTCCCCGGATTTTTTTCAGGGTTCAACAAATCCCTTTCCCTGGAAGATATTATTGCAGGAAAAATTCCCGCAGACATTAATAGAAAATTTGAACCCGCATTAACCCTGCAGAGCTGGATGAGCCACGGTGACACCATTACAAAACCGGGGAAAGGATTCAGGCAGTACGGAACCAGCATCAAAGGCGCTCCCGCGGTACTCATCCATGAATCAAAACCCTGGATGGGCGTACAGTTTCATCCTGAAGTGACCCACTGTGACCGGGGTAATGAAATTATTGCGGCCTTTGTTTTTGGCGTGTGTAATTGCAGCCCTTCCTGGACTATGGAACAATATATTGAAGAAGTCCGGGAGGATTTGAAAAAAAGGGTTGGTCAGGAACCGGTCCTCCTGTTAATTTCCGGCGGCGTGGATTCCACTGTTGCCGGGGCGCTGCTCCTTAAAACCCTGAACCCCGAACAGGTCCATCTCATGTATATGGATACGGGGCTCATGCGGAAAAACGAAACCGCCGGCGTAAAGAAAACCCTGGAAAAACTGGGCGCAAAACATCTTCATATTATCCATTGTGAAGATGAATTCCTGGGAGCCCTTAAAGGTCTTGAAGAACCGGAGGCAAAACGGAAAGCCATTGGAGACCTGTTTATCACCATCCAGGAACGGGAAGTAACCCGGTTGGGACTTCCCGGAACCTGCTTTCTTGCCCAGGGAACCCTTTATACCGACTTAATCGAAAGCGGAAAAGGGGTTGGAAATAAAGCCCATGTTATAAAAAGCCATCACAATGTAAGAAGCCCCCTGGTCGAGGCAAAACGCCAGGCTGGAAAAATAATTGAACCCCTGGACCGGCTTTACAAAGATGAGGTCCGTGCTTTAGGAAGAATCCTGGGGATAGACGAAGATGTGGTGCGGCGGCATCCCTTTCCCGGGCCAGGCCTGGCGGTCCGTATCCTGGGTGAAGTTACCAAGGAAAAATGCGACATCCTCCGGGAAGCCGATGCAATCTATATTGATGAACTTAAGCGCCGTGGTCTTTACGATGATATCTGGCAGGCCTTTGCTATTCTTCTGCCTATCCGTTCTGTGGGGGTTGCCGGGGACATCCGAAAATACAGCCGGGTCCTTGCCCTGCGGGCAATCAGCAGCACCGACGGCATGACCGCTGACGTGTACCCCTTTAACATGAAGGATCTGCTGGAAATATCATCGCTGATCACAAATACGGTGAGTGAAATAGGCCGGGTCAGCTATGACATATCCAGCAAGCCGCCGGCTACAATTGAGTGGGAATAATCCCAATTTTCAATTCATATTATATCCAGGGAATAATTCAGGAAACGGATTATTCCCTGGATTGTTTTTAGAAGTCATTTCATAAATACTTATTTCTCCTCAGATCTCTTCGATGCTTCGAAGGGTCTCAGCACAAAGCAGCCATAGGGACCGGAAATTCCCGGTGGCTGAGGCTCTCGAAACCAGCTGCGAGGAAAAATATTCTTTTGCAAACTATTTATGAAATGAATTCCAGTCATATTGAAAAAGTCTTTCAGTTTTCCGAATTACTCTTTATTCGGTCAAGACTTCTTTTTGCTTCCTTTACAATTACTTCATGGCCATGGTTTTTTACCGTATCTTCCAATATATCTTTTATCTGCTTTGAATGAAACGACTGGAATGACCGGATCAATTTCCAAACCAGGAATTCATCCTGAATATTTTTATAATAAAAATCCACCAGTACATCCTCCATGCTGCAGTCATGAAAGTTCCATGTAACATGACCAATCACATCGATAGCCTCGGATATCCGGTCCCGGTTTTTATTATCCTTTAAAATTTTTCTCAACCCCGGAAAAACCCCGGGACCGATGCGGATTAAAACCCTGGCGGCAATATCCCTGGGCAGGGGGTATGACTTTTTATCCAGGTCAGCAATCTTTATTTCCTTATGCTGATTATCCCCAATCGTTCCAAGCAGAGGAATCAAATAAGGAATAGCTGTCTCTCCATATTCTTCCAGACATTCGCAGAGGGCAATTTTGGTATATAATTTATTTTCCTTTTCCAGCATTTTACAGAGCAAAGGAAGATATTTTTCTTTTTTATTTTTTGATATCAGTCTTATCCCGATGGTTCTTTTATAGGCATCCCGGTCGGATAACAATTTCATTACAACCTGTTCACCGGACTCTGTATACTTAAGTTCTTCACCTTCCGGCGCAAAACCCCTTTGCCGGAGCTGCTCTGTACTGCTTTTCATGGAGAGATTATTTTTTATTATTGTAATTTTGTCTATAGAGTAATACCGGCGAATGTGTATCAAAGTTATTTTGAACATCAAAATCATCAGCATAAAAAACAGCCGCAGAATTTTATCTGCGGCTGTAATTTGAACCTACAATCTTATTGTTTCTGCCGTCATATGATGGCAGTACCATCCATTATTCTTTTATCGGGGCTTTCAGGGATTCCCCGTTGGGTCCTTCATAGGTCCGGCCCCAGCCGATTATGATGGATACCAGCATGGTCAGGAAAAGGGTTACCGCATAAATAGTACCGCAGGCAACAATAACCGGTGACAGTCCTGTCATGGCAGCTCCGATAAATACGAAGACGCTCATAAAAGGAATACAGGCTGGAATGCTGTTGGCAACAGCATCCAGAATGTTTGCCCGCCGGTAAGGATGAATTCCCCTGGCCGCACCTACCTTGTTCAATACCGGGCCAAAGGTAAGAATCGATGCACTGGTGACGCCGCCGAAAATGATGGTCGTCAGGGATATTCCGATCAGCGATGCGATTTCCGCGCCCCTGGGGGTGGATGCAAGTTTGCTGCCCAGGATTTTTTCCACCATGTAATCCAGCATCCCCGCTTCGGTGAGAACGCCCATAATACCGAATACTGCAATAACCAAACCCACAGTTCCAAGCATACTCGCCACACCGGTTACCAGGAATCCTACAGCCTGGTTATGACTAGGATCATTAGAAAAAATAGCCGAAGGCGGGAATAGCCCCGCTGCAAGACCAGTGATGATCCCCAAAACCAATCCGACAAAAATACCCAGGAAAATGTTCCGGCTCTTGGTGGCAACCACCAGCATGATAATCACCGGAATAAGCATAAAGAGACTTCTGGGGTTTGATGCTGCATGGATTTCGCCTCCCTGGAATGTACCGCCAATACCCCCCAGGATACCGAATAATATCAAGGCAATAACACCTGCCACTGCGGAATACCTGACCCGGCTTTTTACAACTCCGCCGATATCTGCAGGATGGCCGTTCCGGAACTGCTGGGTAGATGCGGAAGCAATGGTTGTATCGGAAATAGGCGCCAGGTTATCACCGAAAACAGCTCCGGATACGATAGCTCCGGCAAGGAACATGGGACTGCTTCCAAGGATAATTCCGGCAGGAAAGAAAATGGGGAATGCCGTAAACATGGTCCCAATGGATGAACCCGTTGCGGTGGACATAACACACGTAGCAAAGAATACGAAGGCCGTAAATATACCGCCCCGGACACCAGCCATATTGGCCAGCCAGACAAATCCGCCGGATAATCCGCTTTCCTTCATCATTGCTGAGAACATGCCAATAACGAAGAAAATCACGATAACCGATACGGACGTAATGGAGGCTATCCCCTTAATTACTGCATCCCAGAACTGGGTGTAGCTCTTACAGAAAACACCTCCAACCATGAGGGCCACAAAACCACCCATGGCAAGGGCTTCCATATTAAAAGCTTTAAAGACAATAAACAGGATCACACAGAAGCCGAAAAAGATTACCACCGGAATAAGCGACATAAACATACCGCCCCGGAACTCAAGATTTTTTTTGATCTCTTGCATGGATAGTCCTCCTTAAAAATGATGTAAGCAAAAAACTTACATAATGAACACAATAGAATAGATCCCTGTCTGCGGGGTTTGCTCAGGAAAAGGACCGAATTAATTTGCCATGGATAAACCCCAACGGCGGTTAACTAATTCCCTTTTCCATTGCCATCCTGGTCAGCACATCCCGGATACGGTTGAACCGGAGAATCGCATCTTCATCTTTTGAAAAACAGGCTGTAACAATCCGAATATGTCCTTTCCCCATGGAACCATAGGGGATTCCCTGGTTGACCAGAATTTTTGCCTCATTCATGATCCGGTTAACCACTTCTTCCGCTGTCCCCAGCCGGCTGATATTCAGCCATGACAGGATGCCGCTTTCGCTCATCCTCATACTCACCCCGGGAATACTTCCCAGGATTTCGTAGGCAATGCGTCTGCGCCGTTCAAGCCGGACAAAGTTCTCCTTCATGATTTCCTTATCCTCAACTGCTGCAATAGCACCAATGGAAGACAGGGTGGATGAAGCACCAACCACATTCACGGCCCCACCGTAAAGGACGTCCATGATATGATCATCCGCATAGATATAGCCAATCCGGAATCCGCTCAACCCAATTCCCTTCGATATGGAGCAGACCGTAAGTGTGCGTTCCCACATTCCTGGAAGTGCCGCGGGATGGACAAATTCGATTCCATCAAAAATATGATCCTGAAAAGCCTGGTCACTTACCAGGATAAGATCATGATCAATTATGAATTTACAAAGGGCTTCCATACTCTCCCGCCTGAAAACAGTGGTGGTGGGATTGTTGGGATGGGAAATAAGTACCAGCTTCGTTTTTGGGGTCAGTCTTTTTTCAAACTCCTCAATCCTGATCTGGTAATTATCCTCTTCATAAAGAGGGACAGGGACCGTTACACCCCCCAGCAGTTTTCCGTTCAGGAAGTTGCTGGGATAGCTGGGATCCGGAACCATGACCTCATCCCCTTCGGAGATAAAGGGCATCATGGAAAAAAGCAGCCCGCTGTCCGAACCGGGGGTAATAATCACATTCCGGCTGGGATCAATGGGAAGTCCCGTCATTTCGGTTATGCTCTTGGCCACTGCCTGACGCAGCTCCAGCATACCAATGGGCATGGTGTAATGTGCGGGAAAACCGTTATCCACCGCATCATGCAGGGCTTTTTTTACCGATTCCGGAATCGAAGGGTCCGGAAAGAAAGGGTCCGCCCAGCACATGATATCTCCCCCGGCCTTCATGAAATTGCCTGCCCCTTCGCCGACATCAGCTTTGGTAACTTTCAGAAACAAACCGCCCTGCAGGTCCTTGAAACGATTATTCATTTTTGTCTTAATATCCAAAACCAATCTCCTTATTTAATTTCCGCAACAGCTTCAATTTCAACCAGGACATTCCTGGGCAGCTGTTTTACCGCAATACAGGAACGGGCAGGATTTTCAGTAAAATATTTTGAGTATACTCCGTTAAAGTCTGCAAAGTGCGTCATATCCGTAATAAAACAGGTGGTTTTAATCACCGTGGCCAGGCTTGCGCCGGCTTGTTCAAGAACCGCTTTCAGATTGGAAATAACCTGCTCCGTCTGGGCAATAATATCGCTCCCAACCACATCTCCGGTTATGGGGGACAGGGGTATCTGCCCGGAAGAATAAACTATATTTCCCGAAATAATTCCCTGGGAATAGGGACCAATTGCAGCGGGCGCTGCATTCGTTTGTACTTTTTTCATTTATTTACCCCCTAAATGTGTATTTTATACGAATAGTATAAGACTGAATTATTGTTTAGTCAATAAAAATTTTTTCATCGGAAGATTTTTTGATAACAAAATTGGGGACTGTCCCCATTAAATTAGGTTATCTTGAATTAAAAGGCCGATAAAAATATACTCTATGTGACCTAATGTATAACCAAAGGTATCATAAAAAGGAGAAATCCGATGAAAGGGTATGCAAAGTTAACTCCGGCAGACAGGATTGTGCTGGAATCTTATAAATCTGTTCTGGATGGAATGGCGGAATATCTGGGTCCGGCCTATGAAATTGTGCTGCACAATCTGGAAAATCTCGACCGTTCCGCGGTGAAGGTAATAAACGGACATTATACGGGACGCAAAGAAGGCGCCCCTATCACAGACCTGGCCCTGGATATTCTGGCTGAAATTAAAAAGAGCGGAAACAACCATAAAAATAAAATCTACAACAACCGTTCAAAAAAAGGAACGCCCATCCGTTCGGCCACACTGCCCATTACCGGCGAAAATGATCAGATCATTGGCCTGCTCTGCATCAATTTTTATATGGACCTTCCCCTGAGTTCCTTTATAACCGGCCTCATCCAGGTGAACGGTGAAGCCCATCCCATTGCGGAAAATTTTGCCAGCAGCACCGACGACCTTATTCTATCAACTTTGGACAGCGTTAAGAACGAAGTCATGAATAATGCCACCATATCTTCATCCAACAGAAACAAGGAAATTATTGCCCTGCTGTACCAGAAGGATATTTTTAATTTTAAGGATGCGGTGGCCATGGTGGCGGATCATTTGGGTATCTCCAAGAATACGGTCTATATGCATCTGCGGAACCTTGAAGCGGATGAGGGATGATGCTTTGAGGAAGGAAATCATGTTCAGCATGTTGATTGGTTTTTCATTACTCATACCGGCGGGCTGCTCAACCGCCCAGGAGAATCATATCTGTCCGGTTCATAAAAGTGAGATGGAAATGAAGCGGGTTGCATTTACCTGGGACATGCCGGATAAGGCAGGTATGAAGTACGATAAAATCAGAAAGAAACGGTTTCCGAATTGTGATGACCCGTATTATGCCGGGGACCTGGCGCGTTTAAATGATTATGATGAAAGATATATCTGCGAACAATGCAACATCGCAAGAGATAACCGGGTCAAACAGAACCAGGACAAAAAAGGATCCTAACCAGGAATACCCGGAAAAATATTTTATTAGGAAGTCTGGTTTAATAAATTTCCTATCGAACGAGTCTCCGTTGGATACAGCTCATCGCTAAAGATACCCCGGAGAGGCTCATTGCCGCTGTACAATGTTATACTTTTCAGAATCCAAATGAATACGTTGCTGTTTCTATTTATAAATACGAATTTTAAAAAATCATGTTGTAGTTTCACCTTTTTGCATATAATATAATTATATGGCCCAGAATACCGAGCTTTACCACTTGTTGAAATCCTTCGCAAAAAATACGGGTTCCCCTTACATAGAAATGGAGCCTTTCATAGCATCAATAGAAAAACATGCCAAACGTTATTCCGCAGAACGGCCGGAATGGGTCAAATGGACGGATAATGTGGGCCGTAAAATCTGGGAGGAACTGCCAGGTCTTGAAAAAGAGGAAAAGTGCAAAGTCCTTACCGATGCATCGGGGATCAGGATTTTCATGCCCAACTATTATGTGGAAATCATCAAAGACGCCTATCAGAATCTTGATGAAACAGCAGATCTGCCTTTCCCGGATGAAAAATCTTTTAAATTCGATTTACCCTACAGCCAGATTAAACCTCTCAATGTGGAATTCGATCTTCCCCCATATCTGGATAATCCCCAGGAAACATTACTGCCCGTACTTAAACTGGTTTTTCCGGAAGGACTGGGAAATACATTCATCCTGGCAAATCTGATTCCCAACAGGCTCCTGGAAGCATGTTTTCTGAAGATCCGGAATTATCTCCGGATCCGCAATAACAAGGAATTTATCCAGCATAAACTTGCTCCGTCTTTTCAGGGCAAAGAATCTCAATTGAGGGAATCGATAAATAATATTCTGGTAAAACCCTTTGAATCCATCCGGAACATGGAATCCGGGGGGGATTTTGTTTTTTTATTCTGGTCCTTCTTCTGCAATCTTATCAAAAAAGATATAAAACAGAAAAATGAAATGCTTCCTGAAGATGTGGCGGTGATGCAGTCAATTTATGTGGTGGAAGTATTTAATGGATTTTTTAAGAAAAATGCCACCCGGAAAAAAGAAACCGAGCTGGCATTAAAAAACCTGGATCTCCAACTGGACAAACCTCCCTATCTGTTTACCATGGAAGATATCATCAATCTGCGGGACGGTAAAAGTGTCCCCCTCCTGGGTCAATACAGCCAGGAAGCTCTGGAAGAATACATAAAAACCAAAACCACGGAACACGCCCCGGACCAGCTGCCGGAGCTTTTAATTATCCGCGGATTAAACGATGAGCAATGGTTTGTTAAAAAGAAATCCATAATCCCCCTTTGCATGAAGCTCCTGGGAGATGCCCGTCATATAGTAAGAAAATCCGTTTCCAAACGCTGGCTTAAATTGATGAATGATTATCTCACTGAGCCTGCCATGGAAAGTGATGCGGAATTTGAAAAACTTCTTTCCCGGCAGTTAAACAGCCTCGTCCCGGTCCTGGCGGCCCTGCTGGAGGATAATAAATTATACCTCACCTATGTGGAAACAGAGCAGATACCCGAGGCCCAGCAGATTTTCAGGAACAGTGTTCTTATTCCCATGAGCGAACTGCTCCTGCTCCAGCGGAAAGCTCTTTTGACCGATACAAAAATTCTTCTTCCCTTCTGGCATTCCATTCCCATCATTACGATGATAATTGCATTCTTTAAAAATCTCGGGAAAAAACGGGCCCGGCGTAAACAGGAAGAACAGGAGAAGATCCCCACCGGTGAAGTCCAGGAAGAATCCTCCGATAAAAAGGACGCCCAAAAAAACAGGCTGAAGCAGTCCGCCGAAGAATTTATCATGGTTAATGTCCCTGATGATAAAACCCTTGATTCCTTCCTGGGAGAACTCCAGAAAAAATGGAACCGTCTTCTGCATGAACAGGCAAGAAATGATCTTGTAGAAGATGTGAACGCCCTTATCCGGGACCGGGTCCGCCGGATGCTCCGGATTCAGCAAAACGGTATACTGACTGAAGAAACCATAAACCGCATGACCAGCAACATCATCGCCGATACCCCGGCGCTGCAGCAGTTCAAAGGCGATGCCCTTACTTTGTATATTCAGCTTTATATTGCAAAACTCGTTACAAACATCAGGATGTAGAACATCATATTTTTATAGCAGCATAGAACAATGAGAATAGGAACATCGAACAATATTAAAGAACTCGTCCCAATCTTTATGGATGGATTTACTGATGAGAATGTTCCGGAACTGGTTTACAAAATCCATGAAGAAAAAATTGAACTATATAGAAACCGAATAGGCATTGCAGGAAACTATTTTTTCGGGCACCTCCATGACAGTGATATATTGTCCATGAAAAAAACAAAAGGAAAGGATTTGCAGCTGCGGGTAAATGATTATGCCACCCAGGCATTCGCATGTGCCCTGGTTGATAAGAAAAACATAGCCCTTGAAAAAACAGCCCTGAAATTTCCATTGGAAATCACCTCTTCGGGAACTGAACATTTATCATTGAATACAGTTGGAATTGACGGATGGATTCATCCATGCAGGTTCAGGCAGATGGATGAATATTTATATGAAGAAATTATTTCCTGGGAAGAAGGTCATATAGAAATTGCCTTTAACCTTTGGGTTAACCGTTCCCCTAGGGACAATCGTTTTCTGCTTTTATTATCCTGCCGTCATTTGAACATCCTGGAATACCAGGAAACTTCCTGGAAAAAATATTTTGGAAATACCTATAACAACTATTATGAATACTTTAAGAAGGAGCGCAGCAAGGGAAGGTTTTTATCCGACTATGAATTATGTAAAAAACTTATTGATGAGATTGAAAAATAATTATGGCGTCCTGGTAATCATCTTTCGATAAGGTATATAATATAAGGATAATGGAAAAGTTTTTTCTTAATAAGAGGTATTAAAATGACAGATCCGCAGGTAATTAGGCTTTTTGCAAAATACAATCAGGAAACGAATATAAAAATGAACGGGATTATCAAGCTGCTGACGGATGAGGAATGGGACAGGGGATTAGGCGGCTATTTTAAATCAGTTAGGGCAATTTGTTCACACCTGTATATCAGCGATTATAACTGGGCAAAACGGTTTAAAAATATCAGGGATTATTCTGCCCTTAATGATAATTATCTGTCCAACACATACGGTTTCGATAACCTTCTGTTTTCATCAAAGGAAGAATATATTATCCACCGGGCAAAGCTGGATACTATCATCACTGCTTTTATAAATGAAGTAACCCCGGAAGACCTGGAAAAAAATCTGAAATTTATAAACTACCATGGAAAAGAAATTAATAAAAATGCCGGTGGACTACTGCTTCATATGTTCAACCACGAAACCCACCACCGGGGAATGATATCAGTTTATCTTGAAATACTGGGAAAGGATAATGATGTCTACAGCCTCATGAATTACGTTCAGTGAGCTGATTCATTTTCATTATAGTATGCTACTTGATTTCTTCCCGCGGATTTTGCTATATATAAGTACCGGTCTGCAATATCAATCAACTGGGCAATGGTCGTTGTATCCGTTGGGACAAGCGTGAGCCCTCCGATACTTACGGTTATATTCAGGACCCCCGCTGTTGTATTAAAAGAATAATCGTTTACCGTCTTGCATATCCGTTCTGCCATACGCTTCCCGGTGGCTTCATCCACGGATTCAATAAAAATCAGAAATTCTTCCCCGCCGTACCGGCAATAAATATCGCTGGGACGGATGTTGTTTCTGCAAAGGTCCGATAATGTGGTGAGAACCTCATCCCCTACGGGGTGCCCATATGTATCGTTGACATTTTTGAAGTGGTCAATATCTATCATAAACACAGTAATTGGCATCTGTCCCCGCACATCCCGGGCAAGCATCTTGGGCATATGATCTTCCAAGAAACGGCGGTTATATGCGCCGGTTAAAACGTCCATGTTGGCCTGGGAGGTCAACTTGCTTACCTGTTCCAGCCATTCGGTAACTTCCTGCATGATATATCCATTTCCGCAAAAACGGCTGAGACCATTGCTAATGGGAAATGATTCGACCTTATAATACCGCAGGTCCTTATCATCATGCATTTCAAATATTTGGCCATCAATTTCATCTGCAGTATCCTGGGCCATGAAAGAACTCAATTGTGTATAGGTAGGCATGGACATGCCGAATTTTTTTCTGAAGAAATCTTTTGCGCTTTTATTTGCATCTACACAAACGCCGTACAAATCAAATATCACATACATCTCCTGTGTACTGTCAAGCGCTATGGGGCGGGCGGTAAAAAGGTAACCAAAAAAAGCGTAGCACAGAATATATGGAGGAATCCAATTCAATATGATATTAAGCCGGAGCTTATCAAGGACAACAACGAATTGCAGCAATACTCCGGCTAAAAACGGTATAACGAGTGCCACCAGTATGACCCAATGCAGGTTTCTGCTTTTTTTAGGCAGTTTCAATTCAAACCTTATGGCTAATATTATTGCGGCCATGGTCATAATATTATGATATACGATCCATATATTGGTAACCCTGCCATATTCAATGGTGTAGCCGATCCCATCCGGATTCTGAAAGTCCATCGCAAGATGCCGGGTTGCCGGGAAAAAAGCCATAAACAGCAAAATAACAGGGAATATATAAACCAGGGACATCAGGATTCGATTACGCCGGATATCCTGTACGGATATGCGGAAAATAAAATGTATCATCAAAGTATAAAACAGAATCTGCGCCGCAAAGTATGTGATGCCGGCAATAGTAAATAAGTAACCTGCCGGCAGATAAAAACATAATAAATCTGAACCGCACCAGACAGCAGCTGCGGCAACAGCGGTCAATATCACAGCCAAACCACGAAGATTCCGTCCGCGCAGCTTAAGATACTGAAAAAATGTGCACAGCAATATGAAGATACCTATGGCAGACAGCATCAGTGTGATAATTTGTGCTGTATCCATGATTATTTACCCCTTTTGAAACTTGTAGTTAATTATTAAAAAACTGCCGCAAATATTTATACGCCCGCAATGTTCTTTACAAAAGAATTATTGTTATGGCAGGGCATGTTCCTTTTGGTCCTGTATTAAAATCAGCTCAGCTTGGTAATCAATTACTTTAATAATATATCCTTCACAAAACGATTCGTTTGCCCTGATTTCTTCAATCAACACCTTAGCTTCCCAAAAGCGTCCGGATCTTCGGAGCAAATCCAGTTTAACCAGCTGGTATGTTTCATATTCTTCGCTTTTAATAGAAATCCGGTCGATCCGGTCAATGGTAATATCCATCAGTTCCCATTCCCTGGATTTATCCTTGTTTTCCCAAACCGAAGAAAGATAGAAAAACACAATGATTTCGATATGTTTGTTCAGTATTTCCAGTTCCCGGGCCAGATAATAATAATTTGGCATTCCAGGTTCCTTTACAAAGATATTATTCTTGGTTAAATATTCCTTTAGTTTTACAGTTTCCTCAGCGGAAAATAAACCTTCCTGGAAAACCAATCCGCATTTTGGGCATTTCGGTACCGGGGCAGGAACAACCGCAGCACCCACGGGTTTTAAATCAAGGTTCTGTCCGAAAATTGAATAAGAATTCTGTACCCGGGATTCAAAATGCTCGGTACACAGGGGACAGGTAAACCTGTGCATGCCCAAGGTTGATGCCTGCAGAGAGAGGGAAGCTAAAAAAAGAATAAAAAATACCATGAAGAAGCGTTTCATATTTTTCCTGTCCCGGATTTTTTATTTAATAATGTTCTCTATAATATAGCCGAACCCGCCTGAAAACAGCCAAAAGACAACACCCTTGGCCCTTCCCTTTAAAGACGGTAATTCATTGTGCAGTATAAACCGCCGGCTGTCAATTTGAAATTTCCAGCCTTGGAAAGGATATATTTTAATGGGAATATTTTTCAGAATCCGTCTTTTTTATGTCAGTTCAAACATCCCGGTATATAATTGATAATAACGTCCTTTCAGTTTCATCAGTTCATTATGGTTACCCTGTTCAATAATTTCCCCCAGTTCCAGCACCACAATGGAATCGGCATTGCGGACCGTGGAAAGCCGGTGGGCAATGACGAATACGGTTCTCCCCTGCATCAGGCTGTCCATACCTTTTTCAATTAACGATTCGGTCCTGGTATCAATGGAACTGGTGGCCTCATCCAGGACAAGCACCGGAGGATTCGCCACGGCTGCCCGGGCAATGGCCAGCAGCTGTCTCTGGCCCTGGCTCAGGTTGCTTCCGTCCGAGGTAAGCATGGTATTGTACTCATCGGGAAGATGCCGGATAAAGGTATCCGCATTGGCCAATTTTGCGGCTTCCACAACTTCATCATTGGTGGCATCAAGCTTGCCGTAACGTATGTTGTCAGCTACTGATCCTGTAAACAGATGGGTATCCTGGAGTACCATGGACAGGGAATGCCGGAGATCTGCCTTTTTTATCTTATTAATATTGATTCCATCGTAACGGATTTTTCCATCCGGGACATCATAAAAACGGTTGAGCAGATTGGTAATGGTGGTTTTCCCTGCTCCGGTGGAACCAACCAGGGCTATCTTCTGTCCGGGTTTCGCAAAAAGGTTAATATGATGCAGCACTGTTTTATTTGGTTCATAACCAAAATTGACATCCGCAAATTCCACCGCCCCGGTAAGCCGGGTATACGTGAGGGAATCATCATGATGGGGATGTTTCCACGCCCAAATCCCCGACCGTTCCCTGCATTCGCTAATGTTCCCCGATGTATCTTTTATGGCATTAACCAGGGTCACATAACCATCGTCAGATTCGGGGTTTTCATCCATCACTGCGAATATCCGTTCAGCCCCGGCGAGGGCAAGGAGAATGGAATTGAACTGGTTGGATATCTGGGTAATGGGCTGGCTGAAAGATCTGGTGTACTGCAGGAAAGAAGCCAGGGTACCGATATCCAAACCAAAGAACACGGCGAATACCCCGCCAACCATAGCAGTAGCCGCATAATTCAAATAGGATAGGTTGTTCATAATAGGCATGAGCATATTGGCAAAGGTATTGGCTCCCTTGGCGTCCTGGAACAGGTTATCATTTAAAACTCCAAAATCAGCCTTGGCCTTATCTTCATGACAGAATACCTTTACCACCTTCTGGCCTTCAATCATCTCTTCAATGTACCCGTTCAGCTTTCCCACGGAACGCTGCTGCTTGATAAAGAAATTCCCGCTGCGTTTACCCAGAGCCCGGGTTACCAGAACCATAACAGCCAGCATGATCACCACCACCAGGGTCAGCAGAGGGCTAAGGAAAAGCATAACAAAGAAAACCCCGGTGACGGTGATAAACGAGGAAATGACCTGGACAAAGCTTTGGCTGAACATATCCCGGATTGTATCGGTGTCATTGGTAAAATGACTCATCAGTTCACCGTGGGTATGGGTATCAAAATAGCGGAGGGGCAGTGTCTGAAGACGGGAGAACAAATCCGTCCGGATTTTAAATAATGTTCTGGTGGAAACAATCAGCATGAGACGGTTGTAAATAAATGTGGATATTGCGCCTAAAAGATAAATGACCCCCATGATAACCAGGGTCCGGATAAATCCCGAGAGATCAGGATTATTTTTGCCGATTAAAGGGATAATGTGATCATTGATCAATGGTTTCAAAAAATAGGTCCCCGCCACCTGGGCGGATGCGCTGATAATTACAAAGAAAATAACCAGGATAAGGTACCATTTGGATGCCTTCAGATAGGTAAAAATCCTCTTGATGGTTTTACCTGCGTCCTTGGGTTTTTCAACTTTTTGTTTTGCACTGTTAGGCCCCGGCATAATCGTTTACCCCTTTCTGTTGTGACTCATAGACTTCTTTATAAATTGTATTGGCAGCCAAAAGTTCCTGGTGGGTTCCCAGGCCGTTTATCCTTCCATCATCCATTACAATGATCCGGTCCGCATCCTGTACCGAGATGATCCTCTGGGAAATAATAATGGTGGTGGTTCCCGCAAGCCCTTCCTTCAGGGATTTTCGGATGCTGCTGTCCGTGGCGGTATCCACCGCGCTGGTGCTGTCATCCAGAATGATAATCTTCGGTTTTTTCAGCAAAGCCCGGGCAATGCAGAGCCTCTGTTTCTGTCCTCCCGAAAGATTAACCCCGCCCTGGCCGAGTTCCGTATCATAACCATTGGGGAACCCCAGGATAAAATCGTGGGCTGCCGCGGCTTTGCATGCCCGGATTATGGTTTCATCATCCGCATCAGGGTCGCCCCAGCGGAGGTTCTCCCGGATGGTTCCGGAAAATAGGACATTCTTTTGAAGAACCATGGCAACACTGTTCCGGAGGGATTCCAGGGCGTAATCCCGGACATCCCGGCCCCCGACCATTACACTGCCGCTCCCTGCTTCGTAAAGCCGGGGAATGAGCTGTACCAGGGTCGATTTTGCGGAGCCTGTCCCTCCTATAATACCTATGGTTTCCCCGGGGGAAATAAAAACCGATATATCCCGGAGCACCGGATTATCCATTTTGCTGTTATAATCAAAATTGACATGATCAAATTTGATTGATCCGTCGGGGATAACTGTTACGGCATCTTTCTTTTCCCGGATATTTATTTCTTCATCCAGGACTTCCACAATCCGTTTGAGGGATGCGCCAGAGAGAACCAGGTTTATGAATACCATGGACATCATCATCAGGGACATGAGGATCTGGCTGATATAACTGATAAAACTCATAAATTCCCCGGTCTGCATGGTCCCCGCGATAATCATGCTGCCCCCGAACCAGGACACCGAAATAATACAGCCATACATGACAAACTGCATAATGGGCATGTTGATCTGTAAAATCTTTTCCGCTTTGAACTGGGCCTGCCGGACCTGGTCGGCAATATCCTGGAATTTTTCGCTTTCGTGATCCTCCCTGACAAAGGCCTTTACCACCCGGATACCTATAAGATCTTCCTGGATAACCGAATTAAGATTGTCATATTTTTTCAGCATCAGCCTGAACCGGGGGTACGTCCTGGTAGCTATAAAAAAGAGGGCGAACCCCAGGATAGGTATGGCCACCAGGAATATCATGGCAAGCCGGCTGTTAATCAATATTGCAAAAAACACCGCACAACAGAACATAATAGGCGCCCGGATCATCATCCTGATACACATCATGAAGGCATTCTGGGTATTCGTTACATCCGTAGTAAGCCGGGTAATCAGGGACGGGGTGCTGAATTTATCAACATTGGAAAATGAAAAATCCTGGATCTTATCGAAAAGCCGTTTCCGTACACCCTTGGCCAGCCCCGTGCTGGCCACCGCCGAACACCTGGCGGATAAGGCCCCGCAGCTGAGGGACCCGATTGCCATAATAATCATAACCATGCCCATTTTCACAATATAGGCTATATCCTTTTGAGCCACCCCTACATCCACAATCCGGGCCATGGTGTATGGGATAAGGACTTCCAGAATAACTTCACCAACCGCCATAATTGGACCAATGATGGCGTACTTTTTATACTGTCCCAGGCATGCAAGCAGTTTTTTTATCATTAAGGTGATTCTCCCTTGATTTTCAGCCGAGGTTTGAACCTCTGGATTGATATTTTTTTCAAATACTGAAATTATAAATTTCTACAGGGAACTTCTAAAAACTTCAGTTTTTAGAAGTTTTCCTTAGATGTACCATGGAGAAACTTTTTTATTTCGTTATAGGA
>JAVBPH010000049.1:0-8795 GCA_031549725.1 Treponemataceae bacterium
GTAGAGATCTGCATATTCGCTGAATTCCATCTGTGCATCACTTTTTAACATGGGCTTCCTCGGCTGCGTTTTTCTTCTTCTGGCATTCTATCTTATTACACATAAAAGTCCAGATATTCTTGGACTTTTTCAGTGGGCTCGCTTGCCGCGGGGAGGTTCATTTCGTTATAAGAGCCTTTTTCAAAACTCGGTTAGTTTTGAAAAAGGCTTTTGCAGAAAGAATGCTATTTCCTTACCCATAAATTAAATAGTATTCTTTCTGCACTTACATCTAAGGTTGCTTTTTCAAAATTACGGACCTTGCGGTCCGGCGGATTTTGAAAAAGCCTCATAAGATAAAGAAATAAAAATTTCTCCTAGGGCACCTTTAAAAATCTAACCGAGTTTTTAGAGGTGCCCTTTGTAAGCACCGGTCAGCAACGCAGAGTTTTATTTAATTCAGGGATTACCGTACAGAGCATGGTCGTAAAACAGGCCAGTCCGCCGATGACGTTGGAAATAGGTTCAGCCCAGAACACCCCGTTTACTCCAAGGTTGCCGATTCCCGGCAGTAACAGCGTCAGGGGAACCACGATAATAACCTTCCGGAATATTGAAAAGAATGTTGCCTGCTTCGCTTTGCCCAGGGCGACGAAAGTGCTCTGGCCTGAAAACTGCAATGCCATCATAAAAAAACCGACAAAGTAAATCCTCAATGAGGGAATCCCCGCGGCGACTAGTCCCGGATCATCCGTGAAAATCCGGATAAATATTCCCGGAAAGAAAAAGATGAACATCCATGCCAGGGCGGAGTAGACAATCCCCGCCAGGGAGATAAACCGGATTGCATGTTTCACCCTGCCAAAGGCTTTACCGCCGTAGTTAAAACTCATCACCGGGATAGCCCCGTTGGTCAGTCCGGTCAGGGGCAGGCTGAATACTTCCCTTACCGAATTAAGAACCGTCATTACCCCCACATATAAATCGCCCCCGTAATTCCGGAGCGACACATTGCAAACCACCTGGACCAGACTATTGGTTATTCCCATAACAAAGGAAGAAAATCCCAGGGATATAATCCGTTTGAGCCGTTCCCAGCGGATCACCATGCTGGTCCACCTCAGCTTCAGCACCGCCTGGGGACCGGTCAGGAACCGGGTAACCCAGAGGGCGGAAATGCCCTGGGAAATAACCGTGGCAATAGCCGCTCCCCGGACACCCATGGAAAAAACAAAAATAAAAACAGGATCCAGGACAATATTTACCAGAGCCCCCAGGAGGACCGTTAGCATACCGGTCCTGCCGAATCCCTGGACATTGATAAAGGGATTCATCCCCAAAGCAATCATCACAAATATGCTGCCGGTCAGGTAAATTAAAATATAATCCCTGGCAAAAGGAAAGGTACTGTCGCTGGCGCCAAACAAGTAAAGAATGGGTTTGTAAAAGATAAGACCCGCCAGGGTAACAGCAATTCCGGTAATGAGCAGCATACTGAAGCATGTCCCCATAATATTTTCTGCTTCCCCGGTCTTCCCTTCTCCCCGCTGCATTCCGCAAAGAGGCGCTCCGCCGTTTCCAAATAGCAGGGAAAAAGCCGATATAAAGGTAATAATAGGAAAACACAGTCCCACCCCGGTTAAGGCCAGGGCTCCTGAACCGGGGATGCGGGCAATATAAATCCGGTCTACAATGTTGTACAAAAGATTGAGAATTTGTGCTGCCGTCAAAGGAAGGGCTACATCCAGAATATTTCTTGATACGCTTCCGGATGAAAAATCTGTCTGATGTGCGGCCATGTAATACTCCACCCAAGTATTTTTTATTCGCAGGCGGGTTTCATACCCCGCACTTTAGGGCGATTTTTTGTAGCAGCAAAGAAATTATTGTGCAGGGTATGAAACCCGCATATAATCCTTACCTTACAGAACCAACATACACGCTGCTTGCGGAGCGTTGTTGAATGGAAGGCTGTTGGGGTTCATACACGATGCCAGCATCGGTTGATTTTTTAACGCCTGGATGAAGGTTGAAACGTTTGCATGCGGTATGAACCCTCAGCCTGTATAATAATTTCCTCTACAACGAAGATATCCCGAGTCTCTGCCTCGGGGGTTCTTCGCTTTACTTAAGGTATAGGGTATATGGTTCCGGGTTTTCTTTCAATTCATTACAGATATGAAAGAAATGATGGTGCCCGCTGCTTTTCCGGAAATGAAAAAACCGCTGTTTTTCCTGACTAACGGAAAAGATATTTCGTCGTATAAAATGCAATAAAAATAGCAGTTACAAAGACGATAACTAATATAAAAAAGATAGCGGTTCTTTCCCGGGAATATTTTCCCCGGGGTTTCTTTTTGGGGAAAGGTTCCCGGGTTTGAAATTTTTCCCAGGAATTATGCTCTTCAAAAAACTCACAGGCCTTTTCATAATATTTCTCTTCAACGAAAACCATATATTCGGTTATTCCGTCCTCAGAAATTTGTTTTTCTATTTCCTTACAGGGAAAGTTGTTTTCGGTCAGAAATTCCTTTGCCATTTTTGCTTCATTATAATTAAAGGACAGTAAAATCGGTTTTTGATCATTAATCGCATTTAAAAAGTTAAAGATTAATGTATCCGCCGCATCGGTTTGTTCGCTATCGATATAAATTTCCAGAAATTCAAATTCATTCAGCTCATCAATAAAATTTTCAAGAGGTACTATCAGTTTTTCCCGGGATTCCCAAAAATTGCCCTGGCCCCTGCTATTCATATAGTGGAGTACTAATAATATATCGGTAACAGGAATACCCGCATTTTCCAGCAGGTTTTTGACTTTAATAACCGTTTCTTTGTTATCCGACTGAAATATACATTCTTCCATAAAATATATTTATATCATTTTGGACGTAATTACAATGACAAATTGATAAAAACTTTCATAATCATTTTTTCCCAAACCATTAAAGCAAAAACCCGTATTCATGTCTTATATAGGACGGAGGTTCATAGTATGAAAAAGATCTGTCCGTTTTGGTTTTTCTGTTTATTCATTTTATCCTCAGCGGTTCTTATCTGTTCCTGTAATGTGTTATCCCATAATGAAGTTGAAACCGGAACTGCTGATAAAAAATTGACCATCCTTTCCTGGAATGTGCAGGCACTTTTCGACGGTGAAGACCAAGGAACCGAATATAATGATTATACCGTTTCCGGCGGATGGTCCAGGGAAAAGTATGAAGCCCGGCTGAATTCCATGGCCCAGGGATTAATGGAAATCCCGGAAAACCCGGATATTATCGGGTTCCTGGAAGTTGAAAATGCGGACATTCTGGAACACCTGGTTTCATCATTCCTGAACAAAAGGGGGTATGGGTGGACATTTTTTTCCAAAAATCCCGGGGGAGCCCTGGGGATAGGCATTATAAGCCGGCACCGTTTCACGGCGGTACAATCCCACTCGATTACTTCCAATGGAGAAACAAGCCCAAGACCGATGGTGGAAATCCGGCTGGAAGTGGAAAACCAGCCCCTGGTGCTTTTGGTCTGCCACTGGAAATCAAAACTGGGCGGTGAAAAAACCGAATCCCTCCGGAGGGCTGCTGCCAGGATTGCCCTCCGCCGGGTGGAGGAACTGGAAAAGGAATCTCCCGGAATACCCATTATCATTATGGGGGATTTGAATGAAAACCACGACGAGTTTTACCGTACCGGGAGGACCTCCATAACCGCCCTGCTTCCGGATGATCCCAGGGCAGCGGAACTGGTGGACACGGTCTTTGGAAATTCCTTCGATGCAAATAAGGGTTATGATTTTTTTGTTATCACCGGAGATAAAACTGAGGAAGCGGTTTATTTTAATTTCCCCCATAATCTTTTTTACACCCCATGGAAGAATGAACTGGAAAATGGTTCATATTTTTACCGGGGGAGCTGGGAAACCATAGACCATTTTCTCCTCCGGCCAAGTCTTTTTGACGGGTTGGACTGGGACTTTGTGTCCTGCCGGGTTGTAAATATGTATCCCTTTATAAAAGATTCCGAAAATCCTGCGGCTTACAATCCCCGGACAGGCCAGGGGTTAAGCGATCATTTTCCGCTGCTGCTGACCATAGGCCTTGGAGAACATTAGTGCCCTGTTCAATTCAAAGAAAATTATTGGGAACTTCTAAAAACTTCAGTTTTTAGAAGTTCCCTATATTAAGGAGAATCAAAATGAAAAAATTGGCAGAATTATTCACCATTGGAAATTTCACCGTGTATGAAGAAATTGAAACTTCCATTGAAGATAAGGAACCCCCGGAACTGGAGGATAATCCGGATTTTAGGGAAATGAAAAACCTTATTATGGAAAGCCTGGGTTCCGGTCATGGGGAATCAAAAAACCATGAAAAAATCGATCTGGTTAAATTAGCCGGATTTGCCAAAACCGAAGGCCTGGCTTTCGAAAATGAAGTAGTCCTGGGAGGACGGCGGATGGGAAAATTTATCTGACCGGGGAATTACAGATGGATATGGAGGAATGCAGATTTTTCTGTATCCATTTGTGATTAATCAAAAAAATATTTTTATCTGATTTTACTTTTCCCTCTTGACAAAAACTATTATGTTATATATACCTAACTTAATCTATTTTCCAGTATTGCTTTCAGCAGGGCTAAAAACTTCATGTCTTATATCAGTACGGGAATGATTTTCGTAAAATGTTAGTTCATTTTAACTTTTGTTAAAGGGGGAATATATGGTTTTATCAGATGCGCCCAATGGCGCTTCTTTTAAAGTAAAAAAGGTTACCCTAGGAAAAGAAGTAGGGAAGCGGCTGGCGGATATGGGTTTCACCGAAGGGGCCGAAGGAGCCGTGGTCCGGTCCGGTTTTTTTAAGGGGCCTCTTCAGGTCCGTATCAGAGGGTATGATATTTTAATCCGAAAATTTGAAGCTGCAGGAATAGAAGTTGAACCTGTCGGGGACTGGTCGGCGGTCCATGATGCGGGGAAACTTTTTGGCAAAAAAAAGATGATGAAACGGATGGGCCATGTGCCTTTAGATGCAAGGAAAGAAAATAATGAGCAGTGATATACAATCAAAACGCCCCCTGCGGATTGCCCTGGCGGGGAACCCGAATTCCGGAAAAACAACCCTTTTTAATGCTCTTACCGGAGCCCATCACAAGGTAGGGAATTATCCCGGGGTTACCGTGGAAAAACGGGAAGGTACCAAGACCCGGAATGGAAGACAGTATCATTTCATTGATCTGCCTGGGATTTACAGTTTGACCGCCTATTCTATTGATGAGGTGGTAGCCAGGGATTTCCTTCTGGATGAGAAGCCGGACATCATAGTGGATGTCCTGGATTCAACAAACCTTGAAAGAAATCTTTACCTGTGCCTGCAGTTCCAGGAACTGGGAATCCCCGTGGTGGGCGCCCTTAACATGACCGATGAAGCGGAAGCCAAGGGTATCAAAATAGATGATAAGCATCTTTCGAAAATGCTCGGAATTCCCATGGTAAAAACCATCGGTCCCAAGGGAATCGGGACGGATGATTTATTTGCATGTATTGACCAGACCGCTGACGGCGGCTTTACCAGTGACAGGTATGTCCAATACGGTGACGATATTGAATCCAGGCTTGTGGTTATCCAGCACATGATAGAGGCGGATGAAGATTTTTCAAAAAAATATCCTGCCCGCTGGATGGCGGTTAAGCTGCTCGAAAAAGATTCCAACGCCTATGACAGGCTGAAGATCCACCAGGATGCGGCAAAAATAGAAGCCGCAGCCAAGGATGCGGTAAAATGGATTGAAATGCATTTTGCCAAGGATGCGGAAATAATTATTACCGAACAGCGGTACGGCTACATCCGGGGAGCAATTAAGGAATCGGTCCAGCTGATAAAGAAACCGGACTTTTCCCTTACGGAATCCATCGACCGGGTGATCATGAACCGTTTTCTGTCCCTGCCTATTTTTATTTTTGTGCTTTGGGGCGTGTTCCAGCTGACCTTCCTCCTGGGTGAATATCCCATGGGATGGCTGGAAAGTTTCTTCGGATTTTTAGGAGATGCGGTATCATCGGCCCTGCCGGAAGGGATATTCCAGTCCCTGATAGTCGACGGTATCATCGGCGGAGTGGGAGGGGTCTTCTCATTCGTGCCAAATATCGTTATCCTCTTTTTCCTTCTTTCAATCCTGGAAGATGTGGGTTACATGTCCCGGGCCGCTTTTGCCACGGACAAATTGCTCCATGCCTTTGGACTCCATGGTCAGTCCATATTCCCGATGATGCTTGGTTTTGGCTGTTCCGTTCCTGCCATCATGGCAGCCCGGACCTTAAAAAGTCCCAGGGACCGGATCATCACTATCCTGGTAATTCCTTTTATGAGCTGCGGCGCCAAGCTGCCTGTCCATGTTTTATTGGCGGCGGCTTTTTTCCCGCATAATGCGGCCAACATGGTAATGCTTATCTATGCCATCGGCGTGGTCCTCTCCCTGCTGGCAGCCTTTATATTTAAGAAGACTGTTCTTAAGGGAGATCCCACACCCTTTGTAATGGAACTTCCCCCTTACAGGGCACCGACCCTCAGGGGAATTCTCTGGCACGTATGGGAAAAGACCTGGCAGTATGTAAAGAAGGCCGGGACGATCATTCTGGCGTCAGCCATTCTGGTTTGGTTTATTACTTATTTCCCGGCACATGAAGCCAGTGATGAAGAAGTCGATGCGTTGCGTACATCAATCGTCGCAGAATATCCCGGTGAGGATGAAGAAGTTATCGATGCCCATGTGGAAACTGCATTGAGTGAAGCCAGCCTGGTTAACAGTTATGCCGGACGGTTTGGAAGGTTTATTGAACCGGTATTTAAACCCCTGGGATTCAACTGGAAGATTGCCATTGCATCGGTTACGGGGTTTGCCGCCAAGGAAGTTGTGGTTTCTACTTTGGGAATCCTTTATAAAGTAGGAACCGAAGAAACCGAGGAAAGCGAAAGTCTTAGGGAGGCAATATCCCATGATCCGGACATGTCGCCGTTGGTGGCGTTTGTTCTGATGGTATTCACCCTGGTTATTCCGCCATGCTTTGCAGCCCTGGCAACAATTAAGGCAGAGATAGGATGGAAATGGCTGGGATTTGAGACGGCCTTCCTGCTTGTCCTTGGATGGGTTCTCTGCTTCCTGATTTACCAGATAGGTTCCCTGGGAGGTTTGGCTTGAACCGGTTTTTAGAAATTGCGGTGGTGGCCGTCATTGTTGTATTTGCTTTAACATTTGTGGTTGTACGGCTTATAAAAATGATCAGAGGGAAAGGGGCTTCATGCTGTTCTTCCGGAGTAAAGGGTTCAGGTAAGAATACCCGGTCTTCATGTCCCCACTGTTCAGGTTGTACCGGCAAATCTTAGCAGGAGATATGCTGGAAGGAAAAATATATATTTAAAATAGTTTGGAGGAACCTTTGAAAGTCCCACATGGCTTTCGGGGTTCCTCTTTTTTATTTGAATATTTGAAAAAAGATTTTTCCGGATTTCTATAAGGCTTTTCCTTCGCAGGTCCCTTCGAGGGCCTCAGGGACCGGGGAATCCCGGTGATTGAGGCTCTCGAAATCACCTGTGAAGAAAAAAGCTTCACCTTCACAGGTCCCTTCGGGGGTTAATCACCGGAATTAAACCGGTATCCCATTCCATGAACAGTTTCAATAAATACCGGTTCGGCAGGATCTATTTCAATCTTTTTCCTGATCCTCTGGATATAGACAGCCACCGTGGTGAGATCTCCATAGGCATTTTTCCATACATCATTGTAAATCTGTTCAGGGGTCGCCGATTTACCCGCATGGCGGATCAGGTATTCCAGAACACCGTATTCTTTTCCGGAAAGGGGGATTTTTTCCTTTCCCCGTTTTAATACGCAGGCATCATAATCCAGGGTGAAAGGACCAAAGGAAAAAACAGCTTTGTCATCTTTATTATTACTTGCTTCCTGGACCCTGCGGAGCATGGCCCTCACCCGGGCAACCAGAACCCTGGGGGAAAAGGGCTTAGTAACGAATTCATCGGCTCCATAACCCAGGCCTGAAATTATATCTTCGTCGGCATTACGGGCCGATACGATAAGGACCGGAATGGTGCTGGTTTTTCTGTAGGTATGCAGAAATTCAAATCCATCCATTCCGGGAAGATTTATATCAAGTATAATAAGGTTTGGAGTCCAGGAGTCAAGGATGTTTAGAGCATCCTCAGCGCTTTCTGCGGTTTTTACTTCCAGACCTTCCTTGCTCAGGTAGAGCTGAACCAGCTCGGCGAGTTCCTTTACATCTTCAACAACTAATATATTGCCTTTCATATATTTTCCAGTATAAGGAGGGTTTTTTCATTAGGCAAGCTGTAAAATACGATATAGAGAACTTCTAAAAACTGAAGTTCCTCCTAACAAAATGCTATGGGCTCCGGGCAAAAATATAGGGAACCCTGAAAAATCAATTTTCAGGAATTCCCTATATTTACTTTTTTACATACGGACCGGTTTTTGGATTGCCGGTCAACGTTCCTGATCGGAAGGCTGTCGGGGTTCATACCCCGATGCATGCATCGGTTGATTTTTTAACGCCCTGGACGAAGGTTGAAACGTTTGTATATGGTATGAACCCTCAGCCTGTATAATAATTTCCTCCACAACGAAGATACCCCGAGGCTTTGCCGAGCCCACTGAAAAAGTCCAAGAATATCTGGACTTTTATGTGTAATAAGATAGAATGCCAGAAGAAGAAAAACGCAGCCGAGGAAGCCCATGTTAAAAAGTGATGCACAGATGGAATTCAGCGAATATGCAGATCTCTAC
>JAVBPH010000086.1:0-7949 GCA_031549725.1 Treponemataceae bacterium
TGGCAGATGGGAGTGATTTACTTCTCAGGAACTGCCCTGTCCATCGGCGGACGGACGCCCTTGCCGGTTTCGGTTCAGAATCTTACCCTGCTCATTGTGACGGGATATGTGTCGTCCATTGCGTTTCTCATCCTGTTGCCACGTTTTGTTGTTATTGCTGAAAGGGTTACCGCCGCTGCGGCACTGTTATCGGCCCTGGCCCTCTATCTTCCCTTGCCTCCGGAAATCCTCGCGGGAGCGTTCTATTTCCAGTATTTCTGTTGTGTCTTCATGATCGGTTTTGAAATGGCGATCATCATAAACCTTTTTTCGGAAGAAACGGCGGTCCGTCATTTAAGTGTTGCCTATGGTGTTTCTTACATCATCATCGCGGCGCTGCAAAACGATGTGATTCGGGTACCATTTTCCGGTTTCCGTATATTCATGGTAATCGCGTTGATCCTGATGCTGATTTTCTTTTTTCGTCTCCCGGCGAAGACATGGCCCAGATATGTGAAAAAAGCCGACGGACTTGTCCGGCCCCGGGGACTCTGTATCACGATGTATGCCCTCTTCGTGGCGGTTTGTTTTCTGACCCTCTTCGGAACGGCGGTGGCGGAAACCACGGTGCATGGGGTAATGGTTATGTCCCTGGCGTCGGGGATATTCGGCGGAGCGGTCTTTCTGCTCTGGAAGCGCTTTGGGATTTCACCGCTCCGGAGCGTCGCTGTGCTGGTGGCCCTGGGAACCCTGGGCTTCGTCTTTGCCATCCTGGCTCTCTATGTGCCGGTATTTTCCCTGGTATCCTGCGCCCTCATGGGGGCGGGAATTACCGCATGCTGGCTCAATCCCTTCTTCGGCATTGTACTGACCAAACGGTATCCGTCCCGGTTTATCACTCCGGCGCTTCTTCTGGTTGCCCTGGGGACAGTGATCATCCATTCCCTCCTGCTTGAAGCCTTCCGGGGTTCGCCCCAAATTCTGTATATCGCCTACCTTGCCATCTCGGTCTTTACGGCGATCCTGTACCTGGTCATGGAACCGGTACTGAACTATTCCTTTAGGGAACAGTTTCTGCCCGGGACTGCAGTGACTAAACCGGAGGAACCCAAAACCTCCCTGGGAGATGAATCCGACCGGCCTGTGGTACCGGTTCCGCCGAAGGCTGCGGAACTCGCCGTCTATGCCGTCGACCATCTCTCAGGCCAGGAGATCCGCCTGGCGGAACTGATCATGCAGGGTTACGGCAACGCGGAGATGGCGAAGATCCTGCACATCACCGGGAACACCGTCAAGGGGTACCGGAAGACCCTGTACTCAAAACTGCAGATCCATTCCCGGCGGGAACTGTTTGAACTGGCGGAGAGAACGGCACCGGATCGTGATGAAGGGGTGCGGTAAACATGGAACAGCCTATCTTAGCGGAAAACCAACGGAAGCGGCTGACCATCAAGGCTCCTTTGCTTATCTGTTTTGCCATGTTTGCCGTCTGGCAGATGGGGATAATCTATTTTTCCGGAACGGCCCTGTCCATCAGCGGCCGGACCCCTATCCCGGTTTCGGTGGGAAACGTGACCATTCTGATTGTTATCGGATATATTGCGACCATTTCATTTATTTATTTCCTTCCGCGGTTTTCGGTCCAGGCGGAACGGATCGCCGCGACCCTTGCCCTCTGTTCCGGTGCGCTGCTTTTTATTCCCCTTCCGGGGAATGTCCTTGTTTGGGTTTGTTATTTTCATTTCTTCTGCTGCGTATTTATGATCGGACTGGAATCTTCCATTATTATAAACCTCTTTACCGAGGAGACCGCGGTACTGCATTTTTCCCTGGCCTATGCCGTGGCGAACTGTATCATCGCGGTTATACAAAACGATGTTATACCCGTGTCATTTTCAGGTTTCCGTCTGGTTATCGTCGTTTCCCTTCTCATGATGCTGTTGTTTTTCTGGAAACTCCCCGCCAATGTGTGGCCCCGCACTGTCAGGAAAGCCGACAATATGGTTTTTCCCCGGCGGGTCTTCGCGGGGATTTATGTCCTGGGCTTCTTTGGAAGTGCATTGACCCTTTTTGGTGTCTCCGTGGCGGAAAGGGTTGTTCACGGTGTTTCCGTATTGTATGTATCCGCAGGGTTCTGCGGCCTTCTTATTTTTTTTCTCTGGAAGCGGTTCCATATCCAGCCCCTGAGGATTATTTCCGTAATGGTCGTAATTGCCGCGGCGGGGGTTGTAATGGCTATCGTATCATTATATTTTCCCTCCCACTCCATATGGGCCTGCGTCCTTCTGGGACCCGGTAACACCATATTGTACAGTTCCCCGCTGATGGGCATTCTTATGGCAAAGCAGTACCCTTCAAAGGTGATTGCCCCGGCCCTTATCATGGCGGCCTTCCTTCCAATCGTGCTTCACACCACACTGCTGGAAGCCCTCAGGGATAATCTGCAGATTTTCTATATCATCTATCTTGCCGTCTCGGTGGGGGTGGTTATTCTCTACCTGAAACTGGAGCCCTCGCTAATTTATTCCTTCAGGGCCAGTGCTCTTGTTCCGGTACAATCCGGGAAGGATGTTTTTCCTGAAAATATAAAGTCTGAACCGGTTGTCTCGAAAGCCGCGGGCCTCGCCGCCCAGGCCTTCGACAATCTCTCCGGCCAGGAGATCCGTTTAGCGGAGCTGATCATGCAGGGTTACGGCAATTCGGAAATGGCGGAGATCCTTCATATCACCGGAAATACCGTCAAGGGTTACCGGAAAACCCTCTACTCAAAACTGCAGATCCATTCCCGGCGGGAACTGTTTGAACTGGCGGAGAGGAATTAAAGAGAAAAATACTTTTGAACGGGAATTTTACAACAAAAAAGAGTTATCCTGCCGGATAACCCTTGATTAATGCGGCGAAGAAGACTTGAACTTCCATGCCTCTCGGCACCAGCACCTCAAGCTGGCGTGTCTACCACTTCCACCATCGCCGCAAAAGTGGATTTATCTTAACTATTTATGCATTTTCTGTCAATAGACAGCGGATAATCGTTCTGGATTATTTGCAGGCGGGTTTAATACACGTTTTTTAAGGCGATTCCTTGAAGCAACAAAGAAATTGCTGTCCGTGTATGAAAATAACATATAATCCTTATCTTACAGAACCACCATACCCGCAGCCTGCGGCGGGGCATGTTGATTCCAGGAGATTCCATAGCATCCGAGTAAGGTATGTTTTGCCCTATACAAATTGTTGTATAAAACATTATAATTGTTCCGTATTTTTTGACTATACTATAGAAGGTTCTAAAACCGGCATGAAGATACGGCACTTGTTTTTATTCCTTATGATAATGTTTTCTCTTCTGGTTTTTTGCTCCTGCAGGAAGGAAGCCGCCTCCGCCGGGGTAAAAAGGGTTACCTCCTATAGGGAAATTCCAGGAATAAGTCCCGAAGAAATAAACGCTATTGAGACATGGAATGCCAATAACCGGATCTTCATTTATGGAGCCCTGCCTTCCACCGAATCATTTGCTTTTGATGATAACCATTTTTCCGGGTATACCGAACGGTTCTGTTATCTTTTATCTTCGTTATTTGGAATTACCTTTGTTCCGGAAATAATGGATTGGGATGATATCATAAACCGTCTGGAAGACGGGACTATTGATTTTTCCGGGGATCTTATTCCTACTCCGGAACGGCATCGAAAATATTTTATGACCGATGCTATTGCGGAACGCTCCATAAACATATTCACGAAAGCTGAAAATGAAGATATCACTGAAATTGCATATAAACGGATGCCAAAACTTGGATTCCTGACCGGTTCGGTCCATCTTGAGCCATTCCAGGCGGTATATAAATTGCCCTTTGATATTATATATGTGGATAATTTTGAGACAGCCGCGGAAAAACTTCTTAATAATGATATTGATGCATTCATAAATGAAAGCGTTACCGAATCTTTTTTCCTGGAATATGATTTCATCGTTTCCCGGGAATTTTATCCCCTAACGTATATTCCGGTTTCCCTGACCGCCAGGAACAGGGAACTGGCACCAATTATATCCGCGGTGAACAAATATATCCGCCATGGCGGCATGGATGAATTGGCCAACCTATATGCCCAGGGGATGCATGACTACCGGCGTTACCAGCTTTTCAGCAGGCTTTCCAAAGAAGAAAAAGATTTTATTCAGGAAATGGCTGGGCATGGCCGGAAAATTCTCGTCGCCATGGAAAGCGATAATTATCCCGTATGTTTTTACAATGAAAGAGACCGGGAATTTCAGGGCATCGTCCCGGATACGCTGCAGGAAATATCAGAACTCACGGGGCTTGTTTTTGAACCAGCAAATAAAGCCCATGTCTGGTGGACGGAACTTCTGGGAATACTGAATTCGGGGGAAGCCTCGATGATCAGTGAACTGCTGTATTCGGATGCCCGGGCCGGTACGTATTTATGGGCCGATGCGCCCTATTCTACGACTTCCTATACATTTATTTCTAAGATGAATTATCCGGATCTGGAAATTTACCAGGTCCTGACCAAAAGGGTGGGGGTACAGGAAAGTACCGTGTACGAAGAAATGTACAATCAATGGTTTTCAGACAGCAACGCCGCGGTATTTTCCTCCAGCATGGATGCCTTTGCGGCCCTTGAAAAGGGGACCATCGATCTGTTTTTTTCATCCGAGAATTCCCTGCTCAGCCAGGCAAACTATTATAAGAATCCAGGATTTAAGGCAAATATTATATTAAACCATCCTATTGAATCCACGTTTGGTTTCAACAAGGATGCGGGGGTGCTTTGTTCTGTAATAAATAAATCCCAGGTATTTGCCAAAACGGATGTTATCACCAACCGCTGGAAAAGCCGGACCTTCGATTATTCCACAATCATTGCCCAAACCAGGGTTTTATTCCTTTTTATTCTGGTGGTGCTGCTTACGACTTTTATGGCCGTGCTGGCTTATTTACTTGTCAGGAACAGCGGTCTGAGGAAAAATCTGGAAAAGATAGTGAGGGTGAGAACCCATGAACTGCAGCGGCAGACCGCCATGCTTTCCACGGTATATAATTCCATTCCGGATCTGGTTTTTTGTAAGGATATGGAAAGCCACTATACCAGCTGCAACCCCAGTTTTGAAAAATTTGCAGGATATAAGGAATCCGAGCTGATAGGAAAAAATGATATAGACATTTTTAGAATTGATGAAAAAATGGCCAAGCTGTTTATTGAAGCCGATAAAAGGGTGCTGATAAACCGAAATGTGGAAGTTATCGAGGAACAGGTTACCTATCCGGATGGTACGAAAAGACTGCTGGAAACCCTGAAAACTCCCCTTATCCAGAATAACGAGGTTATCGGAATGATGGGGGTATCCAGGGACATCACCGAGCGCAAGGCTGCGGAAGAGGCAGCCCAGGCGGCATCCAAGGCAAAAAGTTCGTTTTTGGCCAGAATGAGCCATGAGATCCGGACTCCCCTTAATGCCATCATCGGTATGTCAAAGATCGCCCGGAATTCCGCTTCCGATCCGGATAAGGTCCTTTCTTCCATAGACCAGGTTATCACATCCTCCCAGCATCTGCTGGGTATTGTCAACGACGTACTGGATATGTCTAAAATTGAATCCGGTAAATTTGAAATAATCCATGAACCCTTCAGCCTGAATGATTCAGCCAGGGAAGTATGGGCGATTATTTCTCCCCGGTGTGTTGAAAAGAACATCCAGTTTAAAGCGGATTTTCATGACCTGCCAAATGTTTTTGTGGTGGGGGATAAGCTCCGGCTGAACCAGGTACTTATCAACCTGCTGGGTAATGCGGTTAAATTTACCGGGACCGGCGGCGGGATTGAATTCCGGATCAATATTATTGATGAGAGTACGGATAGTATAACCCTGGGATTTTGTGTCGCCGATAACGGTATTGGGATGACCCGGGAACAGGTATCCCATTTGTTTGTACCCTTTGAGCAGGCGGATAATACCATTGCGAGCCGTTTTGGCGGGACAGGTCTGGGGCTTTCCATAAGCAAAAGTCTGGTGGCCATGATGGGCGGAACCATAAGCGTCCTGAGTCAGCCCGCCAGGGGGTCCACTTTTAGTTTTGAAATTACATTTGAGAAGGGTACACTCCCTGATAAAAAAGAAGAGCCGGTTCCTCCGGTCCTGAATTTAACCGATAAACGGATACTCCTGGTGGAGGATATTGAAATCAACCGGACCATAGTCAAGGAACTGCTGGCTTTCACGGGAATCTCCATAGATGAGGCGGAAAACGGCCGGGAAGCGGTGGAGATGTTTGTCAAATCCCCCCCGGACTACTACCATCTTATTTTTATGGATATCCAGATGCCCATCCTTGACGGCTACGAAGCTGCCAGGGAAATCCGGGATTCTTCCCATGGGGATGCAAAAAATATAGCAATCATTGCCATGACGGCAAATGCTTACCATGAGGATGTACTCCAGGCCCTTGAATCAGGAATGAACGGGCATCTGTCAAAGCCCCTGGATATGGATACTCTCCTGAAAACGCTGGGCCGGTATATGTAAACAGCCCTCAAATAACCGCAGGACCCGCGGTGGGATACGGGTAATCCCAAGCCCTCTTGGGAAGGGCCTGGAATTTCACATTAGCTGGTTACAGGATCTGGGTATTGAATCCCATAAAAACCTGAAGTTTCGGCTGGGCCAGACCCCGGGTAAAGACCGAAACCTGGGGTTCCAGGAAAATATTGAAAACCAAATTCCCCGACTTGACCACCTTGCCAATTCCCAGGCCAATGGGAATATTATATGCCTCGTTTATAAAATCAAAGGTCCAGATAGCGGTACTCCTTAAATACGTTCCTCCCCCTATCTGCCACATGAAGAAAAGCTGGGGGGTCAGCATATTCACATCCGACCGGTCTTCATCCCCCGCAATGGACATCTGCCATGTCACCAGACTTCCCCACTGAATCACCGGGTTGTTCATAAAGAACACCACCGCGGATGCCCCAAGCTGCCATTTTCCCGCACCCATACTGTTGGTTCCTGTGGGGAAGGTAATTGCCGGGCCTATTCCCAGGTCTATTCCTTCAGTCTTAAGGGGCAGCTTGTACATAACAAAGGCATTCAGATCCCCCAAACCCGCCTGGGGTTCCACCCAGGGAAAGGACTCCACCACCGCCGGCATGGAAACCCGGAAGATAATTGGTCCAATAGGCTGGGCGTACCGCAGCCATATTTGGTCTATCGTTGCATTCGGAACGCCGGAAAGCATGGGTGTGAAGTAGTTATGTACATTGACGGTTTTGATACTTGCCAAAGGATTATTGGCTTGTTTGATGGCGTCCTGATCGGTGGATTCACCCGTCCCAGGTACCTGGGCATACAAAGGTACAATACATCCCATGAGAACAATAAGGCTAAAAACAGTGATTTTTTTCATGATTCTCCTCTCATATTTTTTAATTACGTTGTGCATTGGAAACCGGTTTATTCAAGGTATCCATCTTATTAATGTAATAACAATGGGGAAATATTTCAAATGAGTTTTTTAGTTATATGCAAATGATTTACTGTTTGCAATTGGTCTTAATAAACAAATATGAATTGCCGGAAAAGGTGATATTTTTCTTAATCTTTTGATGGATGATGCTTCCCGCCCTGAACCTTCCGCAGGACTGCAACCACCTGCGGTAAGAACACTAGGTCTTCGCGGGGGCCTTCGAGGTCCTCAGGGACCGGAGACTCCCGGTGGTTGAGGACCTCGAAACCACCTGCGGTCAGGAAACATCTTCTTTCCCGGGACTCTTCAGGATTTGCCGCCGGGAAAATCCTGGTGGAAGTTCCCTCCGCAATTATTTGCTGCCCAAAGAATTGCCTGCATTAAAGAATACACTGATTAATGCTCTGTGGGCATTAATCAGTGTTTCCCTAGGGAAAACTTCTAAAAACTGAAGTTTTTAGAAGTTCCCAGTTGTTATTAAAA
>JAVBPH010000039.1:0-24668 GCA_031549725.1 Treponemataceae bacterium
GCGAGGTTTGTTGGTTCTGTAAGGTATGGATTTTATGTGGGTTTAATACCCATACAATTTTGATTTACAAGATTTTTAGAACGCCCCAGAGCCTCGCACGCGGGAGCGTGCAGAAGGTATTAAACCCACTTGCGAATAAACCTCCGCAGACCAAGCCCGCGGTATCTTTAGCGATGAGCTGTATCCAACGGAGGCTCTTTCGATGGGAAATATATTAAACCAGATTTCCGCACAGAAAATTTAGAACAGTAACATAGCAAAAAACAGTGATTTTCATAGGGTTGTCCCGCGGGCAGCGCCGGCTTTAAAATAGCATAACAAGAAACTCATTATTAAGCCGAGTAATTCAGAGGGACGGTCTCAATTTTCTTGAGACGTTACATACCATACGCATGGATAATAAATCCGGAAATCGCTTGACAAAACAATACCCTATGAGTATATGATTTTACTTTAGTCCAAATCATAGGAAGTAAATATGAAATATTATAATCGTTTTTTAGTCCTTTCGTTTTTAATTTGTTCTATTATTTTTTCTTGCAAGTCATATGAATATAAGGAGACCTTTCTTCCTGAAACAGCACCCCTTGCAGTAACCAATGAATCAGAAGCCCAGGTTATTGTAAAAAGGACGGATAATGAAGCAGGTTTTATTGGTATATTCATTGATGGAAATTATGCCGGAAAATTAGGAAAAAACCAAACAGGCTATTATAAACTATCTTCTAATGGCACACATGAAATAACCGCACAGTATGATATCGACTTTTGGAGTAATACCCCCTATACAAAGCAGGGCATACCAACTCCCCCTATAGAATTTAGTGATTCCGGGTCCTTTATTGTCAAATTTATTGGAACCGAGTACAGAAAAAATCCTGATTTGGCATACGTGGTTTCATTAACTCCAAATCCAGTGGCAAGAGCCAGAACAGTTTTATGGGAATCAGACAATGAAGGATTTATACAGTTTTCTACCAATACTCCGGAATATTATCAAACGGTACAGCTTCGGTTTTTTGAAAATATTAATGATAGGGATACCTTCGAAATTGAATGTAAAAAAATGAGCGGCGCCAGGGGTTTTGGATATGGCATAGTATTTGGAGCCCCGGACAGCGACAATAATAAATACTATCTTCTGGAAATAAGTACAGAGGGCGATTTTTTTATTGCTAAAAGAGATGGTAATAAAAGGACAATTATTAGAAACTGGGAAACTACGGAAAAATTGCATGCCGGATACAATGTAATAAACAATTTAAAAGTTATTAGAAAAGGATCAACATTTACTGTCTTTCTAAATGGCATTGAGGTTTATCAATTCATGGATTGGGAGATATATGGCAGCAGAATCGGTTATTACGCTGAAATTGGAACTAAAACAACAGAAGCGTTTCCCAATACCCCTGTTGATGTTCGATTTAGACAAAAATAAGGCGTACGCCATACGACAGACCCATACATACCTGACAACAAAAATTGTACTTGTAATGGTGATTATTCGGCTGACGAAAAAGTTTGTAAATGTATGGGCATCAATAATCAAAATGTTAAAGGAAGGTAAAAACGGCTGCTTTGCAAAAGCCCGGACGTTTATGTAAGGTAACACAAATAAGATTTCATAAATAAAATGTATGGATTATTAAAAAGAACATTGTACAAAAGTCAAAAACCGGTTTTCCAGCAAAATACAAGACTGCTCTTTCAAAACTGAAGTTTTGAAAGAGCTGCCGTTTTGAAATTATTTATTTGGCATACGCCGTGGTTTTGGTCATAACCACATACCACTTTGTTACAGAGGTAACTTTCTTGCCGGAAGCTTCGGCAGCTTTCACTGCAGCGTCATATGCGGCATATCCTGAGTCAACGATGCCCAGAATAACTGAGTAGGATGCAATTTCGGCGGCGCCATCGGTAAGCACAGAAGCGGACTTTCCACCGGTAAAAAGGCCATGGGGATCACTTGTTCCACCAATGGAACTAGCGGTTGCACAGCTGGCTACTGAAAATCCGATTACTGCCACAAATACGATAAGACCCAGAATTTTGAATAAGTTCTTCATAAAGAACTCCTTTGAGTGATCCCCATCCATTTGACAGGGAATCACATAAATTTAGCCAACCCGTACAGGTGGCCTTATACACAAAGCTATCACAATTTTGCGTCAATACTTTAATTTGACCAAAATTTCTCATTCCAAAAATAACATTATTATCTCAAGTACAGCCTAATAACATCAATATACTTTTATTATGAATTCATTACCTATGTCTATATATTAGGAAAAAAAACGGCTAATTATACGGAAAAAAAATGGCAATAAGACAGACTAAACACAGTGGCCATTGTTTTCATGGAAATAAAGGAGCTATGTTGAAAAACATGTTACCTTTTGAGGTATGCAGTAAATTTATTAATTCCTTATCATCTCGTATTTTAAAATAACCTATTACCCAGGTCTCTGTACACAAGTGTGAGCGATGTTTCTGCCACCTCCAAAAATTTACGCTTAACGTTTGTTAAGCCGAATCTGTTACTATTTAATTTTGTTATAAGAAGAGCCTTTTTCAAAACTCGGTTAGTTTTGAAAAACGCTTTTGCAGAAAGAATGCTATTTCCTTACCCATAAATAAAATAGTATTCTTTCTGCACTTACATCTAAGGTTGCTTTTTCAAAATTTGACATTTTGAAAAAGCCTCAGAACTTAAAAAAAGACTCTTTAAATATTAGCAATAATTAGGAACACCCTTTTGAAAAGGAATATTCCCAATCTAAAATATTACATCATAACCGTTTAAACATCTAAATAACATAAAAAACCCCCTCAATTACTGGGGGGACAAAGTCTAGCAGGGACAGGACTCGAACCTGTGACCTCCGGGTTATGAGCCCGACGAGCTGCCAACTGCTCTACCCTGCGTCGTAAGTGGTGATATATTAGTTCTTTTGGGAATAATAGTCAAGTAAAATACCCGAAATGTTCCAATATTTTTAGAGCATTCGGCCCAGGCCGGATTGTTAATATTGATACAGTTCACCGGATCGATTATGCTTACCCTATGACCCTTTCACAGCGGAACCGTCTTATTTCATTTGGAATTGGTGTCTCTATCTTATCTTTTTTGATATTATTAATTTCTGCGAAAATTATTTTTCCTATTTTCCCTGATGCCACCGGGGCCGCTTCCAGACGGGCTATCAGCCTGATCCATCCGCTGCTTGATCTTTTTTTCAGCCCCGAACCGTATGCGGTATTTATTTCAATATTTTTAATCTGTTTGTATGCCCTCATCGCCGCTATTCTGATTTATTTTTTCTTTGAAAAAACCCAATGCCAGGAAATTCTGTTCTTTACCTTTTTTATCATTTCCTTCTGTTTTGAGGCTTTCCGTTTTGTGGTTCCCCTGAATGAAAGCCTGGAACTGCCCAGGGTTTATGTGATAATAGCGGGCAGACTCATGCTGTTTGGACGGGTTTTTGGTATCCTGTCCCTGTTTGCCTCAAGCGTTTATGCAGCGGGGTTCCAAACGCAGAAACAGAGTACCATCATTATCATCACTGTTATCATCGCCATGATTATTGCCATCGGGACACCGGTGGATGCCTTATCCTGGGATACGGCCCTTAATATCATCACAGGATATTCCCTGATGCTTTTGTTTGCGGAAACCGGGGTATTCTTTTTTTCTATTGTCAGTTTTTTCGTCGGCGCTTATTCCAGGGGATCCAGGGAATTTATTCATGTCGGGGTTGGATCGATTCTGGTCTTCTTTGGACGTAATATCCTACTGAACTGTGATACCTGGGTTGCCCTGCCCGTTGCTGTTGCCCTGTTGGGGGTTGGAACCTGGTTTGTCTGTTCCAGGCTTCACCGGGTTTACCTGTGGCTGTAACAATCAATTTCTGAAAACCATCAGGGAATCCGGCCATAGAGAACGGACAGGCGGTGGAGTTCTTCCGCCAGATCCGGGGTAAGCTGGGACGGAAGAAGGCGCCACTGCCAGTTTCCGCCCAGGGATGCGGGCAGGTTCATCCGGGCGCGGTTGTCCAGGCCCAGGTAATCCTGCATCTGAAAGATGGCGATTCCCGCAGCGGAGGCATAGGCAGCCCGGATAACCGCCTTTGGAATTTCCTCATCCGCTGTAACCTGCAGGTATTCCCTGGCAAAATCACAGATATGTTTCCGTCCATGGTTGGAAAAATATCCCGCCAGGGTTTCATTGTCATGGGTTCCGCCATAAACTATAGAATTCTTTTCATAATAAGAAGGCAGATTGATATTCCTGCCATCCGAATCAAACCCCATTTCCAGGAGCTTCATCCCGGGATATCCCGCTTTTTCCTGGAGCTTCCGCAATTCATCCGTCACCAATCCCAGGTCTTCCGCAATTATGAGCCGGTCCTTCATAACCCCGGAGATAGCCCGGATAAATGATTCCCCGGGGCCTTTAATCCAGACACCGTTGGCGGCATCCTGGTCTTCCGCGGGAATGGAAAAATAATGGACAATCCCTATAAAATGATCAATCCGGATTATATCATACAGGTCCGCGCAATGGATCATTCTCCGCTTCCACCAGGAAAACCCGTCGGCTTCCATCCGGTCCCAGTCATACAGGGGATTTCCCCAAAGCTGGCCCTTATCTGAAAACATATCCGGAGGGACCCCCGCGGTTCTGGTGGGACGCCGGTTTTCATCAAGCTGGAACTGATTTCCCAGGGCCCATACATCCGCACTGTCCAGGGCTGCATAAATCGGAATATCCCCGATGATTTCCACCCCCTGGTTATTTGCATATGTCTTGAGGTCATACCATTGTTTAAAAAACTTATATTGCAGGAAACGCCAGAAATCCATGGGTTCCGCAAGTTCAGTCCGGGCAGTGTTCAGGGCCTTAGGCTGGCGGAAGCGGATGTTCCCGGGCCAGTTCAGCCATTCCCGGCCGCCCTGTTTCATTTTTAATGCCATGAACAATGCATAGTCATCCAGCCAGGAATGATGTTCCTCGCAGAAGGTTTTATATTCCGGGGAAATCCGGTGGCGGCTCCTGGCATGGGCCATGCCGAGAACTTTGTACCGGGTCTGGTACAGGGCACCATAGTCCACCTGTTCCGGGGTGCTTCCCCAGAAGGCATCATCCAGTTCCTCCCGGGTCAGGAGACCCTCATCAGCAAGCATATCCGGATCTATGAAATAGGGGTTTCCCGCAAAAACGGAAAAACTCTGGTAGGGGCTGTCCCCATATCCCGTGGGACCCAGCGGAAGGGTCTGCCAATACCGTTGACCCGCGGTTTTGAGAAAATCGATAAAGTCGTAGGCTTTTTGGCCAAAGGTACCAATTCCCCAGGGAGATGGCAGACTGCTGACCGGAAGCAAAACCCCGGCACCCCGGGTTAAGGGAGTTTGTTTTTTTAATTTCATTACCATGCCTCCGGCAGCGCTGAAGTATCACAGGACCGCATTCACCCGGTTAACGGGGACGGGAAACGCTTTCTCCATCAATAAACGTGAAGGGTATTTCTTCATGAACCGCCGGGGTATCATTCTCAATACAGTCAAGCAGGATCTCAACTCCCCGGGCTGCCAGCTGTTTCTGGGACTGCTGGACCGTGGCCAGTTTGGGATTGTAATAAGAAGCCAGGGTGGTACCATCGTAGCCAATGACGGATATATCCTCCGGGGTCTTAAGACCCCGGTCAAGGATAGCCCGGATCGCCCCGATGGCCATTACGTCACTCATGGCAAGGACCGCGGTTATTTCAGGGAATTCATCCAGGAACCAGGTCATTTGCTTGTAGGCGCTGCTGAAGGAATACCGGGAATCCCGGAACTGTTTTGCCGGATCAAAGGAAATACCATATTCATCCAGTACCTTTAAACAGCCCTTATACCTCAGTTCACTGGTATAGGAAATGTGCCGGTGCCCGCCGATAATGCCGATATAACGGTGCCCTTTTTCAACGAGAAAACGCATGGAGACTTCCGCCCCGGATACATCGTCCGTATAAACGCTGGACAGATTCGGAAAACCCAGCTGGCTTGCGGGGTTGGTAATAAGGACGGACGGAAGATCGATTTTCCCGAAATCTTTTTTAAAGGCATCGTTATTGCCCCCCAGGAAAATCAATCCCAGGGGTTTGATCTCCCGGCAGAGCCGGAGCGCCTGGAGAACTTCATTCTCATCCTCATCAATAAATTGAACATGATGGGTATACTTGCGGTTTTCAATCAGTTCCTGGATTTGTTCAATCAAAGGGATGAAAAACATGTTTGACATCCCTTTCACCAGAACCGCTATATTCCGGGTTTCCGTTTTTTTAAGATGCCGGGCATTGCTGTTGGGAACGAATTCCAGGGCTTCCACCACGGAAAAAATCCGCTCCTTTGCTTCGGGACTTACATCGGGATGATTGTTCAGGGCCCGGGAGATGGTGCTGACCGCATAACCCGTTTCCCGGGCAATATCCTTAATCGTAATGGCCATTCTGCCGGTGCCTCCATTGTTTGGGTATCGGGATTTCATCCCTTTACTGCTCCGGCTACCACACCCCGGATTATGTGTTTCTGGCAAGCCATATAGAATACAATGATCGGGACAATCGAAAGTACCAGCATGGCCATCAATGCACCCATATCCTTTGAACCGTAGGACCCGGTAAGTACTCCCTGAACTGCAATGGGAATAGTCTTGTATTCATTCCCGATTATCAGGAGAGGGAGCAGGTAATCGTTCCATATCCACATAGCATTGAGGATTGCCACGGTGATTACCGTCGGCTGCAGTATCGGAAATACCACCAGGAAAAATGTCTGCAGAGGATTGCACCCATCGATGGTGGTCGCCTCTTCAATCTCCAGGGGAACACCCTTGATGAATCCCGCAAACATGAACACCGACAATCCCGCACCGAACCCGAGGTAAATCAGCAGAATTCCCACGGGGGTATTAAGATACAGCATGTTGGCGATTTTGCTCATGGGGAACATAACCATCTGGAAGGGTACAATCATACTGAATACAAACATGTAATACAAAAATGATGTTCCCTTGTTTTTTACCCGGATGAGGTACCAGGCGGTCATGGCGGTAAGAACTATGATGATGGCCACAGAACCAATGGTAATGAATGCCGAATATCCCATGGATTTGAAAAACCCGCTTTTGGTTATCCCGGTAATGTAATTTTCCAAACCCACAAATGTCCGGGCATCCGGGAGTTTGAAAGGACCGGTGGAAATGAAAAGCCTTCCCTTGAAGGAATTCATCAGTACCACAGCAATGGGTACCAGGAAAACCACCGCTAACCCTGTAAGGACTATTCTGATCAGCACCTTTGTGCTGGGACGCAATGTTTCCATCAGTTTTCAACCTCCCTGCTCCTGGTCAGGCGCACCTGAATGTAGGAGATAACCGCCACCATGAGGAAAAAAATCACCGCCTTAGCCTGTCCTACCCCTTCATACCCGTTACGCCCGTAGAAGGTATTGTAGATATCCAAAGCGAGCATGGTGGTCTGCTTGCCCGGGGCTCCCGCGGTAAGGGCCAGGTTCTGGTCAAAGAGTTTGAACGAGTTCGTAAGAGTCAGGAAGGTACATATGGTAATGGAGGGCATCACATTCGGGAGTGTAACGTATATCAGGGACTGGAAGGGAGTGGCTCCGTCAATGACCGCAGCCTCCCGGATGTCGGTGGATAAATTCTGAATACCCGCTATATAAATAACCATCATGTACCCGATAAGCTGCCAGTTCATCAGGATCACCAAACCCCAGAACCCGTAGGCTGCCTTGGTGGTAATATCCACATTAAAAGGAAGCAGCACCCCGTTGATGATAAGCTGCCAGATATATCCCAGGACTATACCGCCGATCAGGTTCGGCATGAAAAAAATAGTCCTGTAGGTATTGGTCCGGCGGAGCCCGGATGTAAGGGCCAGCGCAAGCAAAAATGCAAAAAGATTTATCGTTATGATTGAAACCACCGTGTACTTGGCGGTAAAGGCCAGGGCATTAAGGAAATCCTTGTCCTGCAGGATCCGCAGGTAGTTCGAAAAGCCCGCCCATTGGGCGTCGGTTACGGTGGTAAATTTGGTGAAAGAAAGATAAATTCCCATGATAAAAGGCGCAAGAAAGGCAATACAGAACGCGATCAGGGTGGGAACCACAAAGACCGGGAAATATGCTTTCAACTTTGACATGGGTTTCCTCCGTTCCTGGATATCAGATTATACTGCTGCGGATAATCATTATCCGCAGCAGCAAGCCGCCTTAACGGGCAGCGTTGGCTTTTTCAGTTTTCCAGTCGGAGATAGTCCGGGAAACCACGGTCGCCCAATCCATACTGCCCTGGGCATACTGCAGAAGGTTCTGGCCGAAGTTATCCTTGAATGTCTGGCTGGGGAACACGGTAAAGTTCCAGGGAACATTACTGATACCGCTGGCCGAGGCCCAGCTCATGACTGCCCTTCCCAGGGGGTCCGTGGGTTTTTCGTTTTCACCGAAGGAACTAAAGGGAGCAATGAAGCCCAGATCCTTGGTGACATGGGCTTTTCCTTCAGTGCTGGTATACAACCAGGTGAAGAAATCCAGGGAAGCCTTCTGGTCCGCTGCGGAAGCCTTGCTGTTAACACAGAGGAAGTTTTCCGTACCGATACAAATACCCTGTTTTTCCTCTCCGGGCATCCCGGTGTACAGGGGCAGGAACCCCACATTGGCGGGGGTCACCACATTGCCGGATGTCTTGGAGATATCTCCGTAGGCCCAGTTGCCGTTCTGTACCATAGCGCATTCACCCAGGGCAAACTCAGCCATGGAATCGCTGACGGACTTGCTTCCCAGCAGCCGTTTATCCGTAACGCTGTTATTCAGGTACAGGTCAAACAGATTCTTGAAATTCGGTGCATACTGGAATTTAATTTCCGCGGTTGCCCCGGGATTTCCCAGATCAACCTTGTTATCCCGGAATTCATAGTACAAAGGAACATTCGCCAGGTGGGTCTGCCAGCGCCAATCCTCACCCTTTGCCAGGGAGGTTGATGCAAAAACACCCTTGATACCCAACTGGGCTTTCTTAGCGGTCATGTCTTCCACCACAGCTTTAAGTTTGGCGAAATTGTTGATTTCCTGCATGCTTTTAGCTTTTGCTCCCGCAAGGGCAAAATATTTATCAAAAATAGCTTTATTATAGATGATTCCATAACCTTCCACCGCAAAGGGAATACCATATACGCCACCCCCCTCACTCACGGCCAGGCCTTTGTCCGAAAGCTGCCTGTATAGTTCCGTATCCTTCAGGTCCAAACAATAGGCCTTCCAGCTGGCATAACCCACGGGTCCATTAATCTGGAACACCGTCGGCGCATCCCGTTTGGCCATTTCACTCTTAAGCTGGGTCTCATAGGTCCCGGCAGCTGCGGTTACAACCTTGACCGGAATTCCCGTTGCCTTGGTATATTCCTGGGCTATGGCCTTATATGCCGCATCCTGTTCAGGTTTAAAATTAAGAAAATAGACCTGGCCTTTTGCAGCGGCCCCGCTGTCCTTTCCGCCGCCTGCGAATACCCCCATGGCTCCAAAAACCATCATGATGACCAAAAAGAGGGTTACGATTTTTTTCATACTATTGCCTCCAATTTAGGTTTAGGGTTTTTACTTACCGGGTTGCTTTGTTTCCGGAAACGATACCGGAAACGATACCGGAATCGTTTCCACCCTTTTAAAGTGTAAAACATAAAATCCAGGAATGCAAGTTTTTTCGTACACAGTTTTAGCAAAAATTTCCTGGCGAACAGGATAAAAGCCGGTGATGTTTACTCGCAGGAGGAAGCATCCAGAACTCATTTCATAAATTTTTATCAAAGAATATCTTCCCTCACAGGTGGTTTCGAGGGCCTCAACCACCGGAAATTTCCGGTCCTTGCGGCTCCCTGTGCTGAGACATTCGAAGCATCAAAGGGATTTGCAAAGAAATAAGTATTTATGAAATGACCTCTAGATGCTAAGAATGGTATAGCCTGTTCAAATTTATTCTTTTATAGTTAGAGCCTTTTTCAAAATTTGACATTTTGAAAAAGCCTCGTTATTTTAAGACTAATTCAAAATCCCCGGGGATACAAGGTTTATGTATTCCCTTATCCCAAAGCAAATTGAGGAAATTCTATGACCTATGGACCTGATCCCCATGCGGTGTATCCGAATCCCGCTATCAAAAGTCTCTGTTTTATCAAAAATGTAATTACCCGGAAGACCATTATTGCCGGGGAATACAGTTATTATGATGATGATACGGGACCGGAACATTTTGAGCGCCACGTCACCCACCATTATGATTTCCTGGGGGACCGGCTGATCATCGGTAAGTTTTGTGCCATTGCCAAGGGAATCGAGTTTATCATGAACGGTGCAAACCACCGGATGGGTTCGGTGACGACCTACCCCTTTAATATCATGGGAGGAGGCTGGGAACAATCGACGCCCAAAAAGGAAGATCTTCCTTTCAAGGGAGACACGGTGATTGGCAATGATGTATGGATTGGCCAGTATGTGACGGTTATGCCGGGGATACACATAGGGGATGGTGCAATCATCGGGGCAAATTCGGTGGTAACCAGGGCTGTGCCGGCTTACCATATCGCCGGGGGCAATCCCTGTAAAATTATCCGCAAACGGTTTGATGATGAACTTATCAGTTACCTGGAAGCACTTGCATGGTGGGACTGGCCAGCGGAAAAAATCTTCCGGAATCTTAAAACCCTCTGCAGTTCAGACCTGGAAGCAATCCGGAATATAGACCGGTGATAAATGGATCCTGATTACCGCCTCAGCCTTTTACGCTGCCCCCCAGCAATCCCCGCACAATATGGCGCTGGAAAAGGAAATTAAAGGCCACCACCGGAATGATGAACAGCACCGCGGAGGCCGCCATTCTTCCCCAGAAAATCTGGTAGGAAGTAATATTCGATGCAATAACCACCGGGCCTGTCTGGGCGGAGGCGGTTCTTGTCAGGGTAACCGCATAGAGAAATTCGTTCCATGAACCAATAAATGTAAAAATCGCCACCGTGGCAAGTCCGTTGGCGGCGACCGGCATAATAATACTGCAGAAAGCCCTGAACCGGGAACAGCCGTCAATGGCCGCAGCTTCCTCCAATTCCAGGGGGAGGGATCTGAAGAATCCTTCCATAAGCCAGATTGCAAAGGGTACCTGGAAGGTAAGATACGTAATGACCAGCGCGGTCAGACTGTTTAATAAACCAGCGGTTCTCATGATAGTAAAAAACGGCAGCGACAGGGATACCCTGGGAACCATCCTGACCATGAGAATTATCATTAAAAGAATAGAGGACAGCCTGGTCCGGTATCGGGAAAAAATATACGCCGCGGGTGCGCTGATGATCAAAGCCAGGATGGTACTCATGACCGCCACCACAATGCTGTTCCACATGGACATCAGGATAGGCGTTTCCGTAAGGGAAGCAATAAAGTTCGCTATCGTCGGTTTGCGGATTATGAATGTAGGCGGAATGGCAAATATTTCTCCGCCGTCCTTAAATGCGGTAAGAACTATCCAGACTATGGGGAACAGGGTAAGAACAACTATTAATGCAAGGATAATGCCCCGGATGGTTGTATAAAGAATACGTATATATTGTTCTCTCCTGAAGGCTACATTCATGATTTAAAATTCCTTTGTATCAAAAAGCTTAATTAACCCAACACTGAAAATCATTAAGAGCACCGTCACCAGAATGGACATGGCCCCGGCTTTTTCAAAATTATGGGAAGTAAAGGCCATAAGGTATGTGTACGTGGACAGGGACTCGGTGGAAACCCCGGGGCCCCCTTCGGTGAGGGCATAAATAGTATCAAAGATCCTGAAGGCATCCATACCCTGCATAAGAACCACCACCAGCACGGAGGAACGGATTAAAGGGAGCAGTATAAAACGCAGCCGCTGGAGATAACTGGCCCCGTCGATCTCTGCGGCCTCAATATATTCCCTGGGAATTGCGGTTAACCGGGCCGAAAGGACAAGCATGGTAAAGGGATACAGCCGCCAGACCTCCACAATTATTACCGCCCACTTGGCGACCACCGGATCCGCAAGCCACAGGGGCGCGGGCAAATGCAGGAAATGTTCCAGCACATAATTTATTATTCCATATTGATCAACATACAGCCAACGCCATTGAAGGGAGGCAACAATCGGGGCAATCATAAAGGGACAGAGCAGCACCGCCCGGAGAGCCTGCTGGCCCCGGACCAGTTCATACAGCATCAGGGCAACCAACAGTCCAAGGACAAACTGAATGGCCACCATGGCGACCGCAAAAAAGATGGTATTGGTAAATGCGGTCAGAACATACCGGTCCTTGAAAATATCAATATAATTCTGCAGCCCGATAAACAGCTTTGCCGCCCCCGGTGAAAAACGGTCCACCTTAAACAGGGACATAAAAAATGTATACCCCAGGGGATATGCAATGAGGGCAACCATGCTGAGAATTGCCGGGAGGGTCATCAACACCGGGAAGGGATCAAATTTTTTGCCAAGTCGCTTTACCATGTTATTTCTTTTCCTTAACAATTGCCAAACCCAAAGGCGGAATACGGATCTCATGTTCCGCATCCGTCCTGGATAAGAGTTCCCTGCCGCCTTTGATCAATGTTAAAACTACTTCCCGGGAATTATGATTAAGATAAAACCGGAAAATCTGATCTTCCTTTCTGCGGCTCACCCACTCAACCCCCGGGGGAAGGTTTTTATAATACTCAATGATACCCGGATCCGGAATCTTTTTTGAAAGACCCGTCAAACAGGAATCATCCGGAATAGTACCGATATAGATGCAGCAGCCATTACCAAAACGGTGCATAACCGCCGCAGGTTTTCCCGCATAGTAATTCGATGCATAACGCAGCAGCACCTCCGTATCATCATCCTGTTCAAGAACCTCGGCAATAGCGTATCCGGAGAACCGGTTCCCCTGGGAATCCGAAAGACCCACCGTTGGCTCATCCTTCATTTCAAAGGAATCGTATTCAGCCACGGAACATCCCGTCAGCCTGCGGAAAAAACCCGGGGGGATTTCGGGAATAATGGTATTCTCCGTATTCTTTACTCCGCTCCTGGGGCCGAGAATGAGGGTCCCTCCCCGGCGGACATAATCCTCAAATTTTTCCGCAAGATTTTTATTGCAGAGATGCACACTGGAAGCAACAAGAATTGCATATGCATCAAAATTATCGTCATAGGAAATAATATCCGATCCGATACCGGAAGACGCCAGCAGGGTATTTCCCCGCTGGATAAGCTGATAGTACCCGTATTCAGACCGGGATATATGGGGCTGAATCTCGAAGGACCAGTATGCAGGATAATCAAACAGGAAAGCGATATTGTTGTGTACTATACTCCCGTCAAGTTCCGGAGAAATTTTCCGTATTTCAGAACCAAACCGGGACAATTCATCGTACCGCCTGTCCGGCTTGCCGTGATGGGGAAGGATTCCATGGCAGTATTGTTCAGTACCAAAAAGACAGGACCGCCACCGGAAGAAACAGACCGCGTCCCCGCCTTTTGCGATTACCTGATACGACCACAAACGCATCCTGCCGGGTTCGGGGGTTGGGGCAAAGGTATTCCACCCGCAGGGTCCTGCGGCCTGTTCCATTACCCAGTAATTCTTTTTTTTCAGCCCCCTCATTAAATCGCAGTTCATGGGAGAGGGGGCTGCATCCCGGCCCCGGAGTTCAAAGTAGGGATAATTATCCCAGGAAACCATATCGAGGTTTTCCGCGAGCTTGTAATAATCAATCGTAAAACGTTTAGCCAGAAAATGCACCAGGAAGTTATGTGTTACAGGTGTATGGGGATTATATTTTTTTATCAGGCCGCGGTGTTCCTCCAGGAAATCGACCTGGGTCCGGGAAGAAAACTCCAGGAAATTAAGGCCCAGGCCGGGATTCTGTCCCTCCACGTGGTGCATATCCGTGGTATCCCGGGGAATGCTGATCTCATCAAAACTATTATACGTCTGGCTCCAGAAAACCGTTCCCCAGGCTTGATTCAGCGCATTAATATCCCCGGCAAATTTTTTCCCAAGCCACTTCCTGAATGCTTCCTGGCAGTATGGACAGAAACATCTTGCGGTTCCCCTGGACCCCAGCTCGTTGTCTATCTGCCAGGCAATTACATCCGGATGTTCCCGGAATTTCCGGGAAAGTTCTTCGGTTATATTCCGGGCGGCGTTACGGTAACCGGGATGGTTTTTGCATACATCCTGGCGCTGCCCGAATTCCTTGACGGTTCCGTCGCTTCTCATCTGGTGAAGGTCGGAGTACTTGGCATGAAGCCATGGGGGATATGCGGCGGTGGGGGTTCCCAGTACGGTTTTGATTCCCCGGGAAGCAAAAAGCTTTATTGCCTTTTCCAGCCAGTCAAAATCGAAATGATCCTCGGCTGGCTGCATTTTATGCCAGGCGAATTCACCCATCCTGACAAAGTGTACCCCTGCGGATTGCATCAAATCAGCATCGCAGGCCCACCTTTCCGTTGGCCAGTGTTCAGGATAATAAGCCATGCCTAGGAGCATTCTTTCCTCCGCATACCGAAACCATGTATTTCAAACGGTGTCCGTTTCTTACCGGATAGTATAACAGGGAAGCAACACCCCATGGTGATTAATCTTCCCTGTTCCATTCTTTTTTATTCGAAACTCTGGTTTAATACATTTAGCCCAACACTAAGGATACCCCAGAGCTCTGCTCTGCGGAATCTCATTTTCCGAGTATCCGCAGGATATCAGCTTTTGCATCATCCATTGCCTGCTGGGGTGTTTTCTGCAGCCCCATGGCTTCCTGCAATGCAATACCTAGGCGGCTTTCTATTTCCGACCATTCGGGGATAGTGGGAAGAAGCGTACCGTTTTCCACTGCCTTAACCATGGCGCTCAGGGCAACCTTCTGCAGTTCCGTTAAAGATGGATCCTTGGTCAGCATATCCAGTTCACTCTGGCTTGTGGGTGCCTGGAAGTTTTTCTTCCGCAGGGCGTACTGCTGGTCGGTGCTGGTGATGAACTTGATGAAATCCCAGGCACTTTCTTTCCGGGCTGATGTCTTTGCCAGGGACATGCCGTATCCGCCGACAATGCTGGTGCTGCGTTCAGCCTTCCAGGGAATGGTTACGGAGAAAAGATCCGCTACTTTGGACTGGGTAGGATCCGCGGTTGCGGAAAATGCATAGGGCCAGTTTATTCCGGCTAGAAGCCTTCCCTGCATAAACATGTTAAACAAATCCGCATGATCAAATCCCAGGGCACCCGGGGGCGCCACCTTGTATTTATGGACCAGATCCACCATGAACTGAAGTGCCCGGACTGCCTCAGGTTCATTTACCCTGACATTTCCGGCGCTGTCCACAATCTCTCCGCCTTCCCGGTAAATATACTCCGCAAAAAGGCTGATTGCAGAGGCGCTTCGTTTTGCCGCTATCAGGGTACCAAAGAACTGGGCCCCTTCTTTTTCCGTCACCACCTGGGAAGCTTTCAGGAATTCATCCTTTGTCATGGGATTATCATTGGTGGGTATCCTGAATCCGTATTTTTTAAAAAGGTCCTGCCGGTAGTACATCACCGGTGCAAACATATAGTGGGGTATGCCGTATAACTGACCTTTATAAGAAAGAATATCCAGATAGTTTCCAAAATAATCCTTTCTTTTTTCAGGTTCCAGCCAGTTGTCCAGCGGTTCCAGGTATCCCGCGGCGGCAAATTCCGGAATCCACCTGGCGCTGGTGGCAATCACATCGAATGTGCTCATCCCGCTGGAAAATTCCATCAGCAGCTGGTCCCGGTGGGCGCTTTGGGGAATTTCCACCCATTCAACCCGTATGCCGGTCTGTTTTTCCCATTCCGCGGCCAGGGGTTTATAGGTTGTAACCTCCGGGGCTCCTGCCTGAACAACCACGGTGATAAATTCGGGTTTTCCGCCGCTGGTTTTCTCCTGCTTAGCACCGGCAAACACCTGCATGGACAGGCTGAAGCTGCATACAAATAAAACGAAGAATAGTATCCTTTTTCTCATATCACATCTCCTTTGAAGGAATAATCATTCCTTCAGTTAATCAACAACCCCGCCGCAAGCAGCGTGTATGTTGGTTCTGTAAGGTAAGGATTATATGCGGGTTTCATACCCCGCAAAACAATTTCTTTGTTGCTTCAAAAGTCGCCCTGAATCTCGTACGCGAAAGCGTGCAGATGGAATTAAACCCGCCTGCAAACAAAACATCGTTTGTAGGACATCTGATGTTTAATATGATAAAATGACTCTGGTCAGCTGTCAAGCTTTTTATTCTGTTTTTTGAAATTTCCATTTTTCTTGAATGCTGCGAAAAAATCTTGTATTGTTTAACATCAGATGTTATATTATTAAAAATAATTGACAAACCGCCGGTTTGCATTGAACATAGAAATATGGAGGGCGTATATGAGTGATAATGATTTATTTTCAGTTGCCGACAAGCGTCCCAGTGCGGTCGATATTGTAGTAGACCGGATAAAACAGCTTTTGATCGAAAAAAAAATCGGCCCCTCCGAAATTATTCCTTCCGAGCAGGCTCTAGCGGATAAGTTGATGGTGAGCAGAGGTTCCGTGCGGGAAGCCATGAAAATTCTTTCCGCCTTCGGTATTGTAGAAATCCGCCGGGGGGACGGAACGTATATCAGCAGTGCCTCAAATAAGAAACTCTTCGATCCCCTGCTCTTCCAGATTCTGGTACAGGACAGGGATTATCAGTCCCTCATGGAAATCCGGCAGATCCTGGAAGTGGGGATTATTCAATTACTGATTCAAAAGGCCACAGACCAGGAGCTGCAAATCCTCAGAAAAACCTTGGCGGAATTTGAAAGCGCCCTGAAAAGGAAAAACAGCAGCGCCGAAGAATGCAATGCCATCGATCTGAAATACCACCAGCTTATGGGAAAATTTTCCCATAATACTATTGTCGAAAATATCTACAGTTTCATAATCGATCTTTTCTCTCCGACTATAAACTCCAAACACAAGGGTGTTCCGGAGATTCACCGGGAACTTCAGCAGGCCCTGGAGAGCCGGGATATACAAAAGGCGCTTAAATCCATTCTGCACCATACGGAAATCTGGAAGGAATCATCCGGCCGCTGATTATAAATCCACTCTTTTAACAGACGGCTAAATCTCCGTTGTACAAAAATATTCTGAATCTCCGCCCGGAATTTTTCTGCAGGGACAATTCTTCCTGAATTAATGGACAAAATTAAATTTATCTTGACAGATCCTCAATTCTGTTACAAACTTATAATGTAAGACATCTGATGTTTAATGTAAAAGGAGGAGAGAAAATTGGCAACCCGTAAAATTGCGGCCATATATACCGGGCTGGCATTGGTACAACCTTTTTCCTCTTTGGCAAAAGAAATACTTCCCGGTGTAAATGTGATGAACATCCTGGATGACAGCCTGATACAGGACATCATAACATGCGGTAAAGTTACCGGACCGGTCAGGAGAAGGCTGTATTCATACTACGATGCAGCCTGCAGCGCCGGGGCAGAGTTAATCATAAATACCTGTTCATCCATTGGCGAAGCCGTATATGGAGCGCGGGAATTTATTCCTGTTCCCATTGTACGCATAGACGAGGCCATGGCCAGGAAGGCTGTAACCCTGTCGGATCACATTGCCGTTTTGGCCACCCTTTCCACCACCCTGGACCCGACCATAAGACTGCTTGAACAATGCGCCGCAGCTATGGGAAAAAAAATAACGGTCACCGCGGCCCTTGCGGACGGCGCCTTCCGGGCAATTACATCCGGAGACACCGGAACCCACAATCAGTTAATTGAGAAAACAGCCGCAGCACTGCCGGATTCCTGCGATGTGCTGCTCCTTGCCCAGGGATCCATGGCAGCCATGGCGGAACCTCTCCAGGACCTGACCGGTATGAATGTACTATCAAGTCCCCGGCTTGCTTTAGAAATGGTCCGGAAATTACTGGAGGACTGATACATGGAAGCCCACCCGGATCTTTTATACCTTCAGGAATGCGCAAGACAGATCCGCAGGGATGTGGTGGAAATGATTTACCGCTGCAAAGACGGCCATCCTTCTCCAAGTTTTTCCGCGGCTGATATCATTGCTGCCCTGTATTTCCACATTATGAATATCGATCCCCAAAACCCTGATTGGGAAAACCGGGACCGTTTTATTTTGTCCAAGGGACACGGTTGTCCTGCCCTGTATTCCGCATTAGCCCGGAAAGGTTTTTTTGATCCGGAGGAATTGCTTTCCCTTCGGCGCATTCACAGTAATCTGCAGGGACACCCCTACGCACCAAAAACCAAGGGCATGGACGGAACCACCGGGTCCCTGGGAAATGGTATATCCCTTGGACTTGGAATTGCCCTGGCCGGAAGGATAAAACAAAAGGACTATCGCGTGTATGTGCTGACCGGAGACGGTGAACTTGCAGAGGGACTGATATGGGAAGCTGCCATGAGCGCTGCCCACCTGAGGGTCTCCAACCTGACGGTTTTTGTGGATAACAACAATTACCAAAGCGGAGGAACCGTAGCAGACATTTCAGGATTGTACCCAATCCGGGGAAAATTTGAACAATTCGGCTGGCACTGCCAGGAAATTGACGGTCATGATATCCAGCAGATTATTACCGCTTCGGAGAAGGCCCGCGGGGAAAACAAAAAACCTTCGGTTATTATTGCCAGGACAATCAAAGGGAAAGGGCTGCCGTTTATGGAAGGGGATAATTCCTGGCATAAACGGGTATTCACCGACACAGAATATGCGGAGGCCCAAACTATTCTGGGGACAACTGTATGAACAAAACCATAGACAGCACCCGTCAGGGTTTCAAAAATGGTTTGATGGAACTGGCAGAAAAGCGGGATGATATTGTATTAGTCTCCACGGACTCCCTCAAGGTTTCCGGCGGGGATAGTTTTTATGCCCGCTGGCCTGACCGGGTAATAGAACTCGGAATTGCCGAGCAGAACGGTGTAGCGGTTTCCGCCGGACTTGCCGTCTCGGGATTGATCCCGTACATTTGTACCTACGCCGGTTTTCTTACCATGCGGGCCTGTGAACAGATGAGAACCTTTGTCGCTTATCCTAAGCTGAAAGTCCGGTTTGCCGGTCTTAACGGAGGCCTGTCCGGGGGAAACCGGGAAGGTGTAAGCCATCAATTTATTGAAGACATAGGAATCCTCAGGACCATCCCGGGCTTTACTATTTTGTGTCCCGCCGACGGGAACCAGGTCCGGCAGGCGGTGCTTGCTTCTGATACCGTCGAAGGGCCTGTGTATATACGGCTTGGAAGCGGAAAGGAAGAACAGGTATTTCCCCCGGAGACGGAATTTCCCCTGGGAAAAGTGCGGATCATTTTATCCTATGGGAATGATGTGGCCCTGTTTTCATACGGGTGTCTGCTGAACCGGACACTCAGAGCGGCGGAAACATTAAAGACCCAGGGAATTAATGCAACCGTAGCGGAGGTCGCCACAATCAAGCCCCTGGATTGCCGGGGAATCTCCGCAATCCTGGCTTCCACCGGATGTGCGGTTACCATAGAGGATCATACCATTATTGGGGGATTGGGAAGTGCTGTTGCGGAACTTATTGCAGAACAAATTCCGGCGAAACTTATCCGGCTTGGAGTTCAGGACCGTTACGGGGAATCGGGAGACCCCGAAGCGCTGCTTGATGCATATGGCATGTCCGTAAAACATATCGTCCATGCAGCCATGAAGGTAACCGAAAGAAGAAGTATAATATAAGATAATTTCTATCTGTGGGTGATGGAATGAGCCTTCACGGGGCAAGCCCCGTGGTATCTTTAGCGATAAGCCGTATCCAACGGAGGCTCGTTCGATAGGAAATTTATTAAACCAGACTTCCGGATAATCAGGAGAGAAAATCATGCTTATAGATACCAGGGACAGCCCCTTTGCACTGGTCAAACCGCTTCCGCAGAAAGCTGTAACATGGAAAAGCGGTTTTTGGAAGGAACGTTCCGGCACCTGTGCCAGCATTACGGTCCCGCATATCAGGGAACTCTTTGAATGTGACGAATCTAATCTCCATGTGGTCGAAAATTTCCGCATTGCCGCAGGAATAACCAGGGGCCCGCATATGGGTACCGCCTTCGGGGACGGGGATTTCTATAAGTGGATGGAAGCAGCCATGTATGCTGCTGCCAACAACAATGATCTTTCCCTGGAAAAAGTCCTTGAGGGTTATATCGATATCATTGCCCGGGCCCAGCAGCCAGACGGATATATCTCAACAAAACAGATTATTGCGGAAAAAGCCGGCCTTCCAAGTATCAGGAACAGGGACATAAACGATTTTGAAGTGTATAACTTTGGCCACCTTTTTACAGCTGCCTGTATCCATTACCGGCTGACCGGGAAAAGGAACTTCCTTGATATTGCCGAAAAAGCTGCGGCATATCTGGAAAAAATGTACCAGGATGCCCTCGTTTCCGGGGATGTGAAAACAGCAGTGTGCCCTTCCCATTACATGGGCCTCATTGAGCTGTACCGGACTACCGCAAAGCGTTCATATCTTGATCTTGCTGCATTAAGCATACAGCTCAGGGATAAGGTAAAAGACGGTACCGATGACAACCAGGACCGGTTACCCCTTAAGGAACATCGCAGTATTGTGGGGCATGCGGTACGGGCAACGTATCTGTATGCCGGGTTGGCGGATCTCTATCTTGAAACCGGTGATCCCGAATATAAACAGGTTCTTGATTCCTGCTGGGAAAACTGTGTCCAAAAAAAAATGTACATCACCGGCGGCTGCGGAGCCCTGTACCAGGGAGTTTCCCCCGTAGGGAATTTTGATACGGGAAAACGGGTACACCAGGCCTTTGGGTATGAATATCAATTACCCAATATAACCGCGTACAACGAAACCTGCGCAGCCCTGGGAAGCATATTCTGGAATTACCGCATGTTTGCCATCAACCCGGAAGCAAAATATTTTGATATTATCGAAAAAACTTTTTATAATGCATCCCTTTCAGGACTGGGTCTTAAAGGAAATACATATTTTTATGAAAATATGCTTCGCAGGACAAAATCCCTGGATTATGAACTTCCCTGGCCTCTGGAACGGAAGCAAAAATTAGAATGTAACTGCTGCCCGCCGAATCTTGCCAGAACCATCATCCAAAGCCAGGAGTATGCATATATGGTTTCCGGGGATTCGGTGTATACCGGTCTTTATGGCGCCAATGAAGCCGAGATTTCCCTGGACAATGGAGCAGCATTTACCCTGATTCAGGAGACAAGGTATCCCTGGGATGGGACATTCATCTTCTCATTTAAAAACATAAACAACCCCCAGCCTTTTACGCTAAACCTTAGAATTCCCTCATGGGTTGAAACCGGGACTATTACAACAAACAGGAAATACGAGAACGTAATAAGCAACAATAATGCCAACACATATATCCGCATATGTATTGATAATCCCGCAGATATGGTAATCCATATGAACTTCGGTATGAATGCCAGGCTTACCATGGCGCACCCCATGATTGAAGAAGACATTAATCAGGTAGCGGTTGAACGGGGGCCCCTGGTTTATTGCATCGAGACACCGGATGCGGACATACAAACCCTGGACGAACTGATGATCCCCGGGGATGCACAATTTGAAACGGTATCCTATGAAATACATGGTTATACAGTAACGGCCCTGAAAACCGAAGGGATTGCACTGGAAAAGGTAACACACGACACCAAAAACCTGTACCACCGGTTGATCCTTAAGGGTTTCCATAAAACTCCGGTCAGGATGATCCCTTATTTTGCATGGGATAACCGCGGGTTTGGAGAAATGCGTATATGGCTGCCCATTTATTTCCGTTCATGACCTAACGGAATTCAACTTGCCAGGAGATAAACGATGGAGAATAAAAACGATAAAAAAACGGGGCATTATTTTTACCGGGTAGAACATGAAACACCCACCCGGTTCTGGATCAATAATCCCACAATACATGAAGCCAAAATGGCCATCGGTGAAGGAGCGGTTGGTTGTACCACAAATCCATCCTATGTTTCTAAATTACTTGCAGCCCCGGAGGAACGGAAAATAATTAGACAATTCGTGGACCTCCTGGCTCCCTACGTTTCCGATGACCACACCCTGGCGGGCATTGTTCAGCGCCTTGCAGTAGCAAGGTTAAGTAGTCTTTTTATGCCATTGTATACCAGCTCGGAAAATACAAAAGGATTTGTTACCATCCAGGGGAATCCTTTTACGGAAGATGAAGAAGAAAATATTTTCTCCGAGGGATTGGAAGCAAGAAAGATTAACCCCAACATAATGGTAAAAATACCGGTTACCCTGCCGGGGATAGGGGCACTCAAAAAATTGATTAACATGAATATCCCCGTAATGGCCACAGAAATTATGGGAGTTTCCCAGATGATTTCTATATGCGAATCATATCAGAATATATCCTCTGCTGCAGGCAGGACTCCCCCGTTTTATGTTACCCATATTACCGGCATACTGGATGATTATTTCAAACAGGAAAATGGAATCCTCAGCGATCCGGTTTCCCCCATGGTTTTGAAACAGGCGGGAATTACGGTGGCAAAACATCAATACAAACTGATGCAGCAACGCCATTATCCGGGAAGGATGATAGGGGGAGGTGCCCGTAAACTTGAAGATTTTACGGAGTTTGTCGGAGGAGCCATGGATATCACCATAAACTGGCAGGGAACCGCGGATCTGCTTCTGGAAAAAGATTTTCCTGTTGAATCAAAAATACACGAAATGCCCGGCCAGGCCGTAATCAATGAACTCCTGGAAAAACTGCCGGGTTTTTCCCGGGCATATAATATTGACGGAATGGAACCAGCCGAATTCTATGCTTTTGGAGGTGTCGAGCTTTTCAGGAATTCCTTTATAAAGGGATGGCAGATCCTGCTGGATTATATTGCAGAACGGAGGAATGGAATATGAGTAAAAAGGAACAAAAACACCTGGGAAATATAGATCTCGATCCCCGGACTGAACGGGCCCCCGGAATCGACCGGATAACCCTTACCTACGATAAGGATGCCATGATGTGCTGGTTCTCCCTCAAAAAGGGATCGGTTCTTGAAATGCATCGGCATATACAATCCCAAAGCGGGTTTGTTATAAAAGGAAGAATAAATTTCATAAAAATGGACGGGAGTATGCTCCAGCTTAAAACCGGGGATGCTTATTATTTTGCTTCAAATGATCCCCATGGTTCGGAAATTCTAGAGGATACGGAACTCCTGGAATGTTTCTGTCCTTTCCGGGAAGACTATATTGATTGAATCTGAATGGGTGGTTTATACGGGAACCTGATATTTTTTTATCACTATGTAAATGAAACGCCCCAGAGCGAGCTGTGAATATCTTTAGAACCGCTTAATTACGCCGCGGGGTATTAACCGGACTTCCGAATAAAAAGGGCTGCCGGAAAATTACATTCCCGGCAGCCCCTTTTATTTCCTCTTGATCCTTCACACGGCCTTCGTTTCTTTGTCCTGCAAAGAACACTTCCCCTTGGGGGAAAGCCTTATTTTATATAAATATCATACAAACCTGTACGACAAATCCCACAGTAATAGGAAGCACAATATTATCGTAATCTTCCAAAGGAAGAGCCTCAACCGCAGCTGCGGTAATTGCTGCAGCAAATGCGATCTGACTGTTTTGTGAAACCAGGAATGCCGAAACATAGACCGCAGCAAAACAGGCAAGTGAACCCTCAAAACTTTTTCCCATCAGGAATGCAGGCCGGATATTACCAAAGATCCTGCCAACAAGACTGGCAAAACCATCACCAAAGGCGAGGGCATAGATAGCGATGCTTGCAACGGGTGAAGGATAAATCAACAGTGCTAATAAAGCGCCGATTCCAAGGGTTACCGGCCCAAGTACAAACCGGCCCTGGTCCCGGCTCCGGGAACCCCTTACGGTTATTCTGGAAATAACAGGAACCCGGATTCCAGCCATCCGCAGGTTTTCAACAAAGGTGTAAAACAAAGTCCCTGCGATAAGGAGACCCATGGTAATGGGCCGGTTATATGATGCCAAAACAGGGGCAAGAGCTATGAGAAAATGAATAAGTTTTCTTAACACCTCAGACTTTATTTCTTCAATACTTAAAGAACTTACCATAAATCTAGGAAAAGAAAACTCAATATTGTTTTTTTGTATATTCAAAGCGTCCATATGAGAAGATATTAGCAACAACCGTGCCATCTTCGTGTAAAACAAAAAATTAAATTATTTTTTAATTAACTCTTTATATTATAATGAATTATAAATTGATAAAAGCCGGCCGGAATTTTTGCTTTTTTAAATGGTATACTAAATCATACATAGCAAATTCAATAAATACTATAGCAGCAGGATTTCAACGTAATACCTTAAAACAAACAATTTTACTTATTGTATACATAAGAGGCTTTTTCAAAATGTCAGATTTTGAAAAAGCAACCTTAGATTTAGGGGAAAAACCGGCTTTTTGACGGTTTTTCTGAAGCTTTTTTCAAAACTAACCGAGTTTTGAAAAAAGCTCATAATATAGGATAATTCCAAGG
>JAVBPH010000041.1:0-42820 GCA_031549725.1 Treponemataceae bacterium
GCGAGGTTTGTTGGTTCTGTAAGGTATGGATTTTATGTGGGTTTAATACCCATACAATTTTGATTTACAAGATTTTTAGAACGCCCCAGAGCCTCGCACCCGGGAGCGTGCAGAAGGTATTAAACCCACTTGCGAATAAAACAGTAACCCAAAGTGGAGATGAATCAATACTGATTGTCCCCTTTGGGAACAATCAAACCACATTTGATGTACAATTTAATGTTTATAAAAGTGAAGGACCTGATTATTATAAATCAAACAATGTTAAGCTGGACTATTATTTTGAATCAGGAAAAAAATATCAAATAAAAGGGAAATTTGACGAATCAAAAGTATTTTTCTTAAAACAACCCTTGGTTTTTTTATTTTTAGAGTTATATGATATAACATCCGGAGAAAATTTATTGAAAGAGTGGCAAATTTCAAGAAGTTATTTTTAATATTTGATTGTTTTGCCGGTTTACCGGATCCTGGAGGTATTGAAGCTCCTTTCTATTTGGACCAAATACCCAACTTTCATGATATTTTACCCAAGCAGTTTCATTTTTGTATAAATATGGTATATAATAAATAACATACGGATGAAAAAAGATAATATATAAGGAGATTTCCATGAAATGTTCCCCTGGTGCCTTTCGGAAAAAAAATTGGTTTTTGATAGCATTATTCCTGTTTACATGCATTTTAGGTTCCCTGGTATCGTTGGAGGTTGATGTAGATGAACTGGAAAAAACCCAGGGGGCGAGGATTGAATTTATCAACTATGTCGGTCCCCATGCGGTTATTGAAACCACCAGCCAGATCAGGAATATTGGATATTCCATGGGTATTGCGGTAAAAGCCGGAACCGCCCAGACCGGATCCAGGGGACGGTATTTTATCATCCATTCCGTATCCGGCCCCGATGGCAGTAAACTTGATGCGGACATCATGGGTTTTGGCGTGGATGTAGGGGTTGATCACATCAACAACGTACGGCTGATCATCCAGGGGTACCTGGAAGGAGCCTATGAATATTCCGCCAGGGATGCGGCCCTTTTAGCCAGATATATTACGATTTACAATGCGGTTTACCGGAGCAACATGGAGTATTTCACTTCCCGGTATAAAACCCCGGTGGTCAGAAACCTGACCGCGGACAAGGCGGGAATCTCCATCCGCTATGATGAATGGCCCGGCAGAACCCTTATGGTAATTCCCATTATGACCGGAACCGCAGGATCCTTAAGCGCCATCGATACCACCTCGCTGACCGACCAAAAAGTAGTCGATGAAATGAGGAAGGATGAAGACAAAGGGATCGGTGACCGGAAGGATATGGTTGACCTGAAAGAACGGGAAGCCGAAAAAGCAGCCCAAAGCGCCGAAGTGCAGAAAGAAGCTATAAAAGAAGAAGAAAAACGTATCCAGGATGAAAAGAAACAGGTAGAAGAAGAAAAGAAACAGGCCGCCCAGGAAAGGCAGCAGATAGAAGACCAGAAAAAGGCCGCTGAAACCATAACGGATGCCCAGAAAAAGGCAGAAGAAGAAAAGAAAATAGCCGAAAGTGAAAAAGCGGCGGCCCAGAAAGAGCAAGAAACCGCTCAAAAAGAAGATCAGGTAAAGAAGGACGAACAGGCCCTGGAAGACAAAAAAGATGAGGCCCAAAAAACCCAGGAACTGGCGGACAAAAAAACCGAGGAAGCCCAACAGGAACGGAAGGACATTGCCCAGGATCAGCAGAAGATTATCGCTTCTGAAGAAGCCCAGGCTGCGGCTGTTCCGGGAATCCTGGGTCTGGCGATGAAGGACTCCACTTCCCACCTGGGGCGGGTTGTCAGGATAAATCCCAATTCCGGGGCGCAGATAAAGATTTCCGCTTTGGATACGGTCAGCGGAAGAACCTTTAATATCATAAACGGAAAGGTTATTGCCGTGGCGGGAGAAAACCGGGGGAACGGGGCTATCAGGCTGGTGGAAATCAACCCCACCACCCTGGAAATAATCCGGCAGGGAAATGACGATATTGATCCCAACAGTTACCTTTGGGTCAATGGCAGCGATCTGTATGCGATTGCTTCCGTAGGAGGAAAACGCCACCTGGCCAAGTTTGACCAGTCCTTTGTAAAGAAGGCCCAGTCAACCCTGGAAGTGCACCAGTGGGCGGCGGTTACATTCCAGGGAAGCCTTATTCTAACCCAGAAACCGGACGGTTCGGTGCTGCTGTTAAATGCCGCGGATTTAACCGAAAAGAAGTGATGAAGAACCCCGAGGCAGAGCCTCGGGGTATCTTCGTTGTAGAGGAAATTATTATACAGGCTGAGGGTTCATACCCCGATGCAAGCATCGGGGTATGAACCCCAACAGCCTTCCAATCAGGTTTCCGGACTGAACCGGAAAATTATCTTTCAGAATATCACCCCCGGAAAATAATTTCCGGGGGTTTTTTATACCCGCCGCATATTTTTGATGTTCACCAAAAATCACTTTTAAGTTAAAATTTATCTATACTTCTTTCAAAATTAGTGTTATACTAAATATGCCAGGATTTTTATATTCCATAGTTCTGTTTGCCGGGGAAATAATTTTATTATTTCTCCGGTAAGCAGCTATGGTTCTTTGGCAGCCGGTAATGATCCTTCGGATTTATTACCGGTTTTTCAGGGCTGGACGGGAGGGAGCCCTGGAAAATTACCTTTTAGGCGGTCCCGCCTGGGGCCGGAAAAAACCAAACAAGCTGCCGCAGAAACCGCCAACAATATGGGCAAATTCCGAAATAGTATTAGAATGGATTGCGTTGAAAAATTCCCGGCCCAGATAAAAAACCAGAACCAAAATAAAGGTTAAGGGAATTTCCCCCTGGTTAAAATTGGTAAATGAAGCCAGGAGAATCATCATAAATACCACCCCCGATGCGCCTAACAGGGCGGTAGGGAAAATAAGAACATTAAGAATGCCCGTCACCAGGGCGGTAATAACAATCATTAACAGAAGCCCCAGGGAACCGTAAATTTCCTCCAGAATTGGCCCTATCAATAAAATAAAGGAAAAGTTCGCAATCAGATGGGTCCAGTTGGTATGCCCCAGCACATGGGTTAAAAGACACACCCAATGGTTAAACCTGGCCGGAGAAAACTGGGTTTTCCCGGGAACCATAAACCAGTCCCTGGTCAGGGAAGGAACCAGTGTTTGGGAAATAATCAGCACCCCGGCGCTGAGAAATGCAAAGGTCAACACCGTGGGTGCATTATACTTTATCTTCATTATATAATGTCCTTTCCGGGGCAGTTTCAAATGCTGTTTGTGAACCGGCCCTTAAATACTGAAAAAGAGCCATTTTCAAAACTCGGTTAATTTTGGAAATGGCTCTGGAAAAAACCGTCATAAAAGACGGTTTTTTCCCTAAATCTAAAGTTGCTTTTTCAAAAACTGAAGTTTTGAAAAAGCCTCAAAATATAACTCATTTAAGAAGGTTTTGTTATAGTTCGATTTCCACAGGACAATGGTCGGAACCCATTACTTCCGGCCTGATCCGGGCTTTCTTTATATTCGGAATAAAACTCTGATTTACACAGTGATAATCGATTCTCCAACCCACATTCCGTTCCCGGGCATTTGCCCGGTAGGACCACCAACTGTAATGATTTACTTCCCCGGGATGGAAGTACCTGAAGGTATCCACATATCCCGCATGTAAGAAGGTATCCATCCAGGCCCGTTCCTCCGGAAGGTACCCGGCGTTTTTCTCATTTTCCTTGGGTCTGGCTATATCAATTGGAGTATGGGCAATATTATAATCACCGCAGAGGATGATATTTTTTCCTTTCTTGACCAGGCTGTTGCAGTATTTCAGAATGGTGTCGCAGAAGGCCAGTTTATACCCCAGCCGGGCTCCTGCTTCCTGGGAATTGGGAAAATAAGCCGAAATAAGGACAAAATCCTTATATTCCGCTGCCAGGACCCTGCCTTCGTTGTCAAAATCATCATTTTTAAGGAATTGAAGGTTCTCCGCCTCGGTTTTAGTATAAATGGCTACCCCGGAATATCCCGCTTTTTTAGCACTGGCCCAGTAGGAAAAATAGGGATTTCCCTTATTGTCCGGAGGATTAATCAGCTCCGGGGGAAGCTGCCCCGGGTGGGCCTTGGTTTCCTGCAGGCAAAGCATGTCAGGAGAATCCCCCCTAAGCCAATCGGTAAAACCCCTTTTTTCCACCGCCCTGATTCCGTTTACATTCCAGGATACTATACGCATATACCAAGTATAAAGGGCAAAACACCATCGAAGCAAGGGAGGATCATTTAGTCTTTTGATCCGTCTTCGAGATCCGGTTAGTTTTGAAAATGGATCAAAAAACGGTTTTTTACCGGGGTATCCCAAAGATTATGCTTCCGGAATTGTTTATCAAAAACAGAAGTTTAGGGAAAGTAACCTTTAAAAAAATCTTTTTTTCTGTTATATTTAACGTCAAGCTGTAACAGCTTTACGAAAACGAGGTTTTATTAATGGCAAAAGATAAGAATAACGGTTTTGATACAGCACAGAAGGTCGTTGATAAATTAAAAGAACCGGACGATTATCAGGTAATATTGCTAAATGACGATCAAACCAGCATGGACTTTGTAGTCGAAGTTCTTATGGCTGTTTTTCATAAATCCATGGAAGATGCTGCCAACATTATGATGAATGTTCATAATAAAGGGAGCGGGCTTGTAGGGGTATATACCTGGGACATTGCGGTCACCAAGGTAGACCAGGTTCATAGTCTGGCAAGGCAGAATAAGTTCCCCCTCCAGTGCAAGGTGGAAAAAGCATAGGATTGTACCGGGTTCCCTGAAATTTCAGTAGAAAGTCGATAAATTTGTCTTAAAGGCATTTATTGTTTAAATTCAAATTGCGGTGGTTTCTTTTTTTAGTTGATTTTGCATACCGCAGAGGAGTGTAAAGTAATGAAAATAAGCCGGCATGTGCAGGCTATAATTAACGCTGCGTATAACGAGGCTAAGGTACGGAATCATGAGTACCTTACCCCAGAACATATACTCTATGCGGCCCTTGCTTTTGACGAGGTCCAGGAAGCTATTACCGCCTGCGGGGCAAACCTGGAGCAGTTGAAACATGGCATGGAAAACTATTTTGAGCAGAAATTACCCGTTTTGGAAAATACCGAACCTACCCAAAGTGTGGGCTTCCAGAGTGTTCTGGAGCGGGCGGTTCTTCAAAGCCAATCCTCCCGGAAAGAAACCCTGGATGTGGCGGATATTCTGGTATCCCTTTATGATGAAGAACGGAACTACTGCGCGTATTATCTCCGCAAAGTAGGTATTAAACGGCTGGAACTCCTGGAGGTCCTTTCCCATGCAAATACCAGTGAAGACCAGGAAATAGATTTCGGAAAACTCGACCAGGATCCCCTGTCGGATGCTGATTACGGTGAAAAGGATAAGGGGTTTAATGACGAGTATCCCCAGACCCAGCGGACTAAAACCACACGGAAAAGCGCCCTGGAAAAGTATGCCAGGGAACTGACGGTTTTGGCCGGAAAGGGAGAACTGGAACCGGTCATCGGCAGGGATGCGGAACTTGACAGGACTATCCAGGTTCTCTGCAGGCGTCTTAAAAATAACCCGGTCCATGTGGGTGATTCGGGAGTAGGAAAAACCGCTATTACCGAAGGCCTGGCCCAGCGTATTATAGCAGGCAACGTTCCTCCTACCCTGAAAAATTTTCTCATCTATTCCCTGGACATGGGATCCCTGGTGGCAGGAACAAAATACCGGGGCGATTTTGAGGAACGGATTAAGCGTGTTATAGATGAAATCCTTAAAAAGGAAAAGGCAATTCTCTTTATTGATGAGATCCATACTCTTGTAGGGGCAGGTTCTGTTTCAGGGGGATCCCTGGACGCATCGAACCTTTTAAAACCCGCCCTCACCTCAGGAAAGATCCGCTGTATCGGTTCCACCACCCATGAAGAGTACAGCAAGTTCTTTGAAAAAGACCGGGCCCTTTCCAGACGGTTCCAGAAAATCGATATAAATGAGCCATCGGAAAATGACGCCATTGAAATCCTCAGAGGATTAAAACATAAATATGAAGATTACCACCGGGTAGCCTACAGCGAAGACGCTATTGAAGGGGCGGTCCGCCTCTCGGCGCAGTTTATTACAGAACGGCGCCTGCCCGATAAGGCCATCGATATTATTGATGAAGCCGGTGCTTTTGCAAGGATCGAAGCTTTCAAAAAACAGGAACCGGCTGTTCCGGAAACCGAATATCCCGCGGAAGCTGAACAGGCAAAGGAACCGGAACAGGTTGAAGTGGTTCCGGTTAACCTGGACCAGATTGAAAAGGTGGTTTCCCGGATTGCCCGGATTCCCGAGCGTTCGGTGGGTGAATCCGAAAAGGACCGCCTCAAGGTCCTGGAAGAAAAGCTGAAAAACCGGATATTCGGTCAGAATGGTGCGGTGGATGCGGTGGTGAAATCCGTTAAACGGTCCAGGGCGGGATTCAGGGGTGCCGGAAAACCCGTGGCCAACTTCCTTTTTGTCGGTCCCACCGGGGTCGGAAAAACCGAACTGGCCCGGAGCCTGGCGGATATTCTGGGAGTAAGCATGCACCGTTTTGACATGAGCGAATACCAGGAAAAGCATACCATCAGCAGACTTATTGGTTCTCCCCCGGGATATGTGGGTTATGAAGAAGGCGGACTTCTGACGGAAGCCATCCGGAAGCAGCCCCATGCGGTGGTCCTGCTGGACGAAATAGAGAAGGCCCATCCTGATATTTACAATATTCTCCTCCAGATTATGGACTACGCTACCCTTACGGACAACAACGGCCGTAAAGCGGATTTCCGGAATGTGGTTTTAATCATGACCAGCAATGCCGGCGCCAGGGATATCGGAAAAAGCCTTATTGGGTTCGGGGACCGTACCACGGATGATTCCGCGGTGGACGGGGCCATAGAAAAAATATTTACCCCGGAATTCCGGAACCGCCTGGATGCGGTGGTCCGTTTTAGCCATCTGTCGGAAGAAATCATGATATCCATTGTCAACAAGGAACTGGATATGTTCAGGGAACAGCTGGCTGAAAAGAATGTGACCCTGGAGGTTACGGATGAAGCCATCAGGCATCTTGCCCAGGAAGGATACAGCCGGGAATTCGGTGCCAGGAACGCCGGACGGATTGTGGAGGATAAAATTAAATCCTTCTTTGTTGATGAAGTTCTTTTTGGGGACCTGAGTAACGGCGGCAAGGCCCGGGTTGACTGGAAAGCCGAAAATTACCGGATTGAGGTATTACAATAATATGACAGACCGGATCCGGAGCGGGCCCGACCCGACCTTTCCGGTGCTGCACGAATACCAGCGGTTTGCCTTCCCCAGGGATAAGGAAGCGGACTCAAGTGTGGTGGCCATGGGGGGCAATCTCTCACCGGGGATGCTCCTCTCCGCGTATGAACAGGGAATTTTCCCCTGGTACAATCCCGAAGACCCTATCCTTTGGCATTCCCCGGACCCAAGGTTTGTTTTATTCCCGGATAATCTCCACATTTCCAAGTCGATGAGGAAAATTCTGCGGCAGAGGAAATTCGAAATCCGGCTGGATACACATTTTGAACAGGTAATCCGTTTTTGTTCCCAGGTTCAAAGACCCGGACAGGATGGAACCTGGATTACCGAAGATATAATCCAGGCATATAGCGAACTACATCATCTTGGCTGGGCGCATTCTGCGGAAAGCTACATCAACGGAGAATTGGTGGGCGGCTGCTATGGAATCCGGCTGGGGAATGCCTTTTTCGGTGAATCCATGTTTTCCCTGACGCCCAATGCATCCAAGACCGCATTCCTGACCATGGCCCAGATCCTTTTTGAGGATAACCTGGAATTCATTGACAGCCAGGTACACACGGATTATCTGGAAAGCCTGGGGGCGGTCAATATTCCGCGGGTGGACTACCTGGAACATCTGGGTAATGCCCTGCAGCACCGCTGGTCCCCGCCGGACAGGGAAAATCTCCAGATTTATTACCGCAAGGCAGACCAGGCGGACCGCCGGGGCAGATGGTCCGAAATATACCCAGTCCCCATCAGTCAAAACTGAGGATTACCTTGCCGCTTTTGCCGCTCAGCATGGCATCAAATCCCTTCTGAAAATCGTCAAATGAAAAACGGTGGGTTATCACTTCCCGGATGGAAAGACCCGACAGAAGCATGGACTGCATCTTGTACCAGGTTTCAAAAATTTCCCGGCCATAAATTCCTTTCAGGTGGAGCCCTTTAAAAATGACCTGGTCCCAGTCTATCCTGGTGCCCTCCGGGAGAATTCCCAGCAGGGCAATCCGTCCGCCGGGGTACATGCTTTCCAGCATGGATTCAAAGGCCTGGCCGGAACCGGACATTTCAAGTCCAATATCAAACCCAAACATTCCTTCGGATTTAATGAAATCCTTTATGGAACTGTCCGCCACATTTATGGTATGGGTAGCCCCCATTTTTTTTGCCAGTTCCAGCCGCCAGGGGTTAATATCCGTTACCACTACCCTTTTGGCTCCCACATGCCTGCATATTGCCGTGGCAATACATCCGATAGGCCCGGCACCGCTGACCAGCACATCCTCGCCTATCATTTCAAAAGAAAGGGCCGTATGGGTTGCATTGCCATAGGGATCAAAAACAGCGGCCACCTCATCGGGAATCGAGGGATGAAGCTTCCAGGCGTTGGATGCCGGAATGGAAAGGTATTCCGCAAAACATCCATCCCGGTTTACCCCGATCCCTTTTGTATTAGGGCAGAGATGCCTTCTTCCCGCTAGGCAGGAACGGCAGGTTCCGCAGACTATATGCCCTTCTCCGGAAATCCGCTCACCTATTTCCCAGCCGGTCACACTGGAACCCCGGGCAACAATTTCCCCCACAAATTCATGTCCGATAACCATGGGGGTTTTAATCGTCTTCCGGGACCAGGCATCCCAATTGTAGATATGTACATCCGTACCGCAGATGGCTGTTTTTTTTATCTTTACCAGTAAATCGTTAGGACCTATAGACGGAACGGGTACATCTTCCATGGAAATTCCGACGCCGGCATTTTTCTTAACCAGAGCTTTCATAATAGTCCTCCGGATGATTTCTCTATTATAAATATAAATTATCCCGCGGGTTTTGGTAAGGGAAAAAGAGAAGAAAAAAATTTGTATATGTCATTTTTTATAACCGGAGATTTTTCAGAATATGGTACTTTGAAAAACCTCAGCCAATTATTCCTTATCTGAAATGATACATAATAGCAAAACGGTGCATGGCGGCCCCGGTGTTTTTTATATCATCCGCAATCGGCAGAATATAGCCATATTCCAGGCCAAAGTTTTTATACGCCATCAGGATTCCAAATGATTTTAACCCAATGGGATTGGCCTTTCCTGCCATTATATTTATTCCTGCAAATGGCTGCATATCAAACTGGCCAAATCTGAATTGATTATATAAACGAATCCCAGCCTGAAAAAACAGATCCCTTTCTTTAACACTATCAAAATCATTTGTTTTTTTCTCATCCTGAAGCAGGGATCCAAAACTGATATGCACATCCCCATAAATACCCGGGGCAATAAGATGGGGAACGATATTAAAATGATAACCCAAACCAGCAGCAAGAGATGAAAATAAAATGACTTCATTTATTCTTTCAGCCGGCGCAGCATCCGCCACAAAAAGCATACTCAGACCAATATTTGCGGTAAGGTTATCATTATTTTCAGAAGCAAATGATACATAACTCCATTGAAAAATCAGAACAACCAGTATCATTAATCGTTTCATAATACATCCTTTTCAATTTTTCTTATCCCTATTTTTAATGAAATTATCAGGATTCAGTATAAAAGAAAATTTTGCAATCGTACATGACGAAATTTCCGATTTATTGATACATTATCGGATAATAGTTACATTTTTATCAAAATTGTACTGAATTTGACAGCAAACGTGGGTTCGTAATTTGTCTTAAAATTTCGATTATTTCAAAAGAGGCATATTCCCGGTTTTTTTACAACATTCTACTTACACGTTAGTTTTAATTAAAGAGAAAATTCGCCGACCACTTTTTAAAAATTCATAAGGACTTATCAAGGGTTTAGTATGGTTCATTGACAATACACCGATATTGCTACACAATAAAGTATGACCCAATCATTGGAAGATTATTTGGAGATGGTTAGCTTTCTTGCGGATGAAGGGGAAGTTCGGGTAACCGACATTGCCGTCAGACTGGGTGTTTCAAAACCTTCCGTCCTGACGGCGCTTAAAACATTGGAAGAACAGGGACTCCTGGAGCATGAAAGATACCGGGGGGTTACACTGACCGAACGGGGAAAAATCCGTGCCGCAGAAATCCGGGAACGCCATGATTTTCTTACTTCTTTTTTACGGGACGTGGTAGGAGTAAGTCCAAAGATTGCCGAACAGGATGCCTGCAAACTAGAACATATCCTTTCAGAAGAAAGTATTGATAAAATGAAAATGCTGGCTTCATCAAAGAAGAAAAAATAACCGCCTGTCTATGGGACTAAACGAATTCAATGCATACTATGAATCCATCTATGGTTCCCGATGGGACCAATTAAAAGAAGCTTTGCTGGAATCATCCACACCCATTTCGTATAGCTGCGGACTCAACAAACCCTACATGATGGATGAAGCCTCTATAATTGCAGCGAAAACCCTCAGGCTGCCCCGGTCAGGAATTATCCTGGATGCCTGTGCAGCTCCCGGCGGAAAAAGCCTGGTCATTGCCTCCGCCATGGAAAATGAGGTTACCCTGCTGGCCAACGAATTCTCCAATGAACGGAGGAGGAGGCTGGTAAATGTGCTGGATGAATACCTGCCGGCGGACAGGAGAAGCCATGTCCAGGTTTCCGGGTTTGATGCGGCTGCCCAGGGCGGCAGAGAGTCCGAACGGGAACGTTTCTCCGCGGTTCTTCTGGATGTTCCGTGCTCCAGCGAGCGGCATGTGCTGGGGAGCAGCAAGGCTCTTGATGAATGGACCGTGTCCAGGCCGAAATTCTTAGCCCAGCGGCAATGGGCCCTGCTTTCTTCGGCTTTTCTCCTTTTAAAACCCGGGGCATACCTGGTTTATATTACCTGCAGCATTTCACCCCTGGAAAATGACCGCACCGCGGAACGCCTGGTAAAAAAATACAAACATTCCGTTCTCATTGATAAACCTGATTTTACCGCCGGAGAGGAAACCGGATTCGGCAGGATGATCCTGCCGGACCGGGACAAAAACCTGGGGCCCATGTATGTAGCCCGGTTCCGGAAAATGGACCAGGAGTAGCCGGGACTGTCAGTCCCGGCGGGTTTTTAAGGGATAAAATATTTCCGGGATATTTGAATCCCAGGGATGACTTCCAACGGGTACAGGAAAATTAAAGGCCCGTTCCAGGAATTCTCTTGTTAAAACTTCCTGGGCGGTCCCCAGGGCAATAATGGTTCCCTCCGCAACCAGGGCAATCCGGTCAGCATAAAGGGCCGCCAGGTTCAAATCATGAAGGCTTACCATAGCGGCAATTCCCCGATCTACCGAATGGCGGATCAGGTCCATTACGGTGAGCTGGTATTTTAAATCGAGATAGGAAACCGGTTCATCCAGCAAAAACAGGGATGATTCCTGGGCCATGGCCCGGGCCAGCAAAACCCTTTGGTATTCACCGCCGGATAGTTCGGTCACCAACCGGTTCCTGAACAAATCCAGCCCTGCTTCGGAAATCACCCCTTCAACAATGGCCTCATCACTTTTCGGCGGAATTCCGAACCATCCCTGGTGGGGGAATCTTCCCTGAAGGATAAAATCCCGAACAGGAAAGGGCCAGGCAATACCCTGCCCCTGGAATATCATGGCTATCTGCCGGGCCTTTTCATCTTTTTTAAATGATGAAATTTCCCTTCCCTCCAGGAAGACCTTACCTTTTAATGGAGGTAAAAATGATGCGGCGGTTTTTATTAGGGTGGTTTTCCCGGAACCATTGGGACCCACCAGGGCAAGCAGTTCCCCCGCCTGGACATCTATGCTGATGTTTTTTAAAATGGTTTTTTTCTTAAACCCGGCATCGAGATGTTCTATCTTTAATACTGAATTCCGGTTCATACAAACTTACCTATATTCCGGCCACGGCGGATCATCAGATAAATAAAAAACGGAGCCCCCGCCAGGGAACTGATAATACCAATCGGAAGTTCCATGGGCGCTATCACCGTACGGGCAATAATGTCGGCCCATAGAACAAGGTTGGCCCCCATCAAAGCCGATGCCGGCAACAGCCTGGAATGGGACGGCCCGGTCATCATCCTGACCGAATGGGGGGCCACCAATCCCACAAACCCTATAATTCCCGCGGATGCCACGGCGGCCGCCGTGGCCAGGGAAGCCCCAACGGCAATGATCAGCCTGGTTTTTTTTACATCCACCCCCAGGCTTTCCGCGACTTCTTCCCCCTGAAGAAGCAAATCCAGGGGCCGGGTACATAAAAAAATAATCGTCCATGAAATAATTATGATGGGAAGAACGCCTGAAACAATTGACCAGTTGGTACCGCTCAAACTTCCCAGGAGCCAGAAATATACCCTGTGCAGATCCTGGTCATGAAGGACTAATACTAAAGAAAGCAACGCCGAAAAAAATGATCCCAGGGCGGTCCCGGCCAAAAGAAGAGCCGCCCCAGGCGGCGGGTTTCCGGCGGACCGGGAAATAACAAAGGCCAGAAACACCGCGGCTAATGCTCCGGCAAAAGCAGCCAGGGATGGGGCGGAAATCATGCCGGCCATTGAAAGCCCCCCCACTATTGCCAGGGCCGCTCCAAGGGCTGCACCGGAGGAAGCACCAATCACAAAGGGGTCCGCCAGGGAATTCCGGAAGAACCCCTGGAAAGCGGCACCGGACAAAGCCAGGGAAGCCCCGATGATAATGGACAGGATAACCCTGGGAAGGCGGATATCAAAAATAATAATCCTTTGGGTCCGAAATTCCTCCGGGGGCCCAAACAAAATTCCGGAAATTTCAGCAGCATTGATTTTGACAGCCCCAAGAAACAATCCGGAAAAAAATCCCAGGACAAGAATTACCAGGAGGATAGCGGTCAGGAGGAAAAATTTCCATTTTGCAAATTTGATCATCTCTTTCCTGTATCCCCATGGATCAATTCCGCCATTACCAGAATTGCATCCGCCAGCCGGGGGCCCGCTCGCATGATCATATCCGAATTGATGGATCCTATCCGGTTATTCCGGACCGCATCAATCCTGGCCCAGCCCGGCCGTTTAGCTAAAACCGCCTGGTTGATATGCGCCCCGTGGTTGTTATCGGTCATGATCCATTCGGGATTCCGGAGGATTACCTGTTCCACACTGACCTCGGGCCAGTTGGTTTTCAGGTCATCAAAAATATTTTTTCCCCCGGCCAGGCTGATGGCTTCACTTATGAACGTTCCGGTCCCGGTGGTCATGAGGGGATTATCCCAGATTTCCCAAAATATGGTAACCCTTTTTTTCCCGGCGGATAATTCCCCTGCCCTGGCCAGGGCTTTTTCCATGGCCGCAATTGTTCCGGAAGCACCTTTTTCACGGTTTGTTAAAAGACCGATGGTTCTTATGGTCGAAAATATATCGTCCATATTTTTAGGCTCAAAGGCAAATGATGCAATGCCCGCACGGTCAAGGAGATCAATAATTCTGTAGTGCATATCCGCGGAAACCAAAACCAGGTCCGGTTTTAGGGATGCAATCTTTTCTATACTGATGGTTGCTCCGGAAAAACCTCCCACCTTTTCCACATCTTTTGTTTCCTCCGGGTAATTGCAGAATTCGGTAACCCCCACGGCGAGGTCCCCCGCACCGACGGCAAATAGCATTTCCGTAATTGCCGGGGTAAGGCTTACCACCCTTATTGCGGGATTCGCCAGAACCAGTTCCCGTCCCAGGGCATCCCGGGCTTTTACAGGGGAATCGGCCCGGGAATAAAAAACCGCAAATGAAAATAAAATTAAAAAGAATAATCCAAACTTCTTCACTGCTATTTCCTGTAATAATCGACATTCCAGAGAAAAAGCCCCTGGGGCGGGGCCGTTGGGCCAGCCAGGCTTCTGTCGCCGGCTTCAATCATGGTCTTCACTTTTCCGGAAGGAATTTTTTTTTCTTCATAAAATAAAAAACTGCCGACAATTGAACGGACCATTTTCCATAAAAAAGCATTCGCACTGATTTCAAAAACCAGGTACTCCCCCTGATAAAAAAAATAAGCATGGTAAATAAACCGCTGCCTCGATTCACTTTGGTCCCTGGGACTGGCAAAGGTTGAACAGTCCATTTCCCCCCGGACAAGACGGGTATACCTGTTCAAAACATCCACATCCGGCTGGTGCCAAAGCTGCAGAGCATACCGGAGTTCATGGGCCAGTCCCCGGCGTCCGCAGATAATAAAATAACGGTAGGTTCTCATTTTTGCATCAAACCGGGCATGAAAATCCGGGGAAGCTTCTTCTGCCTCCAGAATCCGGATATCCCTGGGCAGGTATGCATTGAGGGCCGGAACAAACCGTTCGGGGCTCATATTTTTTATATTTGAATAAAAGTTTGCCACCTGGCCGGCCGCATGGACCCCCGCATCGGTCCTGCCGGACCCGGTAATTCCCATGGGTTTTTTATGGATTTTCTCCAGGGCGGATTCAATTTCCTCCTGGACACTGCGGTCCCTGGACTGTCTCTGCCATCCCGAAAATCCAGTACCATCGTAGGAAATCAGAAGCCGGATATTCTTATCATTCATCGGTTTCGTTCAGTTCTTTGTTGATAGTATCATACAAATTCCGGGCATGTTCCAGAAGAGGACCGGGTTTACTTTTGGAAGACTTCCCCAGTCCGAAAATTTTTGCGATGGTTCTTTTCGATTCGCCCAGCAGTTCAGCCCGCTTTGCCGTATCTTCCCGGAGACCGTATTTCAACTGAAGCAAAGCGGAAAGGTACAGGGCTCCCTCGTAGGCGTAATTTTTATCCGTATCCGGGCCGAAATTTTTTATTCCCGAGAGGGGTTCCTTCCCGGTCTGCTCCTTCAGGATTCCTTCCCGGTAGAAAAAAAGCGCTTTCTTTTTGAAAAGAACCGCCAGCCAGTCGTAATTATTGCCGGGATATTTTTTATGCAATTCATCAAAAAGCCATCCTGCCCTTAACGAGGCAATTCCCTGCTTAATGGTGGGAGAGAACTCACTGGAAAAATATTCATAACACCGGACCACCAGGTACTGGGAAACCGCCCCGGCAACCAATTCCCTGGGCCGGGTAAAATCAACCCATGGAAGAACCTTACCCGCGTCGTTCATGCGTTCTTCCTTATCCTGTAAAATTTTTTCCCGCACCTTTTCAGGAACATTGAAAAAATCCTTGTCCACCGCGGCAAACCAGCATTCGGGGCATACCGTAGCCACATACGCCAGGGGAAACACTTCGCCGTATTTTGCAGAGGGTTCATAAAGCCGGTGCAGCTCATCCGAAATCTCACCCGCAATAAGCCGCCCTCCCCCGGACAGCAATTCCTCCCGGTGGAAACCGGTATCACAAACCGGACACCGGTATTCTTCTTTTAATAAAAATGAAACTTTTAATTCCCGGTCATCTATATTCATCTGCTGCTCCGGTTTATATGGATTCGAGAACAATCATGGCTATGGCATTATCCTTTTCATGGGTTAATGATATATGGATCCTGGTGGCGCCGCTTTGCCCCAGAGCCTGCAGGGCGGTTTCAAAAAGAACTATCACCGGCTGGCCATTATGTTTGTTCACCACCATAATATCCTTCAGGGTGATACCCTTTAAACCGGTTCCCAGGGCTTTTCCAAAGGCTTCCTTTGCGGCAAACCGGGCTGCCAGGGAAAGACAGGCTCCGCTTTTTCTGGAAAGAGCGGTCTGCAGTTCTTCCGGATGAAAATACCTTTTCAAAAGACTGGGATTATCCACCCACCGTTCAAAGCGTTTTACATGAACTACATCAACACCTATCCCTATAATCATTCCCTGGTATCTCCATGATTAGGTTCAATAGTTACGGTTACTTCCATTGGTTCATAACGGATAAGCTCAAACTGCAGCGGTACCGCCACAGCTACGGGAAGTGTAACCGTTCCCGTATGTTCTATGTTGGAACAGTCAATGCTCAGCACCGATCCCATGGGGGTATAATTTTCCAGGGCATTCTGGCTTCCTTCAATCCGGACAGCTCCCTGGGTAATGCTCAGCTTTGCGGCAAATCTGCTGTTCAATCCGATCACTGATATGGGAAGCTGTTCAAAGTTCCTGATCATTATCAATTCCTGGATAGATCCTCTGAATTCCACCACCCCCGATCCCCGGACAACCATTAATGGGTCGGTACTTAATATGCGGGAGGTGGTTACAAAGTTTGATTTTCTGCCGGTTAACTCAATGTAGTCCGTGGACAGTCCGGTCACGGATGTTATGATTGACTGGGGACCTTCAATTTCAACCTGGGAAGGATCCAGGGTGTAGGATACCATCTCGTATCCGCTTTCCAGGTATCCCCGGAAATTAGGCGTCACCGGAACATACTTGGTCATCTTATATTCCAGGTCAATCTCAATTTCCGCGGGGTTTATGTTTATTTCCAGAGGGTCCACACCCACGGCGGTTCCGGTTTTCCTGACCAGCACCGGCATTTTGTAGGATCCAGGTTCGGTGATTTTTAAAAGATCCACATATACTTCTATATCCGCCCGGTCAACCGAATTAATGTTCTTCTCGTCACTCCTCAGGGTAACCCGGACGATTTTTTGGTATGGTTTTGCGGGAACCAGGTAACCGCTGTTTTCAATTTTTATGGGAATAGAAAATGAATCCTCCACCAATGTGCTGATTTGATGGAATACGGACAATATTATCGCCAGAACAACCGCGAGAACCTTGGCGGGCCAGTTTTCGATGATTTTTTCAAAGATTCTTCTAACGTTCAATGAGCACGTCCTTTTCGCTGTCCCTGTTGCCGGCGGACTGTTCCGTTTCGCCGCCCCGGCCGCCCTTATCAATGATTTCCCTCATTTTCCTCTGCACCTCAATGGGGGACAAATCATAATACAACTTTGTATCGTATGCCAGGGAGATTGCGCCGGTCTCTTCGGAAACCACCAGAATAACCGCATCGCTTTGCTCGCTCATTCCCAGGGCAGCCCGGTGCCGGGTACCAAAACTTTTCCGGATATCCTGCTGTTCCGAAAGGGGAAGCAGGCAACCCGCCGCGGTAATCCTGCCGCTCTGGATAACCACCGCCCCATCGTGCAGGGGGGTATCAAAAGCAAAAATAGTAATAATCAGGCTGGATGATAATTCCGCATTCAATCTGGTTCCGGTATCGATGATGTTTTTCAGGTTTACCCTTCTGGGAAAAACCACCAGGGCGCCCCGGCGCTGTTCCGATAAAATTTCGGCGGCGGTAACCACCGATTCAAGCTGGCCCAGCCGGGGTTTGTTATCGAGCCTGAAAAAATCTCCCTGGCCTATACGCATGATCATTTTCCGGAGTTCCGGCTGGAACACAATGGCAATAACCGTAAACAGTACAGGGGCCAGAAAACTTAAAAGCCACTGCATGGTGGGCAGTTTCAGGAAAAAAGTTACCCCGTATACCAGGGCCAGGAATATGGCTCCCCGGACCAGCTGAATGGCCTGGGTCTTAACCAGGAGGTCATATATTTTATAGAGGAAAAAGGCCAGGATGGCCACATCAATAACCGGAGAAATTACTTTATAAAATGAATACAGTTTTAAAAAAAATTCCACCCTTTACCTGCCTCGCCTGGACGTTACGGCATACATCATTTTTACCAGGTCCGATGTTTCAGCCACATCGTGGACCCGGAGTATGTCCGCTCCCCCGGAAAGGGCGATTCCATTGGCAGCCAGGGTTCCGGCTAACCGGCCTTCGGTATTGCGGCCGGTAATTTCTCCAATAAACTGTTTCCGGGAAAGTCCTACCAATAAAGGATAAACCGAGCCGGATAATTCTTCAAGATGGCCCAGCAAATCCAGGTTATCCTCCAGCCGTTTTCCGAACCCAAATCCCGGATCTATGATTATCCGCTGCTCGGGAATTCCCATATTCCGCGCTTTTGCCGCGGCTTCGGTCAAATAGGCATGTACTTCGCTGACCACATTACCGTAATAAGGGTGATCCTGCATGGTTTCGGGGATTCCCTTTTTATGCATCAGCACCACCACGGCCCCCCGGTCGGCACAGAGGGTTCCCATTTCCGGGTCATCCTCCAGGGCGGAAATATCGTTGACAATATCCGCCCCGGCATCCAGCACGGCCCTGGCTACCTCCGCTTTCCGGGTATCCACAGATACAGGCAGGTTTGATTGTTTTCTGAATTCCCGGATAACCGGAATTACCCGGCGGAGCTCTTCCTCCAGGGGAACATAGGCCGCACCGGGCCGGGTGGATTCACCGCCGAAATCAATAATATTTGCTCCCCCGGCTTCAGCCTCCAGGGCTCTTTCAACCGCATTTTCCGGACCGCAGCGGCTGGGGGGATAAAAGGAATCATCGGTACAGTTGATAATTGCCATCACCAGGGCAGGGCCGTCAAAATTAAGACTGGCCCCGCTGGGCAAAGAAACGGTTCCTCTCATAGAGCCGCCACTTTATGAATCCTGGGATAATCCATAATTCCCGGGATATGCATTACCTGTTCGGCAATTCCCTGACCGTCCAGCCTGAACCGATGCAGAAGTTCCTGCCTGGTTCCCAGGGATACCATTTCATCCGGAACCCCAAAATGGATTATCCGGGCGCTGGTACGGGCCTGGCTTCCCAGGGAAATTATATATTCCCCAACTCCTCCCTGGGAAACGCCCTCTTCGGCAACAATAAAATATTCATATTCGTTAAGTAAACTGATCAGGTACGGCTCATCCAGGGGCTTAATAAACCTGAGGTTGTACAGATCCACATCCGTATCCGATGCGGAGAGGATTCCCTGGGCATCCAGGACTTCCTGGTAAAGGCTCCCGGTGAATGCTATACATACCGGGGCATTGGTTTTTTTAACAAAAACACCCCGGCCATTTTCTATAGGGGCGGAAAAAACAGAACTATCCCGCGGACAGGAAGCCTTGGGATAACGGATAATTGAAGGCCCCGGCTGATGCAGCATCCATTGCAGCATCAGTTCCATTTCATGCTTCCCCGCGGGAGCCAGGATATTCAGGTGGGGAACTCCCCGGAACAATGCTATATCGAAAAGGCCCTGGTGGGTTTCACCATCCTCCGGGACAAATCCTGCCCGGTCCAGGGCAAACATTACCGGCAAATTCTGCAGCGCCACATCATGGATAATCTGGTCTGTTCCCCGCTGCATAAAGGTGGAATATATTGAAACCACCGGCCTCATCCCCTGGGCAGCAAGTCCCGCAGCAAAGGTAACCGCATGTTCCTCGGCAATACCCACATCAAAAAAACGTTCCGGGAAGGCTGCCTTAAACTTTGAAAGCCCCGTCCCCTTTTCCATGGCCGCGGTTATGGCCACAATCCTCTTATCAGCACCGGCCAGCCGGGTTATGGTTTCTCCGAAAACCTCGGTAAACCCGGAACCGCTTTTACGTTCAAGAAGCCCGTCGGTTACAGAAAATGAGGAAACCCCGTGGAAACTGCTGGGATCATGCTCCGCATACTGGTAACCCTTTCCCTTCCGGGTAATCACGTGGACCACCACGGGTTTCCCCAGATCCCGGACATCCCGGAGGACCTGTTCAAGCCGGGGAATCTGGTGCCCCTCAATGGGACCCACATATTCAAAACCCAGGTCAACAAAAAAATTGTCCGTATAAAAAATAGCCTTAAACGCCCGTTTTATTCTCATCATGGCTTCAAAAAGAACATCCCCGAAGAAGGGAATCTTTTTTACACACCGGTCTATCCAGCGCCGGATCCTTTGATACCGGGATTTCATGGAAAGCCGGCTTAAGTATTTTGAAAGTCCCCCCACATTGGGGCTGATGGACATTTTATTATCATTTAAAATAATGATGAGGGGCAGATCTAGCTGTCCCGCATGGGACAGGGCTTCAAAGGCCATGCCTCCGGTAAGCGCACCATCACCGATGACGGCCACGGCTTTCCCGGAACCGCCTTTTAGCCGTTCTGCGGCCAGCAAACCCAAAGCTGCGGAAATTGAGGTGGACGCATGGCCCGTATTGAATGGATCGTGGGGACTTTCATCCCGCCTGGGAAATCCCGAAATTCCCCGGGACTGGCGGAGAGCCGTAAACTGGTCAGCCCGGCCGGTCAGCAGTTTGTGGGCATAACATTGATGGCCCACATCCCAGACAATTTTATCCCTGGGAGAATCAAAAACCCGGTGCAGGGCAATGGTAAGTTCCACTACCCCCAGGTTTGAAGAAAGATGTCCTCCGTTATGGCTTACGGTAGATACAATTTCTTCCCGAATTTCCCCAGCCAGCTGGGCTAATTCGGGGTAGTCAAGGCGGGAAAGGTCATCTGGTGTATGGATTTTTGCCAAAATCGGGTTGTCTTTAAGCATATATAGTATCAATATAATACAAAACCCGGATTAAATCAGGGGCTGCTGGCCTTGATTTTTAGAATCTCATGGATTTTTTGAAGGTTTACCTTCAAAGTGTCCCTATTATCCGCATCCAGGCCTCATTTCAGGTGGTTCTGCAGACATTTGATCAAAAATGTTATTGGGAATATACAATTTCTGATTAACAAAAAACAGAATACATACTGAAAGCCGCAGAAAATCTGCGGCCTCTGTTACATAAAGGGACTTATCACTTATTCTTGTGTCGGTTTTTTCTAAGCTTCTTCTTCCGTTTGTGGGTTGCAATCTTTTTAAGTTTGCGCTTTCTTCCGCAGGGCACTTTGTAGTCTCCTCTCAATAAATTGAATCCTGTTAGGCCGGATAATGGATTTTACCGCGCTTGGAGCAGGGAACTTTCGTAGTATGAATGAGAGTCTTAAAAAAATCAAGGGGTATCCGGAAATAACGAAGAACCCCGAGGCAGAGTCCTCGGGGTTCTTCGTTGTAGAGAAAATTATTATACAGGCTGAGGGTTCATACCACATACAAACGTTTTAACCTTCGTCCAGGGTGTTAAAAAATCAACCGATGCAAGCATCGTGTATGAACCCCAACTGCCTGCCAGTCAACAACCCCGCCGCAAGCAGCGTGTATGTTGGTTCTGTAAGGTAAGGATTACATGCGGGTTTCATGCACGCGCAACAATTTCTTAATTGCTTCAAAGAATCGCCCTAAAGAGCTGGGTACCCGCAGGCCGCGTGAGCGGCCAAACAATCACTTCTTTGCAGAGCCCAGCCGCAGGCTGGATTAAACCTGGCTGCGAATAAAAATGAAACTCCGGTGGTTTCAATATTATTTTATCTCCTAATAGAGTTCAAAAAAGTGTAACATACCAGGGATTAAATGGTGTTATAGACGGGGAGATGATAGTCCATTGAAATGGGGTAAAACAATTTATCGAATGAGGCTTTTTCAAAATGTCAAATTTTGAAAAAGCAACCTTAGATGTACGTGCAGAAAGAATACTATTTTATGTATGGGTAAGGAAATAGCATTCTTTCTGCAAAAGCCTTTATCAAAACTAACCGAGTTTTGAAAAAGGCTCGAATATATACTGATAAAGCATGGAAAACTTATCAGATTTTATTTATAACTATGGTATATTAATAAATATAAGATAGCTTTTCAGCTGAGGAGGTTTAGATGAAACACAAAATTATTGCTATCAGTTTGGCGCTGGTATTATTGGGGGCGGGAAGTGGTTTTGCCCTGGAACAATATGATCTGGAAAATTTGCAGAGAAAGGTTGATGCTTTTTCCACTACCATGGCGGAAACCCTTCCCTTTAACTCAACCCTTGGGTTGAGCTGGGCGGATGCATATATCGGAAACTTTCCCCATTTTGGTGTGGGGATATTCGGCGGGCTGAGTTTCATGGACAAATCCGCGGTGGAGGATCTGTTAAGTGATTTCAACCTTTCACTGCCCTCCAGCCTTAACTTTATGCCGCTGCCCGCGGCCGGGGCTGAAGCCAGGCTGGGCGGTTTTTTCCTGCCCTTTGATATAGGTTTTAAATTCGGAATGCTTCCTGCCATGAACTTTTCCGATGATATCAGCCTGGATTATATGATGATCGGCGGTGATATCCGGTATGCCATTTTGAAGGGGAATGTGATTCTTCCTAAAATTACCATTGGTGTGGGATATAACTACATCCGGGGAAATATCAACAGCAAGGTAGGCACGGGAATAGAATATGACATATCCGACAACGGGAATAATTACAGTATAAAAGTTGATGATCCTGAGGTTAACCTGACCTGGTCGAGTAACGTTATTGATTTTAAACTTCAGGTATCCAAGACCTTTTTCTTTATCACCCCCTATGCAGGACTCGGCTACAGTTATGGCTGGGCTAAATCAGGATATGATGTATCAGCCCCCACCACGGTAACCGGAGGAAGCGCTGACGAAATAAATGCGATCCTGGCATCCCGGGGTCTGCCTTCGGTTGATGTGGGCGATAATGGATTCAGCTCAATTATTAAAGCCGGAGGATGGGACCTGAGGTTCTTCGGCGGGCTGGCATTTAATATTGCGGTAGTAAAAATCGATCTAACCGGAATGTATGATTTTAACAACAGCATCTGGAATGCCGGCCTCGGTATCCGGTTCCAGATGTAATAGCAAACCGGGCGGTCCATAAAAAACGGACCGCTCAAAACCAAAAAGGGCTGTTCAGGAAGTACGCCAACATATTGACGGGTTTGCTTCCTGGACAGCCCTTTTTGCTATCTGTATTATTCATGTGAAAAAACAGAGCATCACCGGATGGTCCGTAGCAGGTTCTGAAGTTCAGGATCCGCATATACCCCAGCAGGTTTCTGGGCCTGGGGGTCGGGGTTTTCCTTCTTGAGGACAATTTCATCACCCTCGGAAATATGATCAAAAAAACCGCTCCGGGACAGGTTTCCCATGGCAATCTCGTCATCCACATTCCCGACTACCAGGTAACCAACTACATCGTCGGGGGAATAAACCAATCCTATCCCTTCATTTTGCAGAATGACTCTTCCTTTTTTTACAATCTCAAAACTTGCATTCGAAAGAACACCGTCGGCTTTTCCCTTATCAATAAGTCCCTTGGCGGACTGCCGTTTTATGAGTTCCGCCCTGAACGGAAGGCTTTTTCCCAGCTGGTCAACCATATTCCGGGAGGCATTCCTTAACCGGTCAAGTCCGGTCCGGTAACTGGAAAAGGAAGCCGCCGCCGATCCGGTTCTGGCTACAAACAATTCGCCCTTCAGGGAAATATCCCGGTCGTTCTCGGAAACGGATATAATTAAAAAGTAATCCGCCCCGGCTTCCCTGGCTGCCCTGAAGGCTCCGGAATAGCTGCCCTGCCGGAGATCCAGATCCATGGGAGAAATATTCCTGTCATGGGATAACATATCTTTTATAAATCCCGCCGCAATATACGATGCATCCGCATGGTAAAAGGCGGATTGGGAAGCTACCGAAAAAACTGCAACCTTCCAGTGTCTTGCGGCCAGTAGTACCGGGTCCACGGACCATTGCCGGAAAACCGCATCCCTGAGGAGCGAGTCGTATGCTTCCACCGCATCGTTGACGGTCTGGCTGGCCATACCCAGGTCCTGCATGAACTTCAGTTCCTCCACGTACCGGGATGGGTATCCCTGAAGTCGGAGCAGGTCCGCATATCCCCGCCGGTCCGCAGCGTAGGGATTTATCCTTAATCCCCGGCGGTACTCGAACAATGCTTCGCCGACCAGGTTCCGGGAAGTATAATCCCTGGCCCGGACAAAATGATAATTAGCCCAGGAAGCCCGGATAGGATCCTCCAGGTTGGTAGTACGGATAATAGTATCCTCCAGGGCAATTCTGACAAATTCATCGTTGGGATCGATGGTTACGGCGATGGATAAAACCGATATGGCATCCTGGGGCCGTTTCATCTGTATATAGGACATGCCCTTCAGGTACCAGGCGGAAACGTCATTCCGGTTGGCCGCAATGGATTCGTCCGCCAGCCGGGCCGCTTCGGCATACTGGCCTGCCCTGTACCTGACGGAAGCCAGGAGGGACCGGGCAGGCTGATACCCCGGTTTAAGGCTCAGCGCCCTTTCCGCATATCTGGCGGCGCTGGAAAAGAGTCCTCCCTGGGCATCCAGGTAAGCGGCATAATAAAATACCCGGCAATCCTCGGGATGCTGCTGAATGGCCCGGTTGATATACTGCCGGGCGGTATCAATTTCCCCCAGGCTGCCCAGGACCATGGCCAGCGAAATGAGAACTCTCCGGTCATCCGGGTAACGGCGGACCGCATCCCGGTAGGTCTGAACCGCATCCCCCGCCCTGCCCCGGGCAACCGCCAGCTCCGCCTGGGCAAAAAGAGCTTCCCTGTTGTAGGGTTCCCTGGCAAGCACATCGGATATCACCGATGAGGCCGCATCAAGCTGGCCCAGGGCAACCAGGATAAACGCCTCCAGGTTGGCCAGCTCCATATTTCCCCTGGCCAGGGTTCTGGCTTTCCGTACCCAGGACAGGGCCTGATCAAATTCACCCAGCTCATAAAAACATTCCGCCAGGGATGCGGTGGCTTCCGCATGGGACGGATTTAACCGGAGGCATTCCTGGAACGCCTCCGCCGCACCGTACCAGTCCTCCGCCAGCATAGACGTCCGGCCAGCCTCGTAGTAGCTTGCGGCGTTTCCCCTGGTCTGGGCAAACAAGGTCAGTGTTCCGGAAAAAACAAGTAAACCTATTATGATAGTACGCTGATAAAACTTCATGGTTCCTGCTCCCGGGAAATAACAATTTTAACCGAGTTTATTTTATGACCCTCCATACCATGGATAATAAAATGATGGTTATGGTACACAGCTTTTTCATGGGTTACGGGGATCTTACCAAAAAGATCAAAGACAAATCCTCCCAGGGTATCAAAATCCTCAACGGGAAGTTCTATTTCCAGTTCATCCGCCAGGTCCTCCAGATTGATCCGGGCGTCGCAGATATATATATCCTCCTCCACCTGGAGGATGTCCTCCTGCTCGTCATCAAACTCATCCTGGATATCGCCGACAATTTCCTCAATGATATCTTCCATACAGACAATGCCGGAAACGCCGCCGTATTCGTCAACCACCACGGCAATATGGACTTTTTTCCGCCGGAGCTCCCGGAGAAGATCGTCAATGTGTTTTGAACCGGGAACAAAGATGGGTTTTTTCAGCAGTTCCCTGATGTTGACGGGTCCGCCCTTCACCAGCCGGCCCAGCACATCCTTGACGTACAAAATTCCGATAACCCTGTCAATGGTTTCTTCGTACACCGGAAACCGGGAATGGCCGCTGGTGATAATTTTATCCAGTATCTCATCCTGGGTGTTATCCACATCTATAAAAACCGTATCAATCCGGGGGACCATGACTTCCTTTACGGTGGTTTCGGACAGCTCCACCACCCCCATGATCATTTCCCGCTGGTCCGACTCCAGGGACTGATAAGTTTTTTCATCGATCTTTTTATTTCCTGTCTCTTTAAATACCCGTTTTAAAAACGCTCCTGGGTTCATACTTTGCTCCATTGATTTAAAGAATCCCCGATTAAGCCTAAGATAATCACCGGGTCCCCGATACTCGCTGCTGCAAGACTAAAATGTGCTTCCCCCACTGCTTACTGCACTCCGGCAGTAGATAAAAGCACACCAAATAATGCCTGCTGCATTTTCAGTATTCCTTAAGCTGACCGCTGAAACAGCCGGGACTCCCATTCCTTCGGATTAGGACCGGAAAATAATCCCATCTTCCTTGAGTTCCGTTAACAGGGCTTCCTGGATTTCCAGCATGGGTTCTTCTTTTTCATTGGTTGAGTGGTCCAGTCCGTCCAGATGAAGTATACCATGGATAATCAGCCTTTTTAATTCCTCATCCATGGAAACGTTAAAGTATCCGGTATTTTCCTTCAGGGTATCCAGGGAAATAATAATATCCCCCGGAAGAACCCGTTCCAGCCCCTGATCATCCTGGAAGGTTTCTCCCAGCTCGAATGACAGGATATCCGTGGATTCATCCTTCCCCCGGTACTGCCGGTTCAGGTCCTTTATGGTTTCATCATTGCAAAAATGGATTGACAGGTCCCAGTTATCATGATCTATCCGGTCCAGGACCTTCTGGGCAAAAATGCGGATCTTTTCAGGCTCGAATGGCAGGGTAACCCCATCGGCACTGATAAAAACCTCATTCATTGGGAACCTCTTTCAGTTTCGGGTACTCTATCCGTGAATGATAATGCCCTGCCAGAACTTTTACAAAGGCATTTTTGATGGTTTCCAGGTCCCTGAAGGTTAATTCCGATTCGGACAGCTGGCCCGTATCAAATTTAGCTAAAATAAGTTCCTGGATGAATTTTTCCAGCCTTGCGGCGGAGGGTTTTTTGAGGGTCCTCACCGCGGCTTCCACCACGTCCGCCAGCATAACCACCGCGGATTCCCTTGACCTGGGAGGCGTTCCCGGATAGGTAAAATCTTCCACATTTACCTGGCCTTCCCTTTTTAACGCTTCATTGTAAAACCAGGTAATCACCGAATTTCCATGATGCTGGGCAATTATATCGATCACCACCGGAGGAAGCCCCATGGACCGGGCCTTTTCCACACCGATCTTTACGTGGCTCCTGATTACCGTTGCTGAAAGCCGGGGGTTTATATCCATATGTTTGTTGTAGGCTACCTGATTTTCTATAAAGTAATCGGGTTGGTCCATTTTTCCAATATCATGATAATAAGCCCCCACCCTGGAAAGCAGAGCATTGGCGCCGATTTCCTGGCATGCCGCTTCGGCTAGGTTTGCCACCATCACCGAATGGCTGTAGGTTCCCGGGGCCACCCCAAGCAGCCGTTTCAGAATAGGATTGTTCAGATCCGACAGTTCAATCAGTCTGAAGGTGGTGGCGGAATTGAGAATTTGTTCAAAGAGAGGGAGGATTCCGAGGACAAACATCCCCGAGAAAATTCCGTTAAAAGCAGCCCAGAACAGAACAGGCACATAATCATGGCCCGGGGCCCGGGAATAAAGTAAAATAGCGGCTATGGCTGCACAGTTTACCCCAGCATTAATAAACCCCGCCTTGATCAGGTCCATTCTCCGTTCAGCCACCTGGAGGATAAACGCCGCGGAAAATCCGGATATCACCGCAAAGACATAGGATGACATATCAAAAGCCCCCGCAGCCAGGGCACCCAGCGGAAGGGCTACCGCCATGGCAATGGCCACCTGCTGACCAATTAATAAAGTGGGAAGCATAATCGCCAGGGCCGTAGGGATCAAAATGGAAGATGGCATGGATTCTATGGGCAAATTGATGGAGCCGACCAGCACCGACCCGATGATGTAAGCTGGAACCAGGATGGAAATAAAATAAATTTCCCGGTCGTCCAGTCTGCGTCCGGTAACCCTGGGGCTAAGGAGGGCAAAAAACAGGGCATACACAAAGGCGAGTATAATAAAGTGGCCTATTATGTTTCCGGGACTTCTCCGGGAGGTAGAAATATTCAAAGCGGTCAGCCGGGCAATATCTTCCTTGCTTACAATAAATCCTTTCCGGATAACCCGGTCGCCCCGTTCAATTTCCCTCATAACGGGTTTTATCTGGGCCCGGACTTCTTCCAGCCGGCGGTTGGTATCTTCAGGGGAAAAGAAAACATTTTCCGACAGAAAAGGATTTATCATATTAAAAGCAATGCCGGTAAAATTGGAAGAATACGAAGATGATGCCAGGTACTTTTTAATTGCCCCGGGCAGATTTTCCTTGGTAACAATTCTTTCAATATCGAGAGGTTCCCTTTCCGTTCTGGGACCCTGGTTATGCAGAAGTTCCACCTGGTCCGGATTATAGTTTTCCATCCCGGTCTGGGGTACCGCAAAGATACCCCTGTCCAGAACCATGTCCAGCAGGGTCTTGCCCTCTTCCAGCAGGGTCTCCCTCACGGGACTTCTATATATGGTATTAAGGGTTTCCCGGGAAAAAAATCCGGGGTATTCCGCCTGCAAGGCCAGGTAATATGCATCTGCGGAGACTTTTTGATCAAATTGTTTTTTCGATAAATCGGTAAACTGCTTGTATTTGTTTTTAATTTCCTGGGTAATGGAAGGGGAATATTTGAATACCGCCGGAACCAGGCGTTCCTGGGCTTCAAGCCTCAGCCGGGTGGCGTCCTGGTCCTCATAGGAAATATCATGGTCCGCGATAACATCCCGTTCGGCAACCTTGCCAACCTCAAATTCCTTCAGTTCGGCCCCCTGGCCGCTGCCGCTGCCGATGTTGCTTAATATAACAATTACACAGATGAGGAAAGCCCCCAGGGAAGCCATCACCGGCCACAAACGGAATGCAGGTTCCCCGCTGTACCGCTTAATGAATTTATTTATATAGGAGCTGTTATTTTTTTTCATTATCGTAAGCCTGGATTATCTTTTTAATGAGGGGATTCCGGACCACGTCTCCGGTATTCAAATAGGAAAAACATATTCCCTCAACTTCGGATAAAATCGATATGGCATGGAGAAGTCCCGAATCGACTCTCCTGGGAAGATCAATCTGGGTGGTGTCCCCGGTAATGACCGCCCGGGCTCCTTCTCCGATTCTGGTTAAAAACATTTTCATCTGTTCCTTGGTGGTATTCTGGGCTTCATCCAGAATTACCACACAGTCGTTTAAGCTTCGGCCCCGCATGTAGGCCAGGGGTGCAATTTCTATGGTTCTGTTTTCTTCCATGCGGTGGATCAGTTCGTAGGGAATCAGGGATTCCATGGCATCATAGAGGGGTCTTAGATAGGGATTGATTTTCTGGGCCAGATCACCGGGCAGAAAACCCAGGCTTTCCCCGGCTTCCACCACCGGCCTGGTAAGGACCAGTTTCCGCATCTTTTTTGATAAAATTAAACGGAGCGCCTCGGCAATGGCTATAAAGGTTTTCCCGGTGCCCGCGGGCCCAACGCAAAATGAAATATCATGGGTTCTGATTCCCTGGATGTACTTAGCCTGGTTCAGACTTCTTGGGAAAACCCGTCCGTACCCATGGGGTATAACAATAATTGATTCCCTTAAAGGGTCAATTGAAGGTTCTTCCCCTTCGCTGGCCCCTGCCAGGGCTTTTACATATTCGGGTGAAGGGTTTTCGCCGCTCCGGACCGTATCAATTAAGCTATCCATCATCATTTTGAAACGTTTGAGACTGGCTTCATCCGCCCCTTCCAAACGTAATTCGTTTCCTCTGATTGCAATCCTTCCACCTAGAGAGTGTTCTATCACCTTCAGGTTGTCGTCATTGGCGCCGCAGACACCCGATAAAAGGTCCCTATTATCTAATATAATAGTTATACTGTCGTCCAAATATACCTCATTAAATAAAATAACCCTATGGACCGAGTCTATAACCGGCGGCGATAGAAGTCAATACCTGATGCTGCTTTTAGGATTTCCTATGGAATCACCGGTTTCCGGTTTTACATGATAAATTTAAAGACAAATTTCTCGTTTTTCAAGAAATTTATCCCAGGGAAGATACTCAATCAAAAACCTTCTGCACGCTTTCGCGTGCGAGGCAGAGCGCGCGGGGCGGCGGGGTTTGTTGGTTCTGTAAGGTATGGATTTTATGTGGGTTTAATACCCATACAATTTTGATTTACAAGATTTTAGAACGCCCCAGAGCCTCGTACGCGGGAGCGTACAGAAGGTATTAAACCCACTGGCGGATAAATAATTGGAATATTATCTGAAGGTAAAATCATCCTTATCATACTTTATTTCCGACTTGATCTCACTGATGGGCAGCCAGGTAACCAGGAATGATATCTGGGTATTAAACTTGTAATTATAGGGCATGGTGGTCATATCCAGGTACGGGGCAAGCATAATATTAAGATTCATGTTCCAGTCCCCCATATAATGGGTCAAATCCAGGGCCAATTCCTTCAGTTTGAACCCTGAACTTTTCCGTAACTCCATATTATCAAACCGGAAGGAATTAATCAGATCCTTGAACACATTCTTTTCACCCGGTACCGTTACGGGCAGTGAAAAAAACGGTATATCCTGGACATACCGGTAAATTACCGAGTTGGCGGATTTGGTACTGACAGAAATATCCAGGATATCCTTGATTTTTAAGGTCGCCCCCAGGTTGAATGTAAAACTGGAATAGGTATACCTTTGAAGATCAAAATTGAGGCTGCTCCCTACATTAATTAGGAATGAAATCCGGTTTTTCCAGAGGTTTTCCTTCCCGAAATTCTTGTTGTACCCCAGGATAAAATCTTTTGGCAGCAGTTCCTTTTCATCGCTGGAGAGTTTCCAGCCCGAATCCGGCGGTGTCGGGTTAAAATCATAGGGTACCTGGTATGCTGCGGAAAAGGTTGCGGTGAATCCCTTAAAACCCAGTCCCGCGGAAATGGAAGTTATTTGGTCTGCCTCGGGATCGTAAACCATGGAATATCTCAGGTATTCGCTGGTCCCGAAACGGAGGGTTTCGGTAAATGTATAGGGATCGTATATGGGAACCTCAAAGGGGTCCCGGATTTTTCCATTTATATATGTTTCAGTATACCAGAACCGGAGGTTGGCGGTGGTGGTGATTGCCCCTTCCCTGGGAGGAAGGTCCGTATCAAGCACAAAGGACTGGTTTTTATCCCACACCAGGGCCGCAATGTTTGTGGTGAACTTGTGGGTTTCAATGTTGTCCTTGTCCCAGGAGGAGGTTACGATATTCCAGTCGGGATCCTCCGCGGTACCGTCAAACACCGTTTTAACCAGCAGGTTTTTCAGGGTGTACTTTACGCTGCTGTTTCCCCATACGGCATGCTGGGGAAGAGGCCGGATGGTGGTGGTAAACTCCGAGGAGGTGGTAAAATAGGTTGACCTGTAATTCGTCAGATTAGCATTGTCAATCTTTACCTGGGTATTAAAATCAGCGGAATCGGGATTAATATAACTGTAACCCTTCCAGGAACTGTCCCCGGATATACCAAAGGTAATAGTATAGTAATTCAGATCATCCCGGGCGGTCAGATTGATGTTGCCGCTCAGTTTTACCAGGCTTAACACGGATGAAATATCCCCCCAGTTTACATCCTCCGGTTCCAGCCAATTGGCCGATGAGGAATTGTACTGCATTTCCAACGCCCCCCCGGGGTTAAGATTATACCCCAGGGTCAGTGACGGCCACCTTATAGGAGTGGGGATCGTGAAGGTCTGTTTCAATGGCGGAGGAACCAGATCATCCGGCGAGACCCCGGGGGTTGCGGTGTCACCTGCATCGGGAATTTCATCCCAGGGAGACCTGGGAACCCCAAGGGATTGCAGGGAATCCTCCGGGGAAGATGTGCCGGGGTCGCTGGGTTTTTTGGCTGCAGTTGTGCCATAGGTATACGGAGTGCCGCTGATGGAGCTGCTGACCGAGATAAGGGTGAATTTATCGGGAAAAAAGAACACCCTGTCGGGGGAATCGGAAGTGGCGTAATCCGGGGTGTTCCTGGTTTTGAAAGTCAGGAAACTGCTGATGTTGGAGATGGATATCTGGGAAATATAGGGATTCAATGCGGTTACCGGCGGATTTGATGATCCGGTAAGCCTCATTTCATAAGAGCTGAGGGCATTCTCATTGAGCAAATCCTCCTCCACTTCGGAACCCCGTTTTATCATGTTCGCCCAGTCCATTTCTTCGGACCGGTTCATGAAATCCTTTTCCACAAAGGGATCGGAATAAAACGGTATATCCCAGGACAGGTTTCCTGCTTTGCCGGAAATTCCCCCGCTGGTTTTTAACCTGTACCTGAAAGGGACCTCCAGGGAAAATAGCTTTGAACTGTTCCAGTTGCTGGAACCGTCAAAATCCGGGGCAAAGGGGGTGTAGTACCCGGTTAATTCCTCATGAATATCCCGGGTAAAACCAATACCGAAGGAAAGGTTCATACTGTTCAGTATTCCCTTCTTGGGCAGTTCCAGTTCGGTTCCCAGGTATATCCCAAGGTTTGCGTAGGCGTCAAAAAGAATGGACAGCCGGGTGTCATTGGGGTCCCGGGCTTTTTTGCCGGTACTCCGGAGGAAGAGCCCTTCCCGGGTCCGTTCCATATCACCGCCGCTGCCAAGAATTTTAGTGATCGACTGTTCCGTTGAAGTGGATGCCTTGGGCCGTCCCAGGATATAGGTGGTGGTCTGGAAAAAATTTCCCTCCCGGGATCTATAGCCAATAACAGGGTGAAACACAATTTCATCCGCGGGCAGAAAAAAGAATGGAATGTACAGCAGCGGAATTTCCCCGACCTTCAGGATTGCATTAAAGATGGCCCAGTCAGAACCGGGCATAAGCCATATCTTTGATGCATGAATTGACCAGTAGTTTTTTTCATTTTTTGCATTCGTGATAGTAGCATCTTTTAATACGGTCACATCATCTTCGCTCCGGGAAATAACGTTTCCTTCAAAACGGTATGCGGTTTCATCATCCGAGATTGACCGTTCCGACGCCCCGTCGGTGAACACCCCCGCCCAGGTATCCAGGTTGACCGTCAGGGAATCACCCCGGAAGGTTTCAATGGTGTCTCCTCCCTCTTTGAAATATTCCACCCCGCCCCTGGCGGTCATGGTATTCCTGGTCCTGTTGTAAATGATTTCCCAGGCTTTTATCCGGTGTACCGTATCTCCTTCCTTCAAACTGATCACCACGTTTCCCACCAGCCGGGCATATTCCTCATCCACCACCTGGAGGGTAAAATATTCGGTGCTTCTGGCGGATTCAATCACAATGGTCTTTGGGGCTCCCTTTTCATCATCCGCCAGGGGAATGGGAGTTTCGGGTGTACCGAGACTATAGTATTCCCGGAGCCGCCGGGCCAGTTCGTCCCTGGTTCCGCCTTCACTCAGCCCCAGGGAACGGCACCAATCCGCCAGTTCCGACAATGTGGATGTCCGGATATCCATTTCGGTTACATCCAGCGAAGCCGACTGGGCGGCTTCTTTCTGGGTGAGTACCGGGTCCACCGCCGGAGGTGTAACCAGGGCTGGTTCATTTCCCGGGACAGTATTATTCTGTTCCGGGGGATTGCCCGGCAAAAGAGGAACCGGTCCCGTATCAGGGAATATGGATCCATCCAAACCTGCGGGATCTGCCTGGCTGGTTTCATTTTTGGTTTCATTATCGCTGGCGGATGTACCGCCCTGGGACTGGGTGTTATTCTGTCCGGTATTATCCTTTCCCCCCCGGGCATATATTCCCGGGGGAAGAAACAGCATGATGAGTAGAATGAAAAAAATCTGCTTCCGGAAAATACCGAAAGAATGGATCATCGTTTCCTTTCCGCCATCTCTTTAAGATAAAATCCTGTATAGGATGCTGAAACGTTCATCAGTTCCTCGGGGGTTCCCGCGGCCACCACATGGCCTCCCTTGTCGCCCCCTTCGGGACCCAGGTCTATCAGATGGTCCGCCTGCATCAGCACATCCAGGTTGTGTTCTATCATAACCACCGTATTTCCCTGGTCCACCAGCCGCTGGATCACTTCCATGAGCTGCTTTACATCCGCGAAGTGGAGCCCCGTGGTAGGTTCATCCAGGATGTACAAGGTTTTGCCGGTGGAACGCTTTGACAATTCCAGGGCCAGTTTCACCCGCTGGGCTTCACCCCCCGAAAGGGTCAGGGCGGATTGTCCCAGTTTGATGTACCCCAGACCCACCGACAGGAGGGTATCCAGTTTCCTGGCAATGTGGGGAATATATGAAAAGAAATCCGCCGCTTCTTCGATGGTCATATCCAGAACATCCGCAATATTTTTTCCTTTAAAACGGATATCCAGGGTTTCCCGGTTAAACCGTTTACCGTTGCAGACATCACAGGTTATATACACATCCGGAAGGAAGTTCATTTCAATTCTGATGGTTCCGTCCCCTTCGCAGTTTTCGCAGCGGCCGCCCTTGACGTTAAAGGAAAACCTGCCCGGTTTGTATCCCCGGACCTTTGCATCCGGCAGGGAGGCAAAGAGGTCCCGGATTCCCGAAAACATTCCCACATAGGTTGCCGGGTTGGACCGGGGGGTCCTTCCGATAGGGCTCTGATCGATATTAATTACCTTATCAATCTGCTCCAGCCCTTCAATGGACTTATATGCTCCCTGTTCATGGTTTGACCGGTACAGCTTATTGGCCAGGATTGGGTACAGCACATCCGAAAGCAGGGTTGATTTTCCTGAACCGGAAACACCGGTGATACAGGTAAAGAGCCCCAGGGGAAAATCCACATCGATGTTCTTTAGATTGTGTTCGGAAACTCCCCGGAGCCGGATAACATTTCCGTTCCCGGTTCTCCGTTTTTTGGGAGCCGCCATGGTCAATGTTCCCGCCAGATACCGGCCGGTGAGGCTCTTTTCAACCTTCATCACCTCTTCCGGGGTTCCCTGGGCAATGATCTTTCCCCCGTGAACCCCTGCGCCGGGTCCCAGGTCCACGATGTAATCCGCGGTACGCAGGGTCTGTTCATCGTGTTCCACTACGATAAGGGTGTTCCCCAGATCCCGGAGGTAAATCAGGGTATCAATGAGCCGCTGGTTGTCCCGCTGGTGAAGTCCGATTGAAGGTTCATCCAGGATATACAAAACCCCCACCAGGCTTGCCCCAATCTGGGTGGCCAGCCGGATCCGCTGGGCTTCGCCCCCGGAGAGGGTGGCGGATTTGCGTTCCAACGTCAGATAGTCCAGCCCCACATTCTGCATGAATCCCAGCCGGGCGTTAATTTCCTTTAAAATCTGATAGGCTATCTGTTTTTCGGTTTTGGAGAATTTCACCTTTTCAAAAAACTTGATGGTGTCCACTACAGAGAGATTAGTCAGTTCCCAGATATTTCTCTCCCCCACCCTTACAGCAAGGGCCTCAGGCTTAAGCCGCCTTCCCCCGCATACCTCGCAGGGTTTCTGGCTCATGAATTTTTCAAGCCATTCCTTGATTCCCGGAGACTGGGTTTCCAGGTACCGTTTTTTCAGATCCTCCAGGACCCCGGGGAATTTGGATTTGTAGGCGAAGTGGCCCGTTTTGTCCCGGTTTTCGTACACCACATCAATATCGTCCTTGCTGCCGTAGAGGAGGGCATCCATAATCTTTTTAGGTAATTCATTGAAGGGAGTATCCAGGCTGAATTTGTAATGCTTGGCCAGGCCATCAAAACGGCTCCTGTGCCAGCTGGAATCGGGATTATAGGGAATACAGCCCCCTTCGTTAAAGGACAGATCCATGTTGGGGATTACCAGGGCCGGATCAAATTCCAGTTTTGCCCCCAGGCCGGTACAGGCGGGGCATGCTCCGAAGGGATTGTTAAATGAAAACAGCCGGGGCTGAAGATCCGGGATGGAAATTCCGCAGTCCGGGCAGGCGTTCTTCTGGCTGAAAAAATGTTCCGTTTCACCGGATTCTTCCTTGGCCAGGACCAGCATAATCCCGTCCGCCGCCTGCAGGGCGGTTTCCACGGATTCTGCCAGCCTCGTCCGGATATCCGGCCCAATCATCAGACGGTCCACCACAATTTCGATATTGTGCTTTTTCTGTTTATCCAGTTTGATGTTTTCATCCAGGTTAACCAGGAGGCCATCGATCCTGGCCCGGGCATAGCCGGCTTTCTTGGCATCCTCAATAATTTTCTGGTGTTCCCCTTTTTTCCCCCGGATCACCGGGGCCAGCAGTTGCACCTTGGTTCCCGGGGGCATGGCCATAATGGTATCAATAATCTGGTCCACCGGCTGTTCCCGGATAACCCTGCCGCACTGGGGACAATGGGGAATCCCGATCCTGGCATAGAGCAGGCGGTAATAATCATAAATCTCCGTGACGGTCCCCACGATGGACCGGGGGTTTTTATGGGTGGTTTTCTGTTCAATGGAAATCGCCGGTGAAAGTCCTTCAATATAATCGAGGTCGGGCTTATCCATCCTGTCAAGAAACTGCCGGGCATAGGCGGAAAGGCTGTCCATGTACCGCCGCTGCCCTTCGGCAAATATAGTATCAAAAGCCAGGGAACTTTTTCCTGACCCTGAGAGACCAGAAATAACAATTAGCTTATCCCGGGGAAGTTCAAGATCAATATTTTTAAGATTGTGCTCCCGGGCTCCTTTTATGATGAGTTTGTCCATATTATTAGTCTATCCGGCCAGGGGCCTAGCGGACAAGTCCCTCTTTCCGGTAAATATATGAAAAAAAAACGTTACAACCTTCATCCAGGGCCTTAAAAAATCAACCGATGCAAGATCAGGGTATGAGCCCCAAAAGCCTTCCAATCAGGATTTTTGATAAAGCCTTAAATGATTAAATTGAAGCAGAATTATGGTTTTTGGGGTGTTTTTGATATACATTTCTAAACAGGGATGTCTTATTTTTTTGACAATGCCCTTATCTCCATTTATACTTATTTGGAATTATTTTATACGGATCATCAAAAAAGGGAGTAATAAATGAAAAAGTATATAATCGTTGGACTTTTAATTCTTTTCTGTTCCATCGGCGCTTTTGCCCAGATGTTTGATTTTACCCTTATAAACCAGACAGGCCGGGATATTTTCGATGTGTATGTCTCCCCTTCGGAAGATGATGAATGGTATGACAGCTGGTTTGCCGATGATTATATTTTATACGACGGTGACGAAGCATATATGGAATTTGATGAAGACTATGAATTGGACTTATATATTTACGGGACCGAACTGTTTGATATGCTGGTGGTCGATGAAAACGGTGATGAATTCATGTTTACCGAACTGATGCTGGAAAATATTTCCAAGATTGTCCTTACCATGGATGATGGCGGTACCATGAGGGCTACCTGGCGATAGACCTGTTCTCTGGCGGTTAAAATTTGTATACTTGATATATGAAAAAACCGATAATTTTAACTGCCCTGATCACCGGATTATTTCTGATGAACCTGTCCTGCGCCAGGGCTTCAGCCCAGAAGGAACAGCCTTCGACGGACGGTACCGCCGCTTTGTTCAGAAGTATCGGTATGATGTATCTGGGGGCCCAGGATATCCCTGACTTTGAAGTGACTAGCCTGGACAATAGGACTATTACACTTTCCAGTTTAAAAGGGAAAATTGTATTTCTCAATTTCTGGGCCACCTGGTGCCCGCCCTGCCAGGCGGAAATGCCTTCCATCCAGCGTCTTTATGAACAGTTTAAGGATACGGATTTTACTATCCTGGCGGTCTCCGTTGGGGAAGATGCCAAAACCGTGGAAGATTTCCTTAACCGGACACCCTATTCATTCCACATTGCCCTGAACGAGGATGCCAGACTTGGTTCCATGTATGCCGGACGGGGAATCCCCTCAACGTATATTCTGAACCGGGAAGGCAAAATTATTGCCGCAAAAATCGGTGCCCAGGACTGGGACACCGAAGAAATCGCCGGGGTAATAAAAAAATTGCTTGAAAACGGAATATAATGCAAAATCTTATAGAATTTCCCATGGCGTTTTTAGCGGGGCTCCTGTCCTTTTTATCACCCTGTGTGCTTCCCCTGGTTCCTTCCTACCTGGCCATGCTGGCCGGGTCGTCCATGGATGAGCTGAAAAAATCCGGTGATAAATTTGACCCCCGGATCCGGAACCGGGCCCTGGCAAGGAGTCTTTTCTTTGCCCTGGGCTTTACCATAGTCTTTGTGGTTTTCGGGCTTATTTTTTCCCAGGCGGGCACCCTGGTAGGGAACAACCTCCAGGCATGGACCATAGCAGGGGGGATCATTATTATCCTTCTGGGTTTCAATATTATCTTTGATATGTTTTCTTTCCTGAATATTGAAAAACGGCTGCATGTAAAAGGAAGACCCGGGGGATTTTTTTCCTGCCTCCTTTTCGGCGCCGCCTTTGGTGCAGGGTGGAGTCCCTGTGTAGGCCCCATGCTGGCATCCATATTGTTTGTGGCGGGTACCGGTTCCCTGGGAAGGTCCGGGGCGCTGCTCCTCCTGTATTCCCTGGGGCTGGCCCTGCCCTTTATCCTGGCGGCTTTTTTCTTCAGCCGTCTGGAAGGATTGTTCAGGTCCATAAAAAAACACATGCGGGCCGTAAAAATAGTATCCGGAAGCCTGCTGGTTCTTATTGGGCTCTACATGATTTTCGGGCAAATGAGAAGCCTCCCCGGGACTTTTGCAAAATGGGGGTACCGGCTGGAATCCTTTTCCCTGGCCAATCCGTTCCTGTCGGATATGATTTTTTCGCTGATCTACGGGGTCCTTTTCCTGGCCTGTGTAGTGTTAAGAATCCGGAAAAGAAAAAAATTGAAAGCCGAAGGTCTGGAAACCAAAAGCACAGGACTGGCACTGCTGATCCTTGGTCTGGCATTTGGTGTTCTTGCCTTACTTGAAGCATGCAACGTTATTTCCACCCCGGGGATCATTGCATCCTGGCTTCGTTTCCAGGGTATATAACCGGCGGGTTTTCTATGATAAGAAGTGCACAAAACCTGCTCTGCAAAAATCTTCAGGATAAAAACCAGGGAGTTACTTTTTTACCGTGGAAATTTCCCGGATTTCTTTTTTCCCTCCGGAAGCGATCCAGCGGGTTTCCCAGGGCTGCAGTACAAAGGGGCTGTTTTCCCCGCTGAAATTATAGCCCCCGGGAATGGTGAGCGATGCTTCCCGGCCGGAAAGATTATGCATACACAGCGCATGCCTGCCCCGGCGGTCCGGCCCCCGGACAATGGCAAAGATTGAACCATCCCCGTCCAGTACGGTAAATCCCGTATCAGGCTGGAAGGATTCCTCGTGCTGTCTGAAATCGAAGATCTGCAGGAATCCCTGGTACACCAATGATCTGAATGAATTGGGATCTTCCAGCTCCTTCTCCACTTCATCCAGCCGGGGCTTTTCCCGGTTGATTGCCCGGTTGTACCCCAGCAGTCCCGGCCCTTTGGTCCAGGCTTCGGATCCGATCAAACTGTGGAAGTATACCGCCGGCACACCGGGAACAGACAAAAGGATAGCCTGGGTTGCCATAAAGGCCCGGCTGCGCAGTTCCAGGGAGCCCATGGATTCCGGAGCCACCACACTGGGATAGGAACAGTTCAGTTCATAGGGGATCTGGCCGTCCGGGGTGGTTTTGTAGGAAATCAGGGCGCCCCGTTTTCCGGCTTCATTCAGGGTGACCTTGAAATCTTCATCATTGATTAATCCCTTTGCGGGGGTAAGGCCAACCCCATCATGGCTGGCCAAAAAATTAAGGAACAACTGTCCCGGTGCCAGCGGAGGCAGGGCCTTTGCCCATTCCCGCAGGGGAACCGCATTTCCCGAAATCGCCGCATGGAGTACCAGCGGAGGCAGGGCAAAATTGTATACCATATGGGCTTCATCGCCCTGGCCGAAATAGGAAATATTCTGCTCATGGGGGACATTTGTTTCCGTAAGGATTTTTAAATCCAGGTTAAGCGCATCAATAATAGCCCTGAACAGTTTTACCACCCCATGGGTTTTTGGATGATGCAGGCAGGGGGTCCCATCCTCTTTCCAGAGATATGCAATGGCATCGAGCCTGACTATTTTTGCTCCCCGGTGATGATATTCCAGGAAGATAGAAATAAATTCCAGTAAAACATCCGGGTTTGAAAAATCATAATCCGCCTGGTCCGCGCTGAAGGTGGTCCACACATATTTGACGCTTCCATCGGATGTTACAAAAAGGGTCAGCAGCGGATGGGTCCTGGGCCGGACGACCTGGGAATAATCGTAATTCCAGGGTCTGGTGATGTACCAGTCCTTATATTTTTCATCATTGTCTAAAAATTTCCGGAACCAATCGCTTTTTACACTGCCGTGGTTTATCACAAAATCAAAGCCCAGGTTCACATCCCGGCCCAGTTTTTCCAGGTCTTCCCAGGAACCAAACCGTTCATCCACCCTCCGGTAATCAATGACGGAAAACCCATCATCCGATGAATAAGGATGGAATGGCAGAATATGAACATAAGTAAAGGCATTTTTATTCCACCGTTTTAAAAAACTGGTAACCCTGCCCAGGCCGGTGGTTTTTTTATCCGTTGGCGGCGGAGACAACATATCCCCATAGCTTATCAGGAGGGCATCCTTATTGGAAAAGACCGACTGGCCCTTGCCGGAAGGGCATGTATCCAGGATAGATATGAGCCTGTCCCACATGGTATTGGCAGTCTCGTCATTATAAATGTATTGAAGCAATTTTTTTATTTCTTGTATTTTATTTTTGTCCATAAGTGTCCCCCAAAAGAAAATAAATCCGCCGGGTCCATATCCTTATTCTGATTGAACATGGAAGAAATTGCAACTGTTATTATGGTGCTTCCGGGTTTTATATAATAAAGGACGGACAAAAAAAAAGACAGCCCGGAGCAGGCTGTCTTTTCTCATCAGAACTTATGGTTTATTACCTTTCCCCGTTGGCCGGTTAATTCCAGATATGCCATTTCGGCAAAGCCCATCCGGGCATTCTTGGCAAAATCCTTGGCATATTCATCGTACAGCATATCTTCATACATTTCCCCTGCAAAACCTGTATCGATCAGGTTGGATTTCTGGACGGTTTTTCTCATACCGTTGATCATGTTCTTTAAGAGAAACACCTCCAGGGCTTCACACTGCTCGTAGAGTTTGCTGGTTTTATCAATAACAATTTTTTTTGATTTGTTCCCCTGGGTAGCGCCGGAATCATCCGCGGCTTTCAAATTTTTTTCCATCATTTCAGAAAACCTGTCGTCCTTTACGGCGGTTCCGTTTCCGCTGACACTAACTCCCAGCCCCAGTGTTTCCAGGGCCGGGTTGTTCAGGTAGTACTCGCCCGGGGAAGTGATATTCATAATCTATCCTTACCTTTTAAGTCCCGTGGCAATCCCCAGCATGTTGTCACTGGTCTGGATCGTCTTGGAATTGAATTCATAGGCACGCTGGGCCACAATCAGGTCCACCATTTCCCGCACCACCGATACGTTGGACATTTCCAGGAATTTATGCATCAGGATGCCCGTTCCTTCCTGTCCCGGCAGACCCGGCATGGGATCCCCCGAAGCATTGGTTACTTTAAAAAGGTTTTCCCCTACTGCATTCAAACCTACTTCGTTGGGGAACCGGTACAGTTCCAGCTGTCCCACATCAATGGGATTGTTCGGGTCCTGGGGCATCCTGACGGAAATCCTGCCCTCGGGGGTGATGGTAAGGGATTCTTTTATATAATCATTGGGGATAATCACATCCGGCTGGACCCAGTATCCATTGGATGTTACGAGTCTTCCGTCCCGGTCAATATCGAAGGAACCGTCCCGGGTGTATGCATAGGAACCGTCGTACATCCTGATCCGGAAAAAACCTTCGCCCTTTATGGCCACATCGGTCAGGACTTCCGTGCTCTGGGGAGCACCCTGGGTGAACATCCGCTGGGTGGCGGCCAGCTTTACCCCATGGCCCATCTGGATACCCACGGGAATGACCGTTTCCTCGGTTGCGGGGGTTCCCGCGGTTTTTAATGTCTGATACAGGAGATCCTCAAATTCCGCCCGGACTTTCTTATACCCCGTGGTGTTCACGTTGGCCAGGTTGTTTGAAATTGTATCAATATTTGCCTGCTGGCCGATCATTCCGGATGCGCCGGTCCATAAGCTTCGTACCATTTATGTTCCCCTTATACCTTGGTTACTTCATTAATTAATTTTCCCACCATTGCATCGGTGGTTTGGATGACCCGCTGGTTTGCTTCGTAGGCCCGGTTTACTTCTATCATATTGACCATTTCCAGGACCGGGTCCACATTGGAACCCTCCACAAATCCCTGGCTGACCTTGGGTCTTTGGCCTTCGGCCATAATCATGGCAGGCCCTGATTCTATGGATTCCCTGTAAAGGGACGAACCCTGTTTCTGGAGATACCGTTCACTGCCGAATTCCACAAGCTTCAGGGTATCCAGTAAAACCGTCTGGCCCCAGGTATTGCTTTCCCTGGAAACCATTACACTTGGATCATCCGCATATTCCGCATTGATCCAGACCTGGCCGTCCTTATCCACCATAAAGTTATTGGCCTTTACCCGGATAGGACCGTTTTCTCCAAGTACAGGATATCCTTCCTTGGTTTCCAGGTAGCCTTCTTTTCCTAAATGAAATGCCCCGTTTCTTGTATACCGTTCGCCGTAGGGGGTAGCCACCGCAAAGAACCCCTTGCCTTCCAGGGCTAGGTCAAAGTCGCTGTCGGTTTGTTTTAAAGAACCCTGTTCAAACTGGGTAAATGATTCATTATATTCCACACCCAGGCCGAGTTTCCCAATAATCGGGGCTGCGTCCCCGGACCCGAAGGGGTGTTTATACAGGCCATCGTCGTTCATCCGGCGCATAAGCAGTTCCGGAAATGATTTGTGCACAGAGGTGTCTTTTTTATAGCCGTTGACATCCACATTGGCCAGATTGTTTGCAACCGTGTCCAACCGGAATTGCTGCGCCCTCATTCCGCTGGCGCCGGTGTACCAAGCTCTAATCACAATAAAGCCTCCACAGTTCTATATCGGCCGTTATTGATAAAATTATGAGGCTTTTTCAAAATCCGCCGGACCGCAAGGTCCGTAATTTTGAAAAAGCAACCTTAGATGTAAGTGCAGAAAGAATACTATTTTATGTATGGGTAAGGAAATAGCATTCTTTCTGCAAAAGCCTTTTTCAAAACTAACC
>JAVBPH010000110.1:0-30696 GCA_031549725.1 Treponemataceae bacterium
ACCGTGTACCTTCACTGGTAAACGACTCTAATTGATGGAGGATTTCCGATGATAATGTAACTGATGTTTTTACTTTCATACCACTATTATACTACCATCGTGGTATATAATCAAGTTCTTTTTCATATCAAGAAATTCCCCGGCCGCTCATAATCCCTAAACCGGCAAACTGATTTTTCATTTTTCTTCTTCACTGATATTCGGATATACTTCTTTTATCATATCATTATTAGTCTGTCCGAATCTTTCAGGGCATTAGGTAATGCTGCTTTTAGACTTATAGCTCGCAAGGAACGAAAGTGGCGCCCTTAACCTTTATTTTTGTAAATAAATGATATACATCTTTATTAATAAAAACTTCTTGGAATGCACTATGACCGCTTCCAAAATTTTGTTCACTATGAGCAATCATAAAATTATTACTATTTGGTTTCGGTGAAAACCCCTTAGTTAGCGGAAGATACTTTTTTCGATGACATACTTTGCATATTTGATATTCAGCATATTGGGGCATTTCTAAATTAATTTGATCAGAGATGACTAATTGGGAAATATCTTTAAGTTCCATTCCTATGGGATATTTTAAAACAGGCATAAACTGTAATTTGAATCCTGCTTTTTCAATATCGTTCTTCAGATCTTCTGAAACAAAATATTCACTAAAAACCCAATTGACTTGCAAAATATTTCTTGTGCCCCATTTCGGGGCTTTCTTTAAACTAAATGGGGCTTTTTGAATAAGACCTATTCCACATTCCGGACAATAATTCCTGGGATCATATGTTGTCTTTTTGAATCCAAAATCATCTTCCGGTTGTGGATATTCAAAGTGCCATGAAGGGTGAATCATGAAGAATTCTGCATCCTTCATTTCTTTTTCTGTGAACTCAGTCTTGTATTGAAAATCAATAATCTCTTTAGGGTATTGATCTATTAATGCTTTTATCACCGGCCAAATCGAATCATTTTCGCCCACGTCAATACTAGTTATAATGCCATTACCTATTTTTATTCCGGCTTTCTGAAGAATTGGGACTATGTGGCTACTATTATTGAACGAGACCCGATGAATTATATTAATTTTAATTGCCTCCTAAGAGTTGTTGTGCGGCTTTAAGTAATTCAGGATAATTTTTTTAAATATTTCGCCGCAGCCGCTTTTAATTAATTCACCAGTGAACTCGCTGTCCCATCCCCATACGGAATGGCCGCTCGCCATACATTCGTAAATGCCTGATATTCGGGTTGTGTATATGTAACAGATGGCATACCACAGTACAAGAAACCCCATGGCCAGGGTTGGTAAACGCAAGCAAGTAAACAGGCAGGATAAACAAGGCCGGCATTTACACCGGCCTTGTCTATTAATTCTGACGGGCTGCAGTCCGGTTATAAGCCGGACCATTCAGCCGCTGCTGCAGAAAACTGTACCCGGCATTTCCGGGACAGCAATTTTTCAGAAACGGGATTAATTCCCCTGGAATTTAATATTGAAATATTTCTCAGGAACGGTCTGGCTGGTGGAGGGGAGGAAACCCTTGCCCATAATATAGGTATCCATGTAAATCAGAAGGTGATTCTTTGCCCGGACTCCGGTGTTGTTGTCCACATAGTAGGCACCGTTCCATTTTGCACCGGGGGTAAATTCACCCAGGGCTGCCCAGAGGTCATTCAGATTATCCAGTTTTGCCTTGCCTTCGAGGATCCGTTTTGCGAATTCCCCCATGCCGGCGCTGTTGGTGAAACCGTATGAATAGGCCCATGTCCCGAACCTTCCGGCGCCGCCCTTGGCAACCACCGCGGCTTCAACCTTTTTGAGGATGGCAGGGAAATTACCGGCTTCCGCGGTGAGATTGATTCCCAGGGCTCCGGGATATCCCATGAGGGGGGAAGGAAGATCCGCCTCAACAAACATTCCGCCGTAGGCCAGAAGCTGCTTCAGCAGGGGTTCCGTATGGGCATCGTTGGTGCAGAAAAAGGCGCTGTTCTTGCCGTAGGTGGCAATCCATTGGGGGGTCTGTTCCAGGATAAACTGCTGGGCTCCGGCGACTCCCACGTCGGAGGTCGGGTCCGGGGCGGTAACAAATACAAACTTAAGCCCCAGATCCTTACACGCCTGTTCCATGATCTGGCGGCGGAGTCCCAGGGATTCATAGGACATGTGCCGGGGAAAGGAAATATGCACGAAGGTGTCGGCACCGAGCTGCTTGGCTGCCCAGGGGATGGTGTATCCCCGGGAAATAAAATCCGCGTTGATAACCAGATCCGCGGCGGTCTGTACTACCAGCGGATCCTCGTGGGCTTCAGCGGCGATGAGCAGGATGTCGGGGCGCTTTTCCCGTACCCGTTTGAACGCTTCGGTGGTACCGGGGATGGCATTGTTAATAATGATCGCCTTCATCAGGGGATCATCCGCCATGGTGGTAACCTGGCTGATGAAAACTTCCTGCTGATCCATGAAGTTGTCGGGATAGGCAACATGCTGGATCATACCACCTTCAGAAACCCGGCCATAGCGTTTGACCAGTTCTTCCGCACCCCGGAGGTCATCCTCCGCCTGGGAAACCGTTTCGGTAAGGATGCCGATATGGAACGGCCCGTTTACGGTCCAGTCCTTGGGACCGGAGGAAGTTTTCTGAGTCTGCTGCTGTCCGCCGCCGGCGAAACACCAGGTTCCGGTCATGATAAGGACTGCGATTCCTACAATAATTTTCTTCATCGTGTTCTCCAAATACTTGTATTCATATAGATAACTACACTATTGTTCCCTCCTTGGGAAAATGTGTCAAGATAAATATTCTTCATAGATGAATAAACATACCAAAATTGGAAAAAAACGCAGGAATCCCGCGGAATTTGTATGCTTATGCAAAAACATAAGGATGCAGATGTATAAATAACGCAATGCCACCGGTCTTTCCTGTATCCCGGATAAGGATCCGGTTGAAGATGTACCCGCGGGAAGGAAAAAGACGAACGGTAGATATAAAGAAGCGAAAAAACGCATCCGCTGGTCCCCGGGGATTACAGTTTTAATAGGCGAGGCTTTTTCAAAACCTGATATTTTGAGAAAGCCCCGATAGATACGGCAAATAAATGTTACTTGACATATGAAATGTTCAATAATACATTGGCAGTTTATGATTGAGATTATGGAAAAAGTAGAAAAAAGCTTCAAAGAAAGTATAGAATCTGATTAGAAAAAAACCGTAATAAATGTTCTGTATCCGGGAGGATGGATATGCTGCAAACACTTTTGCTTAAAAATTATCTCATGTTCGCACCGTTGATATCGTATATTTCCACACAGGTGCTGAAAACAATATTGTATTCAATTATGAACAAAAAGTTTGAATATAAACGGCTGTTCGGTTCAGGGGGGATGCCCAGTTCGCATTCGGCAACCGTGGTTGCGCTCGCCACCGCAGCCCTTAAAAAATTCGGTGCATTGTCGTCTGTCTCGGCAATCACCATTATTCTGGCGGCCATCGTTGTTTATGATGCCCGGGGTGTCCGGCAGGAAACAGGGAAACACGCCCAGCTGCTAAACGAACTGATAAAAAGGCTGAGTGGAACGGATGGTGGTGATGTTCATATTCAGCTTAACGAAATGGTGGGGCACACTTTTCTGCAGGTATTGGTAGGCAGTATCCTTGGACTTGTGATTACCCTCTGCATCCCGGTTTTTTAACCTTTGTATGAAAAGTATAATCATGAACATATACGATCATACCGGTGCTTAGATAAGATCATATAAAAAAACCCGGAGATTCCTCCGGGTTCATAACGAATTACAATTACTTAATACCTACAAGTTCCATTTCGAAAACCAGGAAGCTGTTCGGCGGAATGGCTCCGTTTCCTGCGCCCTGTTCCCCATAGGCGAGTTCCGGGGGGATGACCAGCAGCCGTTTTTCACCCTGCTTCATCAGCAGTATGGTCTGGTCCCAGCCGGGAATGACCTGTCCCTTTCCGACCACAAATTCGATGGGACCGCCGTGGAAATCCGAGTTGTCAAATACTTTCCCGTCCAAAAACATTCCCTTGTATTTTACCTGCACGGTTTTTCCCGATACCGGAATTGGACCGTTTCCCTGTTTGGAAATACCGTACCAGATACCGGAAGTATCCTGGGTTAAATGGGAATACTTTTGATTAATCAGGGAAATATCCGCATCCCGCTTTGCTTTGACCTTTGCCATTTCCTTATTTTTCATCTGGGCTAAAAGAGCGTCAAAAGCAGCCTGATCGGTTTTAAATGCCCTGGCCTCGGTGCCATTCCGGATAATGGTGATGGTTTCAATTTTATCACCCTGACGGATGGTATTAACCACATTCTGGCCTTCCACAACCCTGCCGAATACGGTGTGTTTACCGTCCAGCCAGGGGGTAGCCACATGGGTAATAAAAAACTGGCTTCCGTTGGTACCGGGACCCGCATTGGCCATGGATAATACACCGGGACCATCATGTTTTAATGAAGTATCAAATTCGTCGGGGAATCTGTAGCCCGGACCGCCTGTACCGGTTCCCAGGGGGTCTCCTCCCTGGATCATAAAATTCTCAATAACCCGGTGAAAGGTGAGGCCGTTATAGTAGGGTTTGCTGCCTGCGGTGGACATGGTTCCTTCTGCAAGGGCAACAAAGTTACAGACAGTTAAGGGGGTTTTCTGGAATTCCAGACGGATCACAATGTCCCCCCGGTTGGTGGTAATTCTGGCAAAAAGACCATCCCCCAGCGCGGCATCCTTAGGTGCGGCGGAGGCAGTGCTTGCTAAAAAAAATAACAGGGCACTTCCCAGACCGGCACTGATCGTTAATTTGTTAAGGTGTTTCATAGGTGGAATGATACCATAAATTGACGGATTTACCCAGTCCCTTTTATATGGATTGTCCTGGCTTATCATAGGTATAAAATCCGGGACATATCATGTTTAAAGATTATAAATATTTATAGTTATAATATATAATTATATAGTTTTTGAAAACATCATTTTTTATGAATTTGCATATTATAATTAATTTTTTGATAACTATTTATAATATAATGATTTAGAAATAATATGGTTAAAAGAAAATCTTGGCACGGTTTGTGCAATATATATGTTGAGGAAAACGATGAAAAATAAAGGATTGATTCTGGAAATTGATGGTTCCCAGGGTGAAGGCGGCGGACAAATTCTCCGGACCAGCCTGGCTTTATCAGCAGTAAAAGGGATTCCCTTCAGACTTAGGGATATCCGGGGAAAAAGAAAAAAGCCCGGCCTTTTAAGACAACACCTGACCTGCGTCAGGGCAGCCAAAGAAATTTGTGAAGCCGAAGTTGAGGGGGATACCCTCAATTCACGGGAGCTTTTATTTATCCCGGGCAAAACCAAACCAGGGGAATACCATTGGAATGTGGGTTCCGCCGGAAGCGCCGGTCTCGTTTTACAGACCATCCTGTATCCTTTGCTTTTTGCTGACGGGAAAAGTACTGTTTGTATAGAAGGGGGCACCCATAACGATATGGCTCCGCCATTTGATTTTTTGGACCAGAGTTTCAGGCCAATAATCAATGATCTTGGATTTGATTTTGGCATATTTATCAACCGCTATGGATTTTATCCTGCCGGCGGCGGTGTAATCCGGGCGGAAATTGACGGTTCGGGTTCCCGCAATCCGGTGGACACCAAAAGGGTTAGCTGGGAAAAAGAAAAGATTTCGGTAATGGAAGTTCATGCTTATTCATCGGGAATTAATGAAAGAATAAACCTGGCGGAGCTGGAACTTACCGGATCAGCCCTGGGCATACCCGAAGAGAAATGGTTTTCCAGAATGGTGGATTCCCCCGGTCCCGGGAATGCCCTGTCGGTAAAGGCCGGATACCCATCCGGGAAAAACTTTTGGTTTACCAGTTTTGGGAAGACCGGGCTGCCCCTGGAAAAAGTATCCGAACATTGTATCGGCCAGGTAAGGCGGTGGATGAACAGCGGGGCCTGTATTGAGGAACACCTGCAGGACCAAATCCTTGTTCCCCTGGCCTTGGGGAACGGCGGCGGTTTTACCACTGTGGAACCGAGTGTACACACAAAGACGAACATGGAAATTATTTCAATGTTTTTGAAAACGGAGTTTGAAACCCGGCGGTTGGGGGAAAAGTGCTGGGAAATAGGGGTTTTTAACAAGTAATGCCCCTGGGACTGTCCCCAACAGGCAGCCCGAAAATTGTAATATGACAAGGAGCGGACCATGATCCAATGGGAAAATAATGAAGGAAAATTATTGGTAAAATCCTGGTGCCGGGATATTGAAGACGGGGCCCTTCAGCAGGCTAAGAATCTTTCAAACCATCCGGCGGTGACCGGGCATGTGGCACTTATGCCGGATACTCACCAGGGTTATGGAATGCCCATCGGCGGGGTGATTGCTGCCAAAGGCGGACTTATTCCGAATGCGGTAGGCGTGGATATCGGCTGCGGTATGGGGGCTATCAGGACGAACATCACCAGTGCCGAACTGGGGGATATGCGGCGGCTCCGCAAGATAATTGAGGATGCAAAGATGAGGATTCCCGTGGGTGAGGGGAAATCCCGGCCTTATCCGCTGGAGTGGGAGGGCTTTGAACGCTGGCAGGACCAGCTTGGTGATGCGGAAAAACCCGCCTGGGTAACCTCCCGGGGAATGGAACTGGATGCTGCAAACCTGGGAACCCTGGGCGGGGGAAATCATTTTATCGAGATTCAGAAAAATGATGAGGGTGAGGTCTGGCTCATGCTGCACTCGGGATCCAGGAATATGGGTTACCGGATTGCCGAATATTACCATAAGGAAGCCCTGAACCTGAACACCCTGGAACGGATCGATCTTCCTGATCATGAATTGGCTTACCTGCCTTTGGGACATCCCCTGTGCGAGGGTTATATCCGGGACATGAACCATGCCCTGGCATATGCGGCTGAAAACCGGCGGATCATGATGGATCATCTTAAAAAGGTATTGGCGGAATATTTTCCCCATATTGATTACATCCTGGAGGTGAATATTCATCACAACTATGCGGCGCTGGAAGAGTTCAGCGGGGAGGCTGTCTGGATCCACCGGAAGGGAGCCACCTCGGCAAAAAAAGGGCAGATGGGGATTATCCCCGGAAGTATGGGAACCTTTTCGTATATTGTGGAAGGCCTGGGCAATCCGGATTCCTTTGAGTCCTGTTCCCACGGGGCAGGCCGGAAATTAAGCCGGTCCGCCGCATGCAAGCAGTTAACCCGGGAAGAATGTGATGCAGCCATGGAGGGAATAGTATATGACCGCTGGAAGTCTTCATATATAAAGGGTCCCGATAAGAAAAAGCTTCCTGACCTGAGTGAAGCCCCCATGGCATACAAAGATATTGATGAGGTTATCGAAGCGGAGCTTGACCTGATCAAACCCCTGGTGAAACTGTCGCCTTTGGCGGTGATCAAGGGGTAGTTCCGGGAAGTTCCTGGGGATATCCCGGGGACTGTCCCCAGGAACTGACAAAAAAGAGGTAGATATGGGCACCTCTAAAAACCTGGTTAGATTTTTAGAAGTGCCCCCGGAGAAATTTTTATTTCTTTATCTTATAACGAAATAAAAAAGTTTCTCCATCTTACATCTAAGGAAAACTTCTAAAAACTGAAGTTTTTAGAAGTTCCCATATGTCTTATATTGATTTCATTGAACAGGCCAGGATTATTGATAAACCCGGGATTGTTTTTTCCACCGGTGATCCCGGATATCCGGGAACCGCCCTGGAAATATATGACGGAAACAGAAAAACCGAATTGTTTCGTTTTATTGTGGATAGGACCGGGGAACGGCAGATCCTGATTTTCGGAAACGGGAAATCCTACCGGATTTCCCTGAATAATCTGGAACAGCTTATATAAAGAAGCCAAGGAAAAGGTTAATCACATTACAAAATTCCCGTAAAACCGGCATTCTGTGGTTATAACGTTTCCTTGACAGGTATAGTTCCCTATTTTACTATTATGGGAACCTCCGGAAACTTCAGGGTTTAGGGGGTTCCCGTTTTTATGTCATTCTAATCCGGAGGCGCGGGATGAAAAAAAAGGAATACAATATTGCCAAGCGCCACATCCTCTCGTTTCTTTTGCTGATAGCCCTTCCCGTGCTGGTTGGGGTTTTCCTTATCGGGTATGTTTTCAGGAAAGAGATTGTAAAAACCGCCAGGGAGCAGAGGGAGGCAACGCTTCAGAAAAATGCGGACAGTATAGATGCGGAACTGCAGCGCATGTCCCTTATCGCATCGTCCCTGATCCATAACCGGACTCTGATGAACCGGACCCTGGAATATATCCACACCGAATCCCCGGAACAGCGGTACGTTCTTTCTTTTGCATTTGAGGATATTTTTAATACCTACTTTCTTTTATCCAAACAGCTGGGGGCATTCTGCCTTTTTTTTGATGATGGCAGCATGCCCTTTGTCTCGAGAAACTATGCGGGAATTAATTACCTGCCGGAGGATTTTTCCCTGTATACTGAATTGGCAAAAAACCATCCGGGTTATGTAATTTTTTCCGATCAGCTTGTCCTGGGCGGAGGACGCTCCGGCGGGCAGCCCATGGTTTCCCTGGTGGTTTCCCCGCCTGTACGGACCAGATACGCCACGGGTATTCAAACGCTGGTGGTTTCCTTTATTGTAAATGAGCTGGCGGGGTTTACCGGCCAGGAGCTGAATATTAATTCCAGGTTTTCCCCGGATATTTCCCGGACATTTTTGGTAGGCCGGGACGGCCAGGTGCTCCTTTCAAATGATTCCAGCGCAATGGATCAGCCCTTTGCCGAAGTCCGCCGGAACCTGGGGAAATCCAGCATCATTATGGAAAGACCGGTCACCGCGTCCGGCTGGACAATTGTTGAAGCCATTGATACCCGGGTTTTAACCCAGCCGGTAAACCAGATGATGTCCTTTGTGTATATTGCCATGGGACTGCTGGTCTTCCTTTTTATCCGGTATAACACTTTGTTTTTTGGAACCATCCTCAGACCCCTTAACGGGATCACCGCAAAAATGGAAGTTGTTGCCCGGGGAGACTTTTCCGTCCGGGCGGAATTCTGTGATTTTGCGGAACTCAACAAGGTAAGCCATACCTTCAATTTCATGGTGGAGGAAATCAACACCCTCACGGAAGAAATAAAGAGCGAACAAAAGGAACGGCTTAAAACAGAAATTGAGGTACTCCGGTACCAGCTGAATCCCCATTTTCTCTGCAATACCCTCAATGCAATCCGGATGATGGCGGTGATCACCAAAAATGATGCGATCCAGAAAATGACCACCGCATTGATGACCATTACCGAGGATACCCTGGCAAGGGATGATACGATCTGTTCCCTGGAACATGAACTGCGCAATCTGGAAAGTTATGTGTACATCATGAAGGTCCGTTATGGTGAAACCTTTGATTTTATTATGGATATTGATTCTTCCCTGCTTCACCTGGGCATGCCTGCGATGATCCTTCAGCCCCTGGTGGAAAATGCAATCCTCCATGGCCTGGCGGGTCTGACCCGGCCGGGTACGATTGTGGTTTCCGCCTCATCCGGCGGGGACAGTCTTACCCTGGAGGTACGGGACGATGGGCAGGGAATTCCCGAGGATGCCCTGGCAGGACTCTTCCAGGAGCCTGTCCCTATTAAAAAAGGATTTACCAAAATAGGATTGTCGGGGGTACGCAAGAGAATTAACCTTTTATACGGTTCCCGGTATGATGTAACCATATTAAGTTATCCCGGTGCGGGGACAGTGGTAACCCTGACCTTGCCCATCATGGACGCACCGGAACATGAGAGCCGGATCCCCAGAGAAAAATTAGGAGTTCCTGAAAATGATGGATATCCTGATTGTTGATGATGAACCCCTGGTACTGCTTACCCTCCGGTCCCTCTGCCGCTGGGAGGATCACGGTTTCCGCATAGCCGGGGAAGCCCGGAACGGCCGGGAGGCGCTGGAATTCCTCAGGACCCACCCGGATACTGACATGGTCCTTACCGATGTGGACATGCCGGTCATGGACGGCCTTAAACTGGCTGAATCCGCGGCGGAGGAAAAACTGAAGGCGGATATCATCTTTCTGAGTTCCTACAGCAACTTTGATTATGTGCGCCGGGCCTTTAAAAGCGGGGCCTTTGACTATATCCTCAAGTCCGAGATGAATGAAGGCTCCCTGCTGGAACTGGTTAAGCGGGTGGCTGAAAAAAGGAAGCATCATCCTTCAGGAACAGAAGAAAACCCCCCGGTGTCCGAATATGTCCATGAAGAACATGAGGCGCAGCGGACCGTTCTTTTCAACGCCATCCTCAGCGGTTCCGGGGAAAATATTGATGGACTATTCGCTCTATCGGGATTTACTATTGTCTGTCCCTTTTATTTCATGGTCCTCCGTCCCGGGGACATGCCCTTGGTCCGGACCCGCTACGGCAATAATCTTTTTGATTTCCAGAAAACCGTCACGGATCTCCTGTCCCGCTGTCTGCCAAAGGAATCCGGGGATTCCGGAGCCATATCCTTCGACCAATATTTTATGTTTATGAAGGACCAGGATGCCATGGAACCGGTCTTCGAACTGTTTTACAAAAGTGCCTGGACCTACCTGGATATAGGATTTGAACGGAAAATCGGCGGCCCGGTAATGGAAATCAGGGACCTGAGCCCTATGATGCTTTCCTGTCTCCAGGATTTTTTTGCTCCCAGCCGGATGGTTATCCGGAGCCGGCGGTATATCCGGGAACATTTCAGCGATCCCGGGCTGGGCCTGGCCAAGATAGCCCTGTACAGTGAGGTAAGCAAGAACCACCTGAGCTGGGAATTTGCCCGGGAAACCGGGGAAACCATCACCGACTTTCTTGCCCGGACCAGGGTCAGGGAAGCGGAAAAACTTCTTCTGGAAACAAATCTGAAAATTTACGAGATTGCTGAAAAGACCGGGTATGCCAATGTGGAAACCTTCAGCAGAGCCTTTAAGAAGATCACCGGGAAAAGTCCCAGTTCGTTGATTCGGAATTCCTAGGCCAGTCAGTATGTTGAATCGTGATTACGTGATTTTTCCGGTTTACCAGGCGTATCATCTAACAAATCATCAATAAATCGGTAATTCCGTCATGTACTTTTGACAAAACCCCCTCCTATACTGATTCCAGTAAATAAGGAGGTGTCTTTATGACAAAAAGAAAATTATTATGTGCGGGCCTCTGCGGGCTGTTTATTCTGTCGCTGGCTATGCTGAGCAGCTGCGGTAATTCCCAGAAAAAGAATGAAAAGATCGTCCTGAAAATGGGGGATAACATTCCTGACCGGAAAAACGGATGGGGAGGAGTCATTGAAAAGATCAATGCCGAATTTGTTCTGGCAAATCCCAACGTAGAAATCGTGACCGAAAGTTACCAGGATCAGCCCTGGCAGGAAAAGGTAAAAATTTACGCCACCGCCAACCAGCTGCCGGATGTAATGAAGTACTGGTCCTTCAGCCTCATGATGGAACCCCTGATTGATGCGGATCTGCTGATGCCCTTCAACAAAGGTGATTTTGCTTCCTATGGTTATATGCCCGGTGCCCTTGAAGGCAACGAATATAACGGCAAACTTTACGGGATTCCCGTATCTGCGGATATGTGGGTACTGTATGTGAACAAGAGCCTCTTCCAGAAGGCCGGGGTTCCCCTTCCCACAAGCTGGGAAGATGTCATTGCAGCGGCCCCGAAATTTAAAGCTATTGGGGTTACCCCGGTGGTTACCAACGGCAAGGAAGGCTGGCCCCTCTGCGAACTGTATGACAATATTGCCCAGCGGATCAACGGCGATTTTGGCCGGGTAGATGCGGCACTGAAGAGGACCGCAAAATACACCGACAGTGATTTTGTCCAGGCAGCCCAGTATATCCAGAAACTGGTCCGGGCGGGGGTCTTCCAGGAAAACCTGTCCACTTCCGATTACGGTGATGCCCGGAACATGTTCGGTCAGGAACGGGCCGCCATGTATATGATGGGTTCCTGGGAAATGGCATTGGCCACCGACACCAACTTTTCCGATAATTTCCGGAACAACCTGGATGTAATTAAATTCCCGGTTGTCCAGGGCGGAAAGGGAAATGCCGATGATGTGCTCGCCTGGTACGGCGGAAACTATATCGTCAGTGCTTCATCTAAGAATAAGGATCTGGCCTACGAATATGTTAAGTTCTTCGGAAAACGGTTTGGGGATTATGCCTGGGCAGAACAGGCCTGTTTCCCCGCCCAGAAGGTTCAGCCCCGGGACAGTGATACCCTGGTAAGCAAGAAACTTCTGCAGATTGCTGCGGATGCCAGAAGCACCAGCGGTACCCCCGGACTTGACCGGTCAGATAACGTATTCAAGGAAGACCACCAGGAACTCATCCGCCAGCTCTGTGCGCTGATGATAACCCCCGATGATTTTGCGAAAAAACTGGATGCATCCGCCGCCAGGGCAGCTGCTCAGTAAGAATGAAAAAGGAGTTGTATCAGAATACGGTGTTGATACAACTCCAAGAAAAATACCGGGAAGGCGAAGTTTACAACGCTTTCCCGGTGCCTGTTCCAGGAATGGGTCAGACTGCTTTCAGTCCGCGGGTGGGGCTGTCCAAAATAATGAATGATATATGGTAACCGGACAGCTTTTGTTTTTTGATGATAAAAAATCATCCGGTTCTTTTTAATAACTATTGCAAATAATTAGGAGGAACTTTTAAAAATATCCTCCTTCTTTTTATACCTTTTGATCAATAAAGGAATGTTTATGGTCGGTGTATTTTATAATAAAAAAGTAACGGCCCTTCTGGTTCTTCCCGCAATCTGTATCATGCTTTTTGCGATTGCTATTCCGCTGTTCATCAGCCTGGGATTGAGTTTTGTGAGCTGGAAAGGTTTTGGAAAGATGACGTTTATTGGCTGGGAGAATTATTCCCGGCTGATGAAGGATGGCCTTTTCTGGCGGTCCCTCTTTAATGTACTGCTGCTTATTATTGTGACGATTTTTGTTCAGAACGTGTTTGCCTTTATAGTTGCATCATTCCTGACTAAGCTCTCGGACAGGATGTCCCGGTTGCTCAGGACAATTTATTTTATTCCTGCGGTCCTCAGCCTGGTGGTGGTGACTAAGCTTTGGGTAAATATTTTCCATCCTACCTATGGCTTTTTTAATAAACTGCTTGGGGCGCTTGGTTTGGAGCCGCTGCAGAGAGCCTGGCTGGGGGATCCTAACACAGCTATCTGGGCTGTCATCTGGATTATGATATGGCAGGGATTCGGATGGGCGCTGCTCTTTTTCTACGGCGGCCTCATGACGGTACCCAGAGAATTGGAAGAAGCCGCCAAGGTGGATGGTGCCAACCGGCGGCAGCTTTACTTTAAGGTGATCCTTCCCTATTTGATGCCGGTACTCCAGGCAATCATCATTATCGATGTTGTTTCATCCCTCAAGCAGATGGAAATGGTGTATCTGTCCACCGAAGGGGGGCCCGGGAATTCCACACAGTTTATAGCGGTGTACCTGTACCTCCGGGCTTTCAAATATGCCGAATACGGATACGGTAATGCCATCTCGGTTCTTTTCGTGATCATCGCTGTACTGCTGACGGTCGTAATTCAACGGGTCTTCAAAAAATCCGTGGAACAGATAATGTAGGAGGAACATATGGAACATAACAATTCCTTCGAGAAATTCAAAAAAAATTGTAAAAGATATACCCTCAATATTTTCCTGGGTGTACTTTGCCTGCTGCAGATTTTTCCGCTCATATGGCTTTTCAGCTATTCCATAAAAAAATCCGGGGATCTTTTTGGTCCGGAACTGCTGTCCTTTCCGACAAACCCCCAATGGATAAATTACTATAAAGCGTTTGTGGATGGGAAAATCCCCCAGTACCTGGCCAACAGTCTCATGATTGTAATTCCTTCGGTGCTGCTGGGGACCATACTCCCGTTTTGTGTAGCGTACGCCTGTACCAGGATGGAATGGAAATTAAAAAAGGCTGCCTGGATGATTATTATTATCGGAATGACCATTCCTATCCATACCACCCTGCTGCCGAATTTTATCTGGTACCGGACCTTCCATCTTATCGATACCCACCTGGGACTGATCATCTCCTACATTGCCTTTACCATGTCATTCAGCTCGATTGTATTTTCCGGGCTTCTGGCGGGGATTCCTAAGTCCATGGAAGAATCGGCGTTTATGGACGGGGCGGGGTATCATATTATTTTACCCCAGATTATCGCGCCCATATCACTGACGGGATTTGCCACTGTTGGTGTCCAGACATTCCTGAGTCATTGGAATGAATTCATCATGGCCAATACGTATCTTTCATCGGAAGCGAAAAGGACGCTGCCCTTTTCCATTATCCGGTTTTCAGGGCAGTATGTTTCCGATTATGCAGTCCAGTTTGCCTGTATGCTGCTGGTGGCACTGCCGCCGCTGATTCTCTACTTCGTTTTCAATAAATGGATCCTGGCAGGGGTAACCGCCGGGGCCGTAAAAGGATAAAATAAAGGATAGGATAAAATCATGTATAAAGAACGAATCGTTTTCCCGGAACAGTTTGCCTGGGGTACTGCTACGGCATCGTACCAGATTGAAGGAGCCCCCCGGGAGGATGGCAAGGGAAAGAGTATTTGGGATGAATTTTCCCATACCCCCGGAAAAATTGCGGATAGCCTTAATGGTGATATTGCCTGCGACCATTATCACCGGTATTTGGAAGATATCATGCTCATGCGGTACATGGAATTGAAACATTACCGGCTTTCCCTTGCATGGCCCAGGATTTTCCCGGAGGGTTATGGTTCGGTCAATAACAAGGGGCTGGATTTTTATGACCGTTTGATTGATCTCCTGCTGGAACAGGGCATAACCCCCTGGGTAACCCTTTTTCATTGGGATCTGCCGAATGTGCTGCAGCAGCAGGGAGGTTTTGCCAACCGGAAAACCATAGATTGGTTCTGCGGTTATGCTGATACGGTTACCCGTCATCTGGGTGACCGGGTTAAGAATTGGATGACCTTTAATGAACCCTGGGTATTCTCCTTCTGCGGCCATCTTTACGGTGTTCATGCTCCCGGGCTGAAGGATATAAAGACAACCCTGGCGGTGGGGCACAATATCATGACCGCCCACGGAAAAGCTGTTCCTGTTATCCGGGAAAATGTTCCCGGGGCAAAGGTTGGTATAGTCAACAACCTGGCCTGGATTGAACCGGCCACGGAAAAGGCCGAAGATATGGATGCTGCCCGGCGCTGGGACCTGGCCTTTAACAAATGGTTTATGGATCCTGTTTTTGGCCGGGGATACCCTGAAGAAATGGTATCCTGGTACGGGGATGCCATGCCCAGGATTGAGCCCGGCGATATGGAAGCCATGGCGGTAAAGACCGATTTCCTGGGGATTAACTATTATACCAGGAGGTTGGTAGCGTACGACAAAAATGATCCGCATATTAAGGCAAAACAGGTGTACCGGGCTCACATTCCCAGGGCAGAATTTGAGGAATGGGAAATTAATCCGGAAGCACTCTACCATGTTCTGAGGAATATAAAACTGAATTACGGTAATATCCCTGTTTACGTCAGTGAAAATGGTACCACCTGCTTTGATAAGATCGATGAGGATGGCTGTGTCCATGACCCCATACGGACGGAATATCTCCGGCGGCATTTTGCCGCAGCCTGGCAGGCAATCCAGGAGGGATGTGATGTCCGGGGCTATTTTGTCTGGTCTTTCTGTGACAACTTTGAATGGGGCTTCGGATTTACCAAACGGTTTGGCCTGGTATACATAGACTACGAGGACGGGCTGCGACGGGTGGTCAAGGATTCGGGTAACTTTATGGCGGATGTATCCCGCCGCAATGGGTTTATTGTTTCCTGAAAACATCGGCCCCGTATCAGGGACAGCCCCGGGGCTGTCCCTGATGGAATATCCAATGGAGTGTGAAAATCATGATCCGTAATCCGATTCTCCCGGGATTCAATCCCGACCCTGCCATAGTCCGGCGGGGGGATGATTATTATGTTGCCGTTTCAACCTTTGAATGGTTTCCTGGGGTAGCGGTTTACCATTCCAGGGATCTCAAACACTGGCGGCTCCTGACCCATATCCTTAAGGATGAAGCGGAACTTGACCTTCGGATGCTGCCTTCGGCCAAGGGAGTTTGGGCGCCCTGTCTTACCTGGTGTGAAGAAGAACAGCTTTTCTATCTTCTTTTTACCCGGATGATTTCCCATAATGCCCGTTTTTTTGACCAGGATAATTTTCTGATTACTTCTTCTAATATTGAAGGTCCCTGGACAAAACCGGTATACCTTAATTCCATAGGATTTGATCCTTCCATTCTTCATGATGATGACGGGAGAAAATATATTGTTTCCCTGGAATGGGAATTCCGGGATGGATATGAAAAGCCCGGGGTAATAGCCCTTCAGGAATACGACCCTAAAGCAAAAAAAGTGGCGGGTTATGCAAAAAGGGTCTGGCGGGGCGGTACCGACCGCGGCTGCATTGAGGGGCCTCATCTCTACAAACACCAGGGCAGATATTACCTGATGTGTGCTGAAGGCGGCACCGGTTACGGCCATTCAGTAACCATTGGCCGGGCGGATTCCGTATGGGGGCCTTATGAAAGGGACCCGGAAAATCCTATCCTTACTTCCTGCGGCGATTTCTTCGGAAGGGACGATGATTGGTTCCTCAAGACCCAGTATTTCAATCCGGCGGCGGAACTTCAAAAGGCCGGCCATGGTTCCATGGTGGAAACCCAAAGCGGGGAATGGTATATGGTCCACCATTGCGGCCGGCCTTTTGTGCCGGAACTCCGCTGCACCCTGGGAAGGGAAACATCGATCCAGAAAATGTATTGGACCAGGGATGGCTGGTTCCGCCTTGAAGGGGAAGATAATCTGGCAAAGATAGAAGTGCCGGAACCTCAGCTGATGCCGTATCCGTTTCCCCCGGAACCGCCCCGGGAAAATTTTGACGGCCCCTGGAATATTCATCTTATCTCTCCCAGGACTGACTGGTGCAACTGGACATCCCTCCATGAAAGGCCGGGTTTCCTCAGAATCAGGGGGCAGCAGTCTCTCTGTTCTCTGGATAAGGTAAGCCTTATTGCCCGGAGGCTCACATCGTTGCAGGCTGCAGCAGGGACAGCCGTGGAATTTGAACCGGATACATACCAGCATTCTGCCGGCTTGGTAGTGTATTACGACAACATGAATTGGGTTTATTTAAGGATATACCGGAGTGATACCCTGGGGTCAAAGGCTATTGCCCTGATGCGGGTGGAAAACGGCGAAAAGAGAGAACTCCTGGATACCCGGAACCCCCTGCCCGCGGGTGTGCCGGTTTACATGAAACTTGAAGTCCGGGACAGGGTTATCCAGTTTTATTATTCCCTTTCCAATCCCGGTGAATCCATTCTGACCGGAATGTGGGAGCCCATAGGCCCCGAATGGGATACGTCCCTGTTTTCGGATGAATACTGTAAATTTGGTGAATTCACCGGAACCTTTACGGGCATCTGCTGTACCGATACCAATACCCGGACAAAGTGCGCCGACTTTGACTGGTTCGAATATTGGGATTTGGAACAGGAAGTATAAGTCCGGAATTATTCGGTGAGTAAAAACCTCGAATCCGTCACAAGGGGTAATTCTTCTCGCAGATCCCTTCGTGAGCCTAAGGGACCGGAGAAATTCGGTGGTTGAGGCCCTCGAAACCACCAGGGGAGATAATGCCTTTTTGCAGGTCCCTTCGATGCTTCGAGAACCTCAGCACACGGGGCCTCAGGGACCAGAGATATTTGATGTGGGGCCGGAAATTCGGGGACTGCCTCTAAATTAGGTTGTTTACATTTCCCGAAGTTTCTTTACCACCGACTCATCGGCAGGACAAAATTGATATTGATCCAATGCTTCAAGAGAAACCCACCGGATTTCCGAATGGACTTTTATAATGGGTGCTCCATAAATTATTTCCGTATCATAAAACCTGAAGTAAATAGTCCTGTCCGGATATTGGTATTCATATTCATCAAACAGCGTCAGGACCTTTGTATAGACTTCAAGTTCCTCTTCCAATTCCCTGATCAGGCATTCTTCGGGGCTTTCCGGCATTTCCCTTTTGCCCCCGGGAAATTCCCAGAGCGTTCCGCAAAATCCCCCCGGGAACCTCCGGCAGATCAATATATTTCCGTTCCTCCGAATAATCGCAGCTGAAACTTCGGTCATGGGTTACATCAGCGCATCTGATGCAGCGCCTCGGTGATGTTGTAACAGTAATCCCCGACCTTCTCGATACGCCGGACCAGATCGATGAAGAGGAGTTCCATCTTTACATTTTCACCGGCTTCAATCCGTTTCCGGGCCAGTTTGCGGAGTTTATTCCGGGACTTGTCGATTTTATTTTCCACTGATTCAGCATATTCGATTTGTTCATCGGTCAAATGCCTTCCCAGGTTTTCCTCGATAAAGGCAAGGAAATCCTTTACCAGCTGAATATAAGGCGCAAGGGCTTCCAGTTCCCGGGGTTTAAAATTAAGTTCCTTTTTTACACTCCGTTCAAGGATAAGGCACATGCTGTAGCAGTCATCGGTCATATCTTCCAGGTCCGCGATAATCCGGAGAAGCTGGGAAACATTACGTTCCGATTTATAGTTCAGCTGCTGGCTGGTACATTCAATGAGGAACAGGGTAAGCTGTTCCCTCATCTGGTCGGCATAATCTTCCTTATACTGCATTTCGCTCATCAGGTCGGAGACCTTATCCTCCTGCGGATCAAGGAGGGTTTCACTGAACCGGGTATACATATAATTGGCAATCCCTGCCATGTCCCGGATTTCCTTTTCTGCCCGGACAATATTGAACTCCGGAGCTTCCTGGATGGACCCCCGGATGTAATCCAGCTTGTATGGACCATAACTTGTACTGGTATCCTCATCCTTGATAAGGAAGCTTACCAGCCATGCAAAGGGTTTTACAAAGGGGAAGAAGATCAGGGTATTTACCACATTAAATACAGTATGCAGCATCGCCAGGTGGGTGGTCACGCCGGCGCCTTCAAGAGTACCGGGGGTCAGGAAATTAACCAGTGAAAGCAGGGGATTAAAGAAAATCAGGGCCAGGACGGTTCCGATTACATTAAAAAGGATATGCACCAGGGCAGCCCGTTTGGCGGCGGTTTTAGTACCGATGGCGGCCAGGGCCGCATCAACAGTGGTTCCGATGTTTGCTCCCAGGATCATTGCCGCGGCCATGTTGTAGGGGATAAGCCCGCCGTAGGCCATGGTAAGGACTATGGCCGTTGCTGCGGACGATGAATGGACCAGCAGGGTCACCACTAATCCTACCCCGGTACCCAACAATATTGATACAAATCCCCTATCAGAAAATGATGTAATGAACGAGAGCATCTCCGGGGTGACCGTAGGCATGGATTTGGTCAGGAAGTCCAGCCCAAGGAACAGCAGCCCAAATCCCAGGATCATATCCCCCAGGTCCCGGTATTTCCACCGGATTACCTTCATGATAAAACCAATACCAATGGCAGGCAGCGCCAGGGCGGAGATTTTCAGGCTGAATCCGACCAGTGAAACAATCCAGGCAGTAATGGTGGTCCCGATGTTGGCCCCCATGATCACCCCGATGGACTGGGTCAGAGTAAGGAGTCCCGCATTCACAAAGGATACAACCATTACGGTGGTGGCCGATGAAGACTGGATAACAGCGGTTACCACAAGTCCTGTAAGCACTGCGGTAAAACGGTTGCCGGTCATAAAGTTAAGGACTTTCTGCAGACGGTTTCCGGCGCTTTGCTGGATTCCGTCGCTCATAATCCTCATTCCGTAAAGGAAAAGGCCCAGGCTTCCAACGATACTGAATATGATCCCTATATATTCCATACGAGAACAAACTGTATCCGAAAAAGAGAACTTTGAAAACCAATATTAAGCAAAATTTGATAAAAATGATAATCCGGGTAACAATGGAAATAATAATGGGAACTTTTAAAAACTTCAGTTTTTAGAAGTTTTCCTTAGATGTAAGATGGAGAAACTTTCTTATTTCGTTATAAGATAAAGAAATAAAAATTTTTCCAGGGGCACCTCTAAAAAGCTAACCGAGTTTTTAGAGGTGCCCTAATATAATTAGAGGATACATTTGTGAAAAATCCCTCTCTCCTGGTTATCTCCGATACCCATGGAAATACCATATCCCTGAAGGCAGTCCTGAAATGGGGAAAAAAACATGATGTGGACGCCCTGGCTTTCCTGGGTGATGGCACTGATGACATTTCCATGGCTATTCTGGAAACCGGGTTTTCGGCTCCGGTTAAAATAGTCCGGGGCAATGGTGATCACACCCACAAAATTCCCTTTGCGGATACCCTGGAATTCGCCGGACATACTTTTTTTATAACCCACGGACATTTAAGCAGAGTTTCAGAAGGCTTAGGAGGGCTGGTGGCAGCTGCAAGATCCTGCGGCGCGGATGCAGCCCTTTACGGGCATACCCACACACCTTTTTGGGAAGAAATTGAAGGAATCCTCGTTCTTAACCCGGGCAGCGTTGGGGCTCCCAGGAGTATAATAGGAACCAGTTTTGCCGTTATCGAATGCCCGCCAAAAGAGTGGTTTAAAATCCACTATTGGAGTATCAGGGACGGCGTGGGAGGAAAGGTGATCAAGGAGCTTTCTTTGTAGATAAAGACGGGTTCCGGGGGATCATACTGTATTGTTTTACTGGATAATACGTTTTGTCCCTGTCCCCCTTTTCCCTTACTTTTAATTTGGCTACAATAAATACAAATCAGGGGACTGTCCCCATCACGGGGACTGTCCCCTTTTTCGGAGTTGAACATGAAACAGATTTCGCTGACAGGTATTAAACCCACCGGACAGCTGCATATCGGCAACTATTTTGGTGCTATCAGGCCAGCCTTGGAACTGGCTAAAACCTATGACGCCAGGTATTTTATTGCGGATTACCATTCCCTGAATTCGATAAAAGACCCTAAAGAACTGGCAATCAACATCCGGGAAGTTGCTGCGGGATGGCTGGCGGGCGGACTCAACCCGGAGGAAGTGATTTTTTACCGTCAGAGTGATGTCCCCGAGGTTTTTGAACTTACTACTATATTGATGGCCTTTACTGCCAAGGGGCTTATGAACCGGGCCCATGCCTACAAGGCGGCGGTCCAGGAAAATACGGAAAAAGAGAACGATCCCGATGCCGGGATCAACATGGGGATGTACACTTACCCGGTCCTTATGGCTGCGGATATCCTGCTTTTCGATTCAAATGTGGTTCCCGTGGGCAAAGACCAGGTCCAGCATGTGGAGATGGCCCAGGATATAGCCCAGGCCTTAAATTTCAATTACAAAAAGGATCTTCTGGTTATTCCGGAGGCTTCAATCCAGGAACAGGTAGCGGTAGTCCCGGGGCTGGACGGCAGAAAAATGAGCAAAAGCTACAATAATACCATTCCGCTGTTTATTCCGGAAAACCAGCTGAAAAAGCTGATCATGAGGATTGTTACCAATTCCCAGGGGGTTGATGAACCCAAGGATCCGGATTCTTCCCAGATTTATCAGCTGTATAAGCTTTTTGCCACTAAGGATGAGCAAACAGCCCTGGCACAGCGTTACCGGGCCGGAGGCATGGGCTGGGGAGAAGCCAAGGATGCCCTGTTCCAGGTGGTCAACCGGGAACTAACCCCCCTGCGGGAACGGTTTAATGCCATCATGGATGATCCCAAAAAGCTGGATGAAACACTCAAGCTTGGCGCTTCCAAAGCCAGACCCATTGCAGCCAGAACCATTGCCCGTCTCCGGAAATCCATTGGGATAGACTGATGGAACATCAGACCCGGCGGGGTTTTGTACCGGAGGATGAACGGGATTTTAATCAAAAAAACTTATCCCTCCTCAGGGAAGCCCGGCAGGATATTGTCTATTTGATAGACCGGGGATACAGCCTTGAAAGGGCGGTTACCTTTATCAGCAACAGCTTTTCCTTTTCCGCCCGGCAGCGGCTGGCCCTGCAGAGGTCCTGCGCTGCCAGGGATGAGCTGTTCCGCAGAAAAAACAAGGAAATCCGAAGCGTCACCGGGGAAACCGTTCATATCGATGCTTTCAACCTTATCATTTCCCTGGAGATTGCCCTGTCCGGGAGCCTCCTGCTGCTATGCATGGATGGTACTATCCGGGATCTGGCGGGTCTCCATGGTACGTATAAGATTATTGATAAAACAATCCCTGCGGTGCATATGATTTTTAAAAAACTGGCGGAGTTAGGCGCTGCTCGGGCGGCTTTTTATATCGACGCCCCCATCTCAAATTCCGGAAATCTGGCGAAATGTATCAGGACCGTATCGGAGGAATATCCGGTTCCAGCGGACTGTCAGGTGATAGATTCACCGGACCGGGCCTTATACGATAAGACCTGTGTAGTGACCAGCGATTCCATCATCCTGAATCACTGTAAAAACTGGATCAATTTAGCGAGAATAATTATAGAAGAAAAATTCCCGGATTATCCTTTGGTCATGTTATATTAAACATCATAATCAATATCGATTCGGGTTTTTACCAAATTTTTGGGACAGCCCCGGGGCTGTCCCCATTCTGATTAATTCCCGGAAACCCAAAGCTAAGTTTACATGACAAACCCAAATCTATGGAGTATAGTATTAATATGATAAAGTTTATTGCAAAATTGATCGTTGCCCTCAATGGGAACGTTAAGGCAAGTCAAATTGCGGCGGGGTTTTCCTGGGGACTGCTCCTGGCGTTGATTCCTGCGGAGAATCTTCTTTGGGTGGCTTTGTTTTTTCTGTCATTTATATTTAAACACCATCATGGTGCCAAACTCCTGGTTCTGGCGGTGGTAAAGCTCCTGTCTCCCCTAATCGTCATGCCCCTGGATGCGTTGGGCTGGTGGATTCTGCACCTGGAATTCCTCCGTCCCTATTTTATCATCCTGAACAATACCCCCTTTGTACCGTTTACCATGTTCAACAATACCCTGGTAATGGGCGGCCTCTGTACCGGTCTGGTCCTGTTTATTCCGGTGTATGTGGGGCTGCGGTTTTTTATCCCTTTCTACCGGAACACCGTTGCCCCGAAGATCCGGGAAAACAAATTTGTAAAAAAGATAAAAAATATTCCGGTGCTTTCAGCTATTGGAAAACTGATAGGGAAAGCGGTGAATTCGGAAAAGTCATTTAAGTAAGGAGGCTTGGAATATGGCAAAAAAAGCACCCGGGCCATTCGGTAAGCCCATAAAAGAAAAAACCTTTGAAAAGAAATATTTGAAATATATAGAACATCCCGGGGATAAAAAATTCCTGGTATCGTGCTTCACTCTTGCGGATGGGGTCTATACGCCCAAGGATGATCCGGACGATAAGGCCATCAAGAAAATGAAGGCCCTTTTAAAGGTGATTAAAAACAACCGTAAGGGGACAGTGAAAATTCTGCCCCTGACACTGGCGGTTCTTTTTGTGGGGGGAATTGTCTTTTTTGTGACGGTGATGATGAATCCCCTCCTGGAAAAGGCCCTGGAACGGGGACTGGAAATGATCTTTGAGGCAAAGTCCGATGTGAACGGGTTCCGCCTGAGCCTGACTAAACTGCAGATTAAGTTCGATTCCATGACCGTGGCCAACCGGGATTCCCCCATGAAAAATCTTTTCGAAATGGGCCATACCGAATTCCGTATGAATCCCAGGGCGCTGCTCACGGGTAAAGTCAATATTGAAGAAATCCGGGCTGATTCACTTCAGTTTGGTACACCCCGCAGGGTTTCCGGGGCTCTGCCGTATGTAGCGGCCAAGCCAGTCAAGGAAAAACCAAAAGTAGACGTACCGCCCCTGGTGGATCTTAAGAATTTTGATGCCCAGGCACTGCTTGACCGGGAACTCGACAAGCTTACCACACCGAAGGCCTATGAAGAAGCCGCTGAAGCATACAACGATGCGGTTGTAAAATGGCAGGGGCAGATCAAAGCTGTGGAGGACCGTACCAAGGATCTGCAGGATAAGGCAGCCCCGGTGATGGCTATCAATGTAAATCAGCTGAACAATGCAGAAACTATTATCAGTACGATTAAAGATATTACAGAGCTGGTTAATTCCGCAAAAGGTGCGGTGGATGATGCTACCAACCTGGTTAACGGCATCCAGGAAGATGTGAATACCGCTAAAAGGCTGGAACAGACCGCCCGGAATGCAATCAATAATGATATTGCCCATCTGAAGTCCTACGTGGATTTACAGAGCGGCGCAGCCTTCAGCGCTCTGGAACCTTCGATCCGGGAAATTCTATCGGACCAGGCACAGCAATACATCGACTATGGAAAGCTTGCTTTGGAAGTACTGCAGAAACTGAAAGCCAAGTCCGCGGAAATCCCGAAGTCCGAAACCAACAAAAAAGCAAAGCAGCCCGCCTTTAAGGGCCGGACGGTGTATTTCCCCACAAAACAGTATCCCCAATTCTATATTGGTATCCTGGCATCGGACTTTACGCTTAATGACTGGAACTGGGGAATTGAAATCCGGGGGATCAGCACAGACCCGGATCTGTCGGATGAAGCTACCAGCCTGGCATTTACCGCAAAGGAAACCAGGACAAACCCGATTGAAGTAAACGTTAAGGCCAGTGCGGATTTCCGGACTAAATCAACGGAACTTTTCACCACCTCCGTGGGAGGGAAGGGCTTTGCAGTCAGCATCGGTGATTACCTCAAGGAAGCGGGTATCGGCGGGTTCCAGGGGAACAGTAATTTTACCGTTTCATTTGGAGGAACCAAAACCGGAAATATTTCCGGCGGCGGCGATGTGGCTATCGTCCAGGCCAAAGTGATTAATCCCCAGGGAACATTAGCCGAAGCAATTGATGAAGTGGTACAGAGTCATACCATAACCATGGAAATCGGATATGAGCATATTAAAGATGGCAAAGACCAGTTTACCCTGAAAACAAACCTGGGGACCCTGGTGGGCGATATTGTAAAACGTACTGCCCAGCAATATATAAACCAGGCCACCCAGCAGATTGAGAAGACGGTGAGGGAATATGTTTCCTCCCATCTTGAAGGAACCCTGGCGGAAAAGGCCGATCTTGATCAGCTTCTGGCAATAGCCAAGGGTGATAAGGCCGCCCTGGATAAGCTGACCAAAACCCTGGAGGACAAGCAGTCGGAATTTGAAAAGAAAGTGAAAGGCGCCGCAGAAGAAGCAGCCGACAAAGCCAAGCAGCAGGCCAAGGATGCTATACAGGAAAGCCTGAAGGATGCACAAATTCCAAAGCTTCCCTTTGGCAGATAGTATTCAGGACGATCTGCTGGTCTAATATAAAATTAAATATTGAAAGAAACCTTTGGTGGTCTTAAGTGCCGGAATTCCCGGCGCCTGGGACCACTAAAAGGTTAAAACCGCGGGCAGAAAAATAATTTACAACCTTCTGCACGCTTTCGCGTGCGAGGCAGAGCAGCGGGGTTGTTGGTTCTGTAAGGTATGGATTTTATGCGGGTTTCATCCCCCGCGCAACAATTTCTTTGTTGCTTCAAAGAATCGCTCTAAAGAGCGGGGTATGAAACCCGCCTGCGAATCAATAAATTTTTTATCGCTGTTATGTCTGTTTTCAGTAACACCGAACTGTTACTGTATACCCTGAGAAAGGATTACCCGTGAACAAGAAAGTTGGTATCAGAAAATGTACATCCTATGATGCAAACCAGGTATATACAGCCTTGTCCGGGGCTATTGAGATGGCCGGGGATTTTGATGTTCAGGGAAAGAGGGTTTTATTAAAACCTAATATCGTTTTTGATTCGGTTCCTGAAAAAGCATTGACCACCCATCCGGCGTTTCTTGAAGCTGCCATAAAACTGGTCCGGGAAAAAGGGGCGGTCAAGGTTTTTGTGGGGGATAGTCCCGGTATTCAAAAGCCGGGATTTACGGGAAAAGTCTGCGGCCTGGGGCCTGTAACTGAAAAAATGGGTGCCCAGTGGGTGGATTTTACCAAGGGGAAACTGGACCTGCCCTGTCCCGAAGGAAAGGTCCAGAAATCATTTCCCCTGGGGGAAATCCTTAAGGAGGTGGATTGTATTATCAGCCTGCCTAAACTGAAAACCCACCAGCTGATGTTGTATACCGGCGCTATGAAAAACCTTTTTGGGTTGATTCCCTCCCTGGTAAAAAGCCCCTACCACGTCCGGTATCCCCGGCGGGAGGATTTTGCAGCCATGATTGTTGATCTTAATCTGGCGGTAAAGCCTGCCTACGCTCTTATGGATGCGGTGATTGGCATGGAAGGTCCCGGGCCTGGTTCGGGGTATCCCAAAGCTGTGGATCTGGTTTTGGCTTCGTCTAATGTACTTGCCCTGGATGTGGCGGCCTGCGGTATCATTGGTTATCCCCCGGATAGGGTTCCCGTCAACAAAGATGCCCTGGAACGTAAATTCTGGCTGAATGATTTTTCCGAAATTGATTACTGCGGTACCGATATAAGTTCCCTGAAAATCCGGGATTTTGAAAAAATTCCTTTAAAGAGAAACAGGAACCAGCTGCTGGAACTGGTTTTCCCGCGGTTTTACCGTAAAATGCTGGAAGCCAGGGCGCCCAGGCCTGCGGTAAAGCACAAGACCTGTATCCGCTGCGGCGACTGTATCAGGATCTGCAGTTCAAAAGCCATGGCCTTTGAGCAGGGAAAGGAAAAAGAGGAGGTGCATATCAATTATAAAAAGTGCATCCGCTGTTATTGCTGCCATGAAATATGCCCGGTGAAGGCAATAACGATCAGATAATCAAAAACCTCGCCGCAGGGCCTCGCACGCAGAAGCGTGCAGAAGGTATTCGCACGCCGCATGAGCGGCGATTCAATCTATTCTTTACAGAACGCGGACGGAGTCCGCATTTGCAGATTGCGTGAGCAATCTGGTGAAATAAATTTCCTAACAAACACGAGCAAAGCTCGTATTAAACCCACTTGCGAATAATCCTGAAAGGGTACCCCGGATTGGCTGCTTAACTTTTTGTTGATGGAACACCGGGGCGTTTGCTCTGCGGCTTCCCTTGATTTTAATCATTATAAAATCTTACAATAGGCTATGATTCCAATTGGTGATGATAACCGGAACCGAATGAGGGTCCCCGTAATTACTTGGCTACTCATTGCTGCTAATATTGCGGTGTTTATTGTGTTCCAGAAGTTCGGCAGAAATTTTGAATTTCTCTATTCATATGCCATGGTACCCGGGGAAATTCTCACCGGAAAGGATATTGTAACCGAATCCAAAAGGGTTTTGGATGCTTCCTCAAATTCGGGATACCTTGTTCCCGGGCTGGGGGTCACCCCTATACCGGTATATCTTACTATTTTTACTTCCATGTTTATGCATGGCGGCATAGGCCATATTCTGGGGAATATGCTGTTCCTGGCGGTATTTGGGGATAATATCGAAGATTCCCTAGGACATGTCCGGTATATTATTTTTTATCTTTTATCCGGAATTGCTGCCGCTCTTTTTCATGTTATTGTAACAGCCGTATCCGGGAACAGCCTGCTGGTACCTACCGTCGGTGCTTCCGGGGCGATCTCCGGGATTATGGCCGCCTACCTGAGGCTTTTCCCCAGAAACAGGGTCCGGGTACTGTTGTTCAATATTATCCCTACCAATGTAAGTGCCGTTTTTGTGATCGGAATTTGGTTTATCCTTCAGCTTGCCAACGGTATGGGGATATTTACCCGCGGCGCCGCGGATGGCGTGGCGTATGCAGCTCATATTGGCGGCTTTATTTTCGGGTTCCTCGCTATAAAATTGTTTTTACCTAAAAACCGGAAGACCCGGAAATTTAAGTATAGAATTTTAAATGATTAGCGGATCCGGTCAATCCGGACGAGTAATCCTATAAAATGTTTTTCTGTTTTCAGGGTCCTTGAACTTTTCGCCGGGTTCCATCTATGGCCTGGAATTTTTTCCGGGCTATATATTTTTAGGACATGTCTCAAAACTCTCAAACCAGCTATTATTTTCAGTACTTCCCTTGAAATAAAATGAGTTAGGATTACTTTCATTATTGGATCGTTTTTCAGGCGGGAAATAAAAGCGAAGATGTCCAATCGAGTTTTTCAACTCTTTTGGACATCTTCAAAACTTTTTTAAATATATTTTTTAAATAAGAGCCAGGAGAAAAATACCAACATTTCTTTAAGTCCTTAAAAAGGCTGGCATAAACAGGTATGCATCATTTGTGCTTCCCCTGAAAACAGGTGGGATTAGTATGCCTCAAATAATTATGACTTGTTATTTTTATGCACTCTTAAAGATAATGTTATCTATACTATAGAATATGTCATTTCAGTTTGCAACAAAAATTGAGTCTATTTCGGTGTACTTTGGTCTACTTTGAGTCTAAAAAAGTCTCGTTTTGGTTTTTTTCAGTTTTTTTGTAAACCCGCGGCCCTGAAAAAATATTATTTATGATTTATCAGCCAAACTTTTGCACAGTAGTCCTAATTTCGGGGGTTGTCCCCTGGATGGAGTCTCTTTGACTTTATTCTGATTTAACCGTGCCGGGACTCTGGGAAATAGGATTTATTGCCAACACTATCCGGTAGTTTATGTTTCCGGGAAAACCTTGGGATATGATTTCTGTTTATTAGCGTATGAGGTTAACAGACTGCAATCTACAGGTTATCATCATCTTCAGTTGGATCGGCGGGTGGCTTGGGAGCAATTGTGGTTGAAGGTCTTAGCAGAATAGTATGATTTGAATATGCCGACATAAAAGAGGTTTTATCATAGACATCCAGGCTTTTATATATTAATTTCATTCTGTTTTTCAGAGTACTTAAACCGATATTTTCATCCTTGGAGATACTTTCGTATTTGTGGCCAGCTTGAACTCTTTTTAAACACCGGATATCCCTGGCAGTAAATTGTTCTGCAGGAATATAGACGATGGTGGTATTTACCACTGATTGCTTTCTTTGTTTCCTTATCTCCGGCAGGAACAGCAGAAAAACCATGCCTCCCATTAATGCCACGGAAAGAAAATCGATAATTGACAAAATAGTTTCTTGTATACCAAATCTCACTTGAGATATGAGCGCACAGACAGGAAAAAGTACAACAATTATGATTTTTATCTTTTCATGCGTTTTAAAAAACCTGGCCTTTAGGGCAAATACTATGCCCAGACCGTACATGAATAATCCTGTGGTAGATCCACCATCGATTATATTCATTAAACCCCAGGTACAGCATAAAATGGCATAGGGTCTAAATTCTAATGGATATATGATAAGCACGCTTAATACTAAAATTGTTATGCCGCAAAATAACGTTATCATAAAAGGTGTAAAAATTTCACCTTTCAACATTTCATACCCATTTAAACATAGGTTGATATCAAAAACGAATATTATACCCCATGCCAACATGCAAATAACGGCGACTAATCGCCAAATAAGTTTATATATTCCTTTATTCACCATACCGTAACAAATGCTAAGACTTCCGGAAGAATATTATCCAGAGTCTCGGAGGGATTGGCCCTGATCTTTTCCAGGAATTCTCCCTGCAACTTGCCGGCATCCCAGGAACCATCATTTAACGGATTGTATATGTTGTTTTGTTTGTCCGATTCCTTGCTGCGGATATAACCGGTGAGCATAACCAGAGCCAGCAAATACATTCCATGTTCGATTACTTCCCTTTTTCCTCCTTTGAATGAAGAAAGAAGCCTAAGCCTTACCATGGGGCCTTCGTTATCGGCAGGAGTATGATCACCGATCTTCCTCCCTCCCCGAAGTTCAGTCATGTAGATGGCCAGGTGGGCCAAGGCGGTCCGTTCTGGTTCATCACATCCGGCCTCAAATGGCAGGGCGGCAATTAATTGGGCAACCGCATCCTCTGCAAATAGCTTTCTTTCCTGTTCGGTAAAACGGAAAGTTTCTGCCATACAATCGCAAAGTTCATTCCAGAGCCCATTTGTTACGATTCCCATCTCTTCGATTTTTTGTTCATTCATTGTTTTCATTGTAGATCTCCTTAGGGACTATCCTAAGCTGGAAACGGAGGTCAGTCAAGCAATTTATCAGTAGCAGAATACATAAATAGGAACATAAAAACAAAAATATGGAAGTATGGGAAAGATACATAACATGCATCCCTTTTATATTACAGGGTCCATGTTTCCCTGTGATTGTTATTGTTCTGTAAATAATTAGTAGGATACTATAATATCGAACAAAATAAGAAAAAATGTAGGCCTTTTTAAAAAATTACAGATAGCTTGTTCTTATCTGTAATATTATCGGAGTGATGATCAGAAGTATCATGAAACATGGTTCAGGATTTCCGGACTCTGGGATCTCTTATGCAAATTCCGGGCGGATTTTGAAGGAACTTGTGAAAAAAATAACAGCCTAATAGGACGATTCATTGACCCTCCGAGGAATTTCATAGCTGTTTTCTTTTTCAGGATTTCTGATTACGGATAATCTTTTAAATATAGAGCCTTTTTCAAAACTCGGTTAGTTTTGAAAAAGGCTTTTGCAGAAAGAATGCTATTTCCTTACCCATAAATAAAATAGTATTCTTTCTGCACTTACATCTAAGGTTGCTTTTTCAAAATTTGACATTTTGAAA
>JAVBPH010000081.1:0-29288 GCA_031549725.1 Treponemataceae bacterium
TTTCAAAACTCGGTTAGTTTTGAAAAAGGCTTTTGCAGAAAGAATGCTATTTCCTTACCCATAAATAAAATAGTATTCTTTCTGCACTTACATCTAAGGTTGCTTTTTCAAAATTTGACATTTTGAAAAAGCCTCATCATATAAAGAATTAGCATCTTCCAGTGTTTTATGGTATTTTTTACTGATTTTCCCAAAAACTTGAGCCTTTTGTTAGAAAACACATACAAAATATTACTTTTGTCATCCCCTTAACATAATTTCAACCTAATTCCTTGATTTATAAACATTTAGTATTATGCTTAAGATACTTTGGGAGGGGCATCTCGATTTGGAGGTACTCAATGAAAAAGGAGGACTTTTATTATTACTACTTCACTGAATATCTTGCGGAACTGCCTAAGGAGCTGTTTATCCGCAAGAATTGGTGTGAAGACGATACGAGGTATTTTCATACCCAGTATTTAAAGGATCTTTTCAATACCGAGGAGATTATTGAAAAGATGGAACAAACCCTAGGACGTCCTTTGTTGGATGACGAATGTGTAAAAGTGTTGGTTGGTTTAAGAAAAGCGCGCATTGAAAAATCCTACAGCTACATCCTGAGCAATTTTATTGAACACATCACCGAACAGAAACCATTAAACGCAGAGGACCAGTTAAGAATAGAAAAACGTCTCGTCAGGCTTAAAGAAAACTTTTATAGTATCGATTTCATTATCGAAATGCAAAATATAGAAGAAGAGGTGTTAAGGAGATAAGAATGCCCCAAGAAACATTTAAAAAAAATTCCGGTTTTAATGAATTGCTAAGCTTTTACCAGATTGTATGCAAAGATAAAGGAAACTCCTATAAAGATATCAGGAAACGATTCGCTGGCATTAAAAATGGAGACATATTCCGAAATACAAACCCTGTTGTACCCTCCGGCGAAATAAAGGTTCCGCCGGCAAAAAAAGAAACCAGCCAAATGACCAACGCATACGAGAATCTGAGGAGCCAGTATGAAATCATTAGAAAAAGTAGCTGCCGATATTAGCATATTCGTTGATTATATTGTAATACTGCAGTTGATTGGTATTGAAACAAATACCCCTTTTAACTCATCGCCGCTGGAACATTTTAAAGAAGCACTATGGATATACTCCGAGTTGTATGAATTGTATAAGGAAGATCCGGACTCGCCGGAAATTCTTTATTATGTTGCATCTATAGAATACCATATGCGAAATGGTATTCTGGATATACTGTTGGATATTATTGAGACAATAAAATTTCGGATTAAACAATTTCTTCAGGTTCCCGGTAACTATGTAAAAAAATCTGAAATTCGCAACCTGCATCATGAATATAAGGCGCTAGAAATTTCCATACGCATGGGCCCCAGGCTTTATAAAATTGATCATATAGAAGAGTCAATTATCAGCTTAAAAAATCTCTATAGTAAATCGCTGGAATTATGCAATAAAATTGGGGGGGCCCGGTTTATCATTAAAGGTTTGACAGGGTAATACCCTGGCATATAAATATATATATTTAAAAAAGTAAGCAAAAACCGGGATACCCCAGAACTATTTTTGGGGTATCCCGGCTCCGTTCAACCACCGGATAACCTTTTATCATTTAAAACAATAACCTGATCAAGCAATATCTTTTATTACCCCATATTATTATACTGATGAACATGAAGAAGCAAAAAACCTTGATTTACCGCTGTTCCTCCTGCGGCCATGAAGAACCAAAATGGCTGGGACGCTGTCCCGACTGCGGAGAATGGAACACCCTGATTGAAACAGCAGTCAATTCCGTCAGGACCGGTAAATCCGGTGCGGAAAAGGACAATGTTCCCCGGTCACTGCCCCTTTCTGCCATAGATCCCCAGGAGGGCAGCCGGATTAAAAGCGGAATTGCTGAACTGGACCGGGTCCTGGGGGGAGGCATTATGCGCCGGTCCGCCACTCTCGTGGGGGGTGAGCCGGGAATTGGTAAATCGACGCTGCTTCTTCAGACCGCTTCCCAGGCAGCTACCAAAGGAAGGATTTTATATATTTCCGGGGAAGAATCCGCGGGGCAGGTAAAAATGAGGGCCAACCGGCTGGGGGTTTCGGGGGAACGGATTGAAATAGTCTGTTCAGGCAAACTGGATGATATCCTGCCCATCCTGGATGCGGTAAAGCCGGTTATCATTATGGTTGATTCGGTCCAGACCTTATATACCCCCGATGTCGGACTGGTACCGGGAACGGTTAATCAGATGAAATTCTGTTCGTTTGAGCTTATCAGCTGGGCTAAGGAACACGATGCGGCCCTGTTCCTGGCAGCCCATGTTACCAAGGACGGTATCATCGCGGGGCCCAAATCGCTGGAACACATGGTGGATACGGTACTGTATTTCGAACAAAATGACGGGGACAGCCGTTTCCTCAGGGCCGCAAAAAACAGGTTTGGTTCGGTGGATGAGATAGGCATTTTTACCATGGGCGAAAAGGGGCTGCAGATGGTGGAGGATCCATCGGTTCTATTTCTGGTTAACCGGGAGGGAACCCTTCCCCCGGGGGTGGCCACTGCGGCGGTTCTGGAGGGTTCCAGGACCCTTTTAGTGGAAATCCAGGCCCTGGTGGTTCCGGTAAAGGGTTCCATTTCAAGGGTTTTTTCCGACCGGATTGACTCAGCCCGGGTTTCCCGGGTGGCGGCAACCCTGGAAAAACACCTCAATTTACGGCTTTCCGACCATGACTTATACGTAAATGTGGCGGGGGGAATCAGGATTGGAGAAGTCGGGGTGGAGCTTGCCCTGGCGGGAGCCTTATATTCCGCCAAAACCGGACTGCCCCTGCCGCATAAAACAGCTATCGCCGGGGAACTTTCCCTGGCGGGGGAAGTCCGGCCGGTCCGCCGTAGTGTGGGACGCATAAAAACCGCAAAAAATCTGGGCTTTGAGAAATTCCTGGGGCCCAACCCGGATGCCCTGGAAACGGAACCATCGCTAAAGGATGAATCTGTACACACCGTATCCGACATAAAATCAGCCATAAAAGTATTATTTTCATAAATGAACAGAATCCTCCCTAAAACCCCTAAAAAACGGGTTTTTTAGGGGTTTTATGTTAAAAAACCAGGAAATATCGAATTTTCTAACGAAAAACAGGATTACACTTGACGGCTGGCATAAACTGGGGTAATGTAAATTGGACAGGAATCAAATATCGTGTTTTTTTGTATTTTGGCAGGCCCTAATTGAGGCTGCATTTTATTATTATTTCAAATTTTTCCACTTGCACGTTTTGTGTTACATCCCAACCCAATTTTTTTTCTCAACCAATGCTCTCCCTGGGGGGAAGAGCGGTGCCGTCTGTTTGTATAGGCGGAAAAAACAGCGTGCCCGGACGCATTTCCGGGTGAAGGAATTTTCTCAATGGCTAAGAAATTGTATGTCGGTAATCTCTCTTACAACACATCTGAAGATGGCCTTCGGAACCTCTTTTCCGGTTTTGGAAGTGTTGCCTCTGTAAAGGTCATTTTCGACCGGGAAACCGGCAACTCAAAAGGATTCGGATTTGTAGAAATGAGCACTGATGAAGAAGCCAGTGCTGCTATTGCCGGTACCAACGGCCGTGAATTTGATGGCCGGCAGCTTCGGGTAAATGAAGCGATGGATAAGCCCCGCAGAGAGCGGAACTCCGGCGGTGGATACAATAACTGGTAAATCATACCAATAAAAAAAATGATGCATATTCGAGGAGGAATATGCATCATTTTTTTATAGCCTTTCAACAAAAAAGGCTGCCGGAAAAGATTATAAAATCTGTAACCGTGCAGCCTACTTCAATCCTAAAAAGAGGATAATGCTCATACTAAGCATAAAAAGTTTCTTGTTTTCCCTCTATTGGGCCAGCATGCCTCAGCATACCGGCCTGGACATTTCAGGTGGATTATTCATAAAGCACCTCCTATAGACTAAATATATTCTGTTTAACCATCACTATATTAACAGAATCAAATATCAATCTTTCCTTAAAGGTAAGCCACCTTTTCAAAAAAAACAAGCAAAAAATGAAGAATTCAACCGGACTTATTTGCTGTCCAGGATGCCCCTGTCCAGGAGGTCCGCCAGGAGTTCAGTCAGTGTGTTCAGATCAATTTCACCGGACACATCTTCCAGGGTTTCCCTTATCTCATTCCAATCATCCTCATCAAGTTTCATGGTGTTATCATCGTATTCGCCGGTCAGAAAGGCCGCCATGTACCCCAGTTTCTGAAGGGTTTCCGGTTTTTCGCCCTCAACCCGGTCAAGGCAGTAGAGGCAAAGATCGGAGGCTGCATTTTTCCCAAGTACAGGAGCGGCCAGTCCGGAAAAAGCGTTTATCAGCCTGTCCCGGGTTTGCTGCCCTTCCCTGTCCAGGAAAGTGATGTTTTTCCCCTGGAAAACCCGGGCTGCAGAATCGATTTGTGAAAAAAAATGGTCTATTGGTCGCATATAGATAAAATACAATGGAAATAGGGAAACTGCAACGGATTTTACCTTGACTTTTCACTTATTGGGCTCTAAACTTGCATATATGAATCTCAAGACTGTACTTACCCAAGACACAATCAGCCTTCATTTGAAAGGAACCACAAAAGAAGAAATTATCAGCGAGCTGCTTGACATTCTGGTCAAAGCAAAAAAGATTCAGGACCGGTCTGCGGCCCTGGCTGCGATAATGGACCGGGAACAGAAAATGTCCACCGGCATGAAGCATGGTATTGCCATACCCCATGGAAAAAGCAATACCCTGGATAACCTGGTGGCCTGCATTGGCATTTCCGATAACCCCGTGGATTTTGATGCTCTGGATCATGAACCCTGCCGTATTTTCATTATGACCCTGTCCCCGGTGGAAAAAACAGGTCCCCATCTTCAGTTTTTGGCAGAAGTCAGTCTCCTTTTCAAAAGTTCCGAAAAACGCAATGAACTTCTCAATGCAAAGACCACCGATGAGGTTCTTAGGATACTTTCCGAATAAAGCATTGACGACTTTTTAACACCTCCACAGCTGCCGCAACTATTCTGATGTAAGATACATGTTACCCACTCTGTCTTTTTAACTGAAAGGAGTATAATTGTTTTTTCTATTAATATAATTGCTGGGAACTCTAAAAACCCGGTTAGATTTTTAGGGAACCGCTGATTAATGCTCTATGGGCATTAATCAGCGGTTCCTTAGGGTTCCCAAAAATCAAAAACCTTCTGCACGCTTTCGCGTGCGAGGCAGAGCAGCGAGGTTTGTTGGTTCTGTAGGGTATGGATTTTATGTGGGTTTAATACCCATACAATTTTGATTTACAAGATTTATAGAACGCCCCAGGGCCTCGCACGCGGGAGCGTGCAGAAAGTATTAAATCCACTTGCGAATAAAACTTCACGGCTCTACTCCAATGTTGTATAATATAAATGATAAATTCATCTAAAGCTGGCGGTAACCTGAAACACAGGGGCAAAAAATCAATACCCCGTCCTGAAGCTCCTACGCGAAAGCGTAGAGGGGGTATTAAATCCGCATACAAATAAAACCAGGGAGAAACATATGAAGATTGAAAAAAACTTTATCAAGGATGATTCGGGGCGGACCCTCATTCTCAGGGGTTGTAACCTGGGGGGCAGCTCGAAACTGCCTTTTACCCCCAATGGAGCCACCTGGGTTAAGGACTCGCTGAAAAACCCAAAGACCGTATCTTTTGTGGGGCGTCCTTTTCCGCTGGAAGAGGCGGAATCCCATTTCGAGCGGCTGGCGGGGTGGGGTTTTACATTTATCCGCTTAATTATTACCTGGGAAGCCCTGGAACATGAAGGACCGGGAATATACGATGAGGAATACCTGGGGTATCTCCGGAAGGTGCTGAATATAGCCTATGATAAAGGTGTTTCCATATTTATGGATCCCCACCAGGATGTGTGGAGCCGCTGGACCGGAGGAGACGGGGCTCCCGCCTGGACCATGGAAAAACTGGGCATGGATATCGAAAAGCTTGATGCCGTTGGGGCGGCTTTTACCCATCAGAATAACCCCGATTCCTACCCCGGCATGATCTGGCCTTCAAATTACAGTAAATACGGTACCGCCACCATGCTTACCCTTTTCTTTGGGGGAAACACCTACGCCCCGGAAACATTAATCGACGGATCCCCTGCCCAGGACTGGCTTCAGGACCGTTACCTGGATGCCATGAGGCACTGCTACCGGCGGCTGAAAAACTGTAAAGCCATTGCGGGATGGGGAACCATGAACGAACCCCAGCCCGGATATATCGGGTATCAAAACCTGGAAGGTATGGAAAATTACGTGGTAGCCTCCGGGCCCATGCCCAGTCCCCTGGCCGGCATGGCGGCCGCATCGGGATTCCCCGTAAGGGTTCCGGTGTACACCATGGGACTCCCGGGCCCAAAAATCAAAAGATATACCACCATCAATCCCGAAGGGCTGTCCCTCTTTATGGAAGGTTATGAATGTCCCTTTAAAAAGGCCGGGGTCTGGACCGATGAAGGCGGCGTACCTAAAGTTCTTAAGCCGGATCATTTTGCTACGCTGAAGGGCAAACCCGTCAGTTTTGTGGATGATTTCCTGAATCCCTTTATGTACCGGTTTATTGACCGGATGAAGGAAGCCGATGAAAAATGCATCTTTTTTATTGAAGGGGTTCCCCATAAGGAAAATCCCAAATGGGATGAAAATGATAAAACCCCGGTGGTAAATGCCTTCCATTGGTATGATGGGGTCACCCTGTATGCCAAATTCTTTGTACCCGGATTTTCCCTCCGGGCGGATACAGGAAAAATCGTCCTGGGAAGAAAAAAAGTCCAAAGCTGTTTTTCCGAACAGATAGAAAAACCTATCATCTGGACCAAAAATTGCATGGGAAATATGCCCTGTCTCCTAGGTGAATTCGGGCTGCCCTTTGATATGAACCGAAAAAAGGCCTTTAAAACCGGGGATTACCGCAAACACGAAGATGCCCTTTCCATGTACTACGATGCAATCGATGAAAACCTGCTCCATTCCACTATCTGGAATTACAGTTCAGATAATACCCATGAACACGGGGATCACTGGAACGACGAGGACCTGTCAATTTATTATAATGGGGACGGCAGGGCAAAGGCCGGATGGCTCCGGCCCTACCCCATGGCAACCACGGGAACTCCCCTGAAAATTTGCTGGAACAGGAAGACCGGTGTCTTTACATACCGTTTCCATGCGGATCCGGGTGTCCCCGGGGAAACTGAAATCTACATGCCCGGAGAATGTATTGGATCAACCCCGGAAATAACAGTTAAGGATTCTACAGGGAAATCCCTTGATGCAATTAAGATTGAGTACCAGCAGGAGAAGCAGCGGCTTTACCTTAATTGCACCGATTATTCAGGGATTGTTATGGTAACCGTAACCAGGAATTAGGGGTAGGTACTTAAGATACCCGCCCAGGCCAACGCGAGGGAATCCATGGGAATCAGCGTTATCGGTTTGGATTCTTCCTTTTCCGCTTCGGCTATGGTTTCCCAGGTGCTCAGCTCCTCCAGGAAAAGTTCCTCCATGTTTTTGCTGGATCTTAGAATCCTGGAAACATAGTCCAGGGTTTTCTTGGGGGTTCCTCCGGTTTTAACCCGGTTAAGGCCGGCATTGTACATGGCCAGCCCCGCCACTTCCGATTCAGCATAATCCAGGCACCATCTCAGATGGGCCATGGCATGGTGGGTGTTGGTTCCCGGATCAAAAAAATCCGCTTCTTTCAGCTGGGGAAATGATCCCGAATTAAGCTGAAAGAGTCCCCGGTCTATCGTATTATTCCAGTTTTTATTAATTGCCTTCTGGTTAAAACGGCTTTCCTCCCAACTCAGGGCAAAGGCCAGACTGGGACTCACATTGTACTGGGAAGCTTCCTTTAAAATTACTTCCGCCAGTTCGTTTGAATGTACTATAACACCAAAAAATGCTATGACCTTATCATGAAACATACTACTTCTGTAAGCTTCCAGAATAAGGTCCGGACTCTCATCTGCACTAAACACCAAGGACCTATACTTCACCGATTGCAATTCAAAGGAAACTTCAGTTTCATCTACTTTTTCTTCTGCTACCGACTCGATCTTCTCCTGCCCCATATTTGAACATGCAGCTAAACCAAGAATAACCGCCAGGGTTATTCCGAAACAAAGATAATATTTTTTCATATTATGTAAATACTAATGAATCAAGCAGAAATAATCAATCTCCTGCCTTACATTATGACAAAATATGTTTTTATGTCATGATGTAAAAACAAGTCCAGGAAAAATTCACTTTCAGCAGCTATTCAAAAAAACATAAAATTCCCCCGGCGGTCCCGGGTTGTTCCGGCGGATCCGTCAGGGGATAATTGGTTTTAAAAACAACGGCTATTTATCTATGGTCCTTACCCGGATAATGCCATCCACCGTGGAAAGGCTTTCCAGAACTGCTTCGGGAATTGCCTGCTCGGTATCGACTATATTATAGGCATATTCATCCCTGTGGTGGTTGATCAGGTCCATAATATTGATGTTTGCCTCGGCCAGCCGGGTACTGATTTGGCCTACCATGTTGGGAATATTCCGGTTGGCCACCAGAAGCCGGTGGGGAGCCCTTTGGTCCAGTTTGCAGTGGGGGAAATTCACCGAATTCTTGATGTTTCCCATCTCCAGGTAATCCATGAGCTGCTTTACCGCCATGACGGCGCAGTTGTCCTCCGCCTCCGGTGTGGATGCTCCCAGGTGGGGGATACAGATTACCCTATTATTATCCAGCAGTTCCGCGTTGGGGAAATCCGTCACATAGGCGCCCAGCTTATCCGCGGTCAGGGCAGCCAGCAGATCCGTTTCGTTCACAAGACCACCCCTGGCCAGGTTAACAATCCGGGCACCTTTTTTCATGATCCGGATTTTTTCCGCATTGATGAGCCCCTTGGTGCCTTCCTGAAGGGGTGTATGCAGGGTGATATAATCCGCTTTGGCCAGGAGGCTTTCAATAGTATCCGCCCGGCTGACCGACCGGGACAGGTTCCATGCGGCTTCCACCGAGATGTAGGGATCATACCCAATAACATCCATTCCCAGGGCTAAAGCATCGTTGGCAACCATTACACCGATGGCCCCAAGACCAATCACCCCAAGGGTTTTTCCCCGGAGTTCCGGACCTTCAAACTGGGCTTTGCCCTTCTCCACCAGATCCGGAACCTCATCGGCCTTGTCCTTTATGGTCTGGCACCAGTTGATTCCATCGACTATTTTTCTTGATGCCAGGAGCATCGCCGTAAGGGCCAGTTCTTTTACCGCATTGGCATTTCCCCCGGGGGTATTAAAAACCACCACACCATTTTCACTGCACCGGGAAACGGGAATATTGTTAACCCCCGCACCGGCCCGGGATATGGCCTTAACACTGGGGGGAATTTCCATGTCCAGCAGGTTAGCGCTCCGGACGAGGATAGCATCCGGATTGGGAAGATCCGTGGCGACTTCATACCGGTCCCGGGGAAAAAGATCCAATCCCTGGGGAGAAATTTTGTTCATTGTGCTGATTCTAAACATGATCCATTCCTTTATGCGTTATTTTTCTCAAACTGCTTCATAAAATCGATAAGGGCAACCACCCCGTCCCGGGGCATGGCATTGTAAATACTGGCCCGCATGCCGCCTACCAGCCGGTGCCCGGCCAGGTTTATCAGTCCCTGGGAGGCGGCTTCCGAAACAAAACGTTTTTCCTTATCCTCATCGCCAATTACAAAGGGGATATTCATAAGGCTCCTGGAATTTTTTTCCACCGGGGCCCGGAAAAGTTTCGAATTATCAAGATAATTGTAGAGGAGTTGGGCCTTTTCCTGGTTGCGTTCGCCCATGGCTTTAACGCCCCCTTGTTTTTTCAACCATTCCAATACTAGTCCTACAATATAAATGGCATAGCAGGGGGGAGTATTGTACATGGACCCTTCCTGGGCCTGGACATCGTATCTAAGAACCGTAGGCGTCCAGTTTGGAGCTTTTCCGATAAGATCATCCCGGACTATAACCAGGGTTACCCCGGCGGGTCCCAGGTTTTTCTGGGCTCCCGCATAGAGCAGGCCAAACTTGCTGACATCCAGGGGTTCCGAAAGGATACAGCTGGAAATGTCCGCCACCAGGGGAACCTTTCCCGTTTCCGGTATGGCCGGCCAGCGGGTCCCCACAATGGTGTTGTTCAAAGTAATATGGTAAAAGGCATCATCCGCAGCAGGGGCAGGGGCAGGGGGGATGTATGTATAGGCCTTATCCTTGGAAGTGGCCGCCACATTTACATCCATATATTTTGTTGCCTCTTCCGCGGCTTTTTTAGCCCAAATACCCGTATCAATATAGGTGGCCTTGTTCCTGGGGGCTCCGGCCTCAACTCCGGCTAAATTGATAGGGATTGCGGCAAACTGAAGGATTGCCCCGCCCTGTAAAAAGAGCACCTTATAGTTATCCGGAATTGCCATGATTTCCCTGGCCAGGGCTTCGGCATTTTCGATAATAGGCTTGAAGTCCTTAGACCGGTGACTCATCTCCATGACCGACTGGCCCGAACCGTTGGCATCGCACATTTCGGCGGCGGCCCGTTCAAGTACTTCCAAAGGCAGCATGGAAGGTCCTGCAGAAAAATTGTAAACCCGTTTCATCAATATTCCTCCTGATATATCTATGAAAAAAAATTTATTTGATCATTCAATAGAGTTGTCCGGAACCCAGCCGGGCTATCAGACAATTCCGGCATCTGCTTCCGGCGATTCCGCTCCCTTCGGGGGCATTTTTACCGCCAATGCCCTCAATTCATTCACTACATATACATTCCGGACAAAAACATCCGGCCCCAGTTCCAAAACCACCGGGGCAAAATTAACAATTCCCCTGACCCCTGCGGCCACCAGCTTTTCAGCCGCCTGCTGGGCGGCATCTCCGGGTACACAGAGGAGAGCCATTTCAATGTTGAACCGGCTGATCACCTCCGCCATTTTATACACCGGGAACAGAGGCACCGGAGATTTCAGGATCTCCACCCGGTTTACACTGGAATCAAAACCCGCTGCCAGTTCAAAACCTTCCATCCGGTATGCATCAAAATTAAGATACGCCGAGCCCAGCCGCCCTAAGCCAACCACACAGAAGGTTCTTTTCCGGTCAAGCCCCAGGGCGGTACGGATAGCCCCTTTCAGGGTTTCCACGTCATACCCCGTACTGGAACCAAAGTCGCTGCCAAGGCAGGAAATATCCTTCCGGATAGTGTGGCTCGACCAGCCGGTCCTGTTTTCAATTTCACCGCTGGTTATAGGATTTATACCAGCATGGTCAAGAACCCTCATTAGGTAAAGCAGCCTTTCCTTGGTGGGTTCCGGAATTTGAGCCATAAATGCACCCTTTCTGTGAAAAATTTCACAATAAAAGTACCCGATTCTTATATTTATGTCAAGCATTTCCCAGAAAAAAGATATAAATTCACTTAATACAAATGATGTTCGAGGAATAATCCGGAAAATATTATACGAGACAGTAAAAGGTACCAGAATGTAATTTTATTGTGGGATACAAAAAATCATGATATATATTAAGAAGAGAATCATTTTTCAACAATTAAGTATTGATTTGTGACCGGAATAATCCAGGGAGCAATTATGAAATCATTAAGGTTACTATCCGTTCTATTTATATTGGCTGTATTTTTTACCGTCTCCTGTGCAGACGTCCCTCATCTTAGTCCTATGTACTCACTGCCGGCCATCTCCTATGCGGGGGATACCGACATCATGTCCCTGGATACGGATGAGGAGTTCAACACCGAACGATTTGACCATATCACCGAAAATCCCTTTCTGAGGGTGAAGGATTATCCCCTGTCAACATTTTCCATTGATGTGGATACCGCAGGGTATTCCATCGTACGGAGAGACCTGGAAAACAGTAGTTTCCGGCCAAACTCATGGGTACGGATAGAGGAATTGATTAATTATTTTGATTACAACTATGCTCCGCCCACGGACGGTAAACCCTTTAGGGCAAACGTAGAAACAGCGGTGTGTCCCTGGAACACGGACCATCTTTTAGCCCGGGTAGCCATTAAAGGCAAGGAATTTCCCGTGAATGAAAGGCCTAAGGTGAACCTGGTATTCCTGCTGGATGTTTCCGGCTCCATGGAAGAACCCAACAAACTCCCCCTGGTGAAATCGGCCATGAAGATTCTTCTGGATGAGCTCAATGGTAATGACCGGGTGGCTATCTGCGTATACGCCGGGGCCGCCGGAACAGTCCTTCCTCCCACCAGATGCGACCAGAAGGATAAAATCCTGAAAGCCATGAATAAACTTCAGTCCGGCGGCTCCACCGCAGGCGGAGCGGGTATACAGCTGGCATATAAAGTGGCAGAAGAAAATTTTGATCCCGGCAGCATTAACCGGGTTATCCTTTGTACCGACGGGGACTTTAATGTGGGAATCACCAGCCGCAGTGACCTCATAGATCTTATCCAGGCAAAAGCAAAAACCGGGGTGTATTTATCGGTTTTTGGGTTTGGTATGTACAATTACGACGACGGGACCCTCAAACAGCTGGCCACCAGGGGCAACGGCAATTACGGGTATATCGATACCGAACTGGAAGCAAAAAAAATATTCCGGGACCAGATAACCGGAACCTTGATCACCATTGCCAATGATGTGAAAATCCAAATAGAATTCAACCCAAACAATGTAGGAGCCTACAGGCTAATCGGCTACGAAAACCGGGTTATGCGGAATTCCGAATTTAATGATGATATGGTGGATGCGGGAGATATCGGTGCGGGACACCGGGTTACCGCATTTTACGAACTGATTCCCCCGGGCAGCGAAGCCGATTCCCTGGCCAATACCGATCCTTTGAAATATTCCGCCCAGCCGGAGGTCCCCCCATCAAAGGAATTTACCGATGAGCTTCTGACCGTAAAAATCCGGTACAAGGAACCCAGGGAAACCGTCAGTGAACTGATCAGTTTCCCGGTCAAAACCGATTCGGTGCGGAAAGCCGGAGAAGCCTCCGAAGATTTCACCTTTGCCGCATCCGTGGCAGCCTTTGGGATGCTCCTGCGGAACAGCTCTTACAAGGGCAGCAGTACCTATGCCATGGTCCTGGATATGGCAAAGAGTTCCCTGGGACAGGACAGCTCAGGCTACCGGGCAGAATATATAAAGCTGGTGGAAAAAGCCATGGATTTGGCCAAAAGATGAGCCCCAAGGCCGGCGGTTCTCGGTGATAGAGGCTCCCGAAATCACCAGGGGAAACAAGCTTTTCTCCTGCGGGTCCCTTCGAGAGCCCCAGGGACCGGAGGCTCGGTGATTGAGACCCTCGAAATCACCGGGGAAAACAAGCTTTTCTCCTGCAGGTCCCTTTGAGAGCTTCAGGGACCGGGGGCTCGGTGATTGAGGCCCTCGAAATCACCGGGGAAAACAAGCCTTTCTCGTGCGGGACCCTTCGAGAGCCCCAGGGACCGGGGGCTCGGTGATTGATGCTCCCGAAATCACCGGGGAAAACAAGCCTTCTCCTGCGGGTCCCTTTGAGGGCTCCTGGGACCGGAGGCTCGGTGATTGAGGCTCCCGAAATCACCGGAGAGAATGGGCCTTATTCTTCAGTCCGCTAAAGAATCCCGGCCATGGGCTCAAAATATTTGTATTGCTAAGATCCGCCCCTTTAGTTTATGATATTTGTATGGCGGTGAAACGGTTTACCGTATTGGATCTTATTGATATTGACCTCAAGGAACATAACTCCCTGAACCTCCATTGTATCGGCGGGCGGAAAGGGTTATCGAGGGAAATCAATATTCCCGACCTTAACCGGCCGGGGCTGGCCCTGTCGGGCTTTTTTGATTCCTTTGCATATCAGCGGATCCAGGTATTTGGCCGGGGGGAAGTAGCATACCTCAAAAAACTTGCGGAAGAAGGGACGGTTTCCACCATTAAACAGATGTTCAACTATCCTCTTCCCTGCTGTATTTTTACCCATAACCTGACCCCGGACAGGGATTTTTTTGAGGAAGCCGAAGCATCCCACTGTCCGGTTCTCCAGACTGATTTACCCACCGCGGAATTTTCCTCCAGGATTATGCGGATCCTTTCAACTATTTTTGCCCCCCAGAAAAGCATTCATGGGGTACTGGTGGAAGTTTACGGGGTGGGCATCCTCATCCTGGGTGATTCCGGGGTCGGGAAAAGTGAAACCGCCCTGGAGCTTATTGAACGGGGACACCGGCTGGTTGCGGATGATGTGGTGGATATCCGCTGCATCAACGGAAACGTGCTGATGGGTTCCGGCGCAAATAAAATTATCGGCCATCATATGGAAATCCGGGGATTGGGAATTATCAATATCACCCACCTCTTTGGGGTTGGTGCCATCCGGGACAGGAAGCAAATTCAGCTGGTGGTAAACCTGGAGGAATGGGATTCGGAAAAGGTCTACGACAGACTTGGGACCGATGAAAAATACCAGGAATTCCTGGGGGTAAGCGTTCCAAAACTGGAAATACCGGTCAAACCCGGCCGGAACATCCCTATCATTATAGAGACCGCTGCCATGAATGAACGCCTGAAGAAAATGGGATACAATTCCGCTAAAGAATTCAATCAAAACATCCTCAAATGGATCGAAAGCGACACCGCCAAATCGGTATATTTTGGCCAGGAAGATATAATTTAACAGTATAAAGGAAAAAGTATGGTAGAGAGGACCGTGAAAATTCAGAACAGGGCCGGTATCCATGCCCGGCCTGCAGCATTGCTGGTACAGAAATCCAAGGATTTTAAGTCCTCCATTTACCTGGAAAAAGATAACGACCGTATTAATGGCAAGTCCATCATGGGTATTATTACCCTGGGGGCAAGCTATGGCAGTGAGATAAAAATAATTGCGGAAGGAGCAGATGAACAGGAAGCGGTGGATACCCTCGCCAAACTTTTTGATTCAAAATTTGAGGAAGAATGAACCGGGAACCCGGAAAAATCCGATGATTTTTTAGAGATTCCCCGGGATCCTTAACCGTTCCTGGAAATATGGAGAGCCCATGAAAAGCGTCCGGACCCATTCGCAGTTTTCTATTATTAATGTCCGGGGACTCCTGTTTATTTATGCACTTCTAGTCATTCTGACATTCCTGCTGAGCAGTTCCTTTTTTGCGGATCCCTCGGGGGTTACGAAAAATCCGGGGATAATAAATATTATCATATTTTTTACTATCCCGGTGGTGCTGTTTCTGTTTTTTGCGGCATCCATATTTTTTCTTATCAGGGATCTGATTTCCCACCGCCGGGGAAGCCGTTTCAAGACCCGGGTTCTGACATATTTTGTGATCACCGCAATCCTGGCCACCGCCCCGTCCATCATCATAACCATCCAGTTTTTTTATCAGTTTACCCGGATATGGGAAAACATGCATGCCCAGGAAGCCCTCCAGCACGGACAGGATTTTGCCCTGGATTATTTTCATCTCAGGATTGAAAACCTGGACAGCATTGCCCGGGATAAAAAGATAGATCCGGTACTGTACCCTTCCCGGAGCCTCTCCCCGGAACAATCCGAAAAAGAATTGGCATCCATCCGGGAAGGACTTATATCGGTGCAGGATTTTGAAAAAACAGAAACCGGGTATTGGCTCTCCCGGGCCTTTGCGGGGGATAAAACCAGTAAGCTTGAAAGCCCTCCGGGGATAAAAGCCGGGTATGTTCCCAGGGAAATGCCCCGGGACACGGATATGATCAGGTATATTTGGTATCCCGAAGAATCAATCCTTCGTGTAGTCAGCTATAGTCTTGGGAAGGGGTTTGACGAAAGGGTGGACACAATTTCCACGGAAAAACAGCATTTTGAAACCCTCAGTTTTGTCCAGAATTATATCAAAATACTCCTCATATTTTTTTACTGTGTCTTTTTTGTGCCCTCCCTTCTGATGACCCTGATCATTGCCATGTCCCTGAGCCGGCTGGTGACCCAGCCGATCATAGAACTCGCGGACGCAACAACTAAGGTTGCCGAAGGGGACTATTCCATTCAAATTCTTTCAAACCCGAAGGATGAGCTGGGCTTTCTCATCAGTTCCTTTAATTCCATGGTCAGGGATCTGGAAAAATCCCAGGCGGTGCTGCTCAAAACCGAAAAACAGTCCATCTGGCAAAGTATGGCCCAGCAGCTGGCCCACGAGATAAAGAACCCCCTGACCCCCATCCGGCTTTCGGCGGAACGGGTACTGAGGCGGTGGAAAAACGATCCCGAAAGTATTAACGAAATAATCGAGAATTCCATGCTGGCTATTATCCAGGAAGTGGAAAGCCTTTCGGATCTCCTGACCGAATTCAAAACCCTTTCCAAACCGATTGAACCTTCCCATTCATGGATCAATATAAAAAATCAGATTGAAGAAGCTATCATCCTTTATAAATCCTCCTACCCGGGCATTGAGTTTCATGTCGATCATATTGATCCGGCGGTCACCATAAGAATCGACAAAAAACATTTTTCCCAGATCATCACCAATTTGATCGTAAACGCCATCGATGCCATGGACGGCAAAGGAACCATTGATATCCGGACTGACCTTGTCAAAAAGCGGGACAGCCGTTATTGTAGAATGAGTATAAAAGATTCCGGGAAAGGAATACCCGAAGACAAGCAGTCCCAGGTATTTACCCCGTATTTTACCACCAAAGATTCAGGCACAGGTTTAGGACTTCCCATTGTCGAAAGGATTGTGTCAGACCACGGCGGGACCATCTGGTTCAACACTGCTCCGGGAGCAGGAACAACTTTTTTTATTGATCTGCCCATGGATCAGCAATCAGCAGAAGGAGATAAGGAAATAAAAAATACATGAACATTTTAATTATTGATGATGAACAGGGCATCCGGACAACGCTGGCTTCAATCCTTGAAGACGAACGTTATCAGACGCATACCGCGGAAGATGCCCTGGTTGGATTGGATATACTCTCTAAACAGCAGATTGACCTTATTTTTCTGGATGTACTGCTCCCCAATATGGGGGGCCTGGAAGCGCTGGAACGCATGAAGAAGGACTGGCCCCATATTGAAGTTATTGTCATTTCGGGGCATGCAAATATTGATATGGCGGTCCGGGCGGTAAAACTGGGGGCTTTCGATTTTCTGGAAAAACCCCTTTCCCTGGATAAGGTCCTGACGGTTACCAGGAATGCCATCACCATCCGGAATCTCCGGAAAGAAAATATCAATTTAAAAAAACACATAGTCCCCAAGGTGGAAATCTTGGGGGTGAGCAAATCCATGGAGCAGGTCAGGACCCTGATAAAGCAGGCCGCTGATTCGGACGCCCGGATATTGATCAGCGGTGAAAACGGTACCGGCAAGGAACTGGTTGCCCGGGCGGTCCATAATTTTTCATCCAGGGCTGAAAAACCCTTCGTGGAAGTAAACTGCGCCGCCATTCCCGATACCCTCATTGAAAGCGAGCTCTTTGGACACGAAAAAGGGGCCTTCACCGATGCGGTTTCAAGCCGCAAGGGCCGGTTTGAAATGGCCGACGGGGGAACACTTTTCCTGGATGAAATCGGGGATATGTCCCTGGCAGCCCAGGCAAAGGTCCTCCGGGCATTGCAGGAACAGAAGATTGAACGGCTGGGCGGGGAAAAAACCATTGATGTGGATGTCAGAATAGTTGCCGCTTCCAATAAAAACCTGGAACAGGAATGTGAAATGGGCCGGTTCAGGCGGGACCTTTTTTTCAGGCTTAATGTGGTTCCCATACATATCCCGCCCCTGCGGGAACGGACCGAGGATATCCCCATCCTGCTCCATAATTTTCTGAAGGAATTCGGCCGGAAAAATTTTGATTTCGACAAGGCCACCCTGGATTACCTGACTTCCTATGAATGGCCGGGAAATGTCCGGGAACTGAAAAACCTTGCAGAAAGGATAACTGTGATGTATGATGATGATAAGGTTGGTCTGGAAGCGATCCAGGGACTTCTTCAAAAAAACCCCGGCGGAAAGAAAGAAGCCGCTTCGAAGGAGAATTCCCCGGTTCCGGATTTCCAGAATGAGCTTTTTAAAAGTAAATATACTGAAGCAAAAGAAATGTTCGAAAAATTATATTTGGAGTTTAAATTTGCCCAGAATGGGTATATAATATCTAAAACAGCAGAAAGTATTGGAATATATCCCAGTAATCTTCATGCAAAATTAAGAAAATACGGAATAAGGACAGAGCCGTGAAAGAGCTTACCGGACGTCAGCGGGAAGTGCTTACCTTCATCACAGAGTACATCAGCACCCACACATACCCCCCCACCATCAGGGAAGTGGCAGATCATTTTGCCATATCCGTTAAGGGGGCCTATGACCATGTGGCGGCACTGAAAAAAAAGGGCCGCCTTACCAATGGTGACAAACGATCACGAACCCTGGGGGTGATCAAAGAAGCCGATAAAACGGATATGGAAACCTTTATTGATGTCCCGATCATCGGAACCGTTGCGGCCGGACGGCCTATCCTCACCGAGGAAAATTGGGACGGGACCTTTCCCGTCCATTCCTCCATGATAAAAAAGAACAGTAATTATTTTATGCTGAAGGTCCGGGGGGATTCCATGATCCAGGCGGGTATCATTGATGGGGATTTTGCCCTGATAGAAAAGCGGGATGCCGCCCAGAACGGTGAAATTATCGTTGCGGTGGTGGATGAGGCGATAACCCTGAAACGCTTTTTTAAGGAGAGCCACCGGGTTAAACTTCAGGCTGAAAATCCGAAATATTCCCCCATTTACAGCCAGGATGTCCGGGTTGTGGGAAGGCTGGCATATATCTTCCGGCCCTGTTTATGATACATTAAACCATGGCTAAGGGTGTGACATATCTTTTTCTCGGCCCTGAAATAGGGGAACGCCGGGATGCTATTGATCTTATAAGACAGGAACTCAGGAAAAAAAGCAGCCAGAACGTGGAGGAATTTTCTTTTTACGCCGGCGAAACTTCAATCTCCGAGATTGTTTCTGCCCTGCGGAACGGTTCCCTCTTTGCGGACACCCGGCTGTTTCTGATAAAGCACCCCGAATTGATTAAAAAAAAGGAAGATCTGGAACTGCTCATTTCCTATATGGAAGCTCCCCAGGACGATACCACCCTCATTCTTGTTTCAGACCAGACCAGCCTGGATAAAAAAATCGAGAATGCCGTTTCCAAGGAACATAAGCGGATTTTCTGGGAACTTTTTGAAAACCGGAAGGCCGAATGGATCAGTTCTTTTTTCCGGAGGGAAGGATACCATATAGAGGAAGACGGAATAGAGGCGGTCCTGGAACTGGTGGAGAATAACACCGAAGCCCTGGGCAGGGAATGTTCCAAACTTATGCTTTTTATCGGGAAGGACCAGCCTATCAGGGAATCCGATGTGGAAAAGTGGCTTTCCCATACCAGGGAAGAATCGGCTTTTACACTTTTTTCCAGGATAAGCGAAGGGAACCTGGAAAAAAGCGCGGAAATCCTGCAAACCCTGCTGGCAGCAAAGGAAACCCCCGTAGCAATTTTAGCGGGGCTTAATTGGTGCTTTCATAAATTAAGGGATTATTCCGCCCTGGTCTCCCAGGGAATTCAGGATGAGTTTGAATTCAAAAAAATCGGCCTGGCATCCCAGCGGGTAAGAAAGGATTATATCCAGGCAGCTAAATATTTCAGTCCCCGGGCAATTGATCTTTCCATTGCCCTGATTGCGGAATTTGATATTCTCATCCGTTCCAGCGGAACCGGTTTTGAAAAAATATTAATGGATTATTTTCTTTATAAAATCATTGCCTGCCGGGGCAGTCCCCGGGAAAAGGTCTGCTATTATTAAACAATGAAGCCTGAACCATCTATATAAAAATATCCGGTTAATGACTACCCTTGACAGGACGAAACTATAAAATAAAATATAAATAGGTAGAGGCTTTTTCAAAATGTCAGATTTTGAAAAAGCAACCTTAGATTTAGGGGAAAAACCGGCTTTTTGACGGTTTTTCTGAAGCTTTTTTCAAAACTAACCGAGTTTTGAAAAAAGCTCGGTATTGAATATTTTTTTGTTATATTAATATTCAATAATTAGTATATTTTTACTTAATACAAACTATCTCAAAACTATCACTTGATAAAAAAAGGGAGCGGGTTGTAATAATCTAACTGTGTGTATGTTATGAATCAAAATTTTTATCCGAGGAGAACACAACAATGGGGAACAGCAAAAAAATTCTGATCCTTGGTGGTGGTTACGCAGGAATCGCTGCGGCAAAAAAACTGGCCAAGCATTATAAAAAAAGGGAAGATATCTCAATTACCCTGGTGGACAAACATCCCTTTCACACCCTGATGACCGAACTGCACGAGGTTGCAGGCCACAGGGTAGAACCTGATTCCGTCAGAATTTCCTTTGCAAAGGTTTTTGGCGGCAGCAAGGTAAATGTTGTACTGGATACCATCACCGCCATCGATTTTGATAAAAACACCGCCCGGTCGGCGGAAAAAACCTATGACTACGATTATCTTGTGCTGGGGACCGGAGCCGAGCCGGAATTTTTCGGGGTTCCCGGTGTTAAGGAAAATGCCTTTACCCTGTGGTCTTATGATGATGCCATGAAACTCCGGTATCATATTGATGACATTTTTGAAAAGGCCGCGGCAGAACAGGACCCGGTTAAGCGCAGGGCCATGCTCACCTTTGTTATCGCAGGAGCCGGTTTTACCGGAATTGAAATGGCCGGTGAATTAATCGAATGGCGGGATGTGATGTGCGCCAAATGGCTGACGGATAAAAAGGAAGTCCGCATCATCGTTGCAGAGGCCATGACCAGTATACTCCCTATTTTCGAGGAGGATCTCCGGAACAAGATAGAAAAGTATATGGTCAAAAAGGGCTGCGAGATTATGACCAATACCTCCATCACCGGCTCGGAACCGGGAAAGGTCCTGATCAAGGATGGGGAAGTTATTGAAACAGCCACATTCATATGGGCTGCCGGTATTTCGGGCAGTAATTTTGCAGAAACCCTGGATTTATCGAAGGGACCCTACGGAAAAAATCCCAGCGATTCCAATGCAAAAAACCGAAGGGGCCGCCTGATGGCCACCGAAGAGATGCGTTCCGTGGATTATAAAAACGTATTTGTAGCCGGCGACAACATCTGGTTCATGGAAAACAAAAAACCCCTTCCCCAGATTGTGGAAACGGCTCTCCAAACCGGGGAAACCGCAGCGTACAATATTGCTGCTGATATTGATGGAACCCAAACAAGAAAGTTTAAATCAAATTTCCATGGATTCCTGGTTTCGGTGGGCGGAAGGTACGGTGTCTCCAACGCATTAAATATCAGATTATCCGGGTTCTTTGCCATGGTCATGAAACACCTGGTCAATCTCCACTACCTTATTGGGGTGGCCGGGATTAATCAGTGCTGGGAATACCTGAAACACGAATTCCTCAATATGCGGAACGGCCGCTCTATTCTCAGGGGATTTGGTTCGTACAAAACCCGGGGATACTGGCTCCTGCCGCTCCGGCTTTGGCTGGGACTCATGTGGGTTATGGAAGGGGTAAATAAAATCGGCGAAGGATGGCTCGCCTGGAAGTCAGGAACCAAGAGCGCCTGGATGTTCTCCGCGGGGGTGCAGCAAAACAGTTTTGCCTCCAAGCCGGGGGAACTGCTCTTTGATTCCGCAGGGGATACGGCGGGAGCTGCAGCCGATGCGGTAAGTGCTGTCTCTAATGCGGCAGCAAATGCCGGACCGGTTTTTGATACCGCGGGAGCTGCGGCGGATGCTGCAGCCGGTGCGGTAAGTGCCGCTTCCAATGCGGCAGCAAGTGCCGGGCCGGTTTTTGACACCGCCGGTGATGCGGGACTGGTTTTTGATACCGCAGGAGCAGCGGCGGATGCGGCCGCGGGTGCGGTATCAAACGCCGCCGGTGCTGTGGCTGATACGGTAAACGGTGCCTTCAAGACCGTTTGGGATCTTACTAAACCAATTTTCAGTCCCGACGGTGCTGTGACGACCTGGTTCAGGACCACCTTTATGGACAGTATCATTGCCCATTTGCCCTTTGAACTTTTCCAGCTCATGGTGGTGGTTGCGGAAATCGGCATCGGGCTTGCCCTGTTCGGGGGACTGTTCACCTGGTGGGCGGCGGCGGCTTCTATTGTAATGTGCCTGGTATTTGCCTTTTCCGGGATGTTTGCCTGGGACCAGGTTTGGTTTATTTTTGCGGCTTTTCTCATGCTGGGCGGAGCAGGACGGGCCTTCGGTTTTGACTGCTGGGTGGTTCCGTTCTTCAAAAAAAGATGGAATGGCGTTAAATTTGCCCGAAAGCATTATTTTTACCTTGATGATCCATCAAAGAAATAACCCGTTTTCCAGGGGGTACCTCATACATACGAATTCTGTTTTAAGAGGTTCCCATAACACTGGAAATCCCCGGAACCCGCTGGTTCTGTTCCGGGGATTTTAACTTTAGGATTATTAATGGCTGACTTTTGGTCGGATTTCACCGGCATGCCCGAAGCCCTGGAAAGGGTTTCGGGGATAATCAATATATCAATTTCATCTCAAAACCCCGTCATCCGGGAAGCGCTGTCATCATTATTTGAATGCCGGGGAAAGCTTTTACGGCCGGGGCTGCTGTTGATTTCATCACAATTCGGCAGTCCCCGGGATGATAAAGAAATCCATCTGGCCGCAGCCCTGGAAATGCTCCATGTATCTACCCTTATCCATGACGATGTTATAGATGATTCACCCCTCAGGCGGGGGCTTCCGGCTACCCACTCCCGGTATGGAAAAAAAGATGCCGTGCTGATAGGAGATTTTCTGCTGTCCCGGTCTTTCCTGTTAGCTGCGGAGTATACATCCCCGGAGCAGGCATTACAGCTTGCCAGGGTTATTTCGGTAATCTGCACCACGGAAATTGAACAAAATGCCCGCCGGTTTCAGATTGATGATTCGGTCCGGTTGTATTTCAGGAAAATCATGGGGAAAACCGCCCTGCTCTTTTCATTGGCCTGCCACGTGGGAGCCCATGAAGCCGGAGCATCCGGATTGATAACGGAAACCCTGCGGCGGATCGGATATAATATTGGGATGGCATTCCAGATTATCGATGATATTCTTGATTATTCCGGAGATGAGAAACTGCTCCGTAAACCCCTGGGGCTCGATCTAAAGTCCGGGATTACCACCCTCCCCCTGATTTCCGCATTAAAAAAAGATAAAACCGGGGAACTGGCAAAACTCTGCGGTATGAATAACCTTCCCGGTGCGGATTTCAGTGTTATCATGAACATGGTCCGGGACCTGGGGGGAATTGAAACCGCCGGAACCCATGCCCGGAAATTTACGTACCGGGCCCTGGAAGAGATTTTGAAACTTCCCCGGGGAGATTCCCGGGATATGCTGGAGAAACTTACCCATACGCTTTTGGTCAGAGACTATTAATTCAGGAAGGATCCCAGGCCACAGCTAATGCAAAACGACAACACGCCCTGAAGCTTCTACACAAAGGCGTTCAGAGGGTATTGAACCCGCATGAGAGTAAACCCAGGGCTGGTGTTTTTATGTATCCCGGACTTCGGGAAGATATTTCCAGTACCGTTTCGGCATAAACCGGAGCTGGACCTTCGGGTTTGCCCGGCTTTCGTTATTAATCGCCTTAAAGTAAAAAAGCCATAATTTTTCCCAGGTATCATTTGCATTATGTATTCCCTTGAACCAGGGATGATCCGGATTGTATAAATCCAGTTCTGCTTCGCTATGGATATTTTTGATGAGTACGATTCCCCGTTTTTCATCAATTATTGCCCAGGGACTGTCCCCAAAGCGAAGGGTAAAATGTTCCGCCAGGATAGGAAGGATAAAATGGTCAGGACTACAGCATGCTACGGGAACTCCGGCGGTTCCCGGGGAAAACCGGAGAAGCCCCGTAAGGCGGTGGGCTTCATAACCGGTTTTATGGGAGGCGTCCCGGACAATCTTCACCGCCGGGTCCATCCGGTCATTCCGGCTTATCTCCGCAGCTTCCCGTCCCTCACATGAAACAGCTTCTATTGAAGCTTTATCCGGACTTCTGGCAGCCTGAATCAATTTAAAACCGAAGCGGATAATCTCTGTTTCTATAGGAAGCTCGCTCATCCAGGCCTGGACAAAATTGCTGTATCCCGAAGCGGATGCTTCGTACAGTTCCCCGGCAATACCGGTAAGAGTATCGGTGACAGGATTTTTCAGATTCCTGATAACTGGTTTAGGGTCATCAAACAAATCAGCCTGGGATGTTTCATTAATCAATAATTGTCCCTCCCCGGGCCTGCTGATCCCGGAAGGGATTGGCATCCCATTACAGACTTCTTCCAGGATCATAAACAGGCTTTCCAGACTGCCATCGTATTCCATTTTATGTTTTCCATATCCTTCTAAAAATCAAATAGGGGCAGTTGAAGACCTGCTCCATCGGTATCCGCAATAAGCCGCCGGATCCGTTTTGGATCATCCGGTCTGTCCAGGAAAGCCCCGGAAAGGGTCATAAAATATCTTGCCCGTTTTATCACCACCCCAAGTTTTTTTAGACCCTCAAACGTGATGGACCTGGAACGCCGCTGTTCGATAATTCTGCGGGCGGAGGTGGCGCCTAAACCGGGAATCCGGAGAAGCATTTCATAATCCGCAGTATTTATCTCGACGGGAAACCAGTCCAGGTTTTTTAAAGCCCAGGCGGTTTTGGGATCAATCTGGGAATCCAGGAAAGGTGTCTCCGGGGTCAGGATTTCCCCGGGGGAAAAATGGTAAAACCGCAGGAGCCAGTCCGCCTGGTACAGCCGGTGTTCCCTGACCAGGGGCGGCCCGGGAATATCCGGCAGCCGGGAATCCCTGGCAAGCCCCCTTCCGCTTAACCCGGCGGGCATAAACGCCGAATAATAAACCCGTTTGAGGCTGTATTTTTTATACAGAGCCCCGGAAAGGGTAATGATCTGCCGGTCATCCTCTTCTGAAGCGCCCACAATAAGCTGGGTACTCTGGCCCGAAGGGGCATAACTGGGGGTTTCCCGGATCCGCTTCCGGTCTTCCTCATACTGCAATGTGGTGGTATTCACATCATCCATGGCTCCCAGGATAACCTTCCCTGATTTTTGCGGGGCCAGTGTCTGAAGACTTTTATCCGTAGGCAGTTCTATATTCGCACTGAGCCGGTCAGCCCAAAGTCCGGCTTCCCGGATGTATTTTTCTCCCGTACCAGGGATAATTTTCATGTGGATATACCCGCCGTAACCGGCTTCGGTCCGGAGTTTTTTGGCGGTCTTGATCAGCTGTTCCATAACAATATCCGGGTCAGCAAAAATCCCGGATGACAAAAATAAACCTTCAATATAATTACGCCGGTAAAATTCAATGGTCAGATCCACCAATTCATCCACGGTGAAGGAGGTCCGGGGTATATCATTTGATATCCGGTTTACGCAGTATGCACAATCGAACCGGCAAACATTGGAGAACAGTACCTTCAAAAGACTTACACAGCGGCCGTCCCCGGTCCAGCTGTGGCAAACCCCTGCGGGCATCCGGTATCCCAGCCCCCCTTTGCCTGATCCTGCGGCTCTGCCCTCACTTCCCGAAGAAGCGCAGGATGCATCATATTTTGCCGCCGAGGCAAGGATGTTTATTTTATCCCCCAGTTCCATATTTATAACTATACGTTTGTATAGTATGTTTTGCAAGGGGATTTTATCAAAAACCTTCTGCACGCTTTCGCGTGCGAGGCAGAGAGCGCAGGGCGGCGAGGCTTGTTGGTTCTGTAAGGTATGGATGTTATGTGGGTTTAATACCCATACAATTTTCATTTACAAGATTTTAAGAACGCCCCAGAGCCTCGCACGCGGGAGCGTGCAGAGGGTATTCGCACGCCGCATGAGCGGCGCTTCCATCTATGCCGTCCAGAACGCGGACGGAGACCGCAGTGGCAGATTGCGTGTGCAATGTGGTGAATTAAATTTCCTAGCAAACACGAGCAAAGCTCGTATTAAACCCACTTGCGAATAAAGATATGCGTCCTGTAATTTGGATGGATTCATATCAAATCTGAAAACCAGTTCTTACACAGAGGAGCCCGGAAAAAGTGGACCTCCTGGGGGTTTTCAATTACATTATAAATAAAGGATGCGAAATCATTTTTCATGTTAAGCCCGGGGGAAATGAATTTCGAAAGAACCGGGGATCGGAGCTTGTTCTTCCCGGTGATATCGACCCTTCGACAGGCTCAGGGCAAGGAACCCCAATTACCGAAAATTCCGGTTACCAGGCCTTTTTATTTTAGGAGGAAATCATGGCTCATATTACTTTTAAGGGGAATCCTATTAATACATCCGGGTCCCTTCCCGGAGAAAAAACCAAGGCCCCGGATTTCCGGCTGGTGGATGGCGAATTAAAGGACCGCAGGCTGGCCGATTTTGATGGAATAGTAAAGATCCTCAATATTGTTCCCAGCCTGGATACCTCGGTGTGCGCCCTTTCGGCAAAAAGGTTTGACCGGGAAGTTGGCAAAGAGGGAAACCTGGTGGTTCTGACCATTTCCTGCGACCTGCCCTTTGCCCAGGAACGGTTCTGTAAAACCGAGGGGGTCAATAATATTATTCCCCTGTCACAGATGAGGGATAAACAATTCGGAAAGGATTATGGTGTGGAAATCCTGGATGGTCCCCTGGCGGGACTTCTGAGCCGGGCGGTGGTGGTGCTGGATAAGAATAATACGGTGATTTACACCCAGCAGGTTCCGGAAATTGGCCAGGAACCGGATTACGATGCCGCGTTAAAGGCCGCCAGAACAGTCATATAATTCTGGGTTTCAAACATATCATCAGGGGTAACCCGAAGCCGGCAAAAACCGGACTCCGGATACCTAACCTAATTGCTGAAGAACTGGGCGGCCGCGTCCCTGACCTGATCAATGGCGGCCTGGTACCGGTCCTTGAGGGCCGTCATATTCTGGTTGTAAAAAGTCACAAATTCCGGATCCTGGAAGGGATCTAATGTTATCTGGCGTCCCAGCCTGCGGCTGACTTCTTCTTCTTTCTGCCGCAGTTTGGGGGCGTACTGTTGGGTAATTACTTTTTCAAAATGTTCAGCTTCCTGAAAATACTGGTTCAAAGCGCCTAGCAGCTGGCCGTATAATGCGGTGAACTCCGGTTTTTTTATTATCTGTCCCAGGCCTTTTCCCACGGTTTCTATGCGGCCTAACTCTTCTTTTCCTGCGGGAAGGGCAATCTGGGAAACCAGGATATCAAAAATTCCCTGTTTTATTGATTCCCGGGCTTCTTTTGGGTGTTTTTCAATTTCCGCTTCCAGGGAGGTTTCCGGGTTTTCCAGAAACTGGTTGGCTAATTTTTTTCCCTGTTGTTTTATCTCATACTGATTAAGACTGTTCTTATCGCTTTTTACGGAATCAGTCCGTTCCAGGGCAATTTCCAGGGCACTTTTAATCCTGGCCATATATGATCCTCCTCTATTCAATAATCTTTTTTCGTACTGAAGAATTTAATACCCGTCCTGGAGGTACTAAAAGATATTAAATCCCGGCCTTCAGAACCGGAAGCCCGGACCTTTAAAATGACCTTCAGAACAGGAATCAGTTTCCAGCATATACACTTTTCTTTAGTTTATCTCAATATAATCATTTCCGGTACAAATTTCATCCACCCGCTGGTCGTAATCTTCCGCGGGGACCCGGTCCAGCAGCTGCTCCGTAAGGCAAAATCCCAGGAAAACGGTATTTTGCGCGTTGTATGAAGATGAAGCTTTCAATTCCGACAGAAACCGGTCATAAAATCCCCGTCCCCGGCCAAGCCGGTTTCCCTTTTTATCAAAAGCAAGTCCCGGAACTATAACCAGCAGAGGGAATTCCGCATTATCCGGGGAAAACCGTCTTTGATCATCCATGGGAGGTTCCAGAATACCAAAAGGTCCCGTATCCCAGGGTCCGTCCAGGGTATCAATCTTATAGAAAGCAATATCGTTTTGAATAATCCGGGGAAGGAAAAGGTTTTTGCCGCCGGAAAGGGTTTCCCAGAGCAAAAAGTGTGTATCAATTTCATTTTGCATGGACATGAACATCAGGATGGTCCGGGCTTTTTTCCAGGCGGATCCGGCTGATATTTGCTTTCCCGCCTCAACTCCCTGGGTTTTAAATGTCCCCGAATCCAGAGATGCCAGCTTGTTTTTCATGAACCGGCGGACATCCGCTTTTGTATCCATGGGGTCGATCAGATAGGACGGGTGCCCCCAGCCCGAAGGCCTGCTTCATATATTTTTCCGCAGGCCAGGAACATGGGTAGTTTTGTACCGGCCAGAATCATATCGCTGTCCTCAGCCATATCGATCATATCCTGGCTCGGGTGTTTTCCCCGGACAAATATGATAGCCTTTATGTCAAGGAGCTCCGCGGTCCGGATAACCTGAGGATTTACAAGGCCGGTAAGTAAAAGGACCCTATCTTTGACAAAGGCCATGACATCGCTCATTAGGTCGGCCCCGCAGGCGGAATGAACTTCCAAGTCTGCCCTTTCTTCGCCATTAAAAAACTGGCCGTCTAAAATTTTTACAGCTTCTGCTACGGTCATGTATTCTCCATTTCTCAACCCTAACACAGTGGCGGTAAAAATTCAACGGATAAAGACCCTGAAACGGCGGGCGTTCCGATATTGACAGTTTAACCCCGGAACAATTATGGTAAGATTCACTTTGGGAACTTCTAAAAACTTCAGTTTTTAGAAGTTTTCCTTAGATGTACAATGGAGAAATTTTTATTTCGTGATAGGATAAAGAAACAAAAATTTCTCCGGGGCACCTCTAAGGAAACACTGATTAATGCCCACAGAGCATTAATCAGTGTATTCTTTATTGTAGGCAATTCTTTGTGCAACAAAGAATTGCGGAGGGAACTGCTGATTGGTCGCATGTTGCGACCGGTTTAATCAGCGGTTCCCTAAAAATCTTACCGAGTTTTTAGAGGTGCCCTTTGTAAAGGATAGGAAATGTCAGCCCCTGAAAACAGCAAGATAAGTATTACGGAAATCACCTGCCAGTCGGCATTAAAATCAAAACCACCCGTCCAACGGGTGGTTTGCACTGCGGCTATAAGCCGAGGTTGCCAGCGGCGTCTCAAGACGCTGGCTTTCACTGACGTTCAAGCCCACTGCTTTTGACACGTCGCTACCCGTGAAACGGGTATTTG
>JAVBPH010000072.1:0-3598 GCA_031549725.1 Treponemataceae bacterium
ATGCCCGGGATTACCGGTATAGTGGGTTATACCATTATCTGCACAAGAGGGCTGATATCATAGATTGTCGGGGACGGTTGGTGACAGCTCTATATGAGAGCTGTAAGTCCTTCTAAAAGATAATTAGGCAGAGCATAACAGCATTACCATTCTCGTGATAACAGGAATAATGGGGTTACTCTATCCTTGGAGTGGGAGAAATGGTTGATTTAATAGAAAGAGGGCTTTCTCTTCAGTGGTATACAGGGTTGGATGAAGATATTGTATCTTATCGAAAAGAAAAAGCGGAAGAAATAAGTGATATTCATCAAAAATTGATCTTTTTTTGATGATATTTTCCTGCTCCTGGTCCTCTGTGGTGTATCAGTGTGGACACCCACACTTATTGAGCATCACAATATATTCCTGGTATACTCAAGCTATGATTCTAATCCAAAATGGCCGTCTCATTGATCCAAAGTCAAAACGAGATGAGATTACTGATATTCTTATTGAAGATGGCCTGGTAAAGAAGGTTAAAAAAATAGATATTTCTTCTAATTTAGAAAGAATTATTGATGCAAAAGGGAAAATTGTTGTACCTGGGCTGGTGGATGTCCATGTTCACTTCAGAGAACCAGGTTTTATCTGGAAAGAAGATATTATTAGTGGTTCTGCGGCTGCTGCCCGGGGGGGATATACCACGGTGGTTTGTATGGCTAATACGAAACCTGTGGTAGATAATTTGGATATACTCCTTGATGTTTTACACAGAGGAAAACATGCTTATATCAACGTATATACCGTTGCTGCAGTAAGTAAAGCCCTTCAGGGAAATGAGCTTACGGATATGCGGATGCTTATTCAATGTGGTGCCGTAGGATTCAGTGATGATGGTGTCCCATTGATGAATACAAGTCTTCTCCTAAAAGCTATGGAACAAGCAGAAAATCTGGGGGTTCCTATCAGTCTGCATGAAGAAGACCCTTCGTTAATCGGTATTGCCGGGATAAACGACGGTAGTGTTTCGGCTGGACTTTCCATAAAAGGGGCGCCGGCTTTTTCCGAGAGCAGTATGATTGCCAGGGATTGTATGATTGCTGCCTCGTCGGCTGCAAAAATCCATATTCAGCATGTAAGTGCTGCGGATTCTGTTGCGGTGATCCGCATGGCAAAGAAGTTAGGGGCCAGGATTACCGCTGAAGTTACTCCTCAGCACCTTATTTTAACGGAAGAAGCAGTAACCAGCAAAGGTAGCTTAGCAAAGTTGAATCCGCCTCTGCGCAGAGAACATGATAGAAAAACATTGATTGCTGGTCTTAAAAACGGAACTATCGATATGATCGCCACGGATCATGCTCCGCATAACACAGAGGAAAAAGAAAAACCCCTCTCTGATGCACCCAGCGGAATGATCGGTCTGGAGACAGCCCTGGGACTTATGATAACCCACCTGGTAAAACCGGGGTATCTTTCCCTTATGGAATTGATCGAGAAAATGAGTTTAGCCCCTGCCTCACTTTATAATTTTGATGCTGGTTATATCGCAGAGGGTGGTCCGGCGGATATTACCATCTTCGATGAAAATGCTGAATGGATGGTAAAGGATTTTTATTCTAAATCCTGTAATTCTCCCTTTATAGGAGAAACCCTTTCCGGTAAAGTAAATTATACAATCTGCCGGGGTAGGGTTGTTTATGACTATGAAAAGGAAGTGACCGATGGCCAGGGTTGTATCCAATAAAAAACTATCCGGGGACTTTTATCTGATAAAAGTTGAAGAATCAAATAATGCAAAGATGGGACAATTTTATATGCTCCGGGCTTGGGACACTTTTCCGGTTCTTTCCCGTCCTATTAGTGTTTTTGATACCGATGGCCAAACCCTTTCCTTTTTATACAAAGTGATAGGCCAGGGGACGGAAATTTTTTCGACACTGAAAACCGGTGATGAAATTACCCTTCAGGGCCCCCTGGGTAATACTTTCCCCAGTCTGAAAGGAAAAATCGCTTTAGTTGGCGGCGGTGTTGGGATTGCGCCGTTTTATCTGACCGCAAAAACATTGATGAAGGATAATCCGGAAAACATGGTTGATGTATACCTGGGGTTCAGTGATAACGTTGTTCTGATTGAAGAATTTGATAGGGTAAGCCGGGAATTAATCGTTGATGTGGGCGGATTCATCACTGATAAAATAATTCCGGATAACTATGATTACATATTTACCTGCGGTCCCGAAATAATGATGAAGGTTCTTTATGATAAATGCAAAGCCGTCCAGCGCGGAAAATCATTGTATGTTTCTCTGGAAACCCGCATGGCCTGCGGTATAGGCGCATGTCTGGTTTGTACTTGTAAAAATAAAAGCGGAAATAAAAAAGCCTGCCTGGACGGACCGGTGTTTCCTGCAGAAGAGGTATACGAAAAATGAGCAGTCATCTGAAAACCGAGTTTGCAGGAATTGTTTTTAAAAATCCGGTAGTCCTGGCGTCCGGGACCTGCGGTTTTGGCAGGGAATATAATGCAATATTTGATATTCAAAAATTGGGGGGTATCAGTACCAAAGGTCTGACTTTGAATCCCCGGTCCGGAAATGATGGTATCCGGATATGGGAAACCCCCAGCGGTATCATGAATAGTGTTGGTCTGGAAAACCCCGGGGTAAAAGGATTTATAGAACAGGAACTCGGTTGGATTAATGCCCTGGATTTAGTTAACATTGTAAACCTGGGCGGCCATTCCATGGACGATTATATCCGGGGGACCGAATTATTAAATGAAGTGGATCTGGATATCCTGGAATTAAATATTTCATGTCCCAATGTAAAGGCCGGCGGTATGAACTTTGGTGTTAAAACTGAAATTGCCCGGGATGTGGTAAGAACGATCCGGAAAGTCTGCAGACATAAATTGGTGGTAAAATTGTCCCCTAATGCGGAAGACCTGGTCGGCCTGGCAAAAGCCTGTGAAGATGAAGGGGCTGATGGAATTTCACTGATCAATACTATTCTGGGAATGGCCGTGGATATCCGGAAGCGCCGGCCGGTATTTCAAAATATATATGCGGGCCTTTCCGGCCCGGCGGTTAAACCAATTGCCCTCAGAATGGTTCACCAGACTGCAAAGGCTGTGGGGATTCCGGTAATGGGCATCGGCGGTATTACCAATTGGCAGGATGCCATTGAGTTTATCATGGCCGGAGCTGCCGTTGTCCAGGTTGGAACCGCAAATTTTATGAAGCCCGATGCAGCCTTGGATATTATTGCCGGAATGAAGCAGTGGATGGAATCTGAAAATATTAAATCATTGGATGAAATTCGAAATATACTTTAGCGGAGAATCATGTAATAATGAAACCCAACAATGAGGACGTACTGCATCAGGATTTAAACCGGGAAGAAAAAAATACCGGCGTATATATGATGCATCTTCTTTTTAAAGAAAAAGGAATTCTCCCTGATCCTGAAATTATTTTTGAAAAGGTAAAAAGGCGGTTTGAATGTATCCGTCAAAACTCTCCCCCTGTTTTTCTAACGAGGATAGGGATTAAAATCTGATTCAAGCTCAAAGCAAAAAGCAGATTGAGCCAGGAGGAATCAGATGAAGAAACGATACAGC
>JAVBPH010000038.1:0-5621 GCA_031549725.1 Treponemataceae bacterium
TCCCCGAGGCAGAGCCTCGGGGTATCTTTAGAACCGTTTAACTATGCCTCGGGGAGTTTCGTTCGAGAGGAAATTTATAATACCGTCTGGTTTAATACCATAACTTGTAAGCTGCGAGTCCTCTGGGCCGCGGCAAGCCGCGGGGTATTAAACCAGACTTCCGAATAAAGACCTACCTCCACCGGGAATATGCGGGTTCCATATCTATGGAGCTATTTAGATGATTCCCAGTCTATTGATTGCACTATCTATCAGTATTTTCATGCTTCAATTTGTTAACTTAAACGACTACATACGAAAAAAACAACGATTTATTTAAAATCCAGCCACATTTTCTTGCAGAGATCGTTTGAAATTGCCAGGTCAATTTTACCTTCTTCCAGAAGTTCGAATTTTTCCAGTTTTCTCTGAACTATTTCAACTTTCTTCCCCAGCAGCCGGGAAATACATTCAATATCCTTTAGCGTTGCTTTGTGTGCTTTTTTTCTCATATATAAGGCCATGCAAATAATTTCATCTTTCTCAGACCAGCTTTCGTCCATTCTATTTCCTGGGAACATTATTGAACTAAATTGGTCATTTGTCAAAACTAATCTTTATATATATGACATATGTCATGTCACGGAACACATTCAGAAAATGGGAATCATAAGGAATTTCAAGCATCCGGCGGGGGCTGGTTCTCTTTCCGCTCCCTCCGCTTTATGGTTTGTTTAAAAATCGAATCCGCATCAATTTCTGTATCAACTCCAAAAAGGGGCACCCGGCCTTCACCGTTGAGACTCCGGAAAAGTGATCCCGACGATTGGTCACTGTAGGCCCAGCTGTGTTCATCATTCATGATATAGTCCAGCACCACCGTGGTGGAAAGGGTAAAGAAAATCAGGGAAGCATTATTTTTCTGTTTGGAATTCTTACCCCCCAGAAGTGCATCCATCCGGATGGAAACCGGGTTCGGGACCTGGAAATTATAGGATTCCCAGGGATTGTCTATACCATCACACACAATGTTCGCTGCGGCGCCGCCTTTTTTATTCCCCTGCTCTATACTGGCGGCTATGACTGTTAAATACCTCCGCAAATTGCGGACCTCCGGAAAGATTGCCTTTACCTCCCTTTTGTTGATTGTCGGGGGGCTTAAAGGCGTAAACCTGTAATAAGGCAGAAAGCAGAACCTTTTCAGGAGGTACAACTCATTCAAAATACGCCGGGAATAGGAAGAGGTCTTGTTTTCTGGGCTGTCCAGAATCCGGCAATACTCGGTCAGCCGGGGGACATACATCTTATCCAGGATATTTTCTATATACCCATGCCAATCATTCATGATTTTCCCGATTATCTCATCAAGCCGTTCAACGGTACCATCCGGTCCGGCGGCGGTCCCAAAGGAAACATAACGCAACCCGAAAAATAACTCTTCAATAATCCGCATAAGAATGACAATCTGCTGGAGAGGGTCCGTGGGAGAAATAAGTTCATACCCCTTGGGAAAATCAAAGACACTGCGGAAATAGGGGTAAAGATCCGGGAATGTGGCCATCCGTTCCCAGCCGGCCTTGGGAAAAAGAAATTCCAGCGTATTCTGACCCCGGCCGACGGCTTTTGATTCCGCTTCCCCCGCAGGCTTTTTTTGCTGTTCTTCTTTTTGTTTCTCCGTTTCTTCACTGTTTGGGGAAGCGGCTTCCCCACGTTCTTCCGCAACAGGCGAATTCTCCCCAGCTGCTGCACCAGGAACCTCTTCCACCGATGAAACCGGAACAATTTGGTCCACTTCCGAGGCATTAATAAAATTCATAAAACGGTTTTTTCTGTACTTGAAAAAGTCATCATAGGTCATCCACCGGTCAGAAAGCAGCTTCATAAGCATGGGATAAAGGATGTACCTGATATCCCTCCGGATCATCACATAGGCGCTCAGGGCATTCCTGATCATCTCCTGGTACTTATTTTTTGATTCCGTAGTGGGGTTTTCCAGGTACAGGACTTTAAATAACAGTTTAAAAGACCCTTTTATATGTACTTCCGGATCAAGCTTATCCAAAATAAACAGGGGTTTGTAAATGGTCCTTAAAATATCGGAAAAGTCCGATATTTTGGTATTCCTTGGCCGGGACTGAATTTTTGAAAGATCCGACGAAAACCGTTCGATGTTCCAATACCTCAGGGTATCCAAAATGGAAAAAGCAAAGGCGGACAGCTTTCTTAATCTCTCATTGCGCTGCAGATTATTCCTGGGAAACATGGTCCGCATGGTGGTCACCAGCATTTCAATTTTCCGGTAGATCTCATTCATCCGGCGGTTTACAAAATCAGGGTTTACATAATCCGGGACTTCCGCAAATATCGATATAACGGAATAAAACACCTGGGTCGAATTTTTTATTTCAAATTCCGGCTGCGCGGCATACCGGTCCATTTTAACCCGTTCTTTATATGACAACTTGATTGGTGTTGAAGGGTCATCGGAAGGGTCAATGATGATTTTCTTTAATTTTCTTCTGATGGATTGTTCGTTTCCCCCTTCAGGGGCCAGCTCCACCCGGTGTTTCGGCTGGTTTTTTGAGGATTTTGACCCGGAACCTTTGACCACCACGTCCACTGTTTCATTCCGGACCCGGGGTTTGGACCGTTTTGATTCTTCTTCAAATGTTCTTTCCCAGCCAACTTCACCGCCAAGAACATCGGCCATCCTTTTGGCTTCTTCCGGGTCCATTTCGCCTAATTTCTGCCGGACCTTGTCCAGCTCTCCGGGAGCATATACTGCTTTTGGTAACTTGGCCATTTTAAATCCTCAAATAGATATCTTCTCCAAGGCCCCAAAGGTTACGGACCTGGATATGTTCTCCTTCCGAATTTACCAGTACCCCGTTGTAATACCCCAGGGCTGTATGATGATCCGCACTTGCAAGAATTATCCCGAAGGACTGCCTGGTTTTTTCTATTGGCGTAAACGTCAAATCCACCATACCTTCCAGATCCTGTACAACCCAGTCGGATTCGGGCCCCCCCGGCATGGTAATCCTTACCGGCGGGAGCGGGGTTATTTTTCCATTGGTCCACAATACATTTTCGTTGTTTTTAAAACTTTCCTTAGCCTGGTTTTCGGTAATACTAAAACCGAAACGCTGGCTGGCCGAATCAAACCCAAAGGCTGTACACCAGGTTGATATCATCCGGTATGGGTAGAATCCTTTATAATCGCAGAAAGCCCCGCTGGTCTGCGAAGGATCAAAGGAAACATGCCGCCCGCCAAAAACCATATCACCCCGGACGGAGGAAAAGCCCTTAAAAACATACAGGGGCCTTTTTTCTGCAAACATCAGGTTTACCACCATCGGTGTGGTCTTGTCCCTATCCAGATCGAACTCAAGATGGGCGGTAAACGAAGGCCGCTTCCTGGTTGCCTCTATATCCAGGTCAACCTTAACCAAATCCGCATCCAGCCAGTTGTGGATCCTGAAATAAAACCCGTAGGAACGGCTGGATATGGAAGAGTTATACAGTTCCGTAGGCAGATGCCAGCCGCCAAAGGGTATATATTTCCTGAACTTCAGATATTCCCGGGTATTTTTATCATATAAATATACCTGGGCAGTCCGGAAATATTTTAAATTGATCAGGGCGGTTTCCAGGTAAAAATTGTCGTCCTGAACAATAAAAGACTGCCACTCCTTGATCCTGCAATCCCGCATCCATTTTGGGAGGGGCCATGCAAAGGGACGGCGGATACTCAGAAAATCCACCTCCTCGAATGCTTTGGTCCAGGTTCCCGGAATCGGGGCCCCGTTTTCCTCGGGGCTTGGCCTTGGATCAAGGATCTCCCGCTGGTACATCAAACTTTTCCCAGGGCATACATAAGGAACAGCGCCTGGGTTCCCAGGTCTCCGCCGTTTACCATTTCTTTTGTAAAAACCGCTTCCACCATAGTACCGGCGGTATCATATTTAGCAGCTTTTTTTGCTGCAGCCCGGAGATCATCTATTCCCAGGGAAGCCAGAGCTTTATAGAGGGCTTCGGTTTTTTCAAGTCCCGGAAGATGAAGTCCCATTTCCTTTGCAGAATCCAGGGCAATGCCCATATCCTTAATAAAATGTTTTACATAAAAACCCGGAGCAAGATTACCGTCCAGAATTCTGGGCGCCAAATTTGATAAAGACCAGCTTCCCGCGGCTCCGCTTTCAATGCTCTGCAGCATGGACCTGGGGTTAAGCCCGGCTTTAAGCCCGTATATCAGGGCTTCGCATATGGCCATCATTCCCGATGCAATAACTATCTGGTTGGCCATTTTGCAGTACTGTCCTGCCCCAGGGTCCCCCTGGAGTATAATATTTTTGCCCATCCTCTGGAAAACGGTCATAACCCGGTCAAATGCCCTGGCATCACCCCCTACCATAATGGAAAGGGCCGCATTTTTTGCCCCGGAATCGCCGCCGGATACGGGCGCATCCAGGGAGGAAATTCCCCTGGATGCAGCCTGCCCGGCAATTTTTTTTGCCAGATTTGGACTGGAAGTAGTCATATCAATGAGAACCGCCCCTTCTTTTGCGGAATCCACAATTCCGCCGGGGGACAAATAAATTTCTTCTACATCCTTTGGGTAACCCACAATAGAAATAACTATATCCGCATCCTTAACTGCCTGGGAAGGAGAATCCGCCCACTCGGCTCCTTTTGCAATAAGGTCCTTTGCTTTCGCCTTTGTTCTATTGTAAACCCGCAGTTCATAACCACCCACAATCAAGTGGGATGCCATACTCCGGCCCATCACACCGGTTCCGATAAAAGCAATAGTTTCCATGATAGTAAAGTATATAGTAAATTGATGGTTTAATAAAGCAAAAGAAGGTTTTTGGTTTGTATAATAATATATCTATTTATAATATTTCCAAATCAATCCTCAAATAATCATGGTGTAACCCTGAATATCATTTTTATATTAAGATAAATATTTAACTATTTTGTCATATCATGATCCGGATTTACAGGTTTCGCTTCAGCAGTTTTTTCCATTTCCTCTGCCGGTGCCGGTAAAACATCCGGCTCCACCATGATACAACCAGGGTTTTCCATCCTGCATACAACTCAACCTCATCGGTGTATCTGCTGGAAGGTGCATCAATTTTTTCCAGGGTGATCGTATGATTCCAGCATGGGACGGCTTTATTGCCTTCTTCGGTATACATCACAAAAGATTGTTCGTCGAACTTGATCACAAGGATGGTATGGGCTCCCAATGAAAGAAAACAAAATATCTTCAGTTTAAACCTGAATGTTTCCCCTTCTCTCCAAACCATAGGGACATTATCCAGGGGTTTGAAGGATGCATACGGAGCGGCGATGATCCGCAGGGTATCAACCCTTTGAAGCCTTTCCTATATTTCCTCTGTCCCTGCGGGCAGCCTGGAGGAAACCGTGATTATCTTTTTTCTCATAATCCAATCCTTTTTGGCAGATTATTTCTCAACCTTTGTTATCGTATAATATGAGCCTTTTTCAAAACTCGGTTAGTTTTGAAAAAGGCTTTTGCAGAAAGAATGCTATTTCCTTACCCATAAATAAAATAGTATTCTTTCTGCACTTACATCTAAGGTTGCTTTTTCAAAATTTGACATTTTGAAAAA
>JAVBPH010000043.1:0-12049 GCA_031549725.1 Treponemataceae bacterium
GCCTTTTTCAAAACTCGGTTAGTTTTGAAAAAGGCTTTTGCAGAAAGAATGCTATTTCCTTACCTATAAATAAAATAGTATTCTTTCTGCACTTACATCTAAGGTTGCTTTTTCAAAATTTGACATTTTGAAAAAGCCTCTTTCTATAAACACATGATGTACCAGAATCAAATATCATTATATTATTGGATATATGCTGAATATTTCAGTTGGAACATCGGGCTATTCATATGCCGATTGGGTAGGGCCGGTCTTGCGGCCAGGACCGACCGGATTTTTGTCTATTTCAATAATCATCCGTGGGGACAGGCGGTGAAGAATGCGGAGATGATGGTCCAGTTACTGAAACACCAGGGGCAAATATGACGACAGGGGATGTATCAATTTTTACTTCATTAAAAGATCGGGATCTGCGGCGGGAAGGAATAATCATCGGGGAGGGCCGTTTTCTTATTGAACGGATTGCAGGTTCCTGTGTTCCCATTGCTGCTGCGGCGGTTCCCGAATCCTTAAAAAAAATGGAGGAGATTATCCAAGGCCGTTGCCCCATATATGAATTATCCCAGGAGACTTTATCTGAAATTGCGGGTTATGATTTTCACCGGGGGATGCTCCTGGCGGCAAAACGTCCGGAGGAATCGGTTTTAACAAACCACCCGGTTCTGTTGGAAGGAAAACGTCTTCTGGTCTGTGCCGGAATCAGCGATCCTGAAAATTTGGGTTCCATTATCCGCAGTGCCCTGGCTTTGGGGTGGGATGGAATAATCCTGGACAGAATCTGTGCGGACCCTTTCGGACGGAAGGCTCTCCGGTGTTCCATGGGAGCATCCCTGTTGTATCCGCTTATCTATTTTGAAACCCCCGCAGACCTGGGGGTATTGAAAGAACAAGGCTGGACCCTCGTTGGGGCAGTCCTTAATGACCATGCGGGTTCTCCCGGAATATTACAGTCCATTGAAAAACCTGTGCTGATCTTCGGGAATGAGGGGTTTGGACTTTCAAAAAAACTGGAAACAAAGTGCGATCTAACGGTATACATTCCCCAACTGCGGAATGAATTTGTGGATTCCCTTAATGTGGCTGCCGCAGCTGCAATACTGCTTTGGGAAGGAAGACCCGAAAAGGCATAAGGCAAATAATTATCTTCGTTGTAGAGGAAATTATTATACAGGCTGAGGGTTCATACCTCATACAAACGTTTCAACCTTCATCCAGGGCGTTAAAAAATGAACCGATGCAAGCATCCGGGTATGAACCTCAACGGCCTTCCAATCAAATCCATCGGAAATTACAGTTTCAATTTGATACACTGTTTCAGAGGTTGATTCCGGCTACCCAGGCAGGTTTGGATAATCTATATGGTTTTATCTTAAAAATTTATTGATTCGCAGGCGGGTTTCATACACGTTCTTTAGGGCGATTCTTTGAAGCAACAAAGAAATTGTTTTGCGTGTATGAACCCGCATAAAATCCTTACCTTACAGGACCAACAATCCCGCTGCGTACGGCGGGGTTGTTGATTGTATTAAGCCGGAAGGTATAGTACCTTTTCTATCGAACAGGCATCCGTTGAATACGGCTCATCGCTAAAAATACCCGGGGAGGCCTGTTATCAAATTGCGGGGTATGGGTTATCTCTGCGCCTTGATATCTGCAATTGAAAATATCATCCCTTTAAACTATAATGTATGTTAAGGTACTCAATATAACCTACTTTTTTTGCTTGAAATAACATCAGGGGAGAACTATATAGTGAAGCTAAAGATAAGGTTAAGTATTATTGTTATAGGTATTTTTCTTGTTCTATTTGCCGGTATATCCACAATTATTCTGCTGCGTGCCAGAGACCTTCAGACTGCCGCGGCAATTGAGAGCGCCACCAATTTAGCCAAGTACCACAGTATGGAAGCAGCCAGGGAATTTGAGGTCTATTTGGATGCCTCCAGAACGGTAGCGCAGATTCTGGATAGTTTTTATACAATCGATGCGCCGAACCGCCGGGAATATTATAATAATATTCTTTTTAGTCTCCTTGAATCAAATGAAAACTTCCTGGGTATATTCACCTCCTGGTTTCCCAATGCATTGGACGGGATGGATGCCTATTACGCCAATACCCCCGGGACTGATGCCAGCGGCAGGTACATCTCCTATTTCTACTATGAAGCAGGGGAAATTAAGATGCGGGCCTATGCTGACTACGAGAGCGTCCTGGCCAATCCACAAAAGGAACGGATCCTTGAACCCTGGCTCCATAATGTTTCAGGCAGGAATGTGATGGTTACCACAGTTATATCACCAATAGTATCAGGGGATAATGTGGTGGGAGTGGTGGGCATTAATGTCAATATTTCATCCACCCAGGATATGGTGGACGCTATCCGGTCCAATGATAATGGGGTTGCCGCAGTCTTCAGCAACGGAGGGACCGTCGCAGCCCATTTTGAGCCAAGCCGGAACGGCAGACCGATGCGGCTATCGGAACAGAACCTTATGGGAGACAGGGTTGATGAAGTGGCTGACCATGTGGCAATCGGAAAACCCTATAATTTTGAAATCCATATGGATGCTTTAAATACGGATATGCAAATCATCATGGAACCCTTTACCGTGGGAAAAACGGATACACCCTGGGCTTTTATTGTGGGGATCCCCATGAACAAGGTTGTTGCACCGGTAAGGGAACTCACTATTTTTACAATCATCATATCATCGGTTGCTATTGTTATTGCCGGGATTATCATCTTCTTTGTAGCCCTGGGAGTTACCAGGCCCCTGGTCCAGACGTCGGATATGCTTAAGGATATTTCTGAAGGAGAAGGGGACCTTACCAAACAGTTGTCCATCAGTTCAAAGGATGAGATTGGCGATATGTCCCATTACTTCAATCTTACCCTGCAGAAAATCCGAAACCTCATTGTCGTCATTAAGGACCAGTCGGTTTCTCTTTCCGATATCGGTGCGGAGCTTTCCAGCAATATGACCGAAACCGCCGCAGCGATTAATGAAATTACCGCCAATGTCCAGGCTATCAAAGGCCAGGTGGTTAACCAGTCCGCCAGTGTAACCGAAACGAATTCCACCATGGCACAGATCACGGAAAATATTGAAAAACTCAATGAGCAGATTGAAAACCAGAGCGCCAGCGTGGCCCAGTCATCTTCGGCGGTGGAGGAGATGCTTGCCAATATTAAATCCGTCACCCAAACTCTGATCATGAACACCGAAAATGTGAAGGATCTGGCTAACGCTTCGGAAACCGGCAGGACAGGCTTGGAGGAAGTATCCATAGATATTCAGGAAATTGCCAAGGAAAGCGAGGGGCTCCTGGAAATTACCGCGGTGATGGAAAATATTGCCAGCCAGACAAACCTGCTTTCCATGAACGCCGCTATTGAAGCCGCCCATGCGGGGGATTCCGGAAAGGGATTCGCCGTGGTGGCCGATGAAATCCGTAAGCTCGCTGAATCTTCCGGCGAACAGTCCAAGACAATTGCGGTGGTATTAAAAAAGATCAAGGATAGTATTGATAAGATCACCCATTCCACCGATGCGGTGCTGACAAAGTTTGAGGCCATCGACACTGGAGTAAGGACCGTATACGAGCAGGAAGAAAATATCCGGAACGCCATGGAAGAGCAAAACACCGGAAGTCAGCAGATACTGGAAGCTATTGGCCAGCTGAATGAAATCACCCAGATAGTCAAGAGCAGTTCCGATGAAATGCTTATAGGCAGCCGGGAAGTGATAAAGGAAAGCCAGAACCTTGGGATGATCAGCCAGGAGATCAGCAACGGAATAAACGAGACGGCCAGCGGAGCAGATCAGATCAATACCGCGGTGACCCGGGTAAATGAGATCAGCGGGGAAAATAAAGAACGTATCGACGCCCTGGTTTCTGAGGTTTCCCGGTTTAAAGTTGAATGAGTAAAGTTCTGTGTTGCTTATCCATAAGTTCCTGCGAAGAATCCCGGAAATATAATATTTTCCGGGATTCTTTTGACGGCGTGAAAGAATTTTTTGTAATCCTCAAATCTGTTCAATCATATTGAAACTGTTTATTATGGATATTATTGATCAATACCATCCATTATTATGCTCAATCATCCGGTAACCCACGCCTATCTCGGTAATAATATATTCCGGTTCAGCGGGATTTTTTTCTATTTTACGCCGGATGTTTGCCATGTTTACCCTGAGGGTCTGACTTTCATTGTTATAGGGTCCCCAGATTTCCTTCATTATAAATTCATGGGTGAGGACTTTTCCCGTATGTTTTGCAAGAAGGCTTACAATCTTATATTCAATAGGTGTAAAATGTACAGCCTTTCCCCGGAGACGGATAATCCGTTTGTCAAAATCGATGCTGAGGTCCCCGTTATTTACTATTCCCGGAATGCCGGAATTTCCCGGGGACCTTTGTTCCGCATGCCGCAGGGCGGTCCGTATTCTTGCAAGAAGTTCCGAATTACCGAAGGGTTTTGTAATATAATCATCCGCTCCCAGATCCAGGGCTTCCACTTTTTCCCGTTCATGTTCCCTGGCGGAAATCACGATAATCGGCATCGGTGAAAATTCCCTGATCCTCCGGATTACATCCATTCCGTCCAGGTCGGGAAGTCCCAGGTCCAGGAGGACCGTATCCGGATTGTGGGAGGCTGCCAGAGAAATTCCCTCTATGCCTTTTTTTGTAGATATAACCTGATAGTTGTTCGATGTGAGAATTGCATTAATAAGATTCACGATATTGGTTTCATCTTCAATGACCAGTATCAGCTGCCTCATCGTTTTTTTCCTCCTTTTCAAGGGGAAGTGAGAACCGGAACACCGCACCCCCTGAAGGTTTGTTTTCCGCATAGATGGTACCCCCATGGGCTTTCACAATGGACATACATATTGAAAGACCAATCCCCATGCTCCGGGATGTATCTTTTTTTTCTTTCTCCCCGGGGGTGCTGCTGTCAAAAAGGAAAGGCAGGTCCTCCTGGGGAATCCCTTCGCCATGGTCGCTTACTTCAAAGACCGCATGATTATTTTCCTTGGTGACCGTCACATTGATTATTGAATCATCTCCGGAATGGCGGACCGCATTTTCCAGAAGGTTCATGAGGACCTGAACAATCAGGGTACCGTCCATGGGTACCAGGAGCAGTTCCTCCGGCACTTCAGCATCGATACGGCGTTTGCGGAAACGGAGCTTTACTCTGCCAATAGCCTCGGCAACTATTTCTTCAGCCGCCTCGGAGGTCTTGTTCACCTGGAAGCCTCCGTCCCTGATACGGGTCACGGAAAGCAAATTTTCCACCATCCGGATAAGCCATTGGGAATCATCCCTTATTCCTTCAATGAGGATCTTTGCTGAGTCCTGGCTGATATTCCGGCCTTCTTCCAGCAGAGCCGAACTTGCACCGGAAATACTGGTCAGGGGAGTCCTGAGATCGTGGGATATTGCCCGGAGAAGATTTGCCCGCAACCGTTCTTTTTCCGAATCTATTATGATCTGCCGCTGCTCATCCGAGAGATGCTGGCGTTCCAGGGCCATGGCTACCAGCGGTACAATCATCTGGATAAAACCCCGCTGATCCTGGCTGAGGAAATTACCCCCTGTACAGGAAATACCCATGACTCCCAGTATTTTCCCCTGGGACAGGAGGGGTATGTAATAACCGGAAGAACCCATCAGGGTGTCCGTACCTGCTCCCGCGGGCTTCCGGTTCACGAATACCCAATGGGCAACCGCCTGTTCTGCTGCTTCGGCTAAAGCAGAGGTATCCGGATCTCCCGGGGCTTTACCGGTTGTTCCGGAATTACCGCCGGATGGATCAAGGGTATAAAAAATAACCGACCGCCCGAAGATCTGGACCATATAGCTGTTTGACAGTTCAACAATATTTTCCATCCCCCGGGTTGAAAGCAGTTTCTTATTAATTTCATACAGTACTTCGGTACGCCGTTCCTTGGAAACCGCGGATTTTGCCTGTGAACGGATGCGCATGGTCAATGTGCTGGTGATCAGGGCAACCATAAGCATGATGACCAGGGTGACAAAGTATCCCGTCTGCATTATGTGAAAAGTGAAAACCGGTTCGGTAAAAAAGAAATTGAATAGAAGTACGCTTAATACAGAAGCGGCAATGCCATAGAGATATCCCATGGTAATCCTGGATACCGTCACCACCGACAGGATATACACCATCACCACATTCTGATCTTCCAGGCCCAGATTCTGGAGCAACAGGGAGATCCCTGTGGCGGCAATCAGTACAGCCGCGGTTTTTGCGGTATCCCTCCGGGAAAGAAAAAAATGTTTTATCATGGAAGATGGAGATTTAATATGTTGTCTAGGTGATTCGCCGCTGGAGATAATATGAATCTCAACCCGGTCCAGCATGCTGATAAGCCGGTCCTCGATATCGGGTTTCCAGATTTTCCAGGAAAGATTTTTTCCCTTTCCAATAACGATATTGGTGATTCCTGCATTTTTTGCATATTCCGCAACCACCCCAGTGATATCATTCCCGTAAAGGCGGACAATCTCTCCTCCAAGCCGTTCTGCAAGTTCAATATGATCCTGAAGGGTCCTTTTATTGGTATCACTGGTGTATTCACGTTCAGGGGTTTCCACATGAAGAACAACCCAGGGTGAATGGGTAATCTCCGCCATCCTGGCAGCCCACCGGATACACTTAGCTGATGAGGGGGCACTGCTGATGCATACCAGAAATTTTGCTCTCCCGGTTTTTCCCGGCGGCCCGCCGCCGGGATACTGTTCCCGGTTCACCTGGTCCGCGGTTTTCCGCAATGCAATTTCCCGGAGGGCTCTGAGTTTCTCCCGGGTAAAAAAACGGTTCATAGCTGCCGCCGCCCTTTCCGGTTTATAAACCTTGCCGTTTTCAAAACGCTTCAGAAGTTCCTCAGGCTCAATGTCGATCAGTCTGATATCCGCATGTTCAAACATATAATCCGGAACCGTCTCCCGGACACGGATACCGGAAATATCCTTGACCACATCATTCAGGCTCTCGATATGCTGTACATTGACAGTGGTATATACATCGATTCCGGCCTGGAGCAGTTCCTCAATATCCTGATACCGTTTTTTGTTTCTGTTTCCCGGGGCATTCGTATGGGCAAGTTCATCCACCAGGATAAGACCAGGTTTGCGCCGGAGTGCCCCATCCAGGTCAAACTCCTTCAGCATAATATTTTTATAGGGTACCGAATGCGGCGGAAGAATGGGCAAACCCTCCAGGAGTTCCATGGTATCCGGCCGGGTATGGGGTTCAATATAGCCGACCAGTACGTCCGCTCCGTTTCTGAACAGCTGCTGCGCTTCGTAAAGCATGGAATATGTTTTTCCAACCCCCGCAGCATAGGCAAAGTAAATCCTGAGTCTGCCCTTTGTCTTTTCATCTTCCGTCCTGAGGTTTTCAAGCAGGACATCCGGATCCGGTCGTTCATCCGTCATTATGCTGCACCTTCCAATTAAAGCAATCCGTCCAGGGCCAGGTTAACCTTTAATACGTTAACTCCGGGCTCACCCCAGAAGCCAAGGAAACGGCCCAGGGTAAACTGCTTTATGATATCCCGGATCTGATCCGGCATCATATTCCTTGCTGCGGCAATCCTTTGAACCTGGTATTCCGCAGCTTCCGGAGAAATATAGGGGTCAACCCCGCTGGCTGATGCGGTTATAAGGTCCGCGGGAATAGGCTGGGTATTCGCCGGGTCAAGTTCCCGCCATTGCCGGACTCGTTCGTTCACCAGGGTTTTTGCTTCTTCCCCCAGGGGATTGAGATTTGACGTTCCCATCGGCCTTCCGATAAGATATTTCTTTTGGATAAACCGCTGGCCGATAAGGGCGCTTCCGGCGGCGGTTCTGCTGTCTCCGGAATTCACATATATAATACTTCCTTTTGACCGGGAAGGAAAAATTGCTGCTCCAATCCCGGTAATCAGCATCGGATACAGTATTCCGCAAATGACCGTTAATATCAGGAAGCTGAGCAACGCCGGCCTCAGGGTGTTTATCAATTTTTTCATAGTACTACCTCTTTCCAATATATTAAAATATCACGGCGGTAAGCAGCATATCGATGAGTTTAATTGCGATAAACGGCGTAATTAATCCTCCCAAACCATAGACAAGCATGTTGTGCCGTAACAGTTTACCTGCCGGCATTTCCCGGTAACCTATTCCCCGGAGGGACAGGGGGATCAGGGCGATGATGATAAATGCATTGTAAATAACCGCGGACAGTATGGCACTGGCGGAACTGTGGAGCCCCATGATGTTCAGTTTCAGCAGTGACGGGTATATTCCGAAAAACAGAACCGGGATAATGGCAAAATACTTTGCCACATCGTTGGTCACGCTGAATGTGGTCAGCGCGCCCCGGGTCATCAGCAATTGCTTGCCGATCCGTACAATGTCGATAAGCTTGGTCGGATTTGAATCAAGATCCACCATGTTGCCCGCTTCCTTTGCCGCCTGGGTACCGCTGTTCATGGCAACCGCCACATCCGCCTGGGCAAGGGCAGGGGCATCGTTGGTACCGTCTCCGGTCATGGCCACCAGGTGTCCCTTAGCCTGATAATCCCTGATCAGGGCTAGTTTGGTTTCCGGTGTTGCCTCCGCAAGAAAATCGTCCACCCCGGCTTCGGCGGCTATGGCTGCAGCGGTCATGGGGTTATCCCCGGTGATCATGATGGTTTTGATGCCCATCCTCCGCAGGTCCCCAAACCGTTCCCTGACACCGTTCTTCACAATATCCTTGAGATAAATAACCCCAAGAACCCGGTTGTTTTTTGCTACCACCAGGGGTGTTCCGCCCGCGGCGGAAATCCTTTCTACAATCCCTCCGCATTCGGCAGGGTAGGATCCCCCGTTTTCCGTCACAAAGGATTTAATTGCCTCGGCCGCACCCTTTCTGATGTTATTTTCGTTGTAGTCTATGCCGCTCATCCTGGTCTTTGCGGAAAAGCCGATGAATACAGCGCCCATTCCGGACAGGTCCCTGCCTCTGATTCCGAAGCGTTCCTTTGCAAGCACCACCACACTGCGGCCTTCGGCGGTTTCATCTGCTATGGATGAAAGCTGTGCTGCATCCGCCAGTTCCTGTTCCGTCACATTTTCCAGGGGAATAAATTCACTGGCCTGGCGGTTCCCCAGGGTGATGGTACCGGTTTTATCCAGGAGCAGCACATCCACATCCCCCGCTGCTTCAATTGCTCTTCCGCTCATGGCAAGCACATTACAGCGGTTGAGCCGGCTCATTCCGGCTATCCCTATGGATGATAGCAAAGCCCCTATGGTGGTGGGTGCCAGGCATACAATGAGGGCAATCATATTTGTCAGGGAAATAGTTTCTCCTGACCCTGAAAGCTTGACGGAAAAGGCGGTGAACGGCAGGAGGGTTATACACACCACCACAAAAATAATAGTAAGCATCACCAGGAGGATCTGCAGGGCAATTTCATTGGGTGTTTTTTTCCGGGATGCCCCTTCCACCATGGCAATCATTTTGTCCAGGAAACTTTCCCCCGCAACCGCACTTACCCGGATTACCAGCCAGTCCGATACCAGTATGGTTCCGCCGGTCACCGCACTCCGGTCTCCCCCGGATTCCCTGATGACCGGGGCCGATTCGCCGGTCACGGCACTTTCATCCACCGAAGCCGCTCCTTCAATAACATCGCCGTCCATGGGGATCTGCTCCCCCGCATGAACTATCACCACATCACCAAGTTTAAGCGCCGATGAATCAACCAGGCTGACTTGTTCATGGTTTTCCGGATTACTGAGCAGCCTGGCTTTTACGTTTTTCTTTGACCTCCTGAGGCTGTCCGCCTGGGCCTTGCCCCTGCCTTCAGCAACCGCTTCCGCAAAATTGGCGAAGAGAACCGTAAACCAGAGCAAAACCGAAATACTGATTATGTAATAACTGTTTTCGTTATATTGCCCGGCCAGGGAAAGTATCCAGAGAACCGTTGTAATAACCGCTCCGGTATATACCACCATCATCACCGGGTTTTTTATCTGGATCATAGGCGAAAGCTTCAGGAAACTCTGCTTCAAGGCGGATATCCATATTTGCCTGTTTCGCTGTTTCAGGGATTGTGTATTTGTATTCATGGTAACTTCCTTCATCAATAACTACCCATGGCATCCGCTATAGGACCCAATGCCAGGGCGGGGAGAAAACTCAGCGCTGCAACCAGGATGATGATACCGATAAGCAGACCGGTAAACATGGCATTTGAGGATGAGAGGGTCCCGTCTCCGGCAGCCACTATTTTCTTTGTCCCCAGATTACCCGCCAAGTATATAGCGGCGGTCATCGGAATAAACCGGACCAGCAGCATGACAATTCCGCCAAGAATATTAGTGAACAGGGTATTCCCGCTGAACCCTGCAAAGGCGCTGCCGTTGTTGTTTCCCATGGAAGTGTAGGCATAAAGGATTTCCGAAAACCCGTGGGGGCCCTTATTCAGAATCCAGCCTTCCGCCTGGGGCATCAATACTGCCCATGCGGTACTAATAAGTGTGGCCAGCGGCGGGACAAGAAGTATAATACATACCATCTTCATATCAAATGATTCAATTTTTTTTCCGAGATATTCCGGTGTGCGTCCGACCAGCAAACCGGCGATAAAAACTGTAAGCAGTACAAATCCTATCATGCCGTATAAACCGGAACCTACTCCTCCGAACACAACTTCCCCAAGCTGCATGAGGAACATCGGAATCAACCCGCCCAGGGGGGTGAAACTGTCATGCATGGAATTTACCGACCCACTGGAAGCAGCGGTGGTTACCGCTGACCATAAAGAGGAAGTACCGACACCGTGGATAACTTCCTTGCCTTCCATATTGCCCGAAATATCCACGCCGTTAAAACGGGGAGCATAAAACATTTCCGAAGTAATAGAACAGATTACCGCAACGGTAAATAAAATCATCATGGCCATATATATGGACCTGCCCTGGGCCATATCCTTTACTGCCTTGCCGAAGGTTACACAGAGCGCGGCGGGAATAAGCAGTATCCCCAGTAGCTGCAGAAAATTTGAAAAAGGAGTGGGATTTTCCAGAGGATATGCGGAGTTTGCCCCGAAGAAGCCGCCTCCGTTGGTACCCAACTGCTTAATAGCAATCTGGCTCGCCGCAGGTCCCAGGGGAATTTTCCCGGGCTCCCCGTTTTCCAAAGCTTGTACGGTTTGATACGGATCAAAACTCTGGACAACTCCCTGGGAAATCAGCAGTACCGCCCAAAGTACAGATAACGGCAAAAGGATATAAAGGGTAATCCTCGTAAGATCCTTCCAGAAGTTTCCCAATCCGGACTGCCGCTTCCTGGTAAATCCCCGGATCAGTACAAACATGACCGCAATACCTGTGGCGGCGGAAACAAAATTCTGAACACCCAGACCCAGTGCCTGGGTAAGGTATGACAGGGTGTTTTCTCCGGAATAGGCCTGCCAGTTGGTATTTGAAATAAAACTTGCACTGGTGTTGAATGCCAGGGCAGGCTCAACCGCTCCCAGGTTTTCCGGATTAAAAGGAACCAAGCCCTGGAAAATCTGAAGAAGGAAAACAAAAACCAAACCGATACCGCTGAATACCAATACCGCCGCAGCATACTGCCCGGGGGACATTTCCCCGTCTCCCCGGATTCCCAGAAAACGGTAAATCCCTTTTTCAATGGGTTTAAATATCCCGGCGGTTTTTCCCGGACTTCCTTCCATAATAGTATATATGTACAGACCCAGGGGGATGGACAGACAAATTAATAGAAAAATATATACAATGTCCTGAAGTATGATAAATCCCATTTTTAATACCTCCACGCTGATTTCAAAACCGGGTGCAGGAATTCATACCCTTCAATACTTCCCGGAAAACCTGAATTGACCGGAAAGTATATCCGTAAATTCCTTTAATACATCATAGTAAAAGTATACTGATAGAAGTATAAAAGCGGTGTTAATAGATTGATTCATGCATAAAGATTATATAAAGAGGCTTTTTCAAAATTTCAGATTTTGA
>JAVBPH010000002.1:0-14138 GCA_031549725.1 Treponemataceae bacterium
CATTCAATATATTTAAACAACAGAGGCTTTTTCAAAATGTCAGATTTTGAAAAAGCAACCTTAGATTTAGGGGAAAAACCGGCTTTTTGACGGTTTTTCTGAAGCTTTTTTCAAAACTAACCGAGTTTTGAAAAAAGCTCAACATAATGTTCTTTCTGCAAAGCATTTTTCAAAATTAGCCGGGTTTTGAAAAATGTTCCCTATTGAAATAATCAACAACACGCCGTAGGCAGCGTGTGTGTTGGTTCTGTAAGGTAAGGATTATATAAAGGTTTCATATACGCAAAACAATTTCTTTGTTGCTTCAAAGAATCGCCCTAAGGAACAGGGTATGAAACCCGCCTGCGGATCAAAGTTCAAAGCAGTATTTTACCGGTCAATCAGAAAAGCCCTCCGGAAATTTTCATCCGTCTGTTCCTCAATTTCTTCGTAGGTACGGCAAACCGCCCCGTTTTGTTTCCGCAGATCCGCCATGGTTTTTATAATTGCAGGAATATCCTTCCAGGTTGAAAATTTTCTGTCCCTTAGAGGCTGATAGGGAGCATCTGTTTCGGTGAGGAGCCTATCAGGTGGAAGCAGGGAGGCCGCTTCCATGGCCCGCTTGTGATTCAAAGCAATGGGAGTTCCAAAGGAAAAATAAGCATTGACCTTCCGTTTCAGAAGGTCCCGGGCTTCCCGGAATGTACCCGAATAGGAATGAAAAATCACCGACGGCAGAGCGGACAATTCCCTGGCATAATAAAAAACCCGGTCCATGGCCTTACGGATATGAAGGACCAGGGGAAGATGGAATTCCATGGCTATTCCCAGATGATACATAAATATTTTTTCCTGGATTTCCCTGGTGGACCGGTATGCTTCATCAAAAAAATCAAACCCGGTTTCGCCTACGGCTCCAAGCCTTTTATCTTCGGCAAGGGTTTCCAGGAACAGGCAAAGATGTTCTAATTTGGAGGTATCTTCCCGGGGAAGCTGGGGATGAACACCAAAACAAAGAACCATTCTTGCCCCCCCCATATTCCAGGATTTTTGGGCTAGTTTTTCATGATACATGAACTGTTCCTCATTCCAGGCGCTGGCGGCACAGGAAATTCCCAGGAACTGTCTTTCCAGTTCTGCTTCGGGAAGCTGTTTCTGTAAATCGTAGGGATGGGCATGGGCATCACTGGCCATATAATAAGTATAAGGATATTTGGAATTTTTTCAAACTGGAAGGATTGGGAAGAAAGGTTTTCTTTTCAGGTGATTTCGAGGGCCTCAATCACCGGGGGTTTTTAGTCCCGGGTTTGATGTTGTTTTTTGAAAAACAGGAAATAGTAAAGAACCATTAACCCCCTTTCCCTTAATTCCGATAATAAAAGAGGACGGTATTGATACCAGAAAATTTTTGATATTGGTACATCTAGTGCAATACTGGAGGGAGTAAACATGAGCAGATACTGTATTAAATGTGAGCCCGGCAGGGTCGAATTTATGGATATTCTAAAGGAGACCACCGGCGGATTTATGGTCCGGGTAACCAGGGAAAGGGACGGGTATGAAAAAATTCTGGATGAATTCATGTCCAAGGAACTTTTCGAAACCTGTATTAATACGGGCTTTCTGTACAAAATGGAAAATGCCCGGCATTCGGTGGCCTGATAATTAGGGACAGCCGGAAAACCACGACGGGATACGGGTAATCATGATAGGACTGATAATCTCCTATTCATGCTGATCCGTATCTGTCCGTGGTTTTATTCACAAGCGGGTTTCATACACGCTCTTTAGGGCGATTCTTTGAACCAACAAACCTCGCTGCTCTGCCTCGCACGCGAAAGCGTGCAGAAGGTTTTTGATTTTTTAGGAACAGAAAGATTTTAAAAAATCTGAATGTAAGAGTTTCATCAATTAGAAATCAAATGACAAACAAATTGGAGCTCATGCTGAAGTCTCCATTCTATTTGCATTCAACCCTTTTTACTTCCTTGTTGGCCAGCCTTACCCCGCCGGCCTTTAGCCCTTTCACCAGGAAGTCCTGGGCCTTAAAGCTTTCCTTGGTAACCTTAAGTCTCGGCTTGGGAACATAATGGACCGTAAAGACAAACTTGGTTCTGGTATCCACATGGAACACGGTGGATCCTTCGGGTACCAGATTATACTCCCGGTTCATGATCCACCCTTCTATAACACACCGTTTTATGCAGGGATACCCGGTTTCCTTATCCTTATAGATAATTGTAAAAACTGTTTTGGAAAGGACTTCCTTATCGGCCTCCCCTATCCACCAGGCATTGGCCCCCACAAAAGCTTTCTCGGGAATATCCATCACACTGTAGGTGGCATTCTGGCGGAACACCAGGATCCTGTCGAAGGGGGAAAGTTCCGCCACCACTTCGCCGGAAACGGCGGTTCCCAGGTATCCCGTGGTTTTATCATACCGGAGTTCCAGGTCCTTCTTGACCACTTCCTTCACATCCACCTTATCAAAGGTTCCTACCTTTGTTTTCCGGACTCCCCGGCCGATATCCTCATTAGCCTTTACCTTGGCAATAATTCCGTCCAGGAATGAAACCGCATAGGCGGTAATATTTTTCAGATGCAGACCGATCTCTTTTATCCGGGCTTTAATCTCATCCATTTCCGCCCGGGCCTTGTTGATGTCGTAAAGCGAAATCCTGCGGATAGGTATGCGGAGGAGGCGTTCCACGTCCTCACTGCTGACTCCCCGGGGACCGACTTCTTTCATAAATGGCTGGAAACCGTTGATCACCGCACTTTCCACACCTGCGGCGGTTTTCATCTTTTCGATGCCCTTATAAATCCGTTCTTCTATAAAAATCCGTTCCAAAGTACGCTGGTGCAGTTTATCATTTAATTCCTTCCGTTCAAGTTCCAGTTCCCTGGTGAGGACATTCACCAGCTGCTTGGCATGGTACTTGAGGATTTCCGTAACGGTCATCACCGCGGGGAGACCGTCCTTGATGACCAGCAGGTTTACCGAAATGGACTGTTCGCATTCGGTAAATGCAAAAAGGGCATCCACCGTTTCCTGGGCGTACACTCCCCGGGCCATTTTAATTTCAATCTCCACCTTTTCGCTGGTATAATCACTGATGGATTGAATTTTAATCCGGCCCGCTTTGGCCGCGGTTTCCACACTATTGATAAGACTTTCCGTGGTGGAACCAAAGGGCAGCTCCCGGATGACAATGCGTTTCGGGTCGGAGGTATCCAGCTTGGCCCTGACCAGAACCTTGCCGTTGCCGTCCCGGTAATCCGATACATCCATGAGTCCCCCGGTGGGGAAATCCGGATAGAGCTGTACCTTCTTGCCGCCGAGGACGGCCTTCTCGGCTTCGAGGATTTCAATGATATTGTGGGGAAGAATTTTCGTGGACATTCCCACGGCAATTCCCTCGGCGCCCATGACCAGGACCACGGGGATCTTGGCGGGATACAGGACCGGCTCCTTGTTGCGTCCATCATAGGAGTCAACCATGCTGGTGAGTTTTGGATTGTAAAAAATATCCTTTGCCAAAGGGGTAACCCGGCATTCAATGTACCGGGCCGCAGAAGCCTCATCACCGGTATAGATATTCCCGAAGTTTCCCTGCCGGTCAATGAACAATTCCTTGTTCGCCAGCACCACCAGGGCGCCCCCAATGGAGGCATCCCCGTGGGGATGGTACTTCATGCAGTGGCCCACCACGTTGGCCACCTTATGGAATTTCCCGTCGTCCATCTCAAAAAGGGAATGGAGGATCCGCCGCTGGACCGGCTTAAGGCCATCTTCCAGGTCAGGGATTGCCCGGTCCTTAATTACATAGGAGGCGTATTCCAGAAAATTCTTATCAAACAAATTCTTTATATATGACATGACGGTTCCTGTTAAATCATGGTATCCACAAGATTTTTCATAATATATTCCCTGCGTTCGGGGGTATTCTTTCCCATATAGAAAGTAAGTACCTGGGGCACTGCTTTCAAGGTATTCACCGAAATGGGAACCAGCTTAATATCTTCTCCGATAAACTGACCGAATTCATTGGGACTGATTTCCCCCAGCCCTTTGAAACGGGTTACTTCGCTCTGGCTGCCCAGATCCTTCACCGCCGAATCCCGTTCCTTTTCGTTGTAACAGTACCGGGTTTCCTTTTTGGTCCTCACCCTGAAAAGAGGCGTTTCCAGAATATATATCCGGCCAGCGGTAACCAGTTCTTCAAAATAGGAAAGGAAAAATGTCAGCAGCAGATTCCTGATATGGAAACCGTCAAAGTCCGCATCCGTGGCAATTACGATTTTTGCATACCGCAGTCCCGACACATCGTTTTCGATTCCCAATGCCATCATCATGTTGTAAAGTTCTTCGTTTTTATAAATGGCTGCCCGTTTTTTGCCGTACATATTTTCAGGCTTTCCCCGGAGGGCAAAAAGAGCCTGGGTCATCACGTCCCGGCTGGACACCATGGACCCCGCCGCCGAATCACCTTCGGTGATGAAGATCATGGAGTTTTCCCCTTTCGGGCCATCTTCAAGATGGTATTTGCAGTCCTTGAGTTTGGGAATTTTAAGGGCAATTTTTTTGGCTGCTTCCCGGGCTTCCTTCTTGACCAGATTCAATTCGGTCCGGAGTTTTTCGTTGGCCAGGATTTTCAGTTCCAGATTTTTTGCGGTCTCCTGGTTTTTGTGAAGCCAGTCTTCCACCGCATCCTTGGTCTGCTGGACCACCCAGGTCCGGATATCCGTATTGCCCAGCTTGTTTTTAGTCTGGCTTTCAAAGACAGGGCTTTTCAGTTTAATGGCAATCGCCGCAATGGTGCCGTCCCGGACATCCTCGCTGCGGAAATCTTTTTTGAAATAAGCCTGGATACCCTTTAAAAAACCTTCCTTGAATGCGGAAAGGTGGGTTCCTCCGTCCGAGGTAAACTGACCGTTCACAAATGAAAAGTACTCTTCCCCGTAATTGTTGGTATGGGTAAAGGCAAATTCGATCCGTTCCCCTTTGTAGTATCCAATAGGATAGATCGATTCATCGCCGGTTTCTTCATACAGCAAATCGTAGAGTCCCCGTTCGGAAACATACTTTTTCCCGTTCAGTCCCAGGGTAAGTCCCGCATTCAGGTATGTATAATTCTGAATACGTTTTTCAATAAATTCCAGATTAAATTCATAGTCACCGAAAATTTCAGCGTCCGGGGTAAATTCTACATAGGTACCGTTTTTCTGGGGGGTCTTCAATTTTCCCTTGCGTTCGTTTTTCAGTGCGCCCCGTTCAAACACGGCTTCCGCAAAAAGGCCATCCCTGACGGACACCACCCGGAAATGGGAAGACAGGGCGTTCACCGCTTTGGTTCCCACGCCGTTAAGCCCTACGGAAAACTGGAACACATCGTCATTGTACTTGGCCCCGGTATTGATGATGGAAACGCATTCCACCAGTTTCCCCAGGGGAATACCCCGGCCGTAATCCCGGACCCGGACTATATTGTTCTTCACTTCCGTATCAATAAGCTTGCCGTTTCCCATGATAAATTCATCGATGGAATTATCGATTACTTCCTTGATCAGCACATAAATACCATCATCCGGATTGGATCCATCCCCCAGACGGCCAATGTACATCCCCGACCGGAGCCGGATATGCTCCAGGGAAGAAAGGGTTTTAATTTTGGATTCATCATAGGTTCCCCTGGGCGCCTCGGAAACCCGGGCAGCCGATGCTTTAGCCAAAGGAGCCGTTTTGACAGCGGTCTTTTTTTTAGGAGCGGTTTTTACTGCGGTTTTGGAAACCGCCTTGGCCGGAGTTTTGGCAGCCTTTGGAGCTGCCTTTGCCGGAACCTTAGGGCTTGTTGCATTGGCGCCAGTCCTGGAAGCGGCCTTACCGGCGGTTTTTTTCTTTTGGACAGCCTTTTCAGGGGCAGCCTTGGTAGTTTTTGCCATATAATCCTGCTAACAGTATTCTTCTTAATACGGGAATTCCCGGAAATCCCGCTGGATTCTCAGAGTTCCCAATAGTAAAATGAATTGATTTTCCCAAATCTACTTATATTATGTATGAAAAAAAAATTTTTTTCTATAGCGGTTAAGGGGACAAATCTTTAAACCGGAAACTGAAAACGGCTGAAGATAGGTGTTTTCCTCCCGGTGGTTTCGGGAGCCTCAACCACCGGGTTTCACCCTGTGCTGAGGCTCCAGAAACATTGAAGTGCCGAAGGTATCGGTAAAGAGGGACTTTAAATCTTGAATTTCCCTATCTGCCGGACAATGCTTTTGATCTTGGTCTGGGTTTCGGAAGCAATATCCTGAACCAGTTCCGATGCCTGGCTGATTTCCGATACCCCCGCGGAAACCCCGGACATGCTTTCCTGGACATTGCCGGAAATGGACCGGAGATGTCCCATCCCGTTCAAAATGGTCTGGCTTTCCTGCCGCATCTGGGAAGCACTGGTTTCAACCTGGCTGGTCAGCTCCGCAATTGCCCTAAGATCATCCTGGATCTGCCGGGACTTTTCGTTCTGCATCCCCATATCCGCGCTGGCTTCATCAATTAAAACATTGACCCCCCGGATGTCATGGACAATGGAATCGAAGGATTCCCGGGATTCCATGGATGATGAAACCACCACCTTGATTCCTTCCTGGATTTCCTTGAGCTGGTTGCCGATGGTCTTCGACTGGGAAGCCGATTCCTCCGCCAGTTTCCTGATCTCCGAAGCTACCACCGCAAAGCCCCGGCCTAATTCCCCGGCATGGGCCGCTTCTATGGCCGCATTCATGGCCAGAAGGTTCGTCTGGGATGAAATGTTGGCAATCACCTTGTTGGTATTACTCAGGGTTTCCGAGAAGGCAAAAATATTTTTAACCTGGGCTTCAACCTGTTCCTGCTTTTTCATACCCCCCAGGGAAGCATCCACCAGGATAGCCACCTGTCCGGAAAGTTTATGGGTTGTATCATTGACGGTACGGATACTCCGGAGCATCTCCTCAATTTCCGAAGTGGACTGGGAAAGTACCGTGGATTGACTGGCTACCAGCTGATCCAGGCTTTCAATATTTTCCGCAATCTCCTGGATCGAATGGGACATGGTTTCCACACTAGTATTCTGGTTTTCAATTTTCCCGGTCACATTGGTCACATACCCGCTGATGTGGGTTACCTGTTCCCTGGTCTGGTCCGAACTGGCTGCCAGGCTTTCCCCGGCTTCCTTAAGAACATCCACTTCATCCACGACCACCCGGATCATCTCACCCACATTGTGCAGTGTATCCGTAAAGGACTTGGACATCTCCCCGGTTTCATCGGTGCGTTTCAAATTTTCATCCGGGACAGTGACCGAGAAATCTCCCGTGGACAGGGATTTCAGCAGGGAATTGAATACCTCCAGGGGTTTAAGCAGACTGTTCACCAGGAACGCAATAAACAGGGCAAACACAAAAAGCGTTATAATAATTGAAAAGAATATCAGGGAATTAAAATATTTTGATTCGTTCAGCAGCTGCAGCAAAGGTGGCTCGATAATCCGGGCAGTGGAGAAATACCCCTCGGTATCAACATCGATAAAAAGAACATATACGATACTGTTATCCTTCATCACCGGATAATAGATTAATGCGGTACCATCCTGAATGGTAAGGGTTGATTTGGAAGGATCCTTAAAAAGCCCCATCACCTCCGGCGCAGTGGTTGTCCCTCCCTTCCTATACAGGGATGTCACGTTGGGAGCATGGTTTTCTGTCAGGACAAGCCCGGTGAAATCAAACAGGTTCATGGATTTAATACCGTTGGAACCGGTGATATTCTGCTGCAGATATTTTTCTATGGACTCCGCACTCAACGCTGATTCAATTACCCCCCGGCCCTGTGCCCGGGGTATAGCCGTAAATTTAAAAATCTCACCGGTCTCTACTTTTATTTTCAGGGTAGAAGGAAGATAGGATGATTCCCCGGTGACCAGCATCCGGTAGCCGTCCCAGATATCAAAAAGGGAAATCCCGATGGATGCGGGTTCAGTGGAAACCGTAAAAACCCCCGACTGGTTTCCCAGATAGAGGTCGGACATTCCGGTCAGGTCCTTCAGCCGGTAAAGGTCGGCGGTGTTCAGCCTGCCGCCGGATAAACGGTCCACCTCGTACAGGACATTCGCGGCGTTGAGCATATTATTATCAATTTCCGATTCGACAATCAGCACATTCTGGCCGATAGTATTGGCCAAAGATTCCAGCTCGGAAGCCACCGAATCCCGGAGAGTTTCGTTCACCCTGGTGAGGATTTCATTTCCCCTCCGGTCCATTCTGCTCCTGGTAAAACCCATAATTACGGCCTGAATAATAATGACCACCACAATCATGATTACCAGGGAACCGATGATTTTAGATCTAATCTTCATAATTATTTCCTTTAAATATCTTTCGAAAAGCCGCCTGGAATGGACCGGAGAACCCGGCATTTTTCCCAGGATTATGCGTGAAACACACCGGGTTTTCCTGGAGCCTTTCAAAATTAATCGGATTGTGAAATTCATTATACTACTTTTATAGATAATGATCAGCATAATTGCTACTAAAATCGTCATATTTAAAGCGTTTTTCAAAACTTGGCTAGTATTGAAAAAACCTGTTTAGATGAATATGATGGAATCCCCGGATGTATGGTAAAAGGAAGGAAAATGATTTTTTATGTAGATGAAGATTAAAAAAGATGGATAATCTTTTGGTTTCGGGGGATCTTCGATGCTTCGGGAACCTCAGCACAGGAGGCCCCAGGAACCGGAATCTTCAGTGGTTGAGGCTCCCGAACCCACCGGAGACGGCAAATTTTTTCTGCAAGCCTGATGACCGGCTGGGTCATCTATTTTCTTTTTCTCTAATATCCAAAAAACAATTCCTACTTAATCAGCATGGCATCGCCGTAACTGAAAAAGCGGTAACCCTCTTTCACTGCTTCCCGGTAACTTTCCAGGATCAGGTCCCTGCCGGCAAAGGCCGAGACCAGCATAAGCAGGGTTGATTCGGGGGTATGAAAATTCGTAAACAGGGAATCCACTACTTTGAATGTATATCCGGGATAGATAAAGATAGATGTGGCCCCTTCCCCGGCGGGAAGGGAATTGTCCTTCCAGGCGGATTCCAGGGTCCGTACACTGGTGGTCCCAACGGCGACCACCCTCCGGCCCTCCCGCTTTGCCCGGTTTACCGCCGCTGCCGCTTCGGGGCTGATTTGGTAGTACTCTTCATGCATTATGTGGTCTTCAATTTTTTCGGTCCTGACGGGAAGAAAGGTTCCCAGGCCTACATGGAGGGTTACAAAAGCGGTTTCTATACCCAGACGTTTTATCTCTGCCAAAAGTTCATCCGTAAAATGAAGCCCCGCGGTGGGGGCCGCGGATGATCCTGGAATTTTTGCATACACCGTTTGGTACCGTTCATGGTCCGCGGAGGTATCATCCCTTTTAATGTAGGGCGGCAGAGGAATATGTCCATGGGTATCCAGCCAGGAATCATCAATGATGGTATTAAAACGGATATACCGGAATTCCCCTTCCTCGGATTCTATAACCGCCTCCACCCCGTCCGCAATGGCATAACGGCTTCCGTTCCGGCGGCGCTTTGCCCGTTTCACGAGGCATTTCCATTTTCCTTCACCCAGATTATTGAGAAGAAGAAATTCAACCTGGGAACCGGTTTCCAGGGATGTTCCAAACAACCGGGCCTTCCTGACCCTGGAATTGTTGAAGACCAGCAAAGACCCCGGTTCAAGCAGCCCGGGGAGATCCTGCAAAAGCCTATGATTCCTGGTCCGGTGTTCCCGGTCAAGAACCATAAGACGGCTCATGCCCCTTTGATCAGGAGGAAACTGGGCTATCTGGGAAGGGGGTAAATCAAAAGAGAAGTCCTGGGTTTTCACCTGCTCTCCGGGTAATATTAAGATGTTTGTACGCCAGGGATGTTACCATCCGGCCCCGGGGGGTCCGCTGCAGCAGACCCGACTGGATCAGGTAGGGTTCATAGTAATCTTCCAGGGTATCCACGGCTTCACCTACGGAGATGGCCAGGGTTTCGGCCCCCACGGGACCGCCGTTGTAGCGTTCTATAATCATTTTGAGGATTTCCCGGTCATATTTTTCCAGGCCCAGGCTGTCGATTTCCAGCCGTTTGAGCCCCTCCTCCACCACCTGCCGGGTGATGCAGCCCGCTCCCAATACCTGGGCAAAATCCCGCATCCGCCGGAGCAGCCGGTTTGCCACCCGGGGGGTTCCCCGGGCTGATGCAGCCAGAAGGGAAGCCCCTTCCCCGTCGATTTCCACTTCCAGAATCCCCGCGGACCGGCGGACAATGGCTTCCATGTCGGCGTGCTCATAAAAAGCAAACCTGCAGGTGATACCAAAACGGCTGATCAGCGGGCTGGATACCATACCGGCTTTGGTGGTGGCCCCCACCAGGGTAAAAGGAGGAATGGGGATCCGGATGGTCCTGGCGCTGGGTCCCTGCCCGATGATCCAGTCCAATTCGTAATCCTCCATGGCAATGTAAAGCATTTCCTCAATAGCGGGCTTAAGCCGGTGAATTTCATCAATAAAAAAAACGGTCCGCTCGGTAACCGTGGTCAGGATTCCCGCCAGATCCTTGGGTTTGTCCAGGGCCGGGGCGGCGGTAACCTTGAAGTCCGCCCCCAGTTCGTTGGCCACCACCTGGGCCAGGGTGGTTTTTCCCAGTCCCGGGGGGCCTATCAAAAAAAGATGGTCCAGGCTTTCGTTCCGTTCCCTGGCCGCGGAAATAAATATGGAAAGATTTTCCTTCATGGCTTTCTGGCCCAGGAATTCCTTCAGGTTTTTTGGGCGGAGGGACACATCCTTGAGGTCCTCCTCCCTGGGTGTTTCCGCATGGAGGATACCAGTTTTTTCTTTTGCCATACTTTCCCCTAGGGAAACACCGATTAATGCCCAGAGCATTAATCGGTGTATTCTTTAATGTAGGACATTCTATGTGCACAAAGAATTGCGAAGGGAACCGCTGATTGGTTGCATATTGCGACCGGTTTAATCAGCGGTTTCCTAGACCCCGCTCAGGAACATGATTGCCTGTTTGAAGAGCAGTTTTTCCCGGTCCGCCGGAGCGGTTTCCGGAGGCAAGGAGGAATCAGCCCGGGCAAGAGCCTCCGCGGCGGCTTTTTTGTCGTACCCCATTTCCGCCAGGGCGTTCACCAGCTCCTGATGGGGACCTTCAACTATTATTGTTCCCGGGCTCCGGGCGATTTTTCCTTTTAAGGCCAGGATCATTTTCTGGGCGGTTTTTTTACCCAGCCCCGGCACGGCTTCCAGCCGGGCCAGGTCTTCCCGTTCCAGGGCTGTTTCCAGTTCTTCCTGGCCTATGCCGCCCATTATCTTTACTGCCTGTTTCGGCCCTATTCCTTCTACCTTTATCAGTTCCAGGAAGGTGTTCCTCCGGGTATTATCAAAAAATCCGAATAGGCGCATCTGGTCTTCCCGGTGGTACATCCAGGTAAACACCCGGCCCTTTTCCCCCGCCGGGGGTAACCTGGCAATGTCCGTGGCAGGAACCCCTATTTCCCACTCAATTCCGCCGGAGAGAAGCCGGACCGTGTCGGAAAGTTTTTCCGTGATGATTCCCTGGATACTGTTAAACATGGGCAGATGATACCAGAAAAACCGGATTTAAAACAGAGGATAATCCGCCGCATTTTTTTGATCCGGAAGGAACTTTCTTTGCAGGTCCCTTCGATGCTTCGAGAGCCTCAGCACAAGGAACCCCAGGGACCGGGCTCTACCAGTTGAGATTTCTCACCCTGAGCCTGCCAAAATGTTAAAACCACCGGGAGAAATCAAAAACCTCTCCGCAGAGCTGCGAGGATTGTTGGTTCTGTAAGGTAAGGATTATATGCGGGTTTCTTACACGCACAACAATTTCTTTGCTGTTTCAAAGAATCGCCCTAAAGTGCGTGTATTAAACCCGCCTGCGAATAAAACTGATAACTGGATATTTTTCTTAAAAAGATAAGGGAATAAAAAAGTTTCTCCGGGGCACCTCTAAAAATCTAACCAAGTTTTTAGAGGTGTCCATAATTCTTCTAATTAATTACCATTGTATGGCATGCACAAACCGCCGCTCCCAGGGCATCCGCGGCATGGTCCGGTTTGGGGATGTCCGGGAGGCCCAGAATCAGCCTGATCATTTCCTGAACCTGGGATTTGTCTGCCCTGCCCCCTCCGACCACGGCCTGTTTTATGGCCAGGGGAGTAAATTCCCTGACAAGGATACCCGCTTCCGCCATGGCTACCGAAAGGACCCCCCTGGCTTCCGCCACAGGGATGGCGCTGGTTACATTTTTGGCAAAATAAAGGGTTTCTATGGCCGCTTCCTGGGGAGTATAAAGGTGAATTACTTTTTTGATTTCCGTATAAATAAGAAAAAGGCGTTCTGCCCTGGGACAGCCCGCCTTGGTTTCTATACAGCCGTGACTAATATGCCTGATCTTATTTGATGCAGTATCTATTACGCCCCAGCCGGTGGAGGCCAGGCCAGGATCAATACCGATGATCCTGCGAACCGGCCCGGTTTTGCCTGTTTTACTCAGCTTCAAACCCTTCAGGAATAGCTATGTTGGTATACACGTTCTGGACATCATCATTTTCTTCCAGGCGGTCGATCATTTTCATAACCTTTGCGGTGGCTTCATTATCCAGCTCTACCTCTGCTTCGGGGACCATGCTGATTTCCGCACTCATGGATTCATAATTTTTTCCGGTCAGGGCGTTTACCACGGCTTCGAAATCTTCCGGTGCGGTGGTTACTTCAATAATGCCGTCGGACAGGGCCACATCTTCCGCACCGCCTTCCAGGGCTGCTTCCATGATCTGGTCTTCAGTATAGACTTCACCGTCAAAGGTGATTATTCCCTTCCGTTTAAAAAGCCGGGATACCGCACCGGATGTTGCCAGGGAACCGCCGCCTTTGGTCAGGATATTCCTGACATCCGCAGCAGCCCGGTTTTTATTATCGGTTAATACTTCGATGAGCAGGGCCACTCCGCCGGGGGCATAAGCTTCATAGGCCAGTTCTTCGTAGTTGACCCCTTCCAGTTCCCCGGTTCCTTTTTTGATTGCCCGTTCAATATTATCCTTGGGCATGTTAGCGCCCCTGGCTTTAATAACAGCAGTTCTTAACCGGGGGTTAGCTTCCGGATCACCACCACCCATGCGGGCAGCGATGGAAATTTCTTTAATCAGTTTGGTAAACATCTGGCCGCGTTTTGCATCGGCGGCGCCTTTCTTGTGCTTAATTGTAGCCCATTTACTATGGCCGGACATGACGACTCCTTATGTGTGGGGGGGGATGTGTTCTGCAGTAGGACTCAAGTTTTTCCCCGCCTGCGAATAACGTATAACTAAAAATACCATAGGTTGAAAAGCTATGTCAACCGTCCCGTTTAGTGCGGTTTTTTATCATTTTTTAATAGGCCGGATTACCGGCTGTTTGTTTTCCCGGGAAAAGATGCGGCCAGGCAGAATGGAAAGACAAAACGAAGAAGCCCCGCACCAGAGGTACGCGGCTTCAAAATGAGGACCTGGGACCTTCCGGTGGTCTCAGGATAGACAGGCCAGGGACCGAACCGAAACCTGTCTCCGGACGGTTCCTGAAACCCGGTATATTTATTTACGGCCTTCGAATTTACCTTTCTGAATGGCCTTGTCCACGGAATCGAGCATAAGCCGGTCGTACCACTCATAGTTGAAGGGTGCTTTTGCCCGGACTACCGGTTTTAATACCATTTCAAGCTGGTCCTTACAGGATTCACATACATCATGGGTGGAAATATGCCAATAATTGCGTTCCGCAGTAGGATTATCAATGTCTTTTTTACAAACATCACAGGTTAAGGTTTTCATGGTAACTCCTTTATTAAAGTTCAGTTATAACAATAATAATATCCCAATTAAGATGAAATGTCGAGATATTTAAAATTTAAAGGAGAGAATCATTCCAAATCTTTTCTATACAGAGGCTTTTTCAAAATGTCAAATTTTGAAAAAGCAACCTTAGATGTAAGTGCAGAAAGAATACTATTTTATGTATGGGTAAGGAAATAGCATTCTTTCTGCAAAAGCCTTTTTCAAAACTAACCGAGTTTTGAAAAAGGC
>JAVBPH010000112.1:0-8092 GCA_031549725.1 Treponemataceae bacterium
TAGAACCGTATAACTATGCCTCGGGGAGTTTCGTTCGAGAGGAAATTTATAATACCGTCTGGTTTAATACCATAACTTGTAAGCTGCGAGTCCTCTGGGCCGCGGCAAGCCGCGGGGTATTAAACCAGACTTCCGAATAAAGTCCTCGACATAAATCCCCGGCGTATAGTATGCTGGCCATATGAAGGTTTGGCTGAAATTATTAATTGGATCGGTGTTGGGGGTTATCCTTGGGTTTGTACTGCCCCAGGAAAACCAGTCTGTAATAGCGGCCCTGGAATGGCTTAACCGTTTTGCCATACAAATTGGACGTTATGCGGTGGTTCCCATCATGGTATTTGCCCTGACAATTGCAATTTATGAATTGAGGCAGGATAATCAGCTTTGGAGGCTGGTTTTCCGGACCCTCCTGACAATTGTAATTTGCACGACCAGTATTGTTGTCCTGGGAATTATCGTTACCAGTATTTTCTCTCCGGCCCGGATTCCTATTCTAATTGAAGAACAGCAGGACCTGATCACCCTGAACCTGGGGGAAGGGATCCTGGAAATATTTCCTTCCAATATGTTTTCTTCCCTGGCTACCGAGGGGGCATATCTCCTGCCGGTGTGTATTTTTGCTTTTTTCCTGGGGATGGGATTGTCCTATGACAGGAATTATACCAAACCGGTTATTTCACTGGCGGATTCCCTTTCCCGGATTTTTTACCATATTGCCTCTTTCTTTTCGGAAATTCTTGGATTTATCATCATCATATTAGGGGCCTATTGGGCGGTCCGGTTCCATGGGGCCCTCAAGGCTGATGTGTACCGGGACATCATTCTTCTCCTGGGGATTTTCAGTGTGGTCCTGAGTTTTGGGATTCTGCCCCTCTGCCTGTATTTGCTTAAACCTAAGGTAAACCCATGGGTTATCCTTTACGGTTCCCTGGGACCGTCCCTGGCGGCATTCTTCTCGGGGGATATCAATTTTTCCATACCCGTACTGCTCCGGCATTCCAAGGAAAACCTGGGAACCCGGAGACGGGCCAATACCATCATTGTGACCCTGTTCACCAACTTTGGCCGGGCGGGAAGCGCCATGGTGGCGGCGGTGGCATTCATCCTGATTATCCGGTCCTATTCCAGCCTGAAGGTTCCCATGGAAACCAACCTTTATATTATGTTCCAGGCAATCCTGATTTCCTTTTTCCTGGCCAGGCATCCCGGAGACGGGGCCTTTACGGCACTGGCAGTTCTCTGTATGGGATTCGGCCGTGGTTTTGAAGCCGGGTACCTTATCCTCAAACCCATAGCCTTTTACCTGATTGCCATTGGAACTTTTATCGATATAACCCTGACCTCTTTTGCAACCTATGTGATTTCCAGGACCAGCGGTTTCCAGGAAGATAAGGATATAAGGCACTTCATATAACAAACCCTGCCCCTGGGTAAACCAGGGCGGGTTTCCCGCTGCAGCGTAAACCATTATCTATCATCTTCTCTCTATTATCTCTGGAAAATTTCTTTTCCCTTTGATAAAATGCTGGCCATATGGAATTAACGAAGGAATTTATTGACGGCCTTACGGTCAACGAAATTGCGCTGATGAAGCGTTTGGCAGAAAAGCTCGGTATTAACCTGAATCAGGTTTCGGCCGTAATTGGGCTCCTTAACGAAGGAAGCACCGTTCCCTTTATTGCCCGGTACCGGAAAGAGGCCACGGGCAGCCTGGATGAGGTGCAGGTCCGGGATATCGACCACCAGTTTACCAGCGGAAAAAACCTGGAAACCCGGCGGCTGGAAATTGTCCGGGGAATTTTTGATCAGGGAAAACTTACCGAATCCCTCTATGACAATATCGTAAAAGCCGCTACCCTGACGGAGCTTGAGGATATTTATGCGCCGTATAAACGCAAAAAGAAAACCCGGGGGATGATCGCCCAGGAAAAGGGTCTGGAGCCTTTAGCGGAGGCCATGCTCGAACTTGACGGCGAAACCATCAGGACCAAAGCCGCGGACTTTATTATAGAGAATACCGAAAATCCCGAACTTTCCGTGGCCACTGCGGAGGATGCGCTCCAGGGAGCCATGGACATCCTGGCGGAACGGGTTTCCCAGAATCCGGAAAACCGGGCGGATATTAAAAAGTTCTACCTGTCCGACGGCCGTATTATTGTTAAAGGTATAGGCGATGAAGAGGCAAAAAAAACTTCCACCTATCAGATGTATTGGGAATATACCGAACCCCTTTCCCAGATCAAACCCCACCGGGTCCTGGCAATCAACCGGGGCGAACGGGAAAATATCCTGGATGTGACCATCGATGTGGATGAAAACACCGGGGTGGAACTCCTGCAGCGGAAATATGCCATTCATAATGATTACCATAAAACCGCCATTGAGGACGGCCTTAAGAGGCTCCTTTCGCCGGCGGTAATCCGGGAACTCCGGGGAGACCAAAGTGACGAAGCCGACGACCATGGTATTTCCGTGTTCAGCCAGAACCTGAAAAACCTGCTGATGCAGCAGCCCATCAAGGGAACCAGGGTGCTGGGGATAGATCCCGGCATCAGGACCGGAACCAAGTGCGCATTCCTCGACGATACGGGAAAGTACCTGGGAAATTTTGTTATCTACAACCACAAGGTTGCAGAAGCCAAACAGATGATCCTGGACGGAGTAAAAAATTACACCATCCAGCTTATCGCCATTGGGAACGGAACCGGAACCAAGGAAGTCCAGGAAATAGTATCCCAGGTGATCAATGATAATAACCTGGAAGTGCTGTACACCGTGGTGGATGAAGACGGTGCATCGGTTTATTCCGCCAGCGATATTGCCAGGGAGGAATTCCCCGAACTGGATCTGACCATCCGGGGAGCCATCTCTATTGGCCGCAGGCTTCAGGACCCTCTTTCGGAACTGGTAAAGATCGATCCTAAATCGATTGGTGTTGGTCTGTATCAGCATGATGTAAACCAGAAAAAACTTTCCGAATCCCTGGACGAGGTGGTTTCATCCGTAGTTAACAACGTTGGGGTTAATCTCAATACCGCATCGGTTTCCCTTTTGAAATACGTATCCGGGATCAACAGTTCCCTGGCAAAAAAAATCGTGAAGTACCGGGATGAAAAAGGAAAAATTGCTTCCCGGCAGGAACTTGTTACGGTTCCCGGTATGGGTCCCAAAAGTTATGAACAATGTGCGGGGTTCCTCAAGATTCCCGAATCTGCGGATCCTCTGGATAATACCTGGGTCCATCCGGAGAACTATGAAATAGCCCGGTTTATCCGGGAAACCATAACCACCACGGGCAATCTGGGGTCGGAAGAAGCCAGGATGCTCAAGGAAAAACACCAGGTGGGGGACACCACCATCAAGGATATTGTGGATGAACTGAAAAAGCCCAACCGGGATCCCCGGGACGGTTATCCGAAACCCATCATGCAGAAGGGAGTCATGACCTTTGAGGACCTCAGTGAAGGTATGATGATCACCGGAAAAATAAAAAATGTGGTGGACTTCGGTGCCTTTGTTGATCTGGGAATCAAGGAGACCGCCCTCATCCATATTTCCGAATTAAGCGATTCCTTTGTGAAGGATCCCATGGGTATTGTCAAAGTCGGGGATGTGATGGAATTCCGGATTATCGGTCTGGACCTGGACCGCCGGAGGATCAGCCTTTCCAGAAAATCCCAGACATCCACCGGGGCAGCGAAACCTCAGGATAATGAGAAACAGGGGAAGCCAAAGGTAGTGGCCGTAAAAAAAGACGGACCAAAAACGCCGGACCATAAATCCAGGGATCATAGCCACAAACCTGGTCCGGCCCAGCCCAGGGAAAAGAATTTTGCATCCGGCAGGGATGATGACGGGACCATGTACAATCCCTTTGCGGCGGCTTTCAAGAAAATGCAGGATGAAAAGGGGAAAAAATAAAAACCATGGGGATCCTCCGGGACGGGCTGGCCGAATTAATGGCGCATGATAAAACCACAGCATCCGTTCTGGGGGATGGGCTTGAAGAAAAGACCGGAAGGCTTCAGCGGTACATTGAAGAAATTGAACTTTTTAATCCTGCCTATGGCCTGGTGGGAACCCAGGACCGGCAGGAATTAATTATCAAGCATATCCTGGATTCCCTGGCGCCCCTGGGAATAATCGCGGGTCTCCTGGAACAGTACGACCATCCCCTGACGGCCGATGCCGGTTCCGGTGCGGGCCTTCCGGGGATACCCCTGGCGGTCTGCCTGGATAAACCATTTACATTAATTGAGCGGATGGGACGGCGGGCGGGTTTTCTGCGGAACACCCTGGCGGTCCTGGGACTGGATCATACGGAAGTGGAAGAAAAGAATATGGAAAAAGCAAGGCCCAACCGGTATTCCTTGATCACCTTCCGGGCATTCAAACCTTTGGATGCGGATCTTTTAAAGGGCTTGTTCAGGCTGCTTGTTCCGGGGGGAGTCCTGGCCGCCTACAAAGGCAAAAAAGAAAAGATTGATGAAGAGATGGCTGCGGTAGAATCGTTTACCGGCGGATGGCAGTCGTTTCAAACCCCGGTGCCTTTCCTCGATGAGGAAAGGCATTTGGTGGTAATAAAAAATAATTAATATTTTTCTTATTGCCGGATTAAATGAAGAACCCCAAGGCAGAGCCTTGGGGTTCTTCGTTGTAGAGGAAATTATTACACAGGCTGAGGGCTCATACCACATACAAACGTTTCAATCTTCATCCAGGGCGTCAAAAAATCAACCGATGCAAGCATCGGGGTATGAACCCCAACTGCCTTCCAATCAAACCAAAAAACCTTGTGCTGATTAATCAGAGCATTTTCCAGAGGTTATTTCATAAATATTTTCTCTGCAAATCCCTTCGATGCTTTGAGTGCCTCAGGACCGGGGCTATTCCCGGTGGTTGAGGCCCCCGAAACCACCTGCGAGAGTAAAGTGAGGCTTTTTCATCACGGGTCCCTTCGAGAGCCTCAGGGACCGGGGTTACTCCCGGTGGTTGAGGCCCCCGAAACCACCTGCGAGAGTAAAGTGAAGCTTTTTTATCACGGGTCCCTTCGAGAGCCTCAGGGACCGGGGTTACTCCCGGTGGTTGAGGCCCCCGAAACCACCTGCGAGAAAAAATATTCTTTGATAAACTATTTATGAAATGAGTTCTAAACATTATTTTCCTTCAGCTTTCTGTAAGCTTCCAGGGCTGCGCCGATAATTCCATTTTCCGGACCGGGCTTGGTAAATCGGATATCCAGATTTTCCGCCGGGAAGGGTTTCCTGGTATTTTCCAAAATATACGTTACCAGTTTTTCCCTTGGGAAGGACTTCATTTGAGCCAGGCCCCCGCCGATAAAAACCACATCCGGGTCCAGGATATTTACCTCGGCGATTACGGGGACCGCCATAAAGCGGACAAAATCATCCAGGATTTTGGAAGAACCGTGTTTTTCAAAAACTTCTCTTATGATTGTATCCGGGAAATATTCCGCCGCTATTCTTTCAAGCCCCTTGCCGCAGCTGTATATTTCGATACATCCCTTATTTCCGCAGCTGCACACCTCATCACGTTTGGGATACACCATATGTCCAACCTCGCTGGCGGTTCCGTTTTTCCCGATATAAGGCCGGCCGTTTATAAAAATTGCATTCCCCATGCCCGTACCAAAATAAAAACCCAGAAATGTCCCCGGATAGGTTAACGTATTATTGTGTATATCATATGCAAGAAGGTAGTATGCATCATGGTCGATCATCACGGGAATGTTCAATTTTTCTTCCAGTACGGCAACAATATCAACTCCGTCCAGGCCGGGTAAATTGGTGGATGAATACAAATGCCTCCGGGCTTTATCCACCACTGAAGGAAACCCCGCCGCAACCATAAGCAGCCTGCCGTCTTTCAAATTCCTTTGCCAATAATCCTTTATTAATGCGGCCATATTCTGCGGGGTACTGCCCTTTTCATATATCGTTTTTGTAGCAAAAACTTCAACGTTCCGGACATTATATTCCCGGTCAACGAGGCCCAGTCTCATATTTGTCCCGCCAATATCGAGACCTAACACATATTCTTTATTATCCATGAAAAAATCCTGAAATGAAGAAATTAAAAGAGACCGCATTCCTTTTTTAATTACAAAAAAAGGATCACTGCGCCACTATATATTTTGCATACTGCCTTAGCAATTCCGTTTCTTTATCCGTTATTATGACACACTCATTCAGTTCAAAGGCCTTGCACAAGGTTCTTATCCCTTCTTTCGAACTGTCCAGAAGAACGTAGGTTTCCTTTGAATTGCTTTTGACAATCAATTTTTTATTTGCTTCCCTTTCGTCCGGGGTGTTTATCCCCGCCTCCAGGTCATACCCTGTGGCCCCGATGAAAGCCTTATCAAAGTACATATCCTTCAGGGTGTTATCCGTCAGGGGCCCCACTAAAGATGCGGTGGATTTAAGCAATTCCCCGCCAACCAGCAGACATTTAAAGTCGGTTTCCGCCGCTTCAGACATGATACTGGCATTGGTGGTGATTACCGATATTCTCCGGTTCTTCAAATGTTTAATCATTCGCAGGGCGGTACTGCCCGCATCGATGTAAACTACTTCACCGTCCTTAACTAAACCCGCCGCAGTCCGGGCAACTAATTCCTTTTCTCTTACATGCAGGATCTGCCGGGAACTGACCGGTGTATCATAGGACCCGGATTTTATTTTTGCTGCCCCGCCCCGGAGCATAACTATCTGGCCTTCGTTTTCGAGGGTCCTCAGATCTCTTCGGATTGTGGATAATGAAACATCTCCAAGGACGGCGCTGAAATCATCGAGGTTGACAACTTCATTCTGCTCAAGTTCTGCAAGCATCCGTTTTCTTCGTTCGTATGGTATCATGTGTTTCTCTCTTTATTCCGCCGGAACCCGGGACACCGGCAATAGGAATGTATCCCCATACTATACAAAGCCGGCGATTCTGACAATAAGTCATCCCGAGGTCAATCGTTGCTGGCTGTACTCCTCCCTTAATGGCATTACTTCCTTAAGATACGGCATTGCCGGCTGTCCTCCGGGTTTTCTGATGGTCACGGCACTGCAGCAGGATGCAAAGGACAAGGTTTCTTCCATTGATAGTTTGTTTATTATCCCATAAACGATTCCACCCACAAAGGAATCCCCCGCACCGGTGGTTTCCACTGCCTCGGTTTGAAATGCAGGAAAATAGACCGGATCACTTCCCTTTTCCGAAACGATTGCCCCGGATGCCCCCAGGGTAATGATACAGGTATTTCCCATTTTTTTTGCTATGGGCTGAATGTACCGGGCAACATTGTCCATATTGATCTCCGGGATATTGCAGTAGAAACTTGCTTCCACTTCATTCATCACAAGAAAATCACAGGATGCCAGATATTTTTCACCGATGGGTTTTGCCGGAGCCGTGTTGAATAATATAGTACAATTATTTTTCTTTGCCTTATAAATTGCGTATTCCACTGTTTCAGTGGGAATCTCCAGCTGAAGGACCACCAGGGGAGCCAAACGGAATAATACATCAAGCTTATTGATGTCTTCCTTTTCCACCTTTTCATTTGCCCCTTTAACAATGGTGGCAAAGATATTTCCCTTTCCTGCGGCATTAGCCATGGCAAAACCACTGCTTCCCTCTTCGATTTTTATATTGGAGACATCAACTTTATATTTCTTGAGGCTGTCCAGCATGAATTCGCCCATAAAATCATTTCCTACAGCGCCGGCCATGTAGGTTCTTAACCCCAGTTTTGCACATTGAACAGCCTGGTTCGCGCCTTTTCCTCCGGAACAAAGATCAAAACTTTCCGCAGTAAGGGTTTCCCCCTTTCGGGGCAAATGATCCGTCCTGAGAATAAAATCATAATTCAGGCTGCCAATGGTCAGCACAAAATCATTCATATAATAGCAGCTCCAATTCTGCCTAATAAAAAATAATCATGTGAGGCTTTTTCAAAATGTCAAATTTTGAAAAAGCAACCTTAGATGTAAGTGCAGAAAGAATACTATTTTATGTATGGGTAAGGAAATAGCATTCTTTCTGCAAAAGCCTTTTTCAAAACTAACCGAGTTTTGAAAAAGGC
>JAVBPH010000098.1:0-11897 GCA_031549725.1 Treponemataceae bacterium
GCCTTTTTCAAAACTCGGTTAGTTTTGAAAAAGGCTTTTGCAGAAAGAATGCTATTTCCTTACCCATAAATAAAATAGTATTCTTTCTGCACTTACATCTAAGGTTGCTTTTTCAAAATTTGACATTTTGAAAAAGCCTCAGTATTTAATATTATCATAAAAATCAGGATTTGGGAATACCAGGGAAAAATAACCCACAGAAACTTTTAGAGAAGCAGAAATCAGGCTGTCCCGGACAGCCTGTGAGAAAAAAACCGCAGCCCCGCAGGTCTGCGGATAACACACACCAGCCGCCGATCAGACTGGATATCATATTTTTACGGATGTTCCGATTCTGGCACCGGGATGACGTTCCAGGGTGTCCGAATACTCCACCAGATCCACGGAACAATTTTTACCTAGGGTAACATGTTTTCCCCGGACAACACTGGCCTTGGTATTTTCAATATCAATCGTATCAAATTCGACGGTTCCGGCGGAAAAAACTATTTTTTTGCTGAATAATCTGCCCCTGACCCGGATTTCCTTTCCTCCTGCATCCTTTACCCTGCTGGTATATCTCGATTTTATAGAGAGGGTATCCGCTCCCAGGAAATTTCCCGCCCGGACCAGGCCTTTTACTTCCAGGTGGCCGCATTCAATTTTATCCTCAGCGGTAAGTTCGCCGCTGACCGATACTTTTTCCGCATTAATTTCCTGTACTGTGGTGGTTCCCACCACATGCAAATAATTCCGGACTTTCAGATTCCGGAGTTTTGCTGTTCCCAGGACATTCATACCGCTGCAGAAGATATCATCTTCCGAATCCAGGGTACCCACCACCTTAAGTTCCTGGGATTCGAGCTTTCCCGAAAGAAAAAGGGTTCCCACCACTTTGACCTGACCGTAGATACCTCCCGGGAGGGAAGATTCCCCCACAATACTTAATTTTCCCGGATCACTCATGCTTCTGCTCCTAAATGAACTGTTTTACCAATCCTTGCGGAAGGGTCAATCTCCAGGGCATCGTGGTATTCCACCAAATCAATGGTACATTCGGATCCAATCTTCACTTTTGTACCCCGGACTGTGGATGCCTTAACCTGGGAAATATCGATCTGGTCCCCTTCAATTAAGCTGCAGGTGAAATTTTTTCCCTTATGCCGCCAGGGAATAAGATCCATGATAAATTCCGCCGCAGCATTGTGGTGTTCTTTGTAAATGGTAATATCCTTCCCGCAGACCTCATTGGCCCCGGAACCGTATACGAATTTTATATCGATGCTTTCCGCATTAAGGAGTCCCCCAATCTGGAAAGACCCTGATCCGGAAAAGCTTTCCGCCTCGAGATCCTTCCCCACATTAAGCAATCCCGCCAGCCTGCAGGAACCGCTTTTCAGGTTTCCCGCAACCTTACAGGTCCCTTCCACATGGATACCGGTACATACCAAATCATTACTGAAATTGGCCACCCCTTCCACCTGGATTTCATTGCACTGGATATCGCCGTTCACACTGGCCACCCCTTCAATCTGGATATTTTCATAGGTTCCCCCGTTTGCATGGGTCACCCCGTTGAGTTTTAATGTATTCATTGTTCTATTCTCCATTTAGTTTTTATGGCTTCCCAAATTTCCGCTGCGGGAAGCCTGGTTATTTCTTTTGATCCCCGGTCAACCTTTATTTGGGATTTCTCATCCCATAAGATACTGAAGGTGATTCCCATTTTCCGGTACACCGATAATACCGGCGCCGGTTCAAAGCTTTTAAAATCCGACATAAGCTGTTCCAGAACTTCATCGGTTTCCGAAAGATTCAGGATTCCTTCTTTAAGCAGCCGGTCGCAGATTCCCAAATACAGGACTCCGTAGAAATCCAGGGTTTTCCCGGGAGCAAACTGCTTGAGCCCGGTCACCGCATTTGAAATAAATCCTTCCCGGATCAATTCCTCCGGAGTAACCAGTATTTCCAGGGGAACCCCGGAAAAGGTTTGGGCTAAATCATCCAGGGAAAGGTTTTCCTTCATCTCCTGGATCTTGGCAATCCGTTCCAGTACCTTTTCCCTGGGGAAAAAGGTTTCCGGACCGGTGAAGGTTGATTTTTTTATAAACCAATCTTCGGGGATCAGCTGTTTCCGTTTCCAGCGGTACAGGGCTCCATAGGATATACCCGTCAACGCCAGTAATTCTTTTTTGGATATCAGGTCTTCTTCCACATAACCTCCCAAAAACGTAACATTGTTATGTTACACTTCATAATGACAACATAACATAACAATGTTACGTTGTCAAGAGAAAAAGAGTTTTTTTGGAAAAAAGTATGGGAGATCCAAAATGCATAGGAGAATATTATTTACATTTTAAGACTGTACAGCGAAAGAGATTTCTCTATCTATCCGTAAAAATCCAGATATTCCCCGGCAGTTAAGAAGGATTTTCCTCCAGCTTAAACTTGGAAACTTCCAGCACCAGGGTATCAATATGCTCTTTTGTCCGTAAGCTCAGGCCGCTCACATTCTGGACTGCACCGGTGATTTCCCGGGTCCCTGCGGATATTTCATCCATCATTTGGGTAATTTTTCCCATGGAATCATTCAGATGTTTACCCTCATCCAGGATTTTATTGCTCCCTTCCATCATCTCGGATGAACCATCCTTAACTTTTTGGGTAATATCCTGCAGGTTGGTGATAGCCTCCAGAATCTGCTGACTGCCGGCGTTCTGCTCTTCCATGGCATTCCGGATATTCAATTCCTGGTCGGCCACCACCGCCACACCGGATTCAATGGATTCAAACCGGGTAAGCACCACCGAGGTAGCCTGGGTAATTTCATCGATGGCATGTTTCATCTTCTTTAAAACGGTTGATATGGTCTTGGACTGGCTGCCGGACATTTCCGCGAGCTTCCGGATTTCATCAGCCACCACAGCAAATCCCTTTCCTGATTCTCCGGCATGGGCCGCTTCAATGGCCGCGTTCATGGACAGAAGGTTCGTCTGGCTGGCAATGGTCTGAATAACCGAACTTATTTCCAGAAGGCTTTCGGATTCCTTGGCCACTCCCTTAATATCATCCACTGCTTTAGCCAGATCAATCCGGCTTGTTTCCGCGGATACCGCCAGGGTACCAATATTTTCCGAGTTCTTTACCAAAGTCCTGGTAACCGAGGCAATATTCGACAGCATTTCCTCTATTGATGAAGAGGACTGGGTGATATTTACCGACTGCTGCTCAATATACATATGCAGCATTTCACTGATCTCGCCAATTTGTTCCATGGTGGTATGGGTCTGGCCAAGGCTTTGGGCCTGTTCAACGGACTGGTCTTCAATGGCGCTGATGTTTGAGGCAATCTGGTCAATAGAAGCGGAGGTTTCGATCATATGGGAAGACAAATCCGCACCGATCTCCGATAATGTCCGGGAATTGTTTTTAATTACCCCCAAAAGATCCGTCAGGCGGTCCGCCATATTGTTAAGGTACAGCACCAGGTCCCCAATTTCGTCCTTATTCTTTACGGTCATTCTTTTGGTCAAATCTCCCTGGGAAATGGTAATTAGCAATTCCCGGGCGCCCTTAATGGGATTAATCAAATTCCGGGATAATACCAGGGATAGAATTACCGCTAAAATAATGGATATAACACTGATACCCAGGATCATCATGGTCTGTTCCTTGGATGAAACGGTGATATCCTCCATGGTGGCATTAAGCAGATCCATCTGATGATCCACAAAGGAATCACTTTTCGCCGAAAGGTCCGCCGCAAAGGGATCAAACTTGCCCATGAACAGGTTTCCCGCGTCCGTACCATTGTGGATGTATTCATTGGCCATCTGTTTGCCCATATTATAAAAATCATCAAAAGAGGCATTCAACGCATCCAATTCCCTAACGGTGTTGATGTCATCCTTATAGCTGTTCTTATACCACTTGATTATTTCCTTAAAAGCAGCGGCATGGGCTTCAGCTTCGTCAAAGCCATCATCTAACCCGGGCTGGGCCTTGGTGGCGGAAATATCCGTCAGCCATTGCTGAACCTGGATAATGTGGATCGACATATCCTTGGCTTTTATTGCCGACGGAAGGTTGATCTCCTGGGAATATTCCATCTTTTCCGCAATGGTCATGTTCATCCAGGCAATGACCGCACTGCAGATAAGAAAAACTAAAACGATAGCTCCGTAACTAAGAAGTATTTTTTTTGAGAGGGAGAACTGTTTACCCATGATTAATTTTCTCCATTAAAGATTTTTTGCTTTTATTTCTGTACATCAGGAAAAGGATGGCTTAAGTCAAATCATCTTTTTTAAATAGTGTTAAACCCGTAAACAAAACCCGGTTAGTTTTGATCATGGCTTGGGAAAATCCGTCTAAAAAGCCGGTCCTTCCCCTAAATCCAAGATTGCTTTTTCAAAATCTGAAGCTCTGAAAAAGCAATCTTAATATTATAAGCCTATTATAGGTTAGTGCCGTTGTAAAGCAGTTTAAAAAATTATTATATATATTTTTACATGTTTTACGCATAAATCACCCTGGGTATTTAATTACCCCAGACTTGCCTTTGACCGCCGGATCAAATTATAATTAACGTATACATTTAAGGATTTTTCAGAATTTCAGTTTTTGAAGATCAATCCTGATAAAAGCCCGGGGACCTGGCTGGTTTATTACAGCCTTTTTAAGCCAACCGGGTTTGAAAAAGGCTTCTTCCTGTTTTGATTTGGAATTCGCAGGAAAATCAATGGTTTACATTAAATATCTGGAGGACTTTATGGATCAGCATGAAATTCGTGAAAGGGCAGAGGATTATATATCAAAAGAAAAGGATCCCGGGTTCAGGCAGGAGGTGGAAAAACTCCTGGCCGACGGAAACTGGAAGGAACTGGAAGACCGGTTTTACCGGGACCTGGAATTCGGCACCGGCGGGCTCCGGGGGCTTATCGGCGGCGGGTACAATCGGATGAACGCCCTGGTGGTCAAAAGCGCCACCCAGGGACTGGCCACATATATAATAAGGACTTTTCCGGAAAAAGCCAAAGCCCGCGGACTTTCCGCGGCTATCGCATTTGATTCCAGGCATTATTCCGATGTATTTGCCGAAGCAGCGGCGTGTATCTTCGCCGCCAACGGTATTAAAACCTACCTTTTCAGTTCCCTGCGGCCTACCCCGGAGTTAAGTTTTGCCATCCGAACCCTGAAGTGCGATACGGGTATAGTGGTAACCGCCAGCCACAATCCTCCCCAGTACAACGGGTATAAGGCCTACTGGAACGACGGTTCCCAGGTTATCTCCCCCCACGATACGGGGATTATCGATGAAGTGGAGCGGGTTACCGAAATAAAAGAAATGGACAAATCCGATGCCCTGGCCACGGGATTAATTAAAATGATTGACCGGGAAATTGATGAACCCTACCAGGCCATGGTAAAGGGCCATCTTTTCAGGCCCGACCTGATTAAAGCCAAGGCCGGGGATGTAAAAATCGTTTACACTCCCCTTCATGGAACCGGTGCCATGCATGTGGAAAAAATCCTGGGAGACCTGGGTCTGAAGGTGATCACCGTCCCGGAACAGCGGGAACCCAACGGGGATTTCCCCACCGTATCCTTCCCAAACCCGGAAGAAGCGGCAGCCCTGGAACTGGCCCTGAAACTGGGCCGGGAAGTCAAGGCGGATGTGGTCATGGCCACCGACCCCGATGCGGACCGGCTGGGAATTGCGGTTCCCAACGGCAAGGGAGATTTTACCCTGATTACGGGAAACCAGCTCGGCAGCCTTTTGGCGGATTATATTTTCCTTTCCATGAAGGAAAAGGGAACCCAGCCAAAGAAACCCGCCATGATCAATTCCATAGTAACCACGGGTATGCAGAAACGGGTAGCCGCTTCCTACGGGGCGGAATGTTTTGAATGCCTTACGGGTTTTAAATGGATTGCGGATATCTGGCGGAAAACCGAAACCGACGGCAGGGGTTTTACCGTGGTATTCGGTACCGAAGAAAGTTACGGTTATCTTATTGAACCGGAAGTCCGGGATAAGGACGGAATATCCGCGGCGGCCCTCACCGCAGAAATGACCCTGTACTGGCGGAGCCAGGGCAAGAGCCTGCTGGACCGGCTGGAAGATCTTTACCATATAACCGGTTATTGGCAGGAACTGGGAATTTCCAAATATTTCCAGGGCCCCGAAGGTCCGTCAATCATGAAGGGGATAATGGAAGAATACCGGAAAAATCCTCCCAAGACCCTGGGGGGAATCAAGGTTGAAAAGGTCCGGGATATTCTGGAACTGGTCTGGAAGTATCCCGGAGAATCCCGGCAGGACCCGGTGGATCTGCCCAAGAGCGATGTGCTCCAGTTCTACCTGGCGGATGGAACCGTGGTGAGCGCCCGGCCCAGCGGTACCGAACCGAAAATCAAGTTTTATGCCACCTGCTGTACTGAAATAAAGGATGGGGATATCAATTCTGCCAAGGCGGAAGCGGCAAAGAAACTTGAAGCCATCAGCAAAGATATCCGCCGGGTAATAGGGGACTGATGGGTTTGTACGATTGGGCGGTTCCGGCTTTTTTTGAACAGAAATCATTTGTTGTTTTTGACCTGGAAACCACTGGCCTGGAACCTAAAAAAGACGAAATTGTAGAAATTGGGGCCATAAAATTTGACCGGTATGGCCCCATAGCCCGGTTCTCCATACTTATTGACCCGGGGATACCCATGCCTCCCGCGGCCTCCCAGGTAAATCACATCACCGATGATATGCTGAAGGGAAAACCCATTCTGGAAGATGTATTGCCGGACTTCATCCGTTTTATAGATAAGTCAATTCTTATTGCCCATAACGCTTCTTTTGACTGCAGCTTCATCAATGAAGCCCTGGCAAAATTTTCCCAACTGGCTAAAAAAAACAGTGAATATGTAAACCAGCCAAGCCTGCTGGACGCTGATCCTGGACCGGAGCAGCGGGGAAGCAACTGGGTTCCGCCCTTTCCTGTTATGCCGAACCAGGTTCTGGATACGATTCAATATGCAAAAGAAGCTTTTCCGGGCAGGTGGAAATATAATCTTCAGGACCTGGCCCAGTTTCTGGGTATCCGGTCGGTGGATGCCCACCGGGCCGAGGATGATGCCAGGGTTTGCATGGAACTGTTTCTTAAATGTATAGATCAAATTCAGCACACCCCTTCGTAAGTATAATCATACCGGTAACCCTAGGGTAACCATAAAATGAGTATACCGGTAGTAACAAATCATAATTGATTTTGTTATGATAAGGGGATAGGAGTCTTAAATCTTTTTTAAGATGTCTATATAATATTATTTTTACAATTTATAAAAATTACGTATCGATGCAGGACAAATGAAAATTTTCTATGATTTATCAGTAAATGATAGGGATTTTCCAATATGTTTAGGGCACCTCTAAAAACTCGGTTAGATTTTTAGAGGTGCCCCCGGAGAAATTTTTATTTCTTTATCTTATAACGAAATAAAAAAGTTTCTCCATCTTACATCTAAGGAAAACTTCTAAAAACTGAAGTTTTTAAAAGTTCCCTTTATTCAATCAAGCCGGTTTTTGTGAAAAATCGGGGATTTTATATACTTTGTGTTATTATTTATAAAGGGGGTTGAATAAAATTGAGGATAAAATTTGTCCATCTGCCTATTGTATTGATAATTTGTCTGCAGTCTTCCTGTTCAATTAATAAAATGGCAATTAATGCGGTATCCAATGCATTAACATCCCAGTCAAGCGGTAATGTTTTTACCAGTGACAGTGATCCGGAACTGGTTGGGGATGCCCTCCCCTTTGCAATTAAGATGTATGAAGCCCTCCTGGCAAGCAACCCGGAACATGAAGGTTTAATGCTTATGACCGGTTCCCTTTTTGTGATGTATGCCAATGCCTTTGTCCAGGGCCCCGCGGAAATGCTCCCTCCCAACTTATACAAGGAAAGGGAGGATGAACGCCAGAGGGCTAGGAATTTATATCTCCGGGGGGCAAAAATCCTTGGGGACGGGCTTGAAAAAAAACACCCCGGAATTTCTGCTGCCAGTGAGGCCCAAATAAAGACGTACCTCCCCAAAATGAAAAAAGACGATGTTTCTTTTATATATTGGTATGTGGCGGCAAACCTCTCGGCCTATGCCATCAATCCCTTTGATCTTGCCATGGGTCAGCGGCTTCCCCAGTGGAAAGCCTTAATTGACAGGGCATACGAACTTGATCCTGATTTTAATTCCGGTGCTCTGGATGATTTTTATGTCCTGTTTTATTCATCGGTCCCGGAAGCAATGGGAGGAAATAAATCCCTGGCCCAGGGATATTTTAAAAAAGCCGTGGAAAAATCAAAAGGGCTCAACGCCAGTCCGTATGTTTCCTATGCCCAGTCAATCTGTGTGCCCGCCCAGGATTACCCAACGTTTAAGGAATACCTGAACCAGGCGCTGGCCATCGACGTTAACGCCAACCCCGACGGAAGGCTGGTTAATATTATTTCCCAGAGAAAAGCCAGGCATCTTTTAAGTATAGCTCCCCAGTTGTTTATAGATTTGGGGGAGGATGAAGATTTGTATGATAATTAAAGGAATCATGTATTTCAAAAGAAATACATGATTTTCGATACAATTCGGAACTTTCCAAAAAACATACAGGAAGGTTCTTCAGGGAACAAATTGAGGAGATTTTTATGAAGTTAAAGGGTATATCATTTTTCGTAGTTTTCTTCCTGGTCTTTTGTATAGGCGCCGTCCCGGTTTTTGCACAGAAAAAGCAAATCCTGAAAATTGCATCCGTAGCCCCGGAAAATACCCCCTACGGAGCGGCCCTGAATAAAATGGCCGCCGACTGGAGCGCCGCCACCAATGGTGAAGTGGAAGTGAGAATTTACCATAATGGTGTGGCAGGAAATGAGGAAGATATTATCCGGAAGATCAAGTTAGGCCAGCTCCAGGGCGGTGTACTGACCTCCTTTGGGCTTAATACCATCACCCCGGAAATGCTGGCCCTGAGCGTTCCCTTCACCATCCGGAATGATGGTGAGCTGGATGCGGTGATAAACGGGTTAAGGCCCGTCCTGGAAAAAAATATTGAAGACAAGGGGTTTGTTTCCATTGCATGGTCAAAGGCAGGATGGATTAAGGTTTTCTCCAGAAAACCCGTTTTTGTTCCGGCTGACCTGAAGGCCCAGAAACTGGCCACCAACATGTCCGAACCTGAACTTACCCAGGCATTCAAAACCCTGGGATTCAACATGGTTCCCATGAATATGAATGACATCCTGATGGCCCTGAACAGCGGTATGGTGGATGCCATGTATTCCAGTCCCCTCGCGGTGGGAGGGCTGCAGGCTTTTGGTATTGCCAAGAACATGGCAACCATAAACATCTGCCCCTTTGTGGGAGGCATGGTGCTGAGCCGCAATGCCTGGCGGTCCATCCCGGATAAATATAAACCGAAACTCATGGAAATAAACAAAAGGATGGAAGCAGAACTTAATGCCTCCATTCTCAAGCTTGAAGATGATTCCGTTAAAACCATGAGCGGATTGGGGCTGGTCGTCAATACAACCACCCCTGCCCAGCAGGAGGTTTGGTATAAAGAAACCGAAAAGGGAATCCAGTCCTTGATTGGAACAACCTTTGACAAAACCACCTATGATCAAATGATGGTTATCCTGAATGAATACCGGGCAAAGCGATAGTATAAGTATGGAACAGACGGAAAAGGAAAAATACAGCATCCTTTGGAGAATTGAGGATGTTCTTTGCTGGTTTTCATTAGTGTTCCTGGCGGTCATACCGGTGATTGACATTATTACCAGGTTTTTTGGTACGGGGCTCCTGAATTCCGAAGGAATTCAGGTCCACCTGCTGCTGGTATTGGGAATTATTTCCGGCATGATCTGTACCCGGAAAAATGAACACCTTTCTATAGCTATCGTTCAGTATATAAAAAATGAAAAAGCCAAGTATATCATTTCCGTTGGGGTGAGCCTGATATCCGCCTTCATCTGTACCTTGATAGCCTGGTGTTCCGTATCATTTATCTACATCGGGTTAAGTCCATGGAAAATGATCGGGTTTATCCCGAACCAGATAATTGCCCTGGTCATGCCCTTGGGGTATCTGGTTATGGCGGTACGGTTTGCCCGGACAGTTACCGGAAAGCCCCTGGTCAGGATGCTTCCCTGGTTTGCCATTATACTGGGGACCCTTTTATCATTTCCTGTTATTTCAAAAATTATCTGGGGATTCAATTCCCCCGAATGGGTATATACTATTAATGAGTCACTGGCGGTTATCGCGGATTATATTAAAATTCCCGTGATAATCCTCATCATCGCCGCGGCTCTGCTGGGGACTCCCCTGTTTGTTGTAATAGGTGCGATAGCCTTCATACTTATCCAGAGCTCCTATGGTGAAATTGATGTGGTATCCAACCAGATTTACACCGCCCTGACCCAGGCAAATATTATTCCTATTCCCCTGTTTACCCTGGTGGGTTTCTTTCTTTCCGAAAGCAAAGCCGGGGAACGGCTGGTGCTGACGTTTAAAAGTCTTTTCAGCTGGATTCCCGGGGGAATGATTATTGCCACCGTAATTATCTGCGCTTTTTTTACTTCATTTACCGGAGCATCCGGTGTGACCATTCTGGCCCTGGGGGGAATTCTTTTTACCATTCTTAATGAGAAATCAAAGTATCCCGAAAAATTTACCATTGGGCTGCTTACCTCCGTGGGTGGTATAGGACTTCTCTTTCCGCCCAGCCTGCCCCTGATCCTGGTGGGAGCCGCAACCCTGACAAATGTGGTACACCTGTTTGCAGGAGGAATTATTCCGGGGGCTATTCTGGTTCTTTCCATGATTATCTTTGGCATTGTGGCTTCGGTAAACAACAAAATTCCTGTTGAAAAATTTGAAATAAAAAAAGCCGCATCCTCGTTAAAAGCATCGGTCTGGGAAATCCTGCTGCCTATCCTTCTTATTGTAGGATTGTTCACGGGTATTCTTTCCACGCTCCAGATAGGGGCTGCCGCGGTGGTATATGTTTTTATTATTGAAGTTCTGGTCCACAGGGATATAAAATTCAGGGAATTACCCAGGGTTTTCTCCAAGGCCGTACCTATTATAGGCGGGGTTCTGTCAATTCTGGCACTTTCCCAGGCATTATCCTATTATATCGTTGATACCCAGGCCCCGGAAATGCTGGCCAAATGGATGGCAAATACCATCCAGTCAAAGTACGTGTTCCTGCTTCTTCTGAACCTGGCTTTGCTGGTGGTGGGCTGTTTAATGGATATCTTCTCGGCTATCGTGGTGGTGCTTCCCCTGATTATTCCCCTGGGAGTGGCGTATGGAATTGACCCAATACATTTGGGAATTATCTTTGTCACCAACATGGAAGTGGGTTTTTTAACTCCCCCGGTGGGGATGAACCTTTTCCTGGCCACCTACCGGTTCAAGAAACCGTTTATAGAAATATGCAAATATGTAATACCCTTCCTGCTGATACAGATGGCGGTGGTACTGCTGGTTACCTACGTCCCGGCGCTTTCCACCTTCCTTCCCCGGCTTTTCAAGTAAGGATATCAAAAACCTTCTGCACACTTTCGCGTGCGAGGCAGAGCAGCGAGGTTTGTTGGTTCTGTAAGGTATGGATTTTATGTGGGTTTAATACCCATACAATTTTGATTTACAAGATTTTTAGAACGCCGCAGAGCCTCACACGCGGGAGCGTGCAGAAGGTATTAAACCCACTTGCGAATGAACCTCTCCCCGAGGCAGAGCCTCGGGGTATCTTTAGAACCGTTTAACTATGCCTCGGGGAGTTTCGTTCGAGAGGAAATTTATAATACCGTCTGGTTTAATACCATAACTTGTAAGCTGCGAGTCCTCTGGGCCGCGGCAAGCCG
>JAVBPH010000030.1:0-21462 GCA_031549725.1 Treponemataceae bacterium
GTGCAGAAAGAATACTATTTTATGTATGGGTAAGGAAATAGCATTCTTTCTGCAAAAGCCTTTTTCAAAACTAACCGAGTTTTGTAAAAGGCTCATTATATTAACCGAAAAAACTAACAGGTTTTGTCATATTGTACTAAATCGATGTAATATATTACTTTGTTATATATTAATTTAAAGTAAAGTGATAAAAAGAAAAGGTATAGGTTTTCCCGGTATTCTATCCTATACCGGAAAGCAGACATAAAAATATATCATATTGTTTAAAATAATGAGGTAATATAAACATGAAACTGTCCCTGGTCCCGTTTTTATGCTTAATTCTCTTTCTTTTTCCTTTAGCCAGCGGTGTCGGCCAAAGTATATCCCCGGATACAAATATCATCTCCGGGATAAAAATTTATGGGCTGAAAAGGACAAAACAGCGTACCGCAGAAGAACCATTGAAACGTTTTTTAGGGATGGATGCGGAAAAAGTTGATTTTGATGATGTCCGGGCGGCAGTCCTGGGGTTGGGCATACTGGAACCGGTGGAAGTTGGTATAGAAGATAACCAGGATGAAACCGGAAAAATTCTTTGGGTTACGGTACATGAAAAGTGGTCCATCTTTCCTCTGCCCCTGTTTTTCATTAACTCCGATGGATATAAAGTGGGGGCAATGTTTTTGGACAGCAATGCCTTTGGTCTCAATGATAAATTTGCCCTGGCAGGCATGTACGGGTCCGTAGGATGGATGGCGGCGGTAGCATATTTTCATCAGGGCCGGAAGGGAGTTCCCGGATGGAATGTTGCTGCATTTTATTCCCACGGTGATCAGGAGTACCGGAACCAGGAAAACGACGGTATCAGGAAATTCCAGGCGGATTCCCTGTCCTTCATGGGGGGAATAAGATATGCGTTTAATGAACTGTTTTCCGCTGATACGGGTGTTTCATTTTACATGGGCGAAATCTCAACAACCAGTTCCTCCTATGCGGTACCCGGGGATGATGGGTACTATATCAATCCTAAAATCGGCCTGGATCTAAGCAAAGATAACTGGGATGGGTATTTTTTGTCCAGGAAAAGTTTGGCTGGTTCCTTCACCTATTCCTATGGTCTGGATGGTCCGTCTTTTTACACCTTTAGATTCCAGGGAGTCCTCGAACAATCCATCATTCCAGGGCTAAAAGGATGGGTCAGGAGCAGTATTATATACGCTCCGGATGTACCGCCTTTTTTTGAATCCCAGCCTTCCGAAGCAGGTATCGATATTCTTCCCAGTTCCTTTTTTGCAAAAAATTATTTTGGAGGGACCGCGGGACTGGAAAAATCATTGTATAAATTTTCTTTTGGAACCCTGTCCTTGTTTGGTTCCTATCAAATGGTGTATTCCGATGGACCCATTATCGGCGGGAGTCTGGATTATGGTATTGCCGGGGGAATCCGTCTTTACATGAGTAAGCTGGCTATACCCGCCCTGGGAGTGGGGGTTACCTATAATTTTGCGGCTTCCTATTTCCAGGGATATTTCAGTTTTGGTATAGGATTCTAAAAATTTATGAATTCGGAGAAAAATATAGATATTATGCATAATCTAGACATTGACAAATTGCCGCTGACAGATTACCTTTAAAATATCCTCAGCGAATAACATCATTTGAAGCTGGAAATAAGATAACTTATGGAAGAAAAGATGGAAAAGAACGAAGACGTTGGATTTTGGATTAAAGTCGTGTACGATAGCATGGAAACAAATGCTAATCGTAGTCTGAAGAAAATCGGATTGACCCTTTCGCAAGCTAAGCTTTTGGCTTACTTAAATGACAGGAAACGGATCAAAACCTCCCAAAAAGATATTGAGGACTTTTTCAAGGTTACCCACCCTACGGTTATTGGTATTCTGAACCGTCTTAAGCAGAAGGGGCTTATTGAGAAAGAATTCGACGATAAAGACAGGCGCAAGTACGTTACCCTTACAGAAGAAGGGAGAAAAATGCACAAGGAAATGTCCAATCACCGGAAGAAGACTGAAGGCAGCATGATGAAGGATTTTTCCGATAAGGATGCGGCCAAGTTGATATCGTACCTGGAAAAGCTTTATAATAATATCCAGGAATAATTTTAAAAACAAAATACAGTCTTTTTTGTCCGTACAACCGGTCTCTTGTTTCTGTTCGAGAGTCTGTTTTGGAGTTCCCCGGCTGGAGAGTATAGTATGCTCAATACCCGAAGAACTCCTTACATGCTCGGATGCAATATAAATTTCAGTTTTAGAAATTATTCTTACATACGAGGCTTTTTCAAAATGTCAAATTTTGAAAAAGCAACCTTAGATGTACGTGCAGAAGAATACTATTTTATTTATGGGTAAGGAAATAGCATTCTTTCTGCAAAAGCCTTTTTCAAAACTAACCAAGTTTTGAAAAAGGCTCATACACATCGCATTTTCTTTCTTTGCACTGCAAAGAAAGAAGTGTATAATTCCTTTTTTCCATACTAACCATTCCGCAAAATAATTTCCTCTGCGGTAAATAAATCCGAAAACAATGGTAAGCAGCATATTCCAAAGGAATAATAATAAAAAACTATAAAAAAATTATAAAACAGTGTATAATTTGCCCATGAAATGGTTTCTCCGGGTTGGCATAGTCTGTTTTGGTTTATTATCCCTGGCAGCTTTTTTAATATCCCTCTTTATGATCCGGGACCTGCGGATTCAGCATCCCGGGGAGGATATGGACCTCCGGGAATATCATATTGCCTTGTATCTTCCTGACAACCAGAATTCATTTTTCACTGCGTTAATCCAGGGGGCTGAACAGGCTGCCGAGGAATTGCATGTATCAATATCGCTCCATTCCATTGACCCCGCAAAAAATGAACTGGAAATGGCTTCATATACAGGTATTGATGGAGCTTTGGTATGTCCCTACTTGGATGATGCCCTGGCACGCCGGCAATTGGAGAAACTTACCGCAAAACAAATTCCCGTGGTTCTAATAAACCATAATGTGATGAGTGACCAGCCCTGGCCGTTTATCGGGACCAACAATTTTGATATAGGGCGCCGGATGGGGATGATCGCCGGAAGTATCAGTGATGAGCCGGTTAAACCGGTCCTGGTGTTCAGCGAAAAATCCCCGGGAATATACAGCGAACGGGAACTGGTGGAAATGGGAATTACCACAGCCCTCGGTTCCCGGCTCGCCTCGCCGATCATGACCATGAAAACAAATCTCAACCCCATGGACGCTGAAGAAGTTATAAATAGACTTTTCCGGGGCACCCCAACAATCAATACGGTCATCTTCACCGACTCCAGCGATACCATAGCTGCGGCTCATGCACTTATTGATATGAACCTGGTAGGTCAAGTACAGATTATCGGCTTCGGCAGTGATCCGGTAATCCTGGAAAACATCCGGAAGGGAATTATTGCCGGAAGTATTGTGGTTAATCCCGAAAGGATAGGATTTGAAGCGGTCCGTTCTCTTATCTCCCTGCGGTCTTCCGGGTATACCCCAACTTCAATTGATACGGGAATTACCATAATTGACAGGAACAAGCTGTGATAAAAAGAATCCGCAATTCCCTCCGGGGGCAGATGATTGTCAGCATACTCGGTATCTTTTTTATTTTGGTTGTCTCCACCACGTATATACTTTTTTCAGCCAGGAATCTTCAGGCTATCTCAGGCAGAAGTTTTGAACGGGAACGGTTCATAAAATCAATTCAGGAGGATCTGACGGAATACCAGGAACCGCTGCTGGAATATTTATCTACCCGGTCATCCAATGCGCTGGCCCGGATCCTGATTGATTCCCAGGCATTACGAAGCAAAATTCCTGATCATCGTGATATCCCTTCAAATAAAACAGAACTCAGGGAACGGGAATTATATTCGTTGATCATTTCATATCTTGATCTGGCGGACCGGGCCATCGAAGAAAAACGGGGAAGGCATATCCCCGGATATATCCGGCTGTACGACGAAATGTCCGGCCTCCTTTCATACATCAACTCGGAAATTGATATTATCAGTACCGGAAGGTTTCTGAACCAGCTTGATCTGTTTGAAGTGTTTATAGTTAACTCCGGGAATGCTCAGTTATGGAATCTTCTTTTTATTATTTTCATTTCCATTTTTACAATCCTGCTGCTTCTCTGGTCGGTGGAAAAAATTACAAAACCTCTGATCCGCCTTTCCTCCATGGCGGGGGAACTCTCCGCAGGAAATTTTGCCATTGATGATATCGAAGACAGTTCCATATATGAAATCGATCATGTGGTCAAAGCGTTTAACCAGATGAAGAATGAAATCCGTCTTTATATAGAAGAAATCCACTGGCAGGAAAATATAAAACAGGAATATATGCAGGAGCGGATCAGGAACATGAATATGCAGGGGCTTATCCGGCGGATGGAGATATACACCCTCCAGGCACAGATGAACCCACACTTCCTTTTTAATACTTTGAATACGGGGATGCAGCTGGCGATTGTGGAAGGTGCCGAGCGGACCGGGGAGTACATGGAATACCTGGCCCAGCTGTTTCGTCATATTATCCGGAATAAGGATGTCATGGTTTCCCTTAGGCATGAGATTGAAGGACTGAATTATTATTTTTATATACTCAAAATCAGGTTTTCCAAAAATCTCGACCTGGTTCTGGATTATGATGAGGAACTGCTGGACCGGCATAGGGTCCCGGTTTCCATTCTTCAGCCCCTGGTGGAAAATTGTGTGATCCATGCCTTCAAGGATATGAAGAAGATGCTTTCGGTTATTGTCCGGGTGGAAAAGAAAAACGACAAGCTGATACTTTCGGTAACCGACAACGGCCGGGGCATTGCACCGGAAACAGCGGAGAAGCTTCTGCATCCCCAGTCAATCGATGAGTCATCCCTTTCCAGGGTTATGGGATTAGAGAATATCATCCAGCGTTTATACTTTTTTTATCCCGAGGATCCCGATGTAATCAGTATAGAAAACGGAATCGGCCAGGGAACCCGGATCGTTATATCCATAGATACCAGGAGGGAACCATGCATAGAGTTCTGATCGTGGACGATGAGGATCCAGTTCTGGAGAGTTATGAATTCCTGCTTAAAAATAATGGTGTGGATTTTGTACTTGCAGGAAAAGCATATACAGGATTTGAAGCAATGAAACTTATCCATGAACTTGAACCTGATGTGGTGTTTATGGATATTAATATTCCCGGCATTGATGGAATTCAGGTAATCTCAAATGTGTACCGCCAGTTTCCCAATATGATTTTTATTCTTTCCACCGCATATGAACGGTTCGACCTGGCCCGGAAGGCAATACCCCTTGGGGTTTTTGCCTATTTGGTAAAACCGGTTTCCAAGAAAACTTTTCTTGAAACTCTTGCATCGGTCCGTCTTGTCCTGGAGGAACGTTCCGTCCCCGTAAAACAGGAGACTCCCGGGTTGACGGAACAGCAATTTGTTGGAGAAGTAATCTGGAATAGGATGACCGATGATCAGTGGAACCATTATAAATCGGTTTATTCTTTTGGATCGGACAAAGGAATTGTTTGTATGATAGAGCTGGAACAGGAAGGTCTGTACAGTGCTATCGCTGCCAAACTGTCATTCCGTCACCGCTGCCTTTATACACTCCGGCTTGGTCAGGGGGTATTTTTTATTCCTGAAGATACGGATAGAAATGTTTTTATTTCTTATTTAACAGATCTTATCAACGAGGTGGTTCCCGCATCGGTGTTCTGTATTTTTGGAGTGGGGGAACCCCATCCTAGCAGGGATATATATCTTTCCTGTAATGAAGCCCTGGAAGACCTCAGGAAAAAAAAGAACCGGGCGGATGTACAGCTGCGGGAAAGAATGCGGATCATTCAGCTTCGCCGGAAAATTGGCATGTCTTCAAAGGACGAGGTCAAGGATTTGTACAATTCTCTTTGGGAAGAAATCTTTTCTTTCCATGATTTTTCTTTGGCCAAAGCAAAGATGGCTTCGGTGTTTATGTTTTTGATAGATGACAGTACCGGCGCTTACAGCAGACATTCGGATGAAGTCCCGCCGTTTAATGCGGCGGAGGAAATAATGAGAATTGGAAACATTGATGAATGGAAGAAGTGGTCCGAATTATCATTTGAGAAAATGCTGGAACTCTGCAGCATCCGGTATTCAGGAAAATTTCCCCTGCCATTGTTGAATGCCATGGAATATATTCACGAACATTACACTGAACCAATACAGCTTAGTTCCGTTGCGGAGGCTGCAAAGGTGTCACCCGCATACTTGAGCCGGCTTTTTTCCGAATTGCTGCAGTGTACCTTTATTGATTATATGACTTCCCTCCGGATAGAACAGGCTGAAAAACTTATCCGGGAGGCCCGGATGAATATTAAGGAAGTGGCCTTTGCGGTTGGCTTCCAGGATGCAAATTATTTCAGCAAGATTTTCAGGAAAATCACCGGCCTTCCGCCTTCGGTTTATGCCGCGGAAGAACGGGGAAATTAGCATTCCTTTATTAATTGTATTGGAGGTAAATATGAAACGGATGTTGGTACTGATCCTGGGTTGTGCAGCACTGTTATCCTGGTCGTGTTCTCCAAAAAAAGATTCCCAGCCCCAATCCCATGGGATAGCTCCCGCGAAGAGTTATTTTTCTTTTCCCAACCGTGACCAAAAGGACGATCATCAGATTACTATCGGGTTTTCTGTTGCTACGGATACTTTTATTCTGGAACGCTGGTACAAGGACATGAAAGTTTTTTCAGGAGCCGCCAACGACTTGGGAGCCAATGTGGTGGTCCAGTTGTCTGCCGGGGGGACCAAGGAACAAATCTCCCAGATAAATTACCTGGTAGAACAGAATATTGATATCCTGGTGGTCATTGCCCATGATACAGACATGATTGCCGGTGCCATAAAACAGATCCGGGATTCGGGAATTCCGGTGATTGCCTACGACCGGCTGATCATGGGAGTTCCCGTGGATGCATTTATTTCATTTGATAACCGTGAGGTTGGCCGGCAGTTTGGCCGCGCTCTGGTTAGTGCGGTTCCTTCCGGAAATTATGTGATTGTCAACGGCGCGGTCACTGATTCCAACAGTTATGAAGTTAATGCGGGATTACATGAAATTCTGACTCCCTATGTTGAGAAAAAGCAGGTCCGGATAGTCCATGAAACATGGCTTAAGGAATGGAGTTTCGATGAAGCCCTGGAAGAACTTGGGCCATTATTTGAAAGGGGTATTCAGATTGATGCAATTTCCTGTGCCAATGACCAGATTGCCGCCGCGGCAATTCAGCTTCTTTCGGAACGCCGGCTCGCCGGAAAGGTTGCGGTGGTTGGCCAGGATGCGGAACTCATCAACTGCCAGCGGATAGTGGAGGGGGTCCAGTTGATGACCGTATATAAACCTATTGGGAAGCTAGCCGCCCGGGCGGCCGAACTTGCCGTGTCAATTGTAAATCAGAACCCACTGCCGCATGATTTCCTGATGGATAACAGGAGCAGTGCGAAAATACCCTCGTATGTGGAGAAACCTATTGCGGTATACAGCTATAATATGGATGAAATTGTTATTAAGGACGGATTCCATTCCGCGGAAGACGTATACCGCAATGCATTAAAACCCTAGACAGTATCCCGGCCGCTTATTAATCTCCTTATCTGTGATCCGGATTTCATGATTATTGAAGGATATTCTGCTGAAAATGCAGTGAATGTTAATTCCGTGTTATCTGAGCTATTTTCAAAACTCGGTTAGTTTTGAAAATGGCTTTTGCAGAAAGAATGCTCTTTCCTTATCCATAAATAAAATAGCATTCTTTCTGCATTCACTTCTAGGGAAACACTGATTAATGCCCACAGAGCATCAATCAGTGTATTCTTTAATGTAGGCAATTCTTTATGCAACAAAAAATTGCGAAGGGAACCGTTGATTGGCCGCATATTGCGGCCGGTTTAATAAGCGGGTCCCTAGGGTTGCTTTTTCAAAATCTGATATTTTGAAAAAGCCTCATCTTTAAAGCATCTTAAGAGCAGTAAAATTTTACTGCAAAATTTTACTTGTCCGCTATTAATATCCGGCAAGCATCATAAAGATAAAAATTCTCCCTCATTTTGTAAAATGATTACGATTTTCAATTTCCCGGACCGCCTGTAGAATAATTCAAACATTCAATTATGGAGGTCTTTTTACTATGAAAAAAATGATTTGTTTGCTGTTAGGACTGATGATGATCGGTTCCTTCGTTTTCGCCGCCGGCGGCAAGGATAATAAATCTTCTGCTCCCTTAATCGGTTTGGCTATGCCCGAAACCCACGTTGAACGGTGGCAGAAAGACGGCGCAGCCCTCAAGGCCGATGCGGAAGCAAAGGGATACCGGGCGGAAGTGGCCTATGGCGATGCGGACCAGAGCCGCCAGAACCAGCAGATCCAGAATTTCCTTACCAATGGCGCAAAGCTGATTATCATTGGTTCGGTTAATGAAGGCGTGGTTTCTGCAGTATCCGATGCAGCCAGGGACAAGGCTATTGTTATTGCCTATGACCGCTTGATTACCAATTCCTCAGACTATGATTATTACATTACCTTTGACAACTTCAAAGTCGGACAGTTCCAGGGAATGGGAATTGAAGCTGGTCTTAACCTTAAGGCTGCCACCGTTGCAAAACCGAAGTATATTACTTTATTTGCCGGATCCCCCACTGACAACAATGCTAAGTTCTTCTTTGACGGCGCCATGGATATCCTGGGCCCCTATATCAAGAGCGGCGTTCTGAAAGTTGTCGGCCCCGCACCCATGAGTTCCGCGGATAGTGCTAACTTCAACAGAATTTGTACGGAAAACTGGAGACCCGATGTAGCAAAAACCCGGATGGAAAACCTTCTGAGCAATGATGCCAAAAACGTGGTTCTTGATGGTGTTCTGGCTCCCAATGATACCCTGGCCAGGGCAATTCTTGAAGCCTGTTCTGCCGATGCCAAGTATGCCAATGGAAAACTTCCTGTAGTTTCCGGACAGGATGCGGAACTTGCTTCCGTCCAGGCAATTAAAGACGGCCGCCAGTACATGACCGTATTCAAGGACACCCGCGCCCTTGCAAAGGGAGCCATTGAATTGGCAGATGCTCTTCTGAAGAACCAGACCCCCAATATTGCGGGCGCCCGGCTGGATACCACCACCTATGATACCGGAAAAAAAGTTGTTAAGTCCTACCTGCTCGAGCCGGTTATTGTAACCAAAGACAATTATCAGAAAATTATGATTGACAGCGGATACTACAAAGCTTCCGACATTAAGTAGTTCGTAGATCTTTTTCGGATAAACAACCGGATAGTTTTATGTCCGGTTGTTTTATGGGGACCTCTAAAGTACCTTGTGTTTTTAGAGGTTCCCCAGGGGGATTTTTTATTTCTTTTAAAAAGCAATAAGAAATTTTCCATGTATTTTTACAGGATGATTTTGAAACTTTGGGTTTTAAAAATCTCCTTAAATTTATCAGGAATAGGAAATCCAATGAGCGAGTATATTCTTGAAATCGAAAACCTTACAAAAACATTCCCCGGTGTTACAGCCCTGGATGAGGTTGGTCTGAAAATCAAGAAAGGAGAAATCCATTCTATATGCGGGGAAAACGGCGCAGGAAAATCAACCCTGATGAACATTATCAGCGGTGTTTATCCCAAAGGCAGTTATGAAGGAAAGGTTATTTATAAAGGACAGGAAACAAATTTTCACAACGTAAAAGACAGTGAAAAGGAAGGGATTGCAATTATTTACCAGGAACTGGCCCTGAGTCCTTATTTGTCAATCTACGAAAATATTTTCCTTGGACATATGGAAACCCGGGCCGGTATTATCCGGTGGGATGATTATATAAAGGAATCAAAAAAATATCTTGAACAGGTCGGCTTGAATGAAAAGCCTTCGACTATTGTAAGTAAACTCGGGGTAGGAAAACAGCAATTGGTGGAAATTGCCCGGGCCTTATCGAAGAAAGTTGAATTGCTCATTCTGGACGAACCCACATCCTCATTAAATGATGAAGAAAGCGAAAAACTCCTTGAACTGATTCTTGAACTTAAACAGCAGGGCATTACCTGTGTCATGATATCCCATAAACTTAACGAGGTTTTGAAAGTTGCTGATTCGGTCACAATTCTCCGGGATGGAATGTCAATATCCAATTACGATGTAAAACAGGATAAATTGACGGAAACCACAATCATCAAGGATATGGTTGGCCGGGATCTGACTTCCCGTTTTCCCCAGCGCTCAACTGTTCCCGGTGAAACCGTAATGGAAGTTAAGAACTGGACTGTTTACCATGAAGACTACCATGCAATTAAAGTTGTAACCGATGCTTCATTTTATGTACGGGAAAGCGAGATCCTTGTTTTCTGCGGCCACATGGGAGCAGGGCGGACGGAATTGATGATGAGTATCTATGGCCAGTCCTACGGTTCCCGCTGTGTTGGCGAGGTTTTTATCCATGGTAAAAAAGCCAACACTAAAACCCCCCATGCGGCAATTGAGGCTGGGCTTGGATATGTTTCGGAGGACCGGAAAAATCTTGGACTCATTCTTATTCAGGATGTTAAGACCAATATATCCGCATCAAGCATGAAAAAATTATCCCACATGGGAATTGTCTCAAGCCAGAAAGAAATTGAGGAAGCTGAAAGGTACCGCAAGGAACTCCGGATTAAAACCCCTTCTATCAATCAGATTACCCGGAACCTCTCAGGAGGAAATCAGCAAAAGGTTGTATTGAGCCGGACCCTACTGGCAGATCCCGATATCCTTATTGTTGATGAACCCACCAGGGGGATTGATATCGGGGCAAAGTGGGAAATTTATAATATCCTGAATGAACTTGTCCAGCGGGGAAAGAGTGTGATCATGATTACCTCCGAACTGCCGGAAGCCCTTGGTATGGCTGACCGGATATATGTCATGAGTGATGGAAAAATCAAAGGGATGCTCATGCGGGAAGAAGCAACCCAGGAAAAAATCATGCATATGACATTGGATTGATTAACAATGTAAATTATTCCGTTATGTGTTTTCTGTTTTTATATATAACCCGCCGCAGAAATTATTCTGCGGTTATTGATAAGAAATCTGTTTGAGGAGTTTTGTATGAGTCAGGATATAAAAACGATGAGCGGCCGCAATATTGTATTAAATAACATCAAAAATTATTCGATGTTTATTATACTGGCTTTCATTATGATTATCTTTTCGTTCTTTACGAATGGAGTGAATCTCAATCCCCGCAACTTTACCAATATATTTATCCAGAACAGTTATGTCCTTCTGCTGGCTGTTGGTATGGTACAGGTAATAATCATCGGAGGCATTGATCTTTCGGTTGGATCGGTCTGTGCCTTTACCGGAGCAATCAGCGCCATGGTATACAATACGGGCGTTGGATTAGTTCCTGCGGTTATTGTGAGTGTCCTTATTGGATTGGCCATTGGGGCATTTCAGGGGGTGTGGGTCGCATATATTAAAATGCCGGCCTTTATTGTTACCCTGGCGGGGATGCTCCTGTTCAGGGGCCTTACGTATATTATCACCAATGTAACACCCATAAGTTTGATGGACGAGGGGTATAAACAGCTTGCTTCAGGAATGTTTGATATACCTCAGCTGCATATTGGCAATGTATATTATACGTCTCTGCTGGTGGGTTTCGTAATATGTAATTTCTATGTGTTCAGCGAAATTTTTACACGGAGAAGAAAAATCAAAAATGGTTTTGAAGTAATGCCATGGTTTCTTTTTGTCCTTAAGTTGGTATTGATTTCAGCATTAGTGATAGGATTGTGTCAGCGCTTTTCCTTATACAGAGGACTTCCAACGGTGGTAATTCTCCTGGCAATAACTGTGTTCGTTTTTAATTTTATTATGAAAAATACCGTGCTGGGCCGTTATATCTATGCAGTAGGAGGAAACTCCCGTTCGGCAAAACTCTCCGGTATCAATTCCGAAAAAGTTACTTTTATTGTGTTTTGTATCATGGGCGGCCTTTGCGGGTTGTCGGGGGTGGTATTTACAGGATACATGAACTCGGCCTTACCCCAGGCGGGTAATATGTTTGAAATGGATGCCATTGCATCCTGTTATATCGGCGGTGTATCTGCTTCCGGGGGGATAGGAACAGTAATTGGGGTAATTATCGGTGGTTTGGTAATGGCCGCCATCAATAACGGTATGTCGCTGATGAATATTGCCACGGATTGGCAGTATGTGGTTAAAGCATTGATTCTGCTCTTTGCAGTATTCTATGATGTTTATACCCGCCGCAGATCCGGATTAGGTTGATTGAATAATACAAGAGCCTTTTTCAAAACTCGGTTAGTTTTGAAAAAGGCTCTTGCAGAAAGAATGCTATTTCCTTACCCATAAATAAAATAGTATTCTTTCTGCACTTACATCTAAGGTTGCTTTTTCAAAATTACGGACCTTGCGGTCCGGCGGATTATGAAAAAGCCTCTCCTGTATTAAAACACTTTTCATTTCTGTTTCCAAATCCTTTTTGTACTTCACAGGTATAACCGCAGTTTGCATATTTAATGCCAATTTTTTATAGCTGCCTCTTCAATATTAATATGAAAAGGCTCCTTAAATCCAGCCGGATTTAAGGAGCCTTGGGATTTAATCATAAAAAATTTTCTTGTATACCGGACTTATTTCCTGAAGGAACCCCAAACAGGATACCTTATATACAATCCCCTACATTGAATTAACGGCTTTTTATGTTATCAATTAATTCCTGAAGCTGTTTATTGCCTTTATGATACTCCCGCGCCAGTTCAAGGTATTCCAGGGCATAGTCATATTCATCCAGATAATAATAGTTCAGGCCCTGATAATAATAAGCGTCATAAACAAGATCCGAACCAAGCTGCTGATAGAGTTCTATTGATGCATCAAAAAATAATATGGAACTTTCATATCCCTCGACCATTTGAAACAACTCCCCAATTCCATAATACCCTTCGGGATTGTCCGGATCGATCTTGGTAAGTTTAATATACATTTCAAAAGCATCTTCCAGTCTGTTCATGTTTCTGTAAACTACCGCCAGATTCATGACGGGCACAATGTTTGTTTCGTTTAAACTGATTGAACGCAGGTACACCTCTTCCGCTTCTTCATAACGATTTTGCCGGCGGTATACAATTCCGAGATGATCCAGGGCATCCACAAAATCCGGATCAAGATTTACAGCCTTCTTTAAATATGGTTCAGCCTCATTGTATTTCCCGGCGTACATAAGCTGCGAACCTTTATTATAGGCTTTCATAGCCTCTTTATTCTGTGTTCCTGATACCATATCCGTTGGGGGGATAAATTTTGCATCCTCCGCATATTGGGTCCCCGTATTTGTGGTGGCACAGCCGGATAATATAATTACAAAGATAATTACTGCAACCGCTATTTTACGCATTGATTCTCCTTTTTTCATAGAGCTTGTTATTCATACTAAAATTAAATATTAATTCCTACCAGCCTGGGAATTATTTCAAGTGATTGTTTGCCCATTCCTCCAATTTTCCATCTTTCTGAATCTTAATCAGGGCTGCCACATCCTGGTCTTCCTTTACACCATTCCCCAATTGATATACCTTCAGCAGGCTTTCTATACCGGCCAGATATCCCCTGGCCTGGTCCCTGTCATAGTTGTTCCGCAGGGAATATTTGGCCCATCCGCCCATAAAAATAATTAAAAAATTTTTATTAACATCACATAAATCCATTATGGATTTATCAAGTGACACATCCACATCGGGGGTCCCTTCCATCCATTTCAGGAAGAAGGTATTTATCTCCCTGCGGTTATTGGAAAAATCATCCACCGGGGCTTTTTCCAGGTAATCAATGCATTTAAGAATATCCGGTTCATATTTTCTATAATCCGCATTAGATTTAAAAGAATAATCTTTCGGAACCTCAAAAACAGATTCCGTTTTACCGGTTCCTGAACTTGCGCAGCCGGCAAGCAGACAAACCACAGCAAATAACAGCATCCCCTTTCTCACATCTTTCCTCCTGGCATTTTGGTTATTTTCTCTCTCTGACAAATATATAACCTTCATCAATGATTTTCTTGGTTGTTTTTATTCGGAAGCCTGGCTTAATACCCTGCGGCTTGTCCCGCGGAGGTTCATTTGCCGGGATTACAAAAGAATAATGCATATTTTATTGAAGAATTTTGTTAACCCGTAATTACTTCCTTCCGGTAACGATTATACGAGAAGAATGACATAACCCCGGGCAGCCGAAACATACTCCTGGGCCGGGGATTTTACTATAAACCCCGGCTTTAAGAATATCATAGGATGAAAAAAATATCGAGAAAAAATTTATTATCCGTACTGCACTACAGATTCATAAGTTTGAAAGTTCCAGGATCCCCCGGGAACGCTTTTATTCTATCACATCCAGGGACATGATTGGCATAACCAAACCGTTTTGGGACATCCGGTATTTTAATTCCTCCACCGCAGGAATTTTTCCCCGGGAAGGGATAATCCAGTTGGTCATTCCCGAAATAAAATAATCCCAGGGGGTTTTTACAGGATATTCGTCGAAAACCACTTCCTTATAATCAGGAATTCCCGCCAGGGACCGGGCCACTGTTATGGCATCCCAAAGACTGCCGATGCTGTCCACCAGGCCCAGTTCCTTGGCTGCGGTTCCGGAATACACCCGGCCCTGGGCCAGGGCTTCCACTTTCCCCAGGGGAAGTTTCCTGCTCCGGGCCACCTTCTGGACAAACTGATTATAGGATTCCAGGATATATTCCTTATACCGGGCCTGTTCTTCTTCGTTCAGATTCCGGTAGGGCAGGATAAAACCGTTCATCAGGTCAGCATGGTCACCCTGCTGGATTGAATCTGTGGTAATTCCGACTTTTTCAAAAATACCCTTATTGTAGAACCAGGTTCCAATAACTCCGATGGAGCCGGTCAGAGTATAGGGGGATGCCACAATATGGTCAGCGCTCATACAGAGCCAGTACCCACCGGAGCCTGCTACTGGTCCCATGGATACCACCACGGGTTTCCGGGTTTTGGCGAATTTCACAGCTTCATCAATATAATCAGCTGCAATGGCGCTTCCTCCCGGGGAATTAACCCTTAACACAATAGCCTCAACATTTGGGGCTGCCGCTAATGACTGAATGACCTTTGATAAAGTCCGGGCGGCAATTCCCGTGTCCAGGTCGGTGGGTCCGTTTACATTAACAATGGCAATATGCGGCGGCTCCCCCCAGGTATCCGCGGGAAGCGCCTGGTAATCATATTCGAATGAACCAAATCCGCCTGCCATCAGGCTGTTTTTCGTATCACCAAAAACCGGGGTCCAGTATAATTTGCGGTCCTGGTTTTCTATAACATTCCTTATTTCATCTTTCCTGCCGATGTAATCCACCAAGCCGCGGCTTTTGGCATCCTGGGCAGAATAGAAAAATTCCCGGTTGATGATCCGGTCAAAATCAGCCTCGGACCATGACCTGGCCTTTATAATAGCTTCTTTAGAATACCCGAAAATATCATCCAGGTAAGCGGTGTACTGTTCCCGGTCAGCCTGGGAAAAGGAATCCCTGGTGTAGGATTCCGCAGCGGATTTATAGGTAAAATACCGGAGTTCAGTGACCCCTATACCCAGTTTATCCAGGGTATTCTTAAAATAATTCCTTCCCACGGAAAGCCCCAGAAAACTAACCATTCCGCTGGGGTCCATGACAATTTTGTCCGCCACGGATATGAGAGTGTAGGTATCGAAATCTGGATTGTCCGTAAAAGCAATAACCAGTTTTCCTGAGGCTTTAAAGTTTTCCAGAGCCCTGCGGATTTCCCACATCACCTCCCGGTCGCTGCTGAACCCGGAGGTGTTCAGGATAATCCCCTTTACCCGTTCATCACTTTTTGCCTTGTCTATTACCATCAAAGTCTGAAGCAGGTCGACGGGTCTGCCCCAGAACCCGCTGGTATTTTTTAAGTTCAATTCCACATACATGTTGGGTTCGACAATAATTACCGGGTCCTTATTGTTCCGGGATAACCTCAGTTCCAGGGAGTAACTGTCCAGGGATGAAAAATCCTGTTCTGCGAGGGTGGTAAACCCGATTCCCAATCCTGAAAACGCCATGGAAAATCCCAGGGTGACCGTCTTCAAACTGGAATAGGCCGCCTGGATACCCAGTCCCCTCACAGGCTTGAGTACCAAACCCGCGGACCAGTTATGGTCATAATCGTCATCGTGGAAGGTCAGGGAATATGTCCCAAACAGGGTAAGAAGATTATTCAGGCTTTTCCGGAACGGACGAAGGGCTAGTTCGGTATTGAAGTCGGTCCAGTTCAGATCATAGGTTCCGCCGACCCCAACACCAATCGAAAGAAAATCCCCCGGCCGGACCAGGGTACCCACCCGGTAGCTCCCAAAAAAGGCACTGTCCCCGGAATTCCCATTATAATAACCGCCGTTGGTGAATCCCATGGAAAAGGCCCTGTTCCCAAAGCCAAGTCCAAAATTATAATCGTACTGAACATGGTCTCCCGGCAGTATTGAATACAGCAACCCCGCGTTGAATATATGGTTTGCAAAGAAAAACCCCAATCCTTCGGGATCCATGGAATTGATCCCGGTATTGGAGAAGAGCACTTCCAGTTCATTGTAATTATGATTTTGCGTAGCCACATATGCAGGATTTACCAATGCGGAAACCGGAGTTTCCCTCACCCCCGGGGCAGGGCCCCAGAGTTGGTTCAGCTCACTGGAAGTAAAGAAATGAAAATCATCGCAGAAAAGAAAACCCGCAACCGCAAAAAATAATACCATCAATAAAACTTTTTTCATAAAAAACCCTTTTATTTTAAATAGACACATTATTCCCGCGGGCCCTTCGAGAACCTCAGGGACCGGGAGTTCCGGAGATTGAAGTCCCAGAAGAAGTCACCGGGAAATACGGCCTTTCCCCCGGGCCCTTCGAGAGCCTCAGGGAATGGAGATTCCGGTGATTGAGGCTCCCGAAATCACCCGCGAAGAACGAACCTTTTCCCGGTATCCCTACGGAAATTTCCTTACTCCTTCTCCGGTTTCTTTGGACCTTTTTTGACGGGCTTATCTTCCTCAACCAGGGTATTTCGCAGTTCTTCCAATTTATACCCGGATTTTTCTTCGGCTGCTTTGAGGAGCTGCACCGTTTCTGCGGTTACTTTAATCCTTTCAAGCCATGCCGTTTCGGAATCCAGCTTTTCCTCGTCTGCCGTGGTTTTTCCTGGAACAGATTTTTTGTCTTTTCCTGCAGCGGGCTTAAATGCTTCGGGCTGCTCCAGAATAACCAGCAGGGAAGCATAGGAAAGGGCGCCATCAAAACATTCCTTGTTGAACCAGATGGTATTATCAAACTGGTTAAGCCCCAGGATATCCTTATAATCCGCCGATTCCAGGGCTTCATCCGCCAGGACCTTTGCCAATACTTTCGGTTTATAATCGACATATTCCATAGGGCAGGTCCGCTTAAGAAGTCCCTTGAACAATTCCACCACCCTCCAGACTTCATCTCCGGGGATATTCAGGCTCTGGTACAGTTCCCGGAGTTTGCGGTCCAGACACCAATGGTCCAGCAGGGCTTTGGCTTCCCGTCCATTGCAGCCGTCGCCAAGAACATCCCGCAGGGTGGTACAAAGGCCATATCCCGCGGCATAGGCAATTCCCCGGGGCTTGGCTTTTATTCCATCAATAATTGCATTGATAAACTCAACATCCGCCTTGTCTGTTTTTATTTCCGGATTTGAAACAAGGGAACCCAGGTTGATAAACCGCAGCAGGTATGCTTTTAGATTTTCCCAGGCATGTTTTGTATCAATGGAATTGTAGGTGTTTTCCGGGACAAAGGGATCGTACCGCCCGGAAGCCCCATCGAGGAACATAACCGCGGTTTTAATAAACCTGACGGCCGGTTCTTTTACTGCTTCCAGGTAGGCATCAATTTGTTTTTCCCTGTCCACGGGCTTTTTAGTTTTAGCCTTTGATTTTGCCGGAGGAACCGCATCTGTTTCACTGGTTTTTATCTCTTCACCGGTAACCAGATAATAGAGCATATCCAGCTTTTCCTTGCTGAGGAATCCATTGAAGGGATCGTACAGTTCCTTCAGGAACATATCCTGAAGGGCGGCATAAATATCGATTACACCCTTTCCGCCCAGTTCATGGTGGATCTTGGCCCAGCGCCCCTGTTCTCCGTCCTCCACTTCATGGATATTCATAAAAACCTGAACCTGGTATCCGTCCAATGCTGCAAAAAGTCCCCGTTCAAAAAGTTCCTTCGATGAGCGGATAAACCATTGTCCTGAGCGCTGTTCCCAGAACAGGGCAAAATGTTTTGGACTGCGATGAAGCCCCAGGGCTTCCGCCAGAAGGTACCGTTTGGGAACATCCACCGCAGACTGGTGAACCCATCCGGTAGTTGAATGGTAGGAATTGTTGTAGAGGACCAGGGCCCGGTCATTCGCGTGCCGGTTGGTGTAGGCAAACACATTTTCATTTACCGATCCGTCCTGGATAAATAAATCGTACAGTACAAAATCAGCACTCCCGGAGAAAAGGCTCCGGCGTTTCATCAGGGGGAAAATCTCCCGTTCATGCCGGCCCACCATACCGGAATCTGGTTTTTCATCGTGGTAGGACCGGCGGTATTCCATGCCGTACTTTTCTTCGAATCCTTCGACCTGTCCATGGCCAAACATGGGAAGCCCCGGCATGGTTACCAGAAGCGTACAGATTCCGAAATATTTATCGCCCTTGCCAAACTGGGCCACGGCGGTTTCTTCGTCGGGGTTATTCATAAAATTGACGAACCGCTTCAGGATTTCCGGATCAAATTCCAGGGTATTAATAATGGTAGCCCGGTATTTTGCATTCTCCTCGTTTTTCAGCATATTCATAAAGGCTGAATTATAAACCCGGTGCATCCCCAAAGTACGGACAAAGTATCCTTCCATCATCCAGAAGGCTTCGGCCAGGAGAAGGGTTCCCGGAGCTTCCGTTGCGCACCGGTCCACCACTTCCCGCCAGAATTCCTCGGGGATCCGGCGGTTGAATTCCTCGGTGGAAATGGCGTGTTCCGCCCGGCTGGCTATATCCCCGCCATGCCCGGGTTCAGGATACCAGAGCCGCTGGATATGCCGCTTTGCCAGGGTCATGGCCGCATCAAACCGGACAATGGAAAACTGCTTGCAGACTCCAATAATTGTCCGGATCACCGCTTCCCTGGCTTCGGGATTCAGAAAATCGATCTGAGCGGTATCGTTCCAGGGCATGGAAGTCCCGTCATTCCCATGATATATGTAGCGTACATCACCGGTATTAAAATCGATACGTTTGAAAACCACCGCCGCATCCGATCGGTTGTAGTAATGATCTTCTATATATACCCCTACTCCCTCACGGCTGGACAGGTTCCCGCCGTTAAAGGTATATGTCGGGAACGGGGCATGCCTCAGCTGAAGAAACCGGTCCGGGTGTTCCATGACCCAGTGGGAATCTATACCCGTATGGTTGGGAACCATGTCCGAGCCCAGCCGGATACCCCGCCAGGCGCAGCGGTCCCGGAGGTTAGTCAGGGCTCCCCATCCTCCCAGTTCCCCGGCAATGTCGTAATCGTAGAGACTGTAGGCGCTGGCTGCGGCTTCCGGGTTTCCGGTCCACTGTTTGATTGTCCGGGATGCATTGCTCCGTTCCCAAAGACCTATGAGCCAAAGACCGGTAAACCCCCGCCGGGCAAGTTCGTCCAATTCTTCATCGGGAATCTGATCAAGCCGTTCGATGGGCCGCCCGTATTTTTGGGTCAGCTGAAAAAGCCAGACCAGGGTACTCTTGGCCATCAGGACGGTCCTGGGCATCCAGTCCTGGTCGGGACTGAACCTCTCATATTCGTTTTCCAGATTACCGTACACATAAGCCTGGGTAGGTCCCGGCCCAAAGAATACGGGTTTTTCTTCTTCCTTTATTACATCCATCCCGGTGAGAAGCCTCATGATAAAACCCTGGATCATGAGTCCCCAGCGTTTGCGCATAAAATCCAGCTGGCCGTTTAATGTATCCGAAGCCAGAGCAGGAGCCCGCAGAAGATCCCATAGATTCTGGTTATCCGGACCGAACACGGGAAGGCTGGAAAAATGCTGTTTTAATTCCTCTATAGCATTCTGATAAATAGTTTTATCCGACAGTTCCGCATCATCAAATAAAAAAATAAAAGGGGTAAATGCGGGATTCAGATTAGCCAGGGCCAGGAGCATCAATTCTTCCAGGGCCAGGGAACGGTTCTGTTCCCCGCCGGTTTGACCGGAGAGGTATTCGGTTACAGCGGACTTTCCGGCATACACTTCCCGGGGAGGGAAGTGATGGGAAAAAGCCCGGAGCAGGGCATCGATCTTATTTTTTCCTAGATTTCTTTCCAGCCGTTCCAGGGCAAGATCGAACGCCCGGGGTTCCACCTTTTCCCGGTAAAGGGCGCAGACATAATGGAGGATTTCATCGATGAGTCCCATGGCGTTAAGCTGCCCCGCCTTGATTGTCTTTTCCGGATACAGTTCCGCATTTATAAACGAATTAATTTTTTGGGTCAGTTCCCTGACCTGTTGAAAATTGGGCAGAACCACATTTCCCTGGATGGAAAAAAGACTGCTTTCCAGTTTGTATTTTTTCCGGAGTTCGTCGGCAATATGAAATTCCATGACAGCTTTACGGGACCGGGCTTTCCATTGGGGGGAATCAATATATCCCCGGCAGGATTCGAGTTTAGTAAGACTGATCAGTAAATTCATTTATCCTCCTTTTGTTCCGGCTGGATTTTAACCAGTGCTTTTACTGCTGAAATAAAATCGGTATCCCCGGCAATTTCTTCAATACAAACGGGGATCCGGTAGGTCCAGTTAAACTGATCGGTTTTTCCGGGAACATTGATCCGTTCCGAGGCTGCATCCGGTGCATACCATTTTTTGGAAAAATGGAGCAGATCCTGAATCTGGAACACCCTGAACCTGGACCAGGCACCGGCGGTTTTGGAAAGGATTACCCAGGCCGTTTCAGGATTATACACCTCCGGCAGGTCCTGGCCGATAAAACTGCTGAACACCGCCCGGTCCGCCTCTCTTTCCCACCATTCCCTTACGGTGGAACTGTCATGAACCGCAGGGGTACAGACACTTAATTCGGGATATTCATAAAAAGGCACATAGGGCTGGCCTTCTTCATCCCATTTCCGGAACCAGCGGACCACCCTTAGCCCCAGAATTTTAAGTTCGGTTAAAACCTTGGGAACACAGGCAGGTACGGCCCCCAGATCCTCCGCACAGGGTAGCATGGAACTGGAAAGTGTCAGGGTCATTAATAATTTTCTGCCTTCCTCTTCCCAGATAGCCTCCGAATGGGAGGACTTCATGGTAATCAGTT
>JAVBPH010000032.1:0-117398 GCA_031549725.1 Treponemataceae bacterium
AAGTGGGTTTAATACCTTCTGCACGCTCCCGCGTGGGAGGCTCTGGGGCGTTCTAAAAATCTTGTAAATCAACATTGTATGGGTATTAAACCCACATAACATCCATACCTTACAGAACCAACAAACCTCGCCGCCCCGCGCACTCTGCCTCGCACGCGAAAGCGTGCAGAAGGTTTTTGATTGTGAAAATTACTTTCCCAGATTCAGAGAAAGAAAAATTAAATGAACTCAATAATCTCTTAAGTGATTGGGGAAAAACTATTTCAAAAGCAGAACCTATCAAATGGCGGGAGGATAATAAGGATTACCCAGCCAAAGCATGGCTTAGCGGGGACGGTTTTTTCCCTGAGGACGAAATTAAACTATTAGACCCTGACTTAATAATAATAACAGATTTATTTAGTTTGCCAAAAAATATTACTGATGAATTTATAAATAGATATATATTCAAAGAGTCAGACATTACTTTTATAAAGCATTCTGCTAAAAAATTTGTTACTTTATACAGTTTCAAAATAAATAAAAAAGTTATTCCTTTATTAGATATGTATCACTTTTCTTCTCGTGGTAAATCTGTTGAGGAATATTTTTATAACCCGAGGCTTTTTCAAAATGTCAAATTTTGAAAAAGCAACCTTAGATGTAAGTGCAGAAAGAATACTATTTTATTTATGGGCAAGGAAATAGCATTCTTTCTGCAAAAGCCTTTTTCAAAACTAACCGAGTTTTGAAAAAGGCTCACCCTATTATGTCTTTAGTTAATTCAAAAACGTTTAATGATAATTTTCCTAATTTTAGAAAATTATAGTGGAAGCAATCTCTTAAGTTCGAAATAACCTTCCAGAAGAATCCACTTGAAAATGATTATGCTGCGCAGAGTGCCTGCGTACCCAAAGAAACATTGGCGGATTAACAACAGCCCTTACAAAACGCAAAACCACATTTTATAAACACATACATTATTGCAATAAAGCTGATGCAGATACACGGGTTTTTAAATTATTCCTCAAATCAAAACCCATCCGGCGTAGCGGTCGAATGCAGGAACTTGGAGTACAGAAAAAAACTACCCCGTATAACCAATTTTAGAAGATATTTCGGAGGCGGCGTTTTTGACCAGTTCTCTCATTAATTTCAATTTTTCATCAACCATACGGACCGTTGGCCCGGATATGCTGAGGGCGGCGATGGTATTTCCCGTCTGATTGAATATGGGTGCGGCCACACACCGTACACCTAATTCATGCTCCTCATTGTCATAGGCAATGCCGGAACTCCGGACTTTTTCCAGTTCGATAGTCAAATCCTGCGGATCCACAATGGTATATTCGGTAAATTTCTCAAATTTTGTGTCCCGCAAATATTGCTGGATTTTTTCAACATTTTGATACGCCAGCAGGACCTTCCCCACGCCGGTACAGTATAGGGGGGTGCTGTGCCCTATCTGGGACATCATGGCAACCTTTAAAGCATAGGTGGATTCAATCTTTTGAAGATAGACAAGCTGACCGTTCTCCAACGTACACAGATGAATTGTTTCCGAACTGAGCTTCGAAAGCCGGGTAATAACCGGAAGTGATGTTTTATTGAAATCAAGATTGTTAACCGTGTTGGAACCAATTTTGAAGAGTTTCAGTGTCAAAGAGTATTTTTCACTTTCTTCATCCTGGGTAATGTACCCTTCTTTTTTTAGTGTGTTCAGCAGCCGGAATACGGTGCCTTTTTGACAGCAAAGGATTCTAGCAAGTTCACTGACTCCGGATTTTGGAGTGTTTGACAGAATTTCCAGAATTTTTAAAGCATTTGATACTGTCTGTACGGTGTCATTTTTTTCATTATTTGCCATAAAAACCTTCTTTGTCATAAAAACTATTCACAATTAATTTTTCATCAAAATCATATACAAATAATATAATATTGTCAAAAAAAAGACAATGTTTTTTAAAATATTTATTGACAAATCATAAAATATGAAAATACAATGATAAATAGAAACGGTGTTTCTAAAAACTTTATAATATGGTATTTTATGGAAAAGATGTTTCCTGATGATTTGATTAAAAGAATACGGAGTAACCCGGTTCTTGCTGTCCTGGTGATAGATGCCGCGGAAGACGCGGTGCCTCTTGCAAAGGCATTGCTCCGGGGCGGAATTTCCATAATCGAACTGACCCTCCGTACCCCCGGGGCGTTGGATGCCCTGGAACGAATCAGGTCTGAAGTACCGGAGATAGTGGCTGGAATCGGAACCATACTGAATGCGGAACAGTTACAGGCAGTCAAGGTCCGGGGAGCGGCTTTTGGGGTTGCTCCAGGACTGAACGAAACCGTGGTAAGGGCGGCAGGAGAATTGGCCTTTCCTTTTGCCCCGGGCATAATGACCCCATCAGAGACCGAGGCCGCCTATGCCCTGGGCTGTACCGTTATGAAATTATGCCCCGCAGAACCAATCGGCGGTCTTGAATATCTGAAAAACCTCAATGGACCCTATGCTCACCTGGGGATCGAATATATTCCCCTGGGCGGCATTTCCCAGGATAATCTTCAATCGTATCTTGAGTATCCTGCAGTTTTAGGTGTGGGCGGTTCCTGGCTGGCGCCGCGAAAACTTATCCAGGAAAAAGCATGGGATGAGATAAGCCGGAATTGTGAAAAGGCGTCGGAAATTGTTATGAAAACAAGGGGAAAACATGGCTAGAGTTGTCACCTTTGGAGAAGTAATGGTCCGTTTGCATATGCCTGAACGTCTTCGTTTCAGACAGGGCCTGCCCGGGCAGATTGATGTAACCTTTGCGGGTGCGGAAGCGAATGTGGCGGCATCAATTTCCCTGTTGGGGGGGGAAGGGGTCTTTGTCAGCGCCATGCCCAAACATGCTGTAGCCGATGCATGCCTTGGGACACTGCGCAATCTTGGTGTGGATGTTTCTTCGGTGGTCCGTACGGATCGGGGAAGAATGGGCGTTTATTATGTGGAGGCCGGGGCGAATCAGCGGCCCAGCAATGTGATCTTCGACCGTGAGTATTCCTCAATTTCAATGGAACCTGGAAGCAGCTACGACTGGAAACGAATTTTTTCCGGCGCTTCATGGTTTCACATAACAGGAGTCACCCCCTCGTTGTCTAAAAATGCTGCGGATATTTCCCTGGAAGCGCTCAAGGCAGCTAAACAGGCGGGACTTACGGTATCCTGCGATTTGAATTTCAGGAAAAAAATGTGGCGGTGGGAACCGGGTACCGATCCTCATGTACTTGCCGCAGGAGTCATGAGCAGCCTTCTTCCCTTTGTGGACGTTCTTATCGCTAACGAAGAAGATGTCCAGGACGTACTGGGCATTTTCCCCGATGCTATTGATATCTACAGCGGAAGCCTGGATCCCGGAAAATACCCGGACCTGGCTGCTCTGGTTGCGGAAAAATTTCCGTCCCTCCGCAGAATAGCATTTACCCTGCGGGAAAGTATTTCAGCAAGCCATAACAACTGGGGGGCCATGCTCTATGACACGGTATCGAAACAGGCTTCCTTTGCTCCCTGGATTGATGGGAAATATCATCCTTATTCCATTACATCTATTGTGGACAGGATTGGCGGAGGGGATTCTTTTGGCGCAGGATTGATCTATGCCCTGATGGATGACGATTTAAATGATGAAGCGCTTGCCTTTGCATCCGCGGCGTCCTGTTTGTGTCATTCGGTACAGGGAGATTTTAATTATTCAACAAGGGCGGAAGTTATAGCCCTGATGAAAGGAGGCACATCAGGCCGTATAGTCCGGTAAATATAAAACGGTAAAGGTCCCTGATGCCTGTCAGGGTTTCCTTTCATAGATATAAAAGTTCTGATTGTTGCAGCACTGAAGGGTTCTCAACTTTCATGTAACTTTCAACCACAATTTCCTGGAGGAATTTGAAATGAAAAAATGGCTATTCCCAATCGTACTTTTGCTCTGCCTGTTGACGCTTCTGGCAGCATGCAGTCCGAAAGCAAGTTCCGCGGATACGTCAAAAACCGCGGAAAAGGATTTCAAAGGCCAGAGTATCACCTTGCTCATACACCCGACTTTGTATCTGGCCGCCGGCGGCGATAATGGTATCATCAAGGAGTTTGAAGCCATGACGGGGGCCACCGTCGAGGTGGTTCAGGCGGTGTCTCCGGAACACACGGAAAAGGCGATGCTTGATTTTATCTCAAAGACAGGGGCATACGATGTTATTAACATCGGAGCTTCTGAACTCTCAAATGAATTCTGCAGTAATTTTGTCCCGTTAGACAATTATATCTCCGCAAATCCGGGATATGATTTTAATGATTTCATTGACAGTCTTGTATCGGTTGGCAAGTACAAGGAAAAAATCATTGGTATCCCTTACCGGACCGCCCAACTGCTTACATACTACCGCTCGGATCTTTTTGCTGAAAAGGGCATTAAAGCGCCGTCCGACTGGAGAGAAGTATACGATGCTGCAAAGGCCATGCAGAAGGTGGTAAACGGCAAGACCGAAATATATGGATTCGCAGCTGCGGGAAAAGCTCCGGCAGAATTGGCCCATGCATGGTTAAATCCATTCTACGGATTCGGCGGTGAGTTTGTGCGGCAGGATGGGCGCTCAGGCTTCAATAGCGAGGCAGGCATAAAGGCAGCCGAACTCTGGGCAAAACTGTACAAGGATGGTATCTTCCCCGCGGACTTCTTTGCATGGGGCCGCGACGATATGATCAATGCCATGTCCCAGGGCAGGCTTGCATTTGGTCATTACACCGCATCCTATTACGGCAATTTTTTTAAGGATAGTCTTAAACCGGAACAGGTTGGTTTCTCGCCGCTTCCAAACAACAAAAACCGTTCCAACGGCTGGTACCTGGCAATAAATCAGTACAGCAAAAATCCAGACCTGGCCTGGGAATTAATCATGGCCCTGACCAACAAGGAAAACTCCCTGCGTGAGGCAACTCTCTGGTCGAATAGTCCCGCCCGGGCGTCGACATACGAAAGTGCCGAATACCGCACACTTTGGCCTCAGGCCGATGATATGCTGATAGCCACCGCAAACGCCGTCAGCGAACCTCCATCCAAGAACGCAGCTAAGATGTTCGAAGCAATCAGCGAGGAAGTTACATACGTTATGCAGGGTACTAAAAACGCTGAACGGGGCATGGCTGACCTGGCTGCTCGCATTGACAAGCTGCTGGGTTTCTAGGAAACCGCTGATTAAACCGGCCGCAATATGCGGCCAATCAGCGGTTCCCTCCGCAATTCTTTGTTGCACAAAGAATTGCCTGCGTTAAAGAATACACTGATTAATGCTCTGTGGGCATTAATCAGTGTTTGCCCAGGGCTGGCACATGATCTGAATATATTACTTTGTAAGCAGCTGGTGTTTTCTGTTTTAATCGAATAATCTGGCTCAAGGATATTCTGCAGTTTTATTCGCCGGCGGGGTTGTTGATTAGCCGGAGTTGTTCAGGAAGAAATAATACTCGCACGGTATCGAATGAAAAAACCCTGCGGGTTACGATTTCAGTTTCGATTTAGCGTAATGATCGTATTAGAGGAGCAAATATGCTGAAAAAAGCGGCGCCTTATTTGTTAGTTTTACCGTCATTTCTGGTCCTTGTCGCATTTTTAATATACCCCATGTTAAATACGATCTATCTGTCATTTTGGAACTATTCTTATTTTGCGCCTGAAGCCAGAAGATTTGTCGGTTTAGAAAACTATATCACGCTTTTTTTCGAAAAGGGGTTCACATCAAGCCTTTTATTTACCCTTCGCTTTACATTTACCTGTATACTATTTGAGTTTTTCTTTGGGCTGATGTTTGCGCTTTTGCTCCGGAAAATTATGAAAGGCGGGACGCTCATACGGACGATTTCTATTTTTCCGTATATGATCGCACCAATTGCGGCGGGACAAATTTGGCGGCTTATGTTCAATATGGATTACGGGATCATCAATTTTATATTGAGCAAATTCTCTATTGATCCGGTTAACTGGCTTGGTTCCAATACCGGTGCATTCTGGGCAGTAGCTATTGCCCAGATATGGAAATCAACGCCGTTTATAATGCTGATTTTATTATCCGGGCTTCGGACCATCCCGAACGATGTATACGAGGCAGCGAATATTGACGGGGCAAATCCATGGCAAACGTTTCTGCATATTACAATGCCCTTGCTGGTTCCGTCAGCCACAATTGCATTAGTTTTTGAGACTATTTTCAAATTACGTGTATACGATATTGTCATAACATTGACCGGCGGAGGACCCGGTAAATATACCACGCCCTTGGGCGTTATCCTGAAACAGAATTATTTCCAAACCTTTGAGGCAGGCTATGCCGGGGCTATTTCCGGCATACTTATTTTATTGGGCGCGATGTTCAGCGTTTTATACGTTTTTCTTCTAAACCGGCAGAAAAAAGGAGCAAACTAAGATGTCAGTAAAGCGGAAAATCCAGGTTATTCTTACGGCGCTTGTAGTCCTGATGCTGGCACTGTGGTCTATGTTTCCCATTTTTTGGAATGTGGTCACCTCCATCAAAAGCCGTGCGGATATATTCTCGCTGACACCAAAATTCATTTTCTCCCCGGATTGGTCCGCGGTTGTGAAAGCTTTTACACCGGGATCCTCGTCCATATATAGATATTTGCACGACAGTTTTATGGTAGCCCTGGGCGCTACGGGTGTTACACTGATTCTGGGAATTATGGCTGCCTATTCTTTGTCGAGAAACCGGTTTACCCTTCGCAGTTCCATTTGGTTTGTTATACTTGCGACGAGATTGCTTCCGCCTATCAGTACAATCGTGCCATTGTTTCTGATGGTGAGCAAGCTGAGGCTTGTAGATACATACCCTCTTTTGATCGGAATCAATGTCGCATTGAACCTTCCGTTCTGCATCTGGCTTCTGAAAAGCTTCTTCGATTCAGTTCCCATGGAAATACAGGAAGCATCTATAGTTGACGGTTGCACTGTCTTCCAATCGGTTACGCGGATTCTTTTGCCCCTCGCTGCACCGGGGATTGCTACAGCCGTAACTTTTATATTTGTGCAGGTATGGAATGAATACACATTTGCTTCTATATTTACTGCCACTAATATTCGTACCCTCCCGATATTGATTGCTGAATCCCGGGGAGAGGATATTTTTCTCTGGCAGGATATGGCGGTCCGGACGTCTATTCAGTTGATACCTGCGCTGGCGCTGGGTCTTTATCTGCAAAAGCACCTGGTTGGCGGGCTGACCGCTGGTTCTATCAAGTAACTGGAGGGATGCAAAGGAGCAGGCTATGGATATTTATCAGGAACTTAAGGTTCAAAAAATTATAAACGCTGCAGGTACATATTCTGTTGTTGGCGCATCCAGAATGACAAATGAAACACTCCAAGCATTGTGTGATGCTTCCCGCTGGAATGTTGAGATTGAAAAGCTTCAGGCCGCTGTACACCTGCGTATCGCGGAAATGACGCGTAATGAATCCGCTTACCTATGCAACTCATGCAGTACTGCAATTTATCTGGCAGTAGCCGCGTGCATATCAAAACATTACGGGCGTCCGTTCGGCCGGATATCCCGGGATGAGATACACCAATGCGAAGTTGTAGCGATGCTTGGGCAGCGTCTTCCATATCACCAAATCATCGAACAGGTTGGCGCTAAAATCCGTTATGCCGGTCATCCTGACATGAGAACCGCATTTTCCTCTGATGAATTGCGTCCGGCGATTAATGAAAACACGGTATGCTGTTTTTATGTACCCCGTGTACAAAACGGTTATTACACGGAGGACAGCATGAATTTGCAGGATTTCATCCATACCGCCCAGGCTTGCGGGATGCCAGTTCTTGTAGATGCCGCGGCGCAGCTTCCGCCAAAATCCAATTTATGGCACTTTACGGAAATGGGTGCGGATATTGTCTGCTTCTCCGGCGGCAAGGACCTGTCGGGCCCCCAGGCGAGCGGCCTGATGCTGGGCAGAAAATCATATTTGGACATTGTCGCCCAGATTGGATTCCCGCGTCAGGGTTATGGCCGTACAATGAAAATTGGCCGTGAAGAAATTATAGCGCTGTATTGCGCAATCAAGCAGTATATGGAGATCGATGAAGAAGAGCGCCTCCGTATATGTGAACGTGATATCAGGAACTTAATTGACTGTCTGGAAAAATCTGCCCACTTCCGTGCTGAGAGAACATGGCCCAACGAGGCGGGACAGCCATTGCCCCGGGCTTTTGTGACTATCCTGGATGAAAATATTCCGGCGGAGCGGCTTCGTTCATTGTTAATGCGGGATGAACCGGGCATTTTCTGTTACCCGGAGAACAGGCATGGCGTATTCATCAATCCTATGTGTTTATATGAAGGTGAAATGGATACCATAATCCAAAGGTTGCTCCGGATCGACAGGGAGTTATAAATCCTGGTTGAAAAATAAGGTAAGGGACTATCCCTATGAAAATGTAATGATACCGGAGGCACAACTATGGTTGACTTGATTATTAAAGGTGCGGACATTTACGACGGCTCAGGAAACAAACCTTATGTTGCGGACGTTGCAATTAAGGGGGACCGTATTGTCCAGGTTGGTCGTTGTGAACATTTGGACGCCTTGCTTCAGCTGGATGCAGCGGGCCTGGCGCTTCTTCCAGGATTTATTGACGTACACACCCATTCGGATGTAATACCCTTTTCCCGCCCTGAAAGAGGGGAAGCCATTTTTCAGGGCATTACAACAGAATTAACAGGTTCCTGCGGCATCGGCATATTTCCGCTGGATAAAGCCTATGAAGATTATGAACCATCGGTGAGGGGCATTCTTGGAAAGGCAAATACCGGAAAACATTTTGCGTCAGCCGGAGCATACCTGCAGGCAATTCCCCGGACTGGAATAAATGTTGCGGCCCAGATAGCACATTCACCCCTGCGGGCGGAAGCAATTGGTTACCGCGATATGCCGCTTAATGGGAAAGGAATGGAAAAGGCGATTTACCTTCTGCGGGAATCCTTCGAAGAAGGAGCTGTATCCTTCTCAACGGGACTTTCATATTATCCTGCATCCTTTGGCGATACGGAGGAATTAGTTGAACTTTCACATGTTGCTTCCGGCTTTGACGCGCCGCTTTGCGCACATTTGCGTTCTGTGTTGCGGGTACCTGATCCTGGATTCGACAAGCGCCTTGAACTGCTGAAAATTGCCAGACGTTCCGGTGTTCGAATCCACTATTCACATTATCGCACTACCCCTGAGACGGTTGGAAAGCTGGATGAACTATTTGCGCCTATTGAGCAGGGGCTTACCGAAGGATTACGCGTAACCGCCGACTTCTACCCTTATCCAATTGGCGCGGGGTATTGTGCTGTTTATCTTCCTTTATGGGCTATGGATGGCGGCTTTAATGCTATTATGACCCGGCTGCGGAATCCTTCAAAACGGGCGATGATAATTCAGGATCTGCAGCACGCCTGGCCGCCTATTGATCATGGGGTAATCCTGCATGCCCCAAAACATCCCGGGTATTTAGGCCGTTCTTACGCAGATATAGCGGCCATGCAGGGAAAAACCATTGCAGAGATGCTTGTGGATCTCTTGGAACAGGAAGAACTTGAGGTTGGTTTTCATCACGGTATCTACACATCAGAACAGGAAAAATTACTTGAGATAGATTTTCCAAAAATACTTGCGAAGCCATACTATATGGGGGGATCCGATGCGATTCCGGCACATATGTTTCCACATCCGCGTACATACGGCGCATTTGCAAAACATGTTCGCCTCAGCCGTGAACAGAATTTGCCTCTGGAATTGGTGGCCAACCGTCTTTCAAAAAATCCTGCACAACTTTTTCAGCTTAAAGATCGGGGAGAAATCGCAGAGGGAAAATATGCGGATCTTTGCATTTTTAATCCGGACAAACTGCGGGATCATGCCACCTTTACGGATCCTATTCATACGGCTACCGGTATGATACATGTGCTAGTCAATGGTCAATTCGCACTTCGTGATGGAGCGCTTACGGGCACGCTGGCTGGCCGCGCTTTGTATCGAGGTAAATAAAAGGTTTATATGGGTCCAAATGTAAATTAAATGTTTTGCGTCCAGTATCCAAAGTACAGTGGCTTCCTAGTGTTAAATTATTGCCTTCCATATAGTTAAATAATAATTGGGAGGCTTTTTCAAAATGTCAAATTTTGAAAAAGCAACCTTAGATGTAAGTGCAGAAAGAATACTATTTTATTTATGGGTAAGGAAATAGCATTCTTTCTGCAAAAGCCTTTTTCAAAAGTAACCGAGTTTTGAAAAAGGCTCTGGTATAAAGTAATTAATTATACTGTATTAAACCAAACTTCCGAATAAAATCATGATGGAAAAAATTCTTTGAAAGATTGCAGATGAACTATAGAATTAATTTTCTTTTGGAAAAAATAATATTATTATAAAAGTAAGGTGTAAAAATAAAATCAGCTGCAGCATAAGAGGTATATCATGAAAAAAAAAATTGGTCTTTTTCCTTTCTTTTATCATTTTTTCTGGCTTTGTCGGGGCAGAAGATATCGGAGTTGATGTGGGAAGCGAATTCTATATCGTCGATGCAACAGCTAGTCCTGTTGTTTTTCAGTTTGCTCCGCTTATCGAATACGATAAAAGGACTGGCAATTTTGAAATTTATCTTAAAGGGCAATATTACCTGTCCTTTGAAAACCCAATTGAGAGTTCAGGGTACCTTGAAGAAGAACTGTTTTATTACTATTCTTTCCTGGAAAAAAACTTGCTGATATTCTCGGCGGATCATCAGAATGATTTTTATCAGGAAGCAGGTTATGATGGATTATTTGAACCGGCTGTACAGTATAACCGTGATTTCAATTTTGGATTCCTGATGGCAAAATTCGGGTACCAGTTGTATTATGGCAGCGGAATACTGAATGACAACTACATTGATGTCGGGTATTATGGCAATCAGGGGGTCGGGTTTGAGTTTACCTATTATTGGTATTACACGAATAATCCTTTAACCGATGAAACGGTTTTTGAGTTCCTTCCTAATTACACTATGAAAGATGTATTTTATGCGGAAATGGAAATTGATATAAACCATGATTTTACTATTTTTGCTTTCCAGCCGTATGTTGAATTCTATATCAAGAATTTCACTATTTGGGTGGAAGTTGATTTTCTCAATGCCGGGAAGGACCAGGATCTTATTGTAGAACCCTATGTAGGGTTCAGTTATAAATTCTGATAAATTTCCGTATCCCTTAGATTGTTTCGCGGCGGAAATATAAGCTTAGGTTTTTGCGGTGCCCCTGGCTACTGGTTTGGTTCATCCGGCTTTCTTTTCAACATCATAGCGTTTCCGGTCTATTCCATTCATTATTTTATTTTAGTATCATATCTGTATGAATTTAGCAGTACAGGTTACTCCCAAACAGCTCTTTGAGCTTCTCCTTAATGTGGCCCCAGCCAGACCTGTTTTTATCTGGGGGGCGCCGGGGATCGGAAAATCTTCCCTGGTGGAGCGTTTTGCTGCGGAGATCGGTCTTGAGTGTGTTTCCCTTTTGGGGAGCCAGCTTGCGCCGGAGGACCTGATCGGAGTTCCCAGGATTATTGACGGCGTTTCGGAATTCTGTCCTCCCAAAATTATTGCAAAGGATTATCCCTATTGTCTTTTCCTGGATGAACTGAATGCCTGTTCCCAGGAGGTGCAGAAGGCGTTTTACAGTCTCATTATGGATAAGCGGATTGGGGAATACCGGCTGCCCCCGGGGTCTATTGTTATCGGGGCGGGCAACCGCTCCACGGACAGCGCCATCGTAAAAACCATGTCGTCCGCACTGATCAACCGGATGCTTCATGTACAGCTCAATGTCAACCATCGGCAATGGCTGGAATGGGCTGCATCCGAGGATATTCATCAATATGTATATGATTATGTGAGCCAGAGACCGGATCATCTTTTTGTGAATCCGCCAAAAACCGAAGAGCCCTTTTCCACACCCCGGAGCTGGCATATTTTAAGTGATGCCCTGAAGGAATACGGGGATGATATCAGCCTGGAAACGTTGGGGATGCTTGCGTCGGGTTGTCTTAGTCCCGCCCACGCGGTGCAGTTCAAAGCATTTATAAAACAGGTTAACAATAAATACATGCTTTCCCATATTATTGAAGGAAAGGAAAGCTGGCCATCAAAACCCGAGGATCGGGATGTTCTTTATTTCCTTGCCCAGTCTTTCCGGGGGATGCTTATTAAAGACCTCCCCGCAGAAAAGGAATCGGTGCGCCCCCATTCCCGGGAGCTTGCCCATAGGGCAAAGGCGCTGATAAAGGATCTTTCAGCTATCAGTCTGGAGATGGCCCAGATGGTGGTGGCGGTGGATGAGACATCGCTGCCCGATTGGTTCATGATTGAGATAGCCAGGGATTTGCCCCGGCTGATTGCAAAAAATAATTAGGGCTTATGGCAAAAAAACGAATACCTAATCCATCAGATGAAGCATTTGGAAAAGGGATGGGTGAAATTAATGCCAATCCTCTGTTCCGGTACCTCCGTCCACATGTTTACCGGGATGAGCAGTATCAATACAGTGAAGGCTGGGCTTATACTACCAGCGGCGGTGTTATTTACTGCAATCCGAAAAAAAAGGGAAGTCCCCGGGAATGGGAATATATACTTGCCCACTGCCTGCTCCACTTCGGGTTGGGTCATTTCAAATTTAAAGCAAACCCGCGTCTTTGGAATATTGCCTGCGATGCCTATATAGCGAAACTTCTTTCCGATTTTAAAATTGGTACCGCACCCCAGGATTTCGTTCTTCCTTCACTGGTTCAAACAGAGGAAAAACTGTACAGGAATTTTTTGGATGAGGAACCTGGCTTGGAAATGCTCGGTCACGGTACTGCAGGAAATCTCCCGGATATGGTGTTCCGTCAAAAAACAGACAGTGATAATTTCAAGAGGCAGCGGGAACAATGGGAAAAAGAATTTGCTTCGGGTATATCCCTTTCGGTTACCCATGCCGTAAGCCAGGCCGCGGGGATTGTCCTGGATCAAAATTACGATTATCAGGAACGGAGCATTGCCTCTGCTGCCAAGCGATGGTTTATCAATTCATACACCTTCCTGGGGTCGCTGGCTTCAAATTTCAGGATCATAAATGATGCCCTGCTCTGTGCCCGGATGGATATTCACATCGCGGCGGTGAGCCCCTCCTGCCGGGAAATTTATATCAACCCTGCGGCGGGGCTGAACCTGGAACAGTGCAAGTTTGTGATGGCCCATGAGTTTCTCCATGCAGCCCTCCGGCATGATACCCGGGCAATGGGCAGGGATCCTTATCTATGGAATGTAGCCTGTGATTATGTAATTAATGGCTGGCTTGTTGAGATGGATGTGGGTGAATTGCCTCCGGGTTTGCTGTATGATGAATCACTGAGGGATCTTTCCGCAGAAGGCATTTACGACACGATTGCGACTGACCTGCGCCGGGCCCGGAAGCTGGCAACCCTGCGGGGCACGGGTCTCGGGGATATCCTCGGACCTTCTTCCGAATCATTCTGGAAGCAAGGGGAAGGTGTCACCCTGGACGAGTTTTACCGGAACAGTATTTCCCAGGGGCTTTCATACCACACAGGATTAGGCCGGGGACTTATCCCTGCGGGGCTAATTGAAGAGATTCAAGCTCTGGCGCATCCACCCATTGCCTGGGACGTGGAACTGGCAAAATGGTTTGATGAAAACTTCGCTCCCCCGGAACACCACCGTTCTTATTCCCGGATGGGCCGCCGCCAGGCATCCAGCCCGGATATTCCCAGGCCAGGTATTGCTGTCCGGAATAGTGATGAGCATGAAAGGACCTATGGTGTACTTCTGGACAGTTCCGGTTCCATGGACCGGCTGCTCCTGGCAAAAGCCCTGGGTGCCATTGCTTCCTACAGCGTTGCCCGGGAAATTTTTGCGGTACGGGTTATTTTCTGCGATGCCTCCGCATATGACCAGGGTTATCTGCGCCCGGAGGATATTGCAGGCCGGGTTAAAATCCGTGGCCGGGGAGGTACGGTGCTGCAGCCGGGTATCGATCTGCTGGATAAGACGGATGATTTCCCCGGTAATGCACCGCTGTTGATCATTACCGACGGCGGCTGCGATATCCTGAAAATTGCCCGCCGGGAACATGCCTTCCTGATTCCGCAGAATGCTTCGCTTCCTTTTGTTCCCAAGGGAAAGGTTTTTAGGGTCGGATGAATAGGTTTTCATTCCGTTCTCATCGAATATCCGTATTTCAGTTCGTTTGCGGGTTTTTTTTATTCGCCGGCGGGTTTAATACCCTCTGTATGCTTTCGCGTACGAACTTTAGGGCGATTTTTTGGAGCAACAAAGAAATTGTTTTGCGTGTATGAAACCGGCAAACACGCTGCTTGCGGAGAAGTTGTTGATTATGCTGACTTCTCGATCCCGCCTGCGGAAGCGGGAATAATGATACACCGTCGTCAGAGATTCAATCAAATTATAAAATATGGATACGTTTTCACTTATTCCATATTGATGAATTATTCGGCTATGTATAAACTTTCAGTCAGTTCAAAAAGTTCAGGGTTATTAAATTCCAATTACTGGACACACCTAACAGTTTGATGGTTTTTAATTTTGTAATATCTCCTATCCTAAATATAAAGAGGATGGACTGTTATGAATAAATCTTGTGAAATTGTTCCCACTTATTGTATAATAATTATTGAAGAATCAGGGTGTTTGATTTTAAAAAATATAAATATCTGAACATATGGAGGAATAAATGAAAAGAAAAAAAATGTTCATAGGTTTGTTTCTTTTATCTGTAACCATTTCAATGGTTGCCGCAATGGGAGCACCCCAGGATCCCTATGAAGGTGGGATTGCCCCGGCTAACATATTTCCGATGTTGTTGCCCCTTCTGATTTTATTTGGCATACTTGCTCTTTGGATTGTAGCTTTAATCAGGGTTATAAAAGCACTGCAAAACAGCAAAGACACAACCATGCCGATTGTGGCGCTTGTTGCCTTAATCGTATTTCCACCGGTTGGAATTATTTTAAGTTTTGCCGCAGTAAAAAAGGAAGATAAACCAAACCCATAATTAAAGACGTGGATTCCGGGGGAGACCTTAACAGTTTTGTCCATAGATTAAAATGAACTAGGTTAATTTTATATAAATTATTTTTTGTTGTTTTTTAACCGATTTGAAATTTTACCTTGGAGTACGAAATTGGGCATTTTCATTGAATAATACCACCTAGTCAACATCCCGGAAAAAAAGTTTTCTATCGTTTTGCTGGTTTCGTTAGAATAACTCTCAGATTATTCATCTCAATTAAGCTTGCCTTTATCAATTTGATAAATTGATAAAGGCATGTCCCCTAATTTTAAAAAAAATATTTATGAGACAGAGCCTTTTTCAAAACCTGGTTAGTTCAGAAAAAACCTCGATAGTTTGTATTTTTTCCGCAAAATAACAAGATTTTTTTTCGTATAGTTATTTCAATATATCAATAATTCTTTTTAATACAATTAGTTAGGAAAAAATTTAACAGAATTTTTTATTTAAAAAAAATTCTGTTCTTAATAATTCCTTAAGATTATTCAGATATATTATTTTCAACAGACTGGTTAAATATGGTCTGAATCTAATTTTAGGAGTATTTGTTATGAAAAATACTAAATTGTTTTTTGCGGCGGCCGTCGTGATATTTTCTCTTGTTGCTGCACCTGTTCTCATGGCACAGGGTATAATGGGTGATATGGGAGAAAAAACTACCCAATCAACATCAGATGCGGACAGTTCTGCGCAGCTTGATTCTGGGGTACCCGCCGAAACCGGGGGGGCATCTTCTGTTGAAGCTAATACAGTAGCAGAAGTAAAAACCTTCGAAGATGCAGCAGAGGTTATCCTGATGGGTAATATCGCAGATCCTGCTGGTGACGGAAAATATGTTTTCACTGATAAAACAGGAAGTATTAATATTGAAATTCCCGAAGAAATTCTCAGCAATGCTGAAATAGCAGGGGAAGTTCCCGTAGTGATTTTCGGAGAAGTTGATATTCTCGATGCAGGAATAGCTGAAATTAATGTTATCCAAATTGAAAAATTAATGTAAATTATAATTATGGAGGAATCTTCGGAAAACATTTTCGTATAAAACCGGAATTTCTGGAGATTCTTCTTGTAATTACCTGGAAAACCTGGAATTGAATTTTCTGGGATTTCCGTGTAGAGGTTAAGTTTTTGAGGATATTGTTAATAGAAGATGACCTTTTAATAGGAGAGGGGATTCAGGTAGGACTTGAAAAGTCAGGTTTTACCATAGATTGGATAACAGATGGTCTTGAAGGGAAAGAAGCTTTGGATCAGACTTTCTACGATGCGGTGATCCTTGATTTGGGCCTTCCCGGAAAAGACGGTCTTTCAATATTGAAAGAATGGCGTAATGCCGGAAAAACCGAGCCGGTGCTGATTTTGACTGCCCAGGGAAATCTCCAGGAACGGGTAAACGGGCTTAACAGCGGCGCCGATGATTACCTGGGGAAGCCTTTTTCCCTGCTGGAACTTGTTGCACGGATCCGGGCCTTAATCCGCAGAAACTATACCTGCCCTGATCCGTTGCTTACCCATGGGGATATAAGTTTTAACCAGGCCACGGGGAAGGCTTATTTTATGGATAAAGAACTTGATCTGCCCAGGAAGGAACTTCTTCTTCTTGAACTGTTTCTGTTAAACCAAGGCAGAATAATGTCCCGGGAAATAATAGAAGATAAAATGTATTCCTGGGATGATGATATTCAAAGCAATACCGTAGAAGTACATATACATAACCTGAGACGCAAACTGGAGCGCAGCGTCATCAGGACCGTTCACAAAATTGGTTATATCATGGATGAAGAATCATGAAAAGAATCAGCCTTTACATGCGGCTGACAATTATCTTTCTTTCGATCTCTGCAGGGAGCTGGCTTGTGTCCGCTTTTTTTTCATGGAACGCCAGCAGGAATTACCTGAACGATTCCCTGGATGGTTATCAGCAGGTTTTGGCCGAACAGCTTAGTACGATAAATTGGGATGAGATTCAACATGACGCATTCCAGAAAAACATGCATTTATTTCCCTGGCTTTTTTATACTGAAGGATACGACGGCAAAAAAGAAACCATAGGTTTTGCCATATTCGACAGCCAGGGAGAACGTGTTTTTGATGATGGCAAGAATGGCCAGAAATTTCTTTTTCATGCAAATGCACAAGGATTTATCATTCAGGATATTATCGACGAGGATAATCCCTGGCGTGTTTTCTGGATACATAATTCGGATAGTACATATATTATTGCTGTTGGGCAGGAATTGAAATACCGGGAAAAAGCAGCCTGGGACCTGGCCTGGCAAAGCCTTTTTCCATGGATAGTCGGACTTTTATTTCTTCTGCTTGCTTCGGTCATATTTACCAGGGAAGAGTTTAAGCCTCTGCGATATATAGTCCGGGACCTGTCCATACGTCATCCCGATGATTTGAATCCTATTCAGGAAAAAAATATTCCTGTGGAAGTTGAGCCGCTTATTAAAGCCATGAACGGTCTTTTTCTGCGGGTTAAGGAAATGATTAACCGGGAACGCAGTTTTATTGCCGACGCCTCCCATGAACTGCGGAGTCCCTTGGCTGCGCTGAAGGTACAGGCAGAAGTGGCAATCATTGCCGGCTCGGATGGAAAGACCAGGAATCATGCTCTCCGTCAACTTATTCAGGGAATTGACCGTTCTTCCAGGCTTATTGACCAGCTTCTTCTTATGTCCCGGCTTGATGTAAATTCGGATACTGCAACTGAAGATCTGCAGAATGTTGAACTTGACTGGTTTTCATTGCTGCAGGAGGCGGTACATGAACATATCCCCTATGCAAAATCAAAAGGAATAAATATAGAAATCAATGCTGTAAATGTTGGCCCTGTAACAAGTGGGAACCCCGAGTTTTGGGTCATTCTCCTAAAAAATCTTTTGGGAAATGCGGTCCGTTACAGCCCGGCTAATACGGAAGTACATGTTTCTGTAGAGGATGCAAAACTTACGGTATCCAATGTAAATATGAAACTGCATGAGGATGAATTGGTCCGGCTTGGTGAACGGTTCTTCCGTCCTCCAGGACAGACGGAAAGCGGAAGCGGACTTGGGCTTTCCATAGTAAAACGCATTGCCTCCATATATCATTGTACCGTTTCCTTCAATATAAATAGTTCAGGAATAATCACTGTTATCGTAGAACCTGAAAATCCATAAGGAATGATCATCATAGTTAATATTTTTCCAATATTCTTATTCACTTCATTCTAAAGGTCAATGCATTGATTGCTACAATAATTGTTGAAAGACTCATCAACACAGCGCCGGCCGCCGGGTTAAGCAAAATACCTGCCGGCGCAAGAACTCCCGCTGCTAAGGGAATTGCAATAATATTATATCCTGCGCCCCACCAAAGATTTTGAACCATCTTGCGGGTAGTATTTTTTGCAAGTGAGAGGAAGTGAATAATATCCAATGGATCACTTTTTACCAGGACCACATCCGCCGAATCTATAGCAATATCAGTTCCTGCGCCTATAGCTACTCCAACATCAGCCCGGGCAAGGCTGGGAGCATCATTTACCCCATCACCGACCATCATGGTTGCATTGCCTTCTTCGTGGTATTTTTTGACCATTTTTTCTTTATCCTCCGGAAGCAGTCCGGCATGGACTTCGGTAATCCCAAGAACTGCGGCTATTTTTTCCGCTGCGGCTTTATTGTCGCCGCTCAGCATCACCGGTGTGATATTTCTTTGTTTCAAATTTTCAATTAATTGATTCGCCCCGGGTTTTATTTCATCTCCCTGGGCAATGAGACCAAGTGCCTTGTTTGTAAGAACGAGAAAACTCAGCGAATACCCCTCTGCGGATAATTCATGATAAGGTGTCTCCGGATAAGGTACACCATGATTATCAAGATAAGCAGCATTTACAATGCTGATCTCCTGGCCGTTTTCCAAAGTTCCTGACAGGCCAATCCCTGGCAAGGTTTTTACATTCCGTACTGCCAACGGTTTTAGTTTTCGCTCCGCTGCTTTTCTTAAAATGCTGAAACCCAGAGGATGGGATGACGCAGTTTCAAGGGCGCTGGCCAAGGTCAGGATATCATCTTCTGTGTAATGCTCATCAAAGGATAAAACCTGGATCACTTTGAAATTACCCTCTGTCAATGTACCGGTCTTGTCCAGCAAGACCGTATTTACCTTAGGGGCAATTTCCAAAGCTTTACGGTCCCTAACTAGAAGCCCGTTTTTCGCACCCAGGGATGTTGACCGGGCTATCACCAGTGGAATAGCCAGTCCCAGTGCATGGGGGCAGGCAATGACTAATACTGTTACCATATAAGTGACAGCCTTTCCAATATCATGGGATATGGCAAACCAAACAACAATTGTAATAACCGCTGTAAAAAGGGCTGCATAGAATAGCCATTGTGCCACCTTACCGGAAAGGGTTTCTGCTTTTGATTTTTCATGCTGGGCGCTGCTTACCATCTGCATCACCTGAGCCAGGTAACCGGATTCGCCGGTCCCGGTAACTTTGATTAGGATACTGCCGTTACCGTTCAGTGATCCGCCGATTACCTTATCATTCTGTTGCTTGGGAACTTCCCTGGATTCACCGGTGACCATGGATTCATTAATTGTTGTCCGACCTTCCTGGATAATACCGTCGGCAGGGATCTTTTCACCAGCCTTTACTATAACAATTTGCCCGACCATCAGGTCCCTGAGCATAACCGCCGTAAAATTCCCGTCTTTCTGTTTAACGTATGCCTGGGAAGGCAGTAATTCCGCTATTTTTTTCAAAGCATCCCCTGCACCAGCCACAGCCTTCATTTCAATCCAATGACCTAACAGCATAATGACTATCAGGGTAGCTAATTCCCAAAAGAAATCCATCACATGGGCACCATGAAAGAAAGTATTCATTGCAAAGGCATAAAGACTGTAAAGATATGATGTGCTGATGCCCAGGGAAATTAGTGTCATCATTCCCGGGTTTTTAACTTCTAATTCTTTCTTTGCTCCCTTTAGAAAAGGCATTCCGCCGTAGAAATATAATATTGTTGAAAGAACCAGTACAATCCATCCGCCGCCTGGAAAGGAAAATTGAAAAGGTAATGTCACTCCCATCATGGGTGATAAGAAAAATACAGGAATAGCCAGAATAAGACAGATGAAAAATTTCTTTCTCAACCCTTCTATATGTCCTGTATGACTGTCATGGTTATGGTCCATGGTTTCGTGAGATGAATGAACATGATTTTGCATGTCCTCCTGATTTCCATGGGCCTGTATTTTTTCCCGGCTTGTTTCGTTTTCTATTGATGTTTTCCCTTCATCATGATCCTGTTTGATTTGATGTCCGGTGTGATCATGTTCATTGTGATGATGGCTGCCGGAATGATGTTCTTGTTTTGTAGGTTCATTCATTTTTTATTTCTCCAATTCAATGCTATTTTTAAATTCATGTTTCTTCTATACAATAAAAGAGTAATGTGATTTTTTGGAAAAAACAACAAATTTATTCTAATATCATCATTAGGAATGCAATAATGAAAAATGTTAATCTGAGCCTTTTTCAAAACTTGGTTAGTTTTGAAAAAGGCTTTTACAGAAAGAATACTATTTCTTTATCCATAAATTAAATAGTATTCTTTCTGCACCCGCATCTAAGGTTGCTTTTTCAAAATTTGACATTTTGAAAAAGCCTCTATAAACAAAATAAAATTGAATGATACCGGAAGATTTAACTTTTTCGCCTAAGATTTTTTTCTATAAGCCGTTTAAGGATCAGCGCATGATTTTGGGCAGCATCCCTTGAGGCATATAATAGGGTTACCGTATCATAGGATTGTATTTCTCTGACAAAATTCTGGAGAACTTTAGAAGCCTTTAATTCATCTTCGTATTTTTTTGTGAATTCCTGCCACCGTCCTTCCTGGTCCTGATGCACCCAGGTTCGTAATCCAGGGGAGGGGGTTATATCTTTTGCCCAAAGATCATAATGCAGGGCTTCTTTCTTAATACCCCGGGGCCAGAGACGATCCACCAAAACCCGGAATCCATCTCCCTTTTCCGGTTCTTCATAAACCCGTTTAATGTTAATAACCGGCATTACCGAATCCGCCTTTATCCGTAATCAGTATCATACAAATTATTTTCAGCAAAATATATAAAGATACCGTTACATTAAATACTAAGCGGTAACCCGGGTGATTTCAATATTTTCCGGTCTCGGATCTATCATGGTACTGCTGGTAAGTGATTGCTGTTAAATCTATCTGCAGAAAATTCAATCTAAACCTGTTTCAAACCAAAGGTTGTGTCCTGAATAAGTTACTCTGCTTGTTAATTTTCTTTCTCCGGGACTGCATCCGGCAGGATCATGGTAAAACAGCAACCATTTTCTTTCCGGTTTATAAGTGAACAGTAACCGCCATACCCGTTGATAATAGCCGATACAATTGAAAGCCCCAACCCGGAATGGTTTTCTTTTTCCTGCTGTGAACGTTCCGAGTAAAACCGTTCGAAGAACCGATCGCCATTTTCATTCCCGATTCCCAGGCCGGAATCTTCTATAGTTATACACCACCCGTTGATTTCTCCTGCAGTACCATACCCCAGGGTGATACTAACCGTTTCCTCCGGAGGACTGAAGGAAAGGGCATTGTCCAGGGGATTGTTTATTGCCTGGATGAGCCGGTCCGTATTTACCCTGACCAGAGCGGGGCCTTTTGATTCATCGTTGAATTGGATTTTGATTCCCGCATAATCCTGTTTAGGATATCCCTGAAGAAAGAGAGGGATAAATCGCCGGAGATCGATGGTTTCCGTTTTTTCCTGCTCTAGAAAATTGTCTATCCTGCTCAGTTCCCTGAGCCGCTGCAGCAGGCGTTCAATCCTTGCCTCTTCAGCCTGAATCCCCAGGAGCAGTTTTTCTTCCTTCACCGGTGATGCAATGGAAAGCTCCGCTGATCCCCTGATAGCTGCCAGAGGATTCTTAAGTTCATGGAGCAGGTCCGAGGTAAAATTATCAATGAAGGAAATACGTTTTTCCAGCCGGGCCGAAAGTGCGGAAAGGTTTCTGGAAAGATCCCCTATTTCATCTTTCCGTTTTAATCCCTTGAAGTGTTCCCCGAAATGACCGGCCTGATCCAGGACCCTGCCGGCTTCTCTGCTTAGTTTTTTTATGGGTATGGTAATGGAAAATGAAAGTCCCAGGGAAATAATCAACGAGACCATGAGGGATATAAAAAAGATTCTGATAATATCCAGCCGGATACGGTAGAGGTTTAAAAGGATGCTGTAGGTTGACCGGGAAATCAGAACCGCACCGGTTATTTGTCCGGGAATACTCCCCTCAATGGGTATTGCGGAGTACAGGTTTACCGATACCTGTCCGCCCGACGAATAGCGGGTGGCTGCACCATAACGGCCTTCCAGGGCCGATTGTACCTCCGGGCCAAGAAGAATTTTCTGGCCGCTGTAATACTCCGCGGTGGAATAAGCCGCCGGAGGGGGAAAGAATAATTTTTTCAAAAAATTAACCGGGCGTACCGCAATCCTGTAAAGAAAATTGGTGTTGGCTTTATCTGAAACTTTTTCGGATACCCCGGTATCGGATTGAATAAATCCATCCGGAAGAACCGGTTCGTTATTCCGGCTTACCAATGTATCTGAAATTTGATCAGGATCACCGGAAACCGTATCCAGGGTTGCCGAATCGGCCAGGAGTTTTCCGGTGCTGTCCACAATACGGATACGGGAATCTACCCGGAGCCCAAGGTTGCTGAGAATCCGGATGGATTCTTGGGTAATGTCAGCCCCCTTCAGCGCCGAAGCAAAAATGCGGCCCTGCTGAACCATCGAGTTTTCCTGGGATGAGAGCAATTGATTTTCATAGGTATCAAGATATAAAAGACTTGCCAGAGGAAGAAACAGCAGGAGAATATTAAAAAGAAGCAGCCGGGAGGAGAGGCTTTTCATCCTATTTTTCTCCAGCGGTACCCAAGGCCATAAACCGATTCTACTTCATCAAATCCGGAATCAATATCCTGGAATTTTTTTCTGATCCGTTTAATATGACTGTCCACGGCGCGGTCATTGAGAAAATTATCCTCAGGAAATGCGGATGCCATAAGCTGTTCCCTGTTTTTGATATAATCAGGGTGGGAGACAAGGTTTTTCAGCATCCGGAATTCCGTAACAGTCAAATAGATGGGAATGTTTTTCCAGGACACGAAATGGCGGTTTTCATCTATTGAGAGATGCCCATAATTCAGAACAGAATTCTCTGTGGTCCCGTCTCCAGAAAAATTATTATTCCCCTGGGGAGCGGCTGTTTCAAGGAACTGCTTTCTCCGGAGCCCAGCCCTTACCCGGGCAATAAGTTCCCGGATACTAAAAGGTTTGCAGACATAATCATCCCCGCCGGACTCAAGTCCCAGGACTTTGTCAATTTCATCATCCTTGGAGGAAAGAAAAATGATGGGCAGCTCTTTTCCCAGAGGATGGTTTCGGATATTTCTGCATAATTCTATGCCATCCATCCTGGGCATAAGAATATCCAGGATGATGAGTTCGGGCATTGAAGTCTGGAACCGGTTCCAGGCATTCAGTCCATCGGTATATTCATCCACCTGGTGGTATTCTTTCTCCAGGGCAAGACGGATCACCCCGCGGATATTTTTTTCATCATCCACCACAGCAATTCTGCTCATACTTCCATCATATCATCCCTAAAGAAACTTCTCAAACCGGAATGCGGGGGAAAAAAGACTTTTTTGAAAAAACCGCAATTCTGCCACAATATACCATTATTTCTGCCACGATGGCCGGAGAAACTTATTGTATACCATCGACCGGGAAACAACCCGGGAGATATAAGTAATGGAGGATAGTTATGGGTTCTTTCAAAAATTTTACCAGGGGATATGGATTCAAGGTATTCATTCTGGTAATGCTGATTCTTCTTTTATTGATACCTGCAAATATGATCCGGCGCATCATTTACGAACGGAGCAGCCGGGCATCCACTGCGGAAGAATCAATCCTGGAAGCCTGGGGAGGGCGTCTTGTATTTATGGGACCGGTTCTCCGTATTCCCTGTGTGGAATATGAGGAAATAAAAATCAGAGATAAATATGGTGTAGAACAGGTTGAGATACGGGAACATACTTTTAATCTCTGGATAACTCCTGAAGACCTGAATGTGAGAATACAACTGGGAACAGAAACAAAAAAACGTGGTATTTTCTCGGTCCCTCTTTTTGTGGGAAGTCTTGTTATTAATGGAAATTTTGACAGCTCAAAGATACAAAAAGAATTAAACCATAACCAGGTTGCCTATACTGATAAAACAGAATTGGTAATTTCCCTGTCCGGACAAAAAGGTATCAGGGGGATAGAGCAGGCGGAATGGAATGGAGAAAAAATCCGATTTATACCGGGTAACCTGGGGTTTTCCCTCTATTCAGATCAGGGTGGAATACATGGAATTGTGTCTCCCTCGGAAACACAGAAGGACCATTTTGATATCAGCCTCAATATCCAGGGAGGAAAATCCCTGCGGATGGCTCCCATGGGTGAAAATACTAAACTTACTGTCATGGCTGACTGGCCTGCACCGTCCTTCCAGGGGGCGTATCTGCCTTTGAATCACTCTATTAGTGAAGAAGGCTTTGAAGCCCAATGGGAAGTCAGTTATCTTAGCCGGAACATTCCCTTCGTTTGGGAAGATTCTGAAAAAATTGCGTATGATTTTTCTTCTTCTTATTTTGGGGTGGATTTTTTTAAAGCCCTGGACCACTATGATCTGAATACCCGGGCGGTAAAATATACGATACTTTTTCTTGTTATTCCATTTCTGGCCATTTTCCTTATAGAGGTATTCCTCCGTATCAGAATACATCCAGTACAGTATCTTCTGGCAGGGATAGGAAATGTTATTTTTTATCTGCTCCTGCTTTCCGTTTCCGAACATCTTATCTTCCCTTTGGCATACTGGATTTCCGCACTGGCAGTAAGTACCATGATGCTTTTGTATTCCCGGTCCTTCCTTGCATCGGGAAGGAGAAGTTGGTTTATTGGGCTGGTAATGATTCTCTGCTATGTTTTCCTCTATCTTACATTACAGTCGGAAGACTGGGCCCTGCTTATAGGATCCATCGGAGCCTTTGTTATTACCGGTACGGTGATGTTCCTCACAAGAAAACTAGATTGGTACGGCAATAATAAAATCAAGAGTGATCCGCCGGAACAAACCACCGGTCAATAGAAATAAAAAATGTGTAACCCGGTGAAATTGTAAGTATTTCACCGGGTTACACATTTTTTCTATGCATTATCAAATATTTTTGTTCTTGTAAAAAAATGATTTTATGGTAAAATCTTATTCGGAAGTCTGGCTTAATAAATTTCCTATCGAACGAACCTCCGTTGGATATTGCTCATCACTAAAGATGCCCTGGAGCTTGTCCCACGGAGGCTTGTTGTCCCATATTCAGATTTCTTTGGAGGAAATACGTCTATGTACGTACCAATACTGTCTCCTCAGGTACCGGTCGTTTTTGAAAACGGGGAAATATTTATCGCAACTGCATACATTGAAAATAATACATGCACAATTAAATGGAATATTCCAGGGCCATTAATTAAACCGTTTGCTCTGTTTGCAGAAAAACATGAAATACACAATCTCTATGAAGAACAAATATTACAGAAATATGTACGGTGGTTTGAAAACCAGCTGGAACTCACGGAAGGTAGTATTTATGTTACTACATCAGTGTATTATGAGCCCCGGGGAAAAATACCCGTCAATGATATCAATATAAAATATAACCAGACTGATAGTGCAAAAGGAATAGTAAAAAACAAACTGTCGGAATATTTTTCTGACCTGGAACAAAAAAGTACTGCCTATGTAATTAATAATGAAATCGTGTCCATAGCATATGATAATAAAAACGGGGCTGTGACGGTACTTACCCTGCCGGAGTACAGAAACAAAGGGTATGCTGTGGGATGCCTGAAAAAATTAATAGCCCTGTACCCTGGGCATGGTTTAGGATACGGGACAAGCATAGATAACAAACCTGCCATAAGGGTTGCCGAAAAAAGCGGGATGACACAAACAGGAACCGGATACTGGATAAGAGTATATCCTGAAGCAGCTAACGGACTATGTCATCAAAAACCTGATTTGTTTAAAAATTCAATTTAACAATCTATCATAAGGAAGAAATAATGAGGATACCTTTGGTATTAAGTATTATTTCAATCCGTAAAAAAACAATGTATTAGGAATAATCCTGCTGGTTATATCAGTGATAGGACGTATCTTCACCGTTTTATAATGACGGAAATACCGATGATATACGTTTCAGGTCCTTCTTTTTTTTTAGAATAAACTCACTAATAACACCAAATCCGTCAGCTATTTCTGTATTTATCAATCGGTTATAAATTTTCAATTTGTTGACTCTTTCCGATTCGGATATATACTTTATATATATGAAAAAAATATTAAAAAAACTATGGATTATCTTATATTTTACTACTCTGTTTTTTCCGGTCTATGCCCAGGAAGTATCCGACGCCCCGGAAAATACGGTAAACTCCCAGTCTGATGATGAAAAAAAAGAGAAGAAGAAAATCAGCTTTAAGGATCCTGAAGACGGCTACTTTGATTTGAGTCAGTTTTTGATTGAGAAACATGGGTTTATCCCCGTTCCGATTTTTATCACCGATCCTGCGGTGGGTGGTTTTGGCGGTGGTATAGCACCGGTGTTTATCCAGCCTAATGAGCCCCGGGAAAAGAACGGGAAACTTTATCCAACCCCTCCGGATGTGGCAGCGGTGTTCGGAGCGGTTACTGCAAACCTTTCCTGGGGGGCAGGGGCCATGTATACGGCGGATATAAAGCCCTGGGATGCCCGGTTCTTCCTGGGCGCAGCCTATGCGGATGTAAACCTAAAATACTATTTTAATCTCGAACAGATCAATAAGACCGTATCCGCCGAATTCAATACCAAAGCAGTACCTATTTTTGCATCTATCAGGAAGAGCTTGTTCGATCCCCGTTTTTCCGCGGGACTGGAATATGTGTTTACCTGGGAAAATATCTCCATGGAGGAAGACCCTTCCCATCCTTATTTCAATGAAATCGGCAACTATATAGTTGACCAGCTGGATGGGAATGTGGCTTTGCTGAACCTGCGTCTTAATTTTGATGGCCGGGATTCGACCTTTACTCCAAACAAGGGAATTAATGCCAGTCTTAAAACCGGGGTAAGCAGTTGGATATTCGGAAGCAGTTATGAATATTGGCTTATGGAAGGCTCGGTTTACTATTATTTCCCCATCCTGCAAAATCTTATTACCGGTCTCAGGGTTGATATGCAGCAGGCATGGGAGGATATACCATTTTTTATTAAACCCTTTGTAGATATGAGGGGTATTCCCGCAGCCCGGTATTCCGGAACAACGACCATGCTGGCGGAGATCGAGGAACGGTGGGATTTTTTCCCCCGGTGGAGCCTGGTGGCCTTTGGAGGCCTTGGAACGGCTTTTGATGATTGGGAGAAAATTGGTGAATCCGAGCTTGCCTGGTCTGCGGGTTTAGGTTTCCGGTACCTGATGGCCAAACAGTTCGGCCTCAGGATGGGGATGGACTTCGCCATAGGTCCCGAAGGATTCACCTGGTATGTAATTTTCGGCAATGCGTGGATGCGTCAATAGATAAGTTGTAATTTCCCATATCAGCATCAGCCTGATATGAAAGATTTCAAAACAAACCCCGCTTATAAAAAGGTTTATGGTTTTTCACAGCCCCGGCCCCGAAATCTTCAGAGGCTGGAACGATATCCACATAAAAACCGGATTTCAGATGCGGCAGTGCTGCACGTCCGATGGTATCCGAGACGGTCCTGCGGTCACCGGTGAAGTCCACCACAATTAAATAACTTTGTTCCCCATCCTTCGACATTAAAAGCAGCCAAGCCTGTTTTACTTCCTTCAGGGGTTTTAATGCATGTTTGACCGCATCGGCCAGCTCCCGGGGATATTCCGCAGGAACTCCAATGAGGACCTGGGTTTCCTTCTCTACGCTCACCGGACGTGAGCGGCCTGTCAGGTAAGCCAGAAGTTCCCGGCTGATTGGAAAGTTATGACTTCCAAGGTTGAAGATCACCCCGTCATAGTTTGACCCTTCGTGCAGAACCATCTGCGCAATATCATCAATATCTGTAATTAAAGTCTGTTCGTCCGGTTTATGCCGCCAGGAATATAAGGATGGCCAGTCGGTGAATGCAATATGGTAAGACCGGCCCTGCGGATCCGACACTATGGGAAACTGAATAGTTGTTCCCTGCTTGAGGGTTATGGTTCCGTCCTTCGGGGTTTCTCCGTGCTGCAGTCCTCCTTCCAGTACCATAAGAACATGTGCGGCCTTGATCAATTCAAAGAAACGGCTTTCCCGTTCCGGGGTGGGGTCCCGCTGGAGTTCTTCCATTGCTGCTACAAGTTCGGGGTTGCTGACAGGTTTGTTTACATCAATCATGGGTTCCTCCTAAAAAAATAGATAAATTTTCCAGCTCAGTATATCCTGGGATATTTTGAATGACAAGAATCCCCGGATTTTTTTGCTGCTTTCATTCCATTGTGAATACGGTGTATTTGTGATATGGTGTTGAAGTTGTTTGTTTTATCCGTTCCGGATAATCCCGCATCGTCCAGGGACAGCACAGGCGGTAATGATATGAGTATAATGGAAGACATTCATTATTATACTAATTCCTATAATGTAAAAGACAGAATGCTCCGCATTGACCGGGTGTATCTTTTTGATGAAGATGCCTTTACAGAATCCGACCGGGAGCTCCTTGGATCGATATATGCGTCACTGCCCCAATACCGGCGTTCCGGCGGCAATGATGTTCCTTACTGGTTTGGCAGGGAGGGTACAGATAGAATTTACCTTTGGGTGTCCGCCGAACCTCCGGGATTCCGGATTGCCGGAGAATTACCCCTATCCGAATTCCTGAAATGGGAAATCCAATTCCATGCCCTCATAGGTGAACTCCCCTTCAGGAGAATTTGATATATAGCAGATAGACCGAGTGTCTTCCGTAAAAGGAAATGCCCGGAGGAGGGGATATGATTCTGTGCTCCCGGCCGCGAAAGGATGACCGCTGGCAAGGCAGGATAGTTCCCATCGATTCAACGAGCTGGATCAGAAGGGTCGCAAAAAATGTTTCTGTTCCTGAGAGCAGCCCGCCCGAACCGGACCGCATTCCCTTCGGCTGGGCGAAGGACTTGAAGTTCCTTGCCGGCTGCTGTTTTCCGGAATTGTAAGTCCAGTTGGACTAAACTAAATATAAGGATAATGTATATGTTTATTATAGGATGCCATTTATCGTCTTCAAAGGGTTTTCTTGCGATGGGTAAGGAAGCCGAGACAATTGGAGCAAATACTTTTCAGTTTTTTACCCGTAATCCGAGGGGCGGTGCTGCTAAGCCGCTGGATCATTCCGATATCGATGCTTACTTAAAGTATGCCAGTCAAATTGGAATCCCTTTTATCCTTGCCCATGCTCCGTATACTTTGAATGCCTGTGCAGGCCGGGAGAGTATCCGGGAATTTACATTGAATACCATGAAGGATGATATCAACAGACTTGAACTCATACCGGGATGCCTCTACAATTTTCATCCCGGCAGTCACGTAGGCCAGGGGATTGATACGGGCATTGAGCTGATCGTGGAAACTCTGAATGCAGTTTTGAAATCCGAACAACAAACGTTGGTTCTTCTGGAAACCATGTCCGGAAAGGGAACCGAAGTTGGAGGTTCCTTTGAAGAACTTCAGCGGATCATCAGTAAGGTGAAGCTGAACGGGAAGCTTGGCGTCTGTCTCGATACCTGCCATGTACACGATGCTGGTTATGATATCGTGGATAATCTTGATCCGGTCCTGGCCGAATTCGATAAGGTTATAGGGTTGGACCGCTTAAAGGCTATACATCTTAATGACAGCAAGAACCCCCTGGGAAGCCGCAAGGACCGGCATGAAAAAATCGGGCAGGGACAGATTGGTCTGGATGCATTTGAAAAGATTATCAATCACCCCTTGCTTAAATCCTTGCCCTTCTTCCTGGAAACACCCAATGAACTGGAAGGCTATGCAAAAGAGATAGCCCTGTTGAAGAACCTCCGGCGCAGGGAAAATTAAACCATGCAAAGCCTGCCTGTATGAAAAACATAAATGCCGTACCTGACAATATCCAAATAGTGTCAATTCCTGAATACTTAAAATCTCCTAAAATCAATAACCCCGCCGCAAGCAGCGGGGTATGTTGGTTCTGTAAGGTAAGGATTATATGCGGGTTTAATACACGCAAAGCAATTTCCTTGTTGATTCAAAGAATCACCCCAAAGAGCGGGGTATTAAACCCACCTGCGAATAAAAAGCGTGTATTTCTTCCGGCCGCATTACAGCCAATCAAAATCCACGCCCTTGTGTTTCTGTTTCAATATTAAAAATATCTTCTTTTTCTGTCTAAAAAAATAAAAGCATTTTTCAGTTTCCTCAATTTACGCTGTAAAGCAAATCCGCATAGGTTGGTAAGCACCAGTATTTTTTTGCGACCAATGTTTCCAGTTCGTCAACCACAATCCTCAGTTCACTCATGCTGCTGAATACCCTGTCGCGATAAAATTGTGCCAATTCAAGCGGATCTTCAATCAGTTTTGTTTCAAGCAGGATATGCTCCAGCATTTCCATTTTTTTCAAAAGGTATGAGGATAGTGAAGATAGCTTTTCTAGAAGCTGTTCTTCCATATAACATTCATATTTTCCACACTCAGCTTTGTACCACATTAATTTTGCTAATTCCTGTTGATATTCTATAACACCGGGAACAATTTCTTTCTTTATCATATCAATCATGGTCATTGCTTCTATGCGAAGTGTTTTACTGTAAGCCTCCAGAAGAATTTCATAGCGGGAATGAATTTCAGTTTCACTGAATACACCATGTTTGGTAAACAGCTTGATGTTCTTAGGATGAATAAATGCAGGAAGAGCTTCAACGGTGGTTTTGAAATTGAGAAGGCCCCTTTTTTCTGCTTCTGCAACCCATTCATCGGAATAATTGTTTCCGTTGAAAATAATTTTTTTCTGTTCGGCAATTGTTTTTTTAATGAGTACCGGCAGATCATTTTTAAAATTACTGGACTTTTCAAGGATGTCCGCAAAATCTGAAAGCACATCCGCAACAATAGTATTAAGAACTATGTTCGGACCAGCAATTGAAAATGTAGAACCTACCATACGAAATTCAAATTTATTACCTGTAAATGCAAAGGGAGAAGTCCGGTTCCGGTCGGTGGTGTCCCTGGGAAAGTGGGGCAGTACCGTGGCTCCTGTCCCCATTTGATGTTTTTTTCTGTCCTGGTAACGCTCGCCATTTTCCAAAGCTTCCAGAATAGCAGTCAGTTCATCTCCCAGGAACATTGATACAATCGCCGGAGGCGCCTCGTTTCCTCCCAGCCGATGATCGTTTCCTGCACTGGCTACGGAAACCCTGAGCAGGTCCTGATAATCATCCACAGCTTTAATTACCGCAACGAGAAATAAAAGAAATTGAACATTCTCAAAGGGGGTTTCTCCAGGATCAAGAAGATTAACTCCTGTATCGGTGGAGACGGACCAGTTGTTATGCTTCCCGCTTCCATTAACATCGGCAAAGGGTTTTTCATGAAGCAGACAGGCAAGACCATGTTTGTTGGCAATGCTTTTCATCAGTTCCATGGTCAGTTGATTATGGTCAGTAGCGATATTTGTGGTGGTGAAAATAGGGGCCAGCTCATGCTGAGCCGGAGCCACTTCGTTGTGCTTTGTTTTTGCCAGGACACCAAGTTTCCAAAGTTCCTGTTCCAATTCTTTCATGAATGCGGATACTCTGGGTTTTAAGCTTCCGAAATAGTGATCTTCAAGTTCCTGGCCTTTAGGTGGTCTGGCACCAAACAGTGTTCTGCCTGTATACACCAGATCGGGTCTTTTAAAATACAATTCCTTGTCAATAAGAAAATATTCCTGTTCAGGACCTACTGTTGTAATAACCCTCGTTGCCGTGGTGTTGCCAAAAAGTCTTAAAATCCTGAGAGCCTGTATGCTGATGGCCTCCATTGAGCGAAGCAGTGGGGTCTTTTTATCCAATGCTTCCCCGCTGTAGGAACAAAAGGCAGTAGGAATATACAGAGTTCCATCCTTAATAAAGGCATAGGATGTGGTATCCCATACAGTATAGCCTCTTGCCTCAAAGGTTGCCCGGAGCCCGCCTGAAGGAAAGCTTGATGCGTCGGGTTCACCCCGGACAAGTTCTTTCCCGGAGAATTCCATGATTATCCTGCCGTCACCGGAAGGTGAAATAAAACTATCATGTTTTTCTGCGGTTACACCGGTCATAGGCTGAAACCAATGGGTAAAATGGGTTGCCCCTTTTTCGGTTGCCCAGTCTTTCATGGCGTTCGCCACGGCATTTGCCACGTCAAGCTCCAGGTGGGTACCCTGAACAATGGTTTTCTTCAGGGCTTTATAAATTTCTTTTGGAAGTCTTGCCTGCATTGCATCATCGTTGAAAACCATACTTCCAAATAATCCAGGAACGTCCTTCATTATTTTCCTCCTCCTTACAGTAAATTGATCCCCGCCGACTCACAGCCCGAGAGGGTATTCTTGTCCCATACCGATACTTGTACTTCACCGATGTGGGCCTTCCTCAGCAGCAGCATACAAAGCCGGGATTCCCCGATTCCGCCTCCCATGGTCAGCGGCAGCTTTCCTTCCAGGAGCATTGCATGGAATGGGAATTTTCTGCGGTGATCACAGCCTGCTTTCCGGAGCTGCTTGTCCAATGATTCAGCATCAACCCGGATACCCATGGATGATACTTCAAATGCCCTTCCAAGGACGTCATTCCAAAAAACAATATCACCGTTCAAGGCCCAGTCGTCATAGTCCGGTGCTCTGCCGTCATGTTTATCTCCGGACTTTAAATGGTCTCCAATCTGCATGATGAAAGCTGTTTTATACTCCATTAAATATTCGTCTTCCCTTTCTTTCGGTGACAGGAGTGGATACATGTCTTCCAGTTCCTGGGTGGTTATAAAACTTACCTTTCTGGAAAGCATACTGCCCTGCAGTTCGGGAAATTCTTTGATAAGTTTTTCCTGGACGTCACAGACAGCGTCAACTATTTTTTGTACAATTTCCCTGAGAAAATCGGTACTGCGTTCTTCCCGGCTGATAACCCTTTCCCAATCCCACTGGTCAACATAGATGGAATGGAGGTTATCCATTTCCTCGTCCCTGCGTACCGCATTCATATCCGTGTACAACCCTTCTCCGACAGGGAATCCATATTTATGAAGGGCCATCCGTTTCCATTTTGCCAGGGAATGGACAATCTGGGCGTTCGATCCTGTTTCCTGTATGTCAAATTCTACAGGACGTTCCACACCGTTCAGATCATCATTCAATCCGGTTTGGGGTTCCACAAAAAGAGGAGCCGACACCCGTTTTAGATTAAGTACTTTTGACAAGGAATCTTCAAAACTTCGTTTAATAAAACCAATTGCCCCCTGGGTTCTGTAAAGAGGCACAACGGACCGGTAATCCTCCGGAATAAATAATTTGCTCATGATGGTTCTCCTTTCTGGGCAAAAAAATGGCGCTGCGGACAATAATACCTTATTGTCCACAGCGCCTTTGCTGTATTACATCCATATTCTTACATATGGATTTTTTTTTGTCAATTATTTTTTTATTTTTTTTACTTTTTTTCACGTACTGAAAACTTGACATGTAAAACAGGAATAATGTATAGTTTAACCATAATTAGAAATTCGCAAGGATTTTTAGTAAAATTATCATGTGTTTGAACAAAGGCGTTCATCACATAATGCACGGTTATGTTGCAGGTAAGTCTTTAAAGGATTTCCTCTGTAACATTAACCTGATTTGCATTATGCGGTGAGCGCCTTTTTTTTGTGCAAAGGAGATCCGGGGATGCTGAAGGAAGGTCAAATTAGAATACCGTCGGGATGTGCAATTTCCGGAATATTTAATAAATCCGGGAAACGTATAAGCGGCGAGAATATCATTAAATCCGTATCTCTCATGCATGAACGGTCCAATGGTCTTGGAGGAGGTTTTGCAGCATATGGAATATATCCTGAATACAAGGATTATTATGCATTCCATGCATTTTACGATTCTCCATCTTCAAAAAAAGAAACAGAGGAATTTCTGGAACGGCATTTTGATATAATTAATCTTTCAAAAATTCCTACAAGAAAAATAAGAGGGATTACCGACGAGCCTCTGATCTGGCGTTATTTTCTTACCCCTCTTCCTACAAAACTTTCATCGAGCCAATTGGATGAGCGGGAATTTGTACAGAAATGCGTTTTCCGGGTAAACAAAAAAATTGAAGGGGCATATATTTTTTCCTGCGGTAAAAATATGGGGGTTTTTAAAGCGGTCGGATACCCTGAAGATGTGGGACGGTTTTACCGTCTTGAGGAATATGAAGGGTATTGCTTTACTGCCCATGGCCGTTATCCTACCAATACACCAGGTTGGTGGGGAGGAGCCCATCCTTTTGCGCTGCTTGATTATTCGGTGGTACACAATGGAGAAATATCATCCTACGATGCAAACCGCCATGCTATGGAAATGCACGGATATACCTGCACCCTGCAGACCGATACGGAGGTGATCACATATATTATTGATTTTCTGCACCGGAAGAAAAAACTGACCTTCCGTGAAATCGCTTCCGTTATTGCCGCACCTTTTTGGCAGACCATTGAACATATGGAAAGTGAAAAGAAAAAAATCCATGAGTATCTCCGGAATGTTTTTGCCGCCCAGCTCATCACAGGTCCATTTTCAATCATCGTGGGTTTTACCGGTGGAATCATGGCTCTTAATGACAGACTGAAACTCCGCAGTATGGTTGTGGGAGAAAAGGATGATACGGTTTATATTGCCAGTGAGGAGTCGGCAATCCGGATCATTGAACCGGAACTCGACCGGGTTTCCTATCCGAAGGGCGGGGAGGCGGTGATTATCCATTTGAACGGAGAAATAAAACAATGAAGGAAAATAAAATATACCCTGATTACGGGATTGAAAGAAATAATGAAACCTGTAATTCCTGCAGAATCTGTGAGAATCAATGTTCCAATGGTGTTCATCACTATCACCGGGTTTCAAAAAAAATGATCAGTGATGATTCAAAATGTGTGAACTGCCAGCGCTGTGTAGTATTTTGCCCGGTCAGGGCACTCAAAATTGTTAAGAGTACCAATACCTACAAGGAAAATGCCAACTGGAGCGGAAAAATAATAAATGAGATTATCAAGCAGGCGGACAGCGGAGGAATTCTTTTGTCCAGCATGGGAAATCCCGAGGACTATCCTGTCTATTTTGATAAGATCCTTATCAATGCATCCCAGGTTACCAACCCGTCAATTGATCCTCTTCGGGAACCCATGGAAACCAGGGTATTTCTTGGGGCAAAACCTGCGGAGATTAAACGGGACAAGAACGGAAAACTGGTCAATAACCTTGCGCCGCATCTGAAATTATCCATGCCGATGATGTTTTCCGCTATGAGCTACGGATCGATCAGTTATAATACCCATGAAAGTCTTGCCCGGGCTGCGGAAGAATTGGGTATATTTTATAATACCGGCGAAGGAGGTCTGCATACGGATTTTTACCGGTACGGTAAAAATACTATTGTTCAGGTGGCATCCGGGCGTTTTGGGGTGCATCCGGGGTACCTGAGCAGTGGTGCAGCTATTGAAATAAAAATGGGGCAGGGGGCCAAGCCCGGAATAGGAGGCCATCTGCCGGGAGCAAAAACAGTGGGAGATATATCTAGAACGAGGATGATCCCTGAAGGCAGTGATGCCATTTCCCCTGCGCCTCATCATGATATTTATTCTATAGAAGATTTAAGACAGCTTGTTTATTCACTCAAGGAAGTTACGGATTATAAGAAGCCGGTCATAGTGAAAATTGCTGCGGTCCACAATATTTCCGCCATTGCCAGCGGTATTGCCAGGAGCGGTGCCGACATAATTGCCATAGACGGATTCAGGGGAGGAACCGGAGCTGCACCAACCCGTATCAGGGATCATGTCGGTATACCAATTGAACTTGCGCTGGCCAGTGTGGATAAGCGTCTCTGTGAAGAGGGAATCCGGGAGAATGTATCTATTGTGGTTGGAGGCAGTATCCGTTCAAGTGCTGATATCGTAAAGGCTATTGCACTGGGCGCTGATGCGGTATATATCGGAACCGCCGCACTGGTTGCTCTGGGATGCCATCTCTGCCGGAGCTGTCAGACCGGAATGTGCAATTGGGGGATTGCAACCCAGGTACCAGGACTTGTGGAAAGGCTTGATCCGGAAACCGGATATAAAAGACTGGTCAATCTTATGAAAGCCTGGCAGCACGAAATTAAGGAAATGATGGGAGGTATGGGCATCAATTCCATAGAAAGCTTAAAGGGCAATACATTAATGCTCCGGGGAATAGGCCTCACTGAAAAGGAACTTGAAGTACTTGGAATAAAACACGCGGGGGAATAATTCATGAATGCAGTTGTAATGGATAGAAATGAAACAAGCAAAGATCCTGTAAGAATTACTGGAAGGGATATGGACTTCAAAGAATTGAATTACCAGCTGAAAAAAAGGAAAAGGAAAGTTGTTATCGATCACTGCAACGGTCAGCGATTTATAGGGAGCGGTCTTAAAAAAGACAGAACCATCGTTATTAATGGAACTCCGGGAAATGCCCTGGGAGCATATCTGGATGGAGCCGATATTACTGTTCATGGTAATGCCCAGGATGCCGTGGGGGATACCATGAACTGCGGGAAAATTGTGATTCACGGCAATGCCGGGGATGCTCTGGGATATGCCATGCGGGGAGGCTGTATTTATGTTAAAGGAGATGCAGGATACCGGACAGGTATTCATATGAAAGAATATCAGAATAAAAAACCTGTCATTGTGGTGGGCGGCAGAACCGGGAGTTTCCTTGGTGAATACCTCGCCGGGGGACTGATCATTGTACTTGGTCTCGGTTCAGGTGACTTGCCGGTGGGACATTTTACCGGGACAGGAATGCACGGCGGCAGGATATTGATAAGAACAAATAAAGAATTTAAGGGTTTACCTTCCCAGATTGTTACTGAACCCGCAGGCAAAGAAGATTTAGATGAAATCGGTCAGTATGTATATGAGTTCGCCAGCTTGTTTAATATAAACGGGAAGGAATTATTAAAGGACAGATTTTATGTTTTAAGGCCCAGTGTAAAAAATCACTATAAACAGCTTTATACAATAAATTGATTTCCTTATTTTTGCAGGGAAGGATTGAAAATGTTTTTTACGATGTTTTAAAATCTTTATATAACAGGATGAAAAATTCAGCGGATGGATTTTTTGTTTTGTTAAAGGATGAACACAGTATCCGGAGGTAAGGTGAAAATGGAAAATACAGTTAAAGAGGTATTGGAATTCGTAAAAGAAAATGATGTAAAATTTATCAGGCTTGGCTTTTGCGATCCCCTGGGGTTCCAGAAAAATATTTCAATAATGCCCGATGATTTGGAGTCCGCCTTCAGCAGCGGGGTTTCCTTTGATGCTTCCGCTATTAAGGGATTCCGGAATGCGGAAAAATCCGATTTGTTCCTGTTCCCGGATCCTGCAACTTTGACTGTTCTTCCCTGGCGTCCTGGTCCCGGCAGGGTTATCCGTTTTTACTGTGATATCAGAACCCCTGAAGGAGTACCCTATTCTAATGACAGCAGAAGCGTGCTAAAACGTGCGGTTGACCGCTGTATTCAGATGGGGTATACCTGCAAAATCGGATCGGAATGTGAGTTTTATCTTTTTAAAACAGATGAAAACGGAGAGCCCACGGAACAAACCCTGGATAAAGGGGGATACCTCGATATTTCTCCCCTTGATAAAGGCGAGAACATCCGCCGGGAGATCTGTCTTTGTTTGGAGGAAATGGGTATAAAGCCGGAGACCTCCCATCATGAACAGGGACCAGGGCAGAATGAAATTTCATTCAAGTTTAGTGATGCCGTATCCTCTGCGGATAATCTCATTACACTGAAGTCGGTGGTAAAAGCTATTGCTTCCCGGAACGGATTGTTTGCATCGTTTATGCCAAAACCACTATTAAATGCCAGCGGCAGCGGACTGCATGTTAACATATCCCTTGTGCGGAACGGCCTGAATATTTTCAGTAATAAAAATCAAACAGATTTTAAGATTGCCGAAAGTTTTATTGCGGGTGTTCTGCAGGGTGTCCCTGAAATGACCCTGTTTCTGAATCCCATAGTCAATTCCTATGAACGGTTCGGAAAATTTGAAGCACCTAAATTTGTATCATGGTCGCATCAGAACCGGTCGCAGCTTGTCAGGATCCCCGCAGCATCGGATGAAAAAGTCCGGATGGAACTGCGTTCTCCTGACCCGTCAACAAATCCCTATCTTGCCTTTGCCCTTATCATATCTGCGGGACTCAATGGAATAGAACAGTCCCTTGCATTGCCTTCTTCTGTGGACGTTAATCTGTTCACCGCAGGACAGGATATCACCAAAGATCTCAGAGAATTGCCTGAAAGCCTGGATAAGGCAATTACCATGGCAGAAAAAAGTGATTTTGTTAAAAAAGTGATTGGAGATGATTTTTTCAATAAGTATATTGAACTTAAGAAAACTGAAGCACAGGAATATGCGGAGGCAAAAAGAAAAGGTGACAAGGATTGTTTCTGCCGGGAAAAATATTTTAGCGTAATTTGATCAGTTTAATCATACTTCAGTAAGAATTATTGAAGGGGAGGTGGTGGCGTGGAAAGCGTCTTGATAATATCAAGCTCAAAAAAAATTACGGATTTTTTTTCTGAAATGCTGAACGCTCTCCATTGCGGAACCATCGTTATCCAGCAATCAGGTTCTGATGCAAGAAGAATGCTTATGGACCGCGACTTTGATCTGGTAATTATAAATTCTCCGCTTCCCGATGAGACCGGGGAGAATCTGTCTCTCCATATATCAATGAAAGGCACCGAACAGGTGATGCTGGTAGCGGATGCGGAACACTATGAAGAGATATCATCGGCAACAGAAAACTTTGGTGTTATCACCATCCCCAGACCTATAGACAGGAATTTTTTCTGGACAGCACTGAAACTCATAGAATCCGCACAAAGCAAACTAAAACGTATAAAAGAAGAGAATACAAAACTTGTCCGGAAAATTGATGATATCCGTATTGTTGACCGGGCAAAGTGCACTTTGATTTCTTATCTCGGGATGACCGAACTGGAAGCTCATAAATATATTGAAAAGCGGGCTATGGATATGAGAATTTCAAGAAGGGTGGTAGCGGAAGAAATATTGAAAACCTATGAAAAGTAGTACATCAAGCAGAAATAGTTCGGGAGGGAAATTTTCTTGGCTGATACAGCATATTTAATTTTGGAGAACGGCGCTGTTTTTGAGGGTGAGAGTTTCGGCGCTTCCGGTGACATTACCGGGGAGATTGTATTTACCACAGGCATGACCGGATATCTGGAAACACTTACCGATCAAAGCTATCATGGCCAAATTATTCTGCAGACATTTCCGCTTATCGGCAATTATGGAATAATCCCTGATGATTTTGAAAGTTCCGGAATTGGTGCCAGGGGATATATAGTTAAACATCCCTGTGGTCATCCTTCCAATTTCCGCAGTACAGGAACCTTGGACAATTTTCTGAAACAAATGAATATCATAGGATTATGCAAAATTGATACCAGGGCACTTGCAAAAATTATCCGTGAAAACGGAGTAATGAACGGAAAAATAAGCAGAGGAAAACCCACTACAGAAATTCTTCAGGAAATTCGTTCATATAAAATTTCCAATGCGGTCAATGCGGTTTCCATTGCTGAGAAAAAAATGTTTAAAGCAGATACACCGAAATACACCGTAGCTTTGATTGATTTTGGATACAAGGATAATATCCGGCGTGAACTGAATGCCAGAGGTTGTGATGTATGGCTTCTCCCCGGCAGCTCCAGTGTGCAGGATGTACTTGATACTGTTCCTGACGGTATTATGCTTTCCAACGGTCCGGGGGATCCGGCAGAAAATATCGGAATAATAGGAAATCTCAGGGAAATTCTTAAAACCGGTATCCCAATTTTCGGGATATGCCTGGGGCATCAGCTGCTTGCCCTGGCCCATGGATTTAAAACTCATAAAATGAAGTACGGTCACCGGGGGCTGAACCAGCCGGTAAAAGATCTTTTAAGTGATAGGGTATACATCACAAGCCAGAATCATGGATATGCGGTTATGCCGGACAGCATTGATACGGATGTTGCATCTGAATGGTTTGTAAATGTGAATGACAAAACCTGCGAAGGAATAATGTACAAAAAATCTTCCGCGTCTTCTGTACAATTTCATCCGGAAGCCTGCGGCGGACCGGAGGACACAACCTTCCTGTTTGACCGCTTTATCCGGAAGATGGAGGATCATGCATATGCCCATCGATAAAAGTATTAAGAAAGTCCTTGTCATTGGGTCGGGGCCAATAGTAATAGGTCAAGCCGCGGAATTCGATTACGCCGGGACCCAGGCGTGCAGGGTCCTTAAAGAAGAAGGTATCAAGGTTGTGCTTATCAATTCAAATCCTGCTACGATAATGACCGACGAATCCATGGCTGATGCTGTTTATATTGAACCGCTTACGCTTACAACGGTTAAACGGATTATTGAAAAAGAAGAACCCGACAGTATCCTTTCAGGACTAGGCGGCCAGACGGGACTTACATTATGTATGCAGCTTGCCAGGGAAGGTTTTCTGGAAAAGATGCATGTCCGGCTTTTGGGAAGTTCTCCTGAAACAATTGATAAGGCCGAAGACAGGCAGCTATTTAAGGATACAATGGAAAAAATCGGCCAGCCGGTGATTCCTTCTGTAATTTCTGCGGATATTTCAGGAGCCCTTGATTTCGCAAATCAGGAAGGGTATCCGGTTATCGTCAGGCCAGCCTTCACCATGGGAGGCAGCGGCGGCGGCATCGCTGAACATGAAGAAGATCTGATAGAAATTGCATCCAACGGAATATCCCTTTCCCCTATCCGGCAAATCCTGGTTGAGAAATCAATTACAGGGTGGAAGGAAATTGAATTTGAGGTAATGCGGGACAAACAGGATAATGCGATTACTGTCTGCTCAATGGAAAACTTCGATCCTGTGGGAATACACACCGGTGACAGTATTGTTGTTGCCCCGGTACTGACTTTGGCTGATAAAGAATACCAGATGCTCCGCAGTGCTGCATTGAACATAATCCGAGAACTTGAGGTTGAAGGAGGCTGTAACTGCCAGTTTGCTCTTCATCCGCAGAGTTTTGATTACACGGTGATTGAAGTCAATCCCCGGGTATCCCGGTCATCCGCATTGGCTTCAAAGGCAACAGGTTATCCTATTGCCAAGGTGGCAACTAAGATTGCCCTGGGTTATTCTCTGGATGAAATAATAAATGCTGTCACCGGTACGACCTATGCTGCATTTGAACCGTCCCTGGATTACGTGGCGGTCAAGCTTCCTAAATGGCCCTTCGATAAATTTGTCTATGCCGGAAGGGAACTGGGAACCCAGATGAAAGCCACCGGGGAAGTGATGGCCATGGCCGATACCTTTGAGGATGCACTTCTTAAGGCTGTCCGGGGTGCGGAGATTGGCTTAGATAATCTCATCCTGCCTTCATTGAAAGAGAAAACCAATGATGAAATTATCCGGCTATTGGAGAAAGCCACCGATGAACGGCTTTTCGTCATCCATGAAGCATTAAACCGCAAAATCAGTGTGGAAGAAATACACGCAATTACTTATATTGATCCCTGGTTTCTTCAGTCTTTATCAAATATTGCAGACAAGAATAAGTCCGGGAACCGGTTGATTTATAAAATGGTGGATACCTGCAGCGGTGAATTTGAAGCAAGGACACCGTATTTTTATTCTGTAAATAATGGTTTTGAAAATGAGGTGCTGCCCTTTGTTCAAAAAAAGATTAAAAAAAGAATTGTTGTGCTCGGCAGCGGTCCCATCAGGATCGGTCAGGGAATTGAATTTGATTATGCCTGCGTCCATTGTGTTGATGCTTTGAAAAAACTTGGATATGAAGCCATTGTTATTAATAATAACCCTGAAACGGTTTCCACTGATTTCGATACTGCCGACAGGCTTTATTTTGAACCCCTGTATATTGATGATGTTATGTCTGTCATTGAAACGGAAAAACCCGAAGGGGTCATAGCTGCATTCGGCGGAGGTACCGCAATCCGGCTGGCAAAAAAACTTGAACAGCGGGGCATTGCCATTATTGGAACCTCCGCTGAAGGTATTGATATCTGTGAGGATCGGAGCCGCTTCGATGAACTTATGGAAAAATTCAGTATTGACCGTCCGGCAGGTTTTTGTGTCATGACGGAAGAAGAAGCTCTTGATGCTGCCTCTAGGCTCGGCTATCCCGTACTTATGAGGCCTTCCTATGTACTGGGAGGCCAGAACATGATCATCGCCTTTTCTCGGGATGATATCAGCGAATATATGAGGATAATATTGCGGACTAAGCAGGACAACCCCGTTCTCATCGACAAGTATCTCAGTGGAAGAGAAATTGAAGTGGATGCTATATGCGACGGTGAGGATATTCTTGTCCCCGGTATTATGGAACACATTGAACGGGCAGGGATCCATTCAGGTGACAGCATCGCTGTATATCCTCCTAAACATATTGATGATGAACAGGCAGAGAAAATCCTTGAAGTAACAAAAAAACTCTGCCTGGGTATTGGTGCCAAAGGTCTCGTTAATATTCAATATGTTCTGCATAATGAAAAACTTTTTGTTATTGAAGTTAATCCCCGGGCTTCCAGGACAGTTCCGTATATAAGCAAGGTTACAAAAATCCCTGCATGTGAACTTGCTGTGAGGGTAAGCCTGGGAGAAACCATCAGATCCATGGGGTACCAGCCGGGTATTGCAGAAATTCCTCCGTATATCGCCGTTAAAGTTCCTGTCTTTTCCTTTGAAAAATTGACCGGTTTGGATACTCACCTAGGGCCTGAGATGAAATCCACCGGAGAGGTTCTTGGCATCGGGAAAAATCTTGGGGAGGCTTTATACAAGGGACTTATTGCTGCGGGATACAAAATGAAGAAACATGGGGGTGTGCTGATAACAGTCCGGGATAACGATAAAGAAGAAATTACGGCCCTTGCGGAAAAATTTTCTGAATGTGGTTTTGATTTGTATGCAACCAACGGTACCGGAAAATTTCTGCAGAACAAGGGTTTTAAAGTTTCCCTTGTGGAGAAGATCCATGAAAACAACCACAAAAATACCCTTACCCTTCTGGAAAGCGGCAAAATAAGCTATATTATTTCTACATCGGCAAAAGGTCGAACCCCCGTATCCGATGATGTAAAAATCCGCAGGAAAGCATGCACTTTGGGTATTCCCTGTCTTACATCTGTGGATACGGCAGGCGCCTTAGCGGACAGTCTTTTATCAGGATACAGTGAAATAAACACCGAGTTGATAGACATTAATCATATGAGACGGAAAAGGATGAAGCTGCATTTTATAAAAATGCAGGGCTGCGGCAATGATTATATTTACATTAATTGTTTTGATTTGAATATTAACTCCCCTGAATCGCTGTCGGTCATTTTATCCGACAGACATTTTGGTATAGGGGGTGATGGTGTAGTACTGATGATGGATTCCAGCGTTGCCGATGCAAAGATGAAAATGTTCAACCTTGACGGCAGTGAGGGGAAAATGGCAGGAAACGCAATCCGCTGTGTCGGAAAATATCTTTACGATAACAATCTGGTCAGGAAAAAACAAATGAATATTGAAACATCCAGCGGAATAAAATCACTGCATATATCCACAAAGAACGGAATTGCTTCTTCCATAAAAGTTAATATGGGACCGGCGGAAACTGCTCCCGAAAGAATTCCTGTAAGACTGGACGGAAAAAATGTTATTTCACGGAAAGTTACCATTGGGGGAAATGATTATGAAATTACCTGTATCTCCATGGGAAATCCCCATGCAGTGGTATTCTGCGATGATGTGGATAATCTTAACTTAATGGAGATTGGTCCTCAGTTTGAATTTGATGCACTGTTCCCAGACAGGGTTAATACTGAATTTGTTGAAATGCTGGGAAACGGGGAGCTTAAGATGAGGGTATGGGAACGGGGAAACGGCGAAAACATTGCCTGCGGTACAGGTGCCTGTGCTTCAGCGGTTGCATCGGTTCTCAATAATTATTACCGCAAGGAGGAGGATATAAAAGTCCACTTGAAAGGCGGAGATCTTATCATTAATTACACCGACGATGCTGTTTATATGACAGGCGAGTGCAGTACCGTATTTGAAGGGATTGTTGAAATATAGCAGCACCGGATATAGGAAAAATACTACCCCGGCAATTTTTCAATCACCTCTGTAATATCCCCGGTGATGCAAAGTGAACGGTCTGCTATTTCATCAGCTGTATATGCTTCATTAAGGTTGACACAGGCATATACCGCGTTTTCATTTTCATATACCCGTTGCCAAAAATTATATTTGATGATCCCAGGAGTATTGCGTCCGACCCTTATTTCCGGGTAAAGTAACCGGCCGGTAAGGTTTTTCTGATTGACCCGGCCGCCGGTGAACACAGCTCACTGCTAAAGATACCGCGGGTAAAACATGCGGAGGTTCATTCCTTCAGCTGCTCGATTGAATACCCCCGGTTTTTGAGCTGTTCCAGTAATCCCTCAGGACCGTACATATGGGCTAAACCTGCAACCACAAATTCCACTGTTTCATCTTCCAGGTATTTTTCAATCAAAGGAATCCATGCGTTATTCCGGTTTGTGATTAGGGCGGCATAATACAAGGGGACTTCTGTTTTCATTTCCTGAAGACTTTTTTCGACTTCTGTGGAACCGCCGTGCTTCCATTCGGAAATCAGGGATGACAACGAAGATTCTGCTTCATTAAAATCCTTGAGCGAATACAGTACATATGCATCTTCATATCCTTCCCCAAGGGTAAAAAGCAAATCAATCTGCAGTTTTACCGGTTCCAGGTACTCGATGCTCATTCCCTGTTGTTTTGCCATGGAAAGATAATAGAGATCCACCCCTTGCTGGACCAATCCTTCCTCCTGTCCAATTAATGTGGAAAGCACGTTCACCACTATTGAAGGTTTCCATGTGGATACTTCGCTGAAGGGAACACCCAGGTTTTTACATTTTTTAAGAAGACGCTTATATGCATCCCTGCAGAGAACTGATCTCAAGTTTTCACCTTCCGGCAGAAACATATTAGCCATCATATAACTCACCATCTGAGGATCGGATATTTTTTCCACATCCGTTTCCAGAACCAGCATATCGGCAAGTTCAAAGGCCGTATCGAATTCCCTGGGCATGGGGAAATCCTGCTTTCTCAGAGCATGGATGCTTCCCCCAAGGTACAATGTGTTTCCGTCGTGGCTTACTTTCCATACTGAAGACTGGGCAAATACTGCGGAAATGGTTAAGCAACTGAATAAAAAAAGCGACCATATTTTTTTCATGTCCCATGCTCCTGGTTATCATGATATTAAAACAGTGTTAGCCTGACCCGGATGAAAAAAATCCGTCTTTCAGAATAGTATTATAACTATGTATCCAGATCCATTCAAAATGATACTCCGGTGCTGCAAAATATTTTTTGTTTTCAGGAAACAAATCTAAAACATTCCGGGTATTTTTTCTATGAATATCGATTAATTTCCGACGGACAATAAGTTTAAACGGGATCACCATCTGCAATAAATCTGTAAATAATTGTTGGGTATATCCAGCCGGCATAACAATTCCTTATTCGGGAATTTCAAAAACCCCTTCAAGGATATGCCTGGGCTGGTAGGGGAAACGGTGGATGTCATCCATCCTTGTGACCCCCGAAAGGACCAGCACTGTTTCTATCTCCGATTCAACTCCTGCCACGATATCCGTATCCATCCTGTCTCCTATAATGGCAGTTTCCTCCAGCCGGGCATTAAGCCTCCGGAGAGCATGACGCATCATCAATGGATTCGGTTTGCCCACAAAATAGGCTTTTGTTTCCGCAGCAAGTTCAATAGGAGATACCAAGGCGCCGCATGCAGGGACAATACCTTTTTCCGAAGGACCGTTTATATCAGGATTGGTACCAATGAGCCGGGCTCCATTCCGGATCAGATTCACCGCTTTTTCCAGGGCTTCCAGACTGTAACCCCGGCCTTCGCCTACCACCACATAGTCGGGGTTTACATTGTTCATGGTAAAACCCGCATCATAGAGTGCAGAAATAAGCCCCGGTTCTCCGATAACAAAAACCGATCCCCCGGGTTTCTGGGATGCAAGGAAACTTGCGGTAGCCAGGGCACTCGTATGAAAATGTTCCGGGGAAACCATGATACTCAGCCTGGCTAGTTTTTGGGAAAGTTCCAGGGGAGAACGTTCGCTGGAATTAGTTAAAAAGAGAAATGCCTTATTCTCCCGGACAAGCCAATCCACAAATTCCGTCGCCCCCCGGAGAAGCTGGTTCCCGTGGTATATAACACCATCCATATCAATAATGAAGGCCTTCTTTGATCGTATGCGGTCTAAATTTTTATCCATATTATCCATATCTTATTAGGACATGGGTTGACGGCGGAGGTCAACCGGTGAAAATACTGGTTTCGGCTCTATTTAAAGCGGAGGTGTTTATAATTCGAATTCTGAAAAATATTGATATTTGCGATTTTTGTGACAACAGTACTAAAGAACTTATCGTCTTAGCTGCGGTAAAGATAATTAATAACAGCCAATCCTTTATTCTTCATTCGGGAACTACTGTTCTGGCCATGGACAGGCATCCGCAATGTAAAAAATAGAACTGTTATTACTAACTCCCTGCCTGTACCTTTTAGCTCAATTGACAGGCATTTTGTATTTTGGTATGCTAAATTTCGGTAAAATATTATCAGGAGGTTGCCGTGCGCCGGGTGCTGTTTTTTACGGCAGTCATGATTTTATGCTGTACTCTTCTGGAAAAGCAATATTTTGCTATTAATGGCTGCATAATTAATCACTTGCCTGAATCCGGATTTGCTATAAACGGTACAAATGAATTCCCTGAAGATACTATCAGGGAACCTATGATATTTACCTCCGCTACCAATTGTTTTGTCTCGGTCCGGTTACCCTTCCAGAGGGATATGTTCTTCCTTCATCCTGATTCGGAAACCGGGCAGACCGCAATGATGTCTACGGATCTTGTAAAAAAGACCTATAATATAAAATCAATTAATCTTGTTCCTTTCAACTTAAGAATTTGATTCTCATTTTTCTTCCATAAAAACAAATCTAGTCTGTCTCAATAATACGAAATAACCCTAAAAGGGATATCATTCTGTTAGCGAAATGGACTGAAAATTTTAAATTCTGAAAATAATAGAAGCCCTGATTATGAATAATTTTTTTATGGGCTGAGATTTTTGAACATAAAATCTGTGAGGGATATATGACAATTATTGAAATGCTGGGACAAAGCGGTACACTTACACTGCTTGGTATGGCGATTGTATTCGCTTTTTTGACGGTAATGATCTTTTGTATCAATATAGTAGGAAAAATAATTCATAAAATGGGACTTGATAAGGATGTTGAAAATGCGGCGCCGGTGAGCAGACCCGCGGCTAAGTCCGCTGCCGCTCCAGCGGTAAGTGCTGCAATTTCCGCTGCGGTTCAGGAATATCGGAAAGATACCGCTGCAGGGGAATCATCCGGAAAATATATAGTTAATGTCAATGGAAATGATTATAACATCAATTATTCAACCGGCGGTGCCGTACCTCCGGCTGCTGAAAAAGCAGTAACCCAGGAAAAACCTTCAGCGCCGGCTTCCGGGGTTACCCTTATTCCTGCCCCGGTGGCTGGTACTGTTATACGATACATAGCTAATGAAGGAGACCATGTGTCTGTGGGTGATACGGTTGTTATCATTGAATCCATGAAGATGGAACTGGAAATTAAAGCAACTGTTAATGGAGTAATTCATTTTATAGCTAGCCAGGGAGCCCAGATTGTCTCCCAGCAGCCCCTTGCAGAAATTAGAAGTTAATTAAGGAGAAAAAAATGAAAAAAAATCCCGTTTTGATAACTAAAATATGCCTTATTCTTATTATTGGTGCATTTGTATTCTCCTTTATTTCCAAGGTAACCGCCCAGTCTGCGGGTAGTTCCAATCAGCCCGCCAATACTGAACTTCCGTCGTTCCGCAATCTGCAGGGTATTATTCCTAACAGCGAAGACCTTCCCAGGGTATCCTTTGTTGAATTCATAAAAAACATGGCAGAAAGCACCGGAATTTTTGCGTTTATTAATGATCACGGTTTAAAGGAAACGCCCTCGGGTGATACCATGGAAATCTTTGGCTGGCAGGAACTGTTTATGGTTGCTGTAGGCCTGCTGGTTATTTATCTGGGAGCGGCCAAGGGATTTGAACCGCTGCTCCTTATTCCCATTGGATTCGGAATTGTATTTGTAAATATACCCTTTGCCGGAATGGGCGAGGGGCACGGATTCCTAAATGTTATCTATGAGGCAGGTGTCGGCAACGAATTTTTCCCGTTGATCATATTCATTGGTATTGGAGCCATGACTGATTTCGGCCCGCTTATTGCCAATCCAAAAACCGCTCTTCTTGGTGCAGCCGCACAGTTCGGCGTTTTCTGTACCTTATTTTTTGTATCCCTTGCCAACTACCTCCCCGGTGTAGCGTTTAATCTTAAGGAAGCCTGTGCGGTAGCCATTATCGGCGGCGCCGATGGTCCCACCACAATTTATATTGCTTCCAAACTGGCTCCCCATCTTTTGGCAACCGTAGCTGTGGCTGCATATTCATATATGGCCCTGGTACCCCTTATTCAGCCGCCCATTATGAAAGCCTTGACAACAAAACATGAACGGCTCATAAGGATGAAGCAGTTACGGCATGTATCAACCACCGAGAAAAAATTGTTCCCCATGGTGGTGTTTATCCTGACCATACTTCTTATTCCTGCAGCGGCTCCTCTTATTGGCTGTCTCATGTTTGGTAACTTCCTCCGGGAAATTGGAGTGGTGGAACGCCTTTCCAAAACCGCCCAGAATGAACTCATGAATATTGTATCCCTGCTGCTCTCCCTGGGTGTAGGAAGCCAGATGACTCCGGAAAAATTCCTGAATCCTTCTTCTCTTATAATTGTTGTCATGGGTCTGGTAGCCTTTGCCGTAGCCACCGCAGGCGGTGTACTGGTAGCTAAATTTATGAACCTTTTCCTGAAAGAGAAAATCAATCCCCTTATTGGATCTGCCGGTGTTTCCGCGGTACCTATGGCTGCCCGGGTTTCGAATAAGGTGGGTCTTGAGGAAGATCCGGGTAACTTCCTTCTGATGCATGCCATGGGACCAAACGTGGCGGGTGTTATCGGTACTGCTATAGCAGCGGGTGTAATGATCGCCGTATACGGAGGATAAGAGGATTCTTTCGATCCTTTGGGAACCTCCGGAGAAATGAATTTCTGGAGGTTCCTGCTTGAGGAAATTTAATTATGAACTATGTAGTAATTGGTGCAGGTGGAGTAGGCGGTTCTGTCAGTGCTCAGCTGATTGAAGGAAAAAAGAATGTCAGTCTGATTGCCAGGGGAAAACATCTCCGGGAAATTCAGCTTAACGGTCTGCAAATGGAAACGGACCGGCGGGGAAAATATGGTATTTATTCCATTGAAGTATCCGACATGGAAAACTATTCGGGGAATCCAGATGTCATTTTTGTGTGCGTAAAGGGTTATTCCCTGGAAGAAGCCATACCCTTTATCAGCAGCATCAGTTCTCCCGGGACTGTTGTTATTCCGCTTTTAAGTATCTATGGGACCGGAGATATCATCCGGGGAAATATTTCTACCGCAAAGGTGTGTGATGGTTATCCGCAGCTTTCGGCTTACATCAGGAAACCCGGGACTATCTGTATCAAAAGTTCTATCCTCCGGGTTACCCTGGGTATGGACCATCGGGAAAACAACCTTTCGTCATTAAGTGCAATTGCAGCTGACTTAAATGAATCCGGTATCGAAACAATTATTTCAGAAGATATCCGAAAAGATTCTTTATGGAATTATTTTTATAATTCTGCTCTTTCTTTGTGCTGTCTGTATTACCGGGTAAGGGTAGGGAATGTGCAGCGGCCCAGCGAATATAGGGAAATGTTCATTGCGTTGACAAAAGAAACAACCCTTCTTGGGGATGCCCTGGGCTTTCCCGCTGGCCCGGATTTTATTGAAAACGGCCTTGCTTTTTTAAATATCCTGAATCCTGATACCATAACCCAGCTGCAGCGGGATATTAACAATGGAAAAACATCGGAACTTGATAATTTAATTTTCGCCATAATTAATATGGCCTCTGAAAAGGGTGTTTCCATGCCTAAGTTTTCCAAATGTGTAAATAAATTAACAAGCCCCAAGATGCGGATTCTAAAAGAGAAGGATATGATGATGAAGAAAATATCCTGAGCACGGTGCAACAAAAAATAATCATCATTTTTTTCCAGTACCAGCAGGATAAAACCGCTTTCTACACTACATCTACGGAAGTGATTTCAGAATTTGACATTTTGAAATCACCCCATATAATTAAGGTATATCCAAAGGGCTCACCGGATTTTTTAAGCTTCTCCTGAAGCGGGTCCTGAAAATCCGGTGGGTTCACATTGGTTCTCAGGAAATAATTTTTCCCACTGTTAATGCAGGTTGGATAGATTGTTTTTGAAATATCTTATTAAAGGAATTAAAAATGAATGTGTACGATTTTACCGTAAAGGATAACCATGGAAATGATGTCAAACTGGATATATATAAAGGAAAGGTTCTGCTTATTGTAAATACCGCCACCAGGTGCGGGCTCACGCCCCAGTATGAAGCGCTGGAATCCCTTTATAAAAAATATCATGATAAGGGTTTTGAAATACTTGATTTTCCGTCAAACCAATTCCTGAACCAGGCTCCTGGCACGGATGAAGAGATCAACCAGTTTTGTACCCTTCGTTATAATACCACCTTCCCCAGGTTTTCAAAAATAGATGTAAACGGAGAACATGCCAACCCTCTCTTTGTCTGGCTGAAGGAACAAGCCCCTGAAGATATGGGGGATAAAAAGTCCTTGTCCTTTGAGAAAAGGGTCAGGTTGTTCAGGCGAAAAGCCGCTCCCAGCGATATTAAATGGAATTTTGGAAAATTTTTAATTGACCGGCAGGGAAATGTGATGGGCCGTTATTCGCCTGCCTATACTCCGGATAAATTCGAAAAAGATGTTGAACGCTGTCTGGAAAATGGCCGATAAGGACAAATATAATTGCTGCGGGAATATCTTTGATAGTTGGTTCTGTTTTTATGCAGTAAACCCCGACGGGTTACGTCCTGCTTGTGTGCAAAGAAAAATCTCTTTATAATTTATCCTAGGTTAAGGTTGTGTTCCAGGACATATCCGGTCCTGAATACTTTTGGGAGTTCCCTCCTAAGGGTACTGGAATTCAAATTGGAAGATTGAAATAACCTGGTCGTTATCATAAGAGGTTTTTTCAAAATGTCAAATTTTGAAAAAGGCTCATAATTCAAACCGGGGGATAGTTATGAAAAAATTAGGAATAATATATTTTTCCTGTCTTGTGTTTATTTCTGCTGCGGTTTTTCTATCATGTAACCAGTCAAGAATCCGGATGGATTTTGTTGATGCCTGGACCGCCGCTACCAGTCAACCGGAGATACAACATCCGGATGTACCCTATATCAGCGGAATCTTTTCCAGAAAAAACATAAGAAATTTTGATCCTGCTCCGGTTGGTAAGGATCAAATAGACCTGATAACAAAAGCTGCCTTTGCTGCTCCCACCGGGGGAAATCAGCATTCCTGTGAATTTATTATTGTTACAGAAAGAAAACTTATGCAGGCTATGAAAAAGGGGAACCCCTATTCCCAGGCCCTGGATACGGCGCCTCTTACTTTAGTGATAGCGGCAAACCATAATACGGCCATATATCCGGAACTCCTGTCTTTGGATGCTGGAATGGCAGCTCAAAATGTCCTTATTCAGGCAAGTGAACTGGGGTTATCATCGGTTCCCATGAGTATTGCCCCCCAGGAAGCCAGGATCCAGGGGGTGTCCCAGGCACTTAATCTTCCGGAGGGTGTGGTTCCTATCATAATGATTTCCATGGGGTATCCCGCGGCTGATACGGTTTCAGCGGCTAGTACCGGTTTTTATGATGAAAAAAAGATACATCACAATAATTCGTTTTAATTTTCATGTTAATATCGATCCCATAGATTATTTCCCTGCCTTTTTGTAGAATTATTACATTGATTCTTAAGGAATTTCTCAAGGCCTGAATATTTATAAATGTTTTAAACAGAGAATTCCCCTGAAATTAATTACATGAAAAACAAAAGTTTTTATGATGCCGGTTAAAGAACGATGGAGATATTTCCTATGGACATGCCCGTTTCATCCAATCCCCTGGCGGTACAAAAGGTCAGCAAGCTTATTTTAAAATATGCAATCCCTGCTACAATAAGTTTCCTTGTCAGTGCCCTGTATAACATTGTGGATCAGATTTTTATTGGTCAGGGGGTTGGGATGCTGGGGAACGCCGCCACCAACGCTGCATTTCCATTGTCAACAATCTGCACATCAATTTTTCTATTAATTGGCGTCGGAAGCGCATCAAATTTCAATCTGAACCTGGGAGCAGGAAACCGGGAGCGGGCTGCCCGGATTGCGGGGACTGGAATTACCCTGCTGGCGGTCAGCGGGGTTGTCCTGAGTATAATCGTCATCATATTTCTGGAACCATTGATGAGAGCCTTTGGCGCCCGGGATGAGGTTCTTTCTTATGCATTAATCTATACGGGTATTACTTCCATTGGATTCCCTTTTCTGATTTTTTCATCCGGCTGCAGCCAGCTGATCCGGGCTGATGGGAGTCCTACCTATTCCATGATCTGTGTACTTTCCGGGGCGGTTGCCAATACCATTCTGGATCCTCTTTTTATTTTTGGATTTAACATGGGTATGGCCGGAGCCGCATGGGCTACTATTATAGGGCAGTTTATTTCATTTGTTATGGTGGTGGCCTATCTGATGCGTTTTAAAACATTCAGGATCACCCGGGAATATCTGAACCCGAAGTTTGAATACATCAAGGCTATTGTTTCCTTAGGGGCTGCGGCGTGTTTTAACCAACTAGCCATGGCTTCCACCCAGATTGTAATGAATAATACCCTGACCCATTACGGTGCATTATCGGAATATGGCAGACATATTCCCCTGGCATGTGCGGGGGTGATTACCAAGGTAAACGTGGTCCTCATGTCGTTTACCCTGGGGATTGCCCAGGGATGCCAGCCGGTTTTTGGGTTTAACTATGGGGCAAAAAATTACCGCCGGGTAAAGGAAACCCTGAAAAAGGCGGCCATAGTTATCACCTGTATTACCACCCTGGCTTTTTTATGTTTTCAGTTGTTTCCCCGGCAGATTATCAGCATATTTGGCCCGGGGGATGAAATGTATTATAAATTCGCCGAGCGTTATTTCAGAATTTTTATGATTATGACCTTTATCAATGGAATTATCCCCCTGACCTCCAATTTTTTTACATCGATTGGAAAAGCCTCCAGGGGGATTCTTCTGTCAATGACAAGGCAGGTGATTTTTTTAATGCCCCTCATTTTAATCCTCCCCTTGTTTCTGGGGATTAATGGTGTGATGTATGCTGGGCCTATCGCAGATTGTGCGGCGGTAATTATGGCGGGGATACTGATATTCCCGGAATTAAAATCCATGAAATGATTTTTGTCCAAGGGCCTGGACATTTTCGACGAGAAAACCATCTTTCATGGTATATTGATGGCTTCTATACTATACTTGAGTTAAGACCGGTGATTTACCGTTATTGATTCACCCATTGAGATTGTAGCGGATTATTGGTTATACTTTGTTTATATGAAACAGTTTATTTTATATTTATTAGCGGCGTTCTGCCTAAGTTTGGGAATTATGGTTCCCTTTGCCGGAGGGGTTTCGGTTTTGCCAGCATGGCTTGGCATGGCTGATCCTCTGTTTATTGTAGCCCTTTGTGCTGTGGGTTTTTCCCTTTGCTCTTTTTTTGCAGGGCTTATTACCAAGGATTATTCCTGGGTAGACCGGATGTGGAGTACCCTGCCTGTGGCTTACGGTCTGTTTTATGCCTGGCGGGGCAGATTTACACCCGCTATTGTCATAGCTTCAGGATTGATTACCCTTTGGGGTATCCGGCTGACCTGGAACTTTGCCTCCAAGGGCGGTTACACAGGAATGGAGGATTACCGGTGGGCAATCCTGAGACAAAGGATAACCAATCCCGTTCTTTGGCAGGTTTTTAATCTTTTATTTATTGCTTTTTTCCAGAATGCCCTTTTTGTGGCATTTACATCACCCATGTACTACATCATCCAATCCGGTGCGGCTGTAACACCCCTGTTTATTGCAGCAGCCGGACTTTGTGTTTTATCAATTCTGCTGGAAACCGCCGCTGACCGGGAACAAAATAACTTTCAGCGGGCAAAAAAAGCTGCTAAGGAAGGGAAGGAGTTTCCTGCGAAATATGACGAGGAAGTTAAACAGGGTTTTGTTTCCAGCGGACTTTTTTCTGTGTGCAGGCATCCAAACTATGTGGGAGAAATGGGTACCTGGTGGAGTCTCTGGCTTATGGCTTATGCGATAACCGGAGGCAACCCCTTCAGGAGTGGTATCATCGGTGCCATCGTACTGACCTGTCTTTTCCTTGGTTCCTCCAACATGTCCGAAGGAATTTCTTTGGAAAGGTATCCTGCCTATAAGGATTATCAGAAAGCGGTCAACCGGTTTATTCCGGGATTCCGGAGAAAAACAAAGGAAGAAGCTCCGGTTGCCTCCGGGAAATAATTGCCGGGTGAGGTTCATGCCGAAGGGGTTCCACTGCTGGTTTACCTCCTGGATAGGGACCTCCCCTGGAGTATATTCCATGGTTAAGTATTAAATATGCCCGGTATCTTTTGATGCCGGTCACAATTTATAAATTAACAACCTCGCCGCAAGCAGCGGGGTATGTTGGTTCTGTAAGGTAAGGCTTATATGCGGGTTTCATACCCCGCACAACAATTTCTTTGTTGCTTCAAAGAATCGCCCTAAAGTGCGGGGTATGAAACCCGCCTGCGGATAAATGTAAAAATGAGGAGTAAAACATGAAAAAAAAGTTTTTTGGAAAAATTCTTTTTTTAGTGCTTGCGGTATTTATGATGATCGCATGTAATGACAAGTCTAAAACGGCCAGCCGGATTGGAAGCGATAACCTAATTCAACCGGTAATAATTCCTGCGGCCTACAAGGAATTCACCATTTCCACATCCGGTATGAAATTTTCTCCCGACACGATTAATGTGAATGTGGGGGATAAAATCATCTTTGTTGTGGGCCCAACCCATTCGGTTTCCCGGGTGGATGAGGCAACATGGAATGCCAATAAATCCGGACCCACCCAGGGGTTTCATTTCGGAGAAGGGACTTCTACATACACAATCCAGTCTTCGGATGTGGGGACTATTTATTATGTATGTCCTCCCCATGCTCATCTTAAGATGAAAGGGAAAATTGTGGTGGGTTCCGTGTCCAGTTCGAAGGGAACTCTTTAAAGATCCGGTTGATTTTCCGGATTCCTAAAAATATAAAAATAATGAGGTACAGTATGGCACGGATGATATTCCCTAACCTTCCTGTCAGGGATTTAAAAAGGATAATGGATTTTTTCAGTCAATTAGGGTTTACCTTTAATATGAAGTTTACCGATGAGAATGCGGCCTGCCTGAAAATTAATGACCTGGCTTATGTGATGCTGTTAAAAGAACCTTTTTTCAGCAGTTTTATTACAAAAAAAATTCCGGACACATCAAAAACATCGGAAATAATACTAGCTGTTTCATGTGACAAAAAAGATGAAGTGGATGCCCTGTTAACCAAGGCAATAAAAATGGGGGCCGCTGAAGGCAGAAAAGAAGACCTGGGCTTTATGTACAGCAGGGCTTTCCAGGACCTGGACGGACATCAGTGGGAATTCTTTTGGATGGACGAAAGCCGGACATAAGTTCCCATCGGATATCCCGGGAAGTCCCTGAAAATCCCGGTTGGATTTTTAGGGACTTCTTAATTTGAAATAAAAACCTCTCCAAAGGAATCTCCAAAAAACGGTTCTGTTTTTCAAGATTCCCTAAAGCCAGAAAACAACCCTACCTGCCGGTATTCGGATAAATTTTAATTCCAATTGAGGCAATCAGTCGGTTCTGCGATTCATAGTATTCGTTGGAAATAAAATTATAGGATTCCTTGCTTTCACTGGCTCCGCCCCCCTCAATACCGGAATACCTGACAAATACAAGACCCAGTTCGCCGTACACCGCCATGGGTACTCCTAATGATTTCAGGTTGTACCGTCCCCCCAGTTTAATAATATGATTCCATTCGTAGGTCCCGTCATGGAGGAAGTATTTGTGCTGGCCGTCTAAATTACCGTAGTCCAGCATATCCGTAAATGCGCTTCCGAATACCCTGCCCGGACCGTATTCTGTGCCATGCCGGATCATCTGGTATTGGAAATAAGCACTCACCCCCGGTTTGAACATGGATTCAACCCTTAAACAGATTTCATCCGAGTTGGGGGGCAGGTAATACCCTAAATTTTCACCGTGGTTTAAATATGCTTCCTGCATGTCATGATCCGCCGTATCATACCAGGGAGTATCCGTGGTGGGATGGGTGTAACAGTATGGCTCTATTTTGGTATACCGCAGGCTCACGGTTGCAAAGGGTATCCAGGGAAGGTTTACCTTGGTTCCAAACTGGTAGGCGTACATATTCCGGTCAAGATGGAAAAAAGGTGATGAGGTGAGGCTCATTTCATCAATAAATCCTGAGGCCCATACTTTAATGATCCCCGGGTACTGGCCGGAAATGTTGAAAAATATTCCCAGATTGTCAAAATCCCCCACATTGTTCTGGTACAGGAAATTGCTGTTGATCGGGAAAAGGTACCCCAGTTCAAAACGTTTGGGCCACACGGTGGTGCTGCCCCCGTCAATATGGAAATAATTTTTATAGTTCAGTTCCAGCATGGCCACTGAAAAGGCGTTCTGGAAGTTCCAGGCATCACCCTTAAGACTTGTAACTTTATAATATTCCAGGACGCCAGTAATAAAGGAGAAGCTAATCCAGTCCGCCGGTATGGCGGTCCCCTCAATACCTATATAGGGACGGGCGGTGGAATTCATGAAAAGATTGTTGCCCACACCGTTGGAACCCCAGTCCCGGCGCATCCTGCCGAACCGGAGCTGAACCCGGTTTTCCACAAAGGATGCATCGATTTCCGAGATAACCTCGTATCCGAAAGAAAGGGTGTTCGGCCAGGACTGGTAATTGTGGAGCTCGCCCGGTTTAAATATGGAAGCTTCCCAGACCTTGGAAAAACTGTAGGGAGAAAACTCGGGCAGGTAGTAGCTGCTGTCGCTTAAATCCCCGGTTGGGGTAGGGTTAGAATCATCGTTCCAGTATTGGGGATATTCCTCCAGGGGAATGTACAGTATTTCCCCCCGGCCTGTAAAATTATAGGAAAGACTTTTTCCGAGATCTCCGGAAATATACCCTCCCAGGATATTGTAGTTTCCCACAGCAAAGGGGGACAGCAGATTAAACGATGCAAAACTGTCCCAGGTGGCGCCTATTTCAATAGATAATTTTGATGCATCCTTCAGGGTTTTTTCCGTATAAAAGGCCCCTTTTTTCCAATCAAAACCGGGATTCCGTTCAAACTGGGCCAGGGCATCATATATTACTTCGTATTCCGCGGAGGATAATTTTGATGATGTCAGAATATCATTCAGCAGCTCTTTTACGGTTGTTTCGGACCAGGGCTTAGCGGAAGGAGGCGTTTTGCAGAGACCCCGTAAAACCGCGTTGTCAATAATATAATAGACTTCATTATTCAGGGGAACAGAGGTAAATGACTGGGAAAATCCGGAATTTAATATACAGAATAAGAAAAAACCAAGGAAAAGAAGCTTTATTTTTTTCATTTGTCGTAGGCCTCCACAGATTTGTGCGAATTAGGATGGGAAGTACAACTTCCCTAAATATTCTCTTGATAATACATACTTCAGGTATTTATTTCAACCAATTCCTTTATAAACTCATTTTTGTAGACGATATACGATTTTATCGTTTTTTTTCCTGACATGGGATGAATAAATAAAAACAACTTGAATTATCTGCATTTTTCGGTATACAATTATTATCTTATGCGGAAACCATATTATAGACCCATCGTTAAAGCCTTTCCGGATATAAAACTGCCGGAACCATTTATCTCCAAGTTTATGGTGATTTTAGTTGGTTTTTTTATCAGGGTATATATGTGGTTTTTTCTGGGTATCGCCCGGTTCAAGTTATTGCAGTCCAGCCGGCTGATAGATTCTTTTGACCGTACCCTATCGGACAAAACCAGTACTATTCTGGCATTCAGGCATCCCTATGGCGGTGAACCTCAACTGCTTAGCTGGGTGGCTACCTATTGTTTACGGAAGATCGCCAGGAAGTCCGGGGTCAGGTATCCCATCAATTCCCATATTTCTTTTGTCTATGGGTATGAAGTACCCCGTTGGGGTGGTTTTGTCGCCCGGTGGGTGATGCCCCGGCTGAAGGCCATGCCTGTCCACCATGCGAAACTGGACAGCGTGGGTATGGCAAGGATCTACCGCGCCCTGGAGGATGGTCCTTATCCCATGGGAATTGCCCCGGAGGGGCAGGTGACATATAACAGTGAGTCCCTGCCAAGGCTTGAACAGGGGGCAATCCGTATTGGGTTCCAGTGCGCCAGTAACCTGGACCGGGCGGGAAGTCCAAAGAATGTGGAAATTCTTCCCGTTTCCATCCATTTCCGGTATGGTAAGTGGGCAAAAATTAAACTTAGAATAATTATGAACAAAATTGAGCGGGCCACTATTTCTGTGCGGTCCGGCCGGCGGTTAAAACGAAAAAAGGATTATACCATATTCCAGAGATTTGAAATGGCCAGGAATAATCTGGTAAAAATAAATGAAGAATTTTACGAAATTCCGGTGGATACCGGACGGCTCTATGAGGAACGGATCGAAACTATCATGGAAAAAGCCCTGGCCACCGCGGAACGGATCCTGGGGATTAACAAGGGAGAAGGTGATTTTGTAAACCGGGTTAACCACATCCGGCAGATCTGCTGGGACAGGATATATTTACCCGGGAAAGAAAAAAAGGACCTGGACAATATGCCCCTGGCCGAACGGGCCCTGGCGGACCGCCTGGCCGGTGAAGCCTGGTATGCGGCCCGGCACATGGAACTGGTGGATTTTCTGCACTTTTTCCGGAATCCCATTCCTGTCAGGGAAACCCCCTTCCATTTAATTATCGAATATGCCCAGAACCTCTGGGATTTTGCCAGCCGGACCATGGGAGGCGCATATAAAAACCGCCTGAATGTGCATCCCAAAACTGCAATCATCTACACCGGAGAACCCATCGATCTGACAAAAAAATTATCCGCTTACCGGGAGAGCCGGAAGGATGCCATTGCATCCACCCTCCAGGAACTGGATGATAAATTCATACAATGTATTGAAGAAGTAAAAAAATCGGATCTGGAAAAAAATAATTACGCTTCAATCTGATTAACCCTTGAAAGTGGATCCGGAAAATATTATATTTAAAAATGCAAACGATTTGCATTTTTGGAGAATAGGAATATGATTTTTTGCCGGAAATGTTTTTTAGCGGTACTGCTTTTAATGCTTTTGTTGGATGTTACACCTGTCTTTGCCGGGGGAACCAGGGATGGTTCCCCTGAAAAAATAATTGCGGTTAGTATTTTGCCCCAATCATATTTTGTAGACCGGATAAGCGGGGGCAGGGTGAAATCACTGGTTCTGGTTGGTCCCGGACAGAATCCCCATTCCTATGAACCATCCCCCAGGCAGATGACAGACCTGGCAAAGGCCTCTGTCTGGATTTTATCCGGAACGGATTTTGAAATCAGCCTGGTTCCCAAAATCAAAAGCCTTTATCCCAATCTGCGGATTGTGGACGGCACCAAAGGGGTTACCTTCAGGTACATGGAAGACCATGATGACGCGGATTCCCATAATCACACCGGTCCCGAAGGGATTGAAATTGACCGGCATACCTGGCTTGGAAGGGAACCCGCCAAGATATTAGCTCTGCATGTGTACGAAGCCCTGGAAAGCATCGACCCGGGAAGTACGGATTTTTACAGGGATAATTATGCGTCATTAATAAAAGATATTGACCAGGAATTTGACAGACTGAAATTAGAGCTGGCTCCACTCAGGGGAACATCGGTTTTTGTATACCACCCTTCCTTTGGATATTTCTTTGATGAGTTTGGCATAACCCAGGAGGCTGTGGAAAGCGGCGGAAAGGAGCCCAGTCCCAGACAGATGGCGGAGTTGATAACCAGGGCTAAAGCCGAAAATGTAAAATATATATTTGTCCAGTCCGAATTTCCGGTGGACTCCGCCAGGACCATTGCCAAATCCCTGGGGGCAGAAGTGGTTTCCCTGGATGCCCTGGCTAAGGATTGGCTTGCCAATATACAATTTATGGGTGATAGTTTAATAAAAGGAATAAAAAATAAATGATCCCCTTTCACCCGCTGGACAGGGACATCGCCCTTCAGTTTAGGGATGTCTCGTTTTCCTATAACGCATTTAAGGTACTGGACTCAATAAGTTTTCATATACACCAGGGTGAATTTGTAGCCCTAGCAGGAGCCAATGGTACCGGCAAGACAACGATCCTTAAACTTATCCTGGGACTGGAAAGTCCGGAGAACGGGGGTATCTCCCTTCTGGGAAATGATCCCAGGCATGTCCGGGACAAGGTTGGGTATGTTCCCCAGTTGTCAGGGTACGACCAGGCGTTTCCCATTTCTGTTAATGATGTGGTCAGGATGGGCCGGCTCCGGCCGGTATCCCGGCGTTATACCCCGGAGGACCAGCAGGCAGTAGAGGATGCTATGAAGCAGGTTGATATTGCTGATTTGGCCAACCGGTCATATACGGCCCTTTCCGGGGGGCAGCGCAGGCGGGTCCTGGTTGCCAGAGCCCTGGCAACCAGACCGGCCATCCTCATTCTGGATGAGCCTACGGCCAACATGGATGTCGAAAGTGAGGACCGGCTTTATAAAAGTCTGGAACAGCTAAAAGGAAAAACAACTATCCTTATAGTCACCCACGACACGGGATTTGTATCTTCGTTAACCGACCGGGTTTTATGTCTGGAAAGGCAGAACGGTCTGGGGGAATGCAGAATTGTGCAGCATAAAACCGAAACCGGAAAAACGGAAGCGGATGACCTGTATGACCCAAGAAGTTCCAGGATACTCCATGGTACCAGCATTCCCGGGGATGTTTGTTATGATAAGGTTGATAATAATGAATAATTTTATTGAAGCAATTATCAGTCCTGATATGCCGTTTATCCGTAATGCCCTCATAGCGGGATTTCTTTCCGCGGTATTGTTCGGAGTCTTGGGTTCAATCATTACGGTAAGAAGAATATCCAGCCTGGCGGGTTCCATTTCCCATGCGGTGCTCGGCGGAATCGGTATGGCCCTTTTTCTTTCATCCACCCGGATTATTCCGGGGTTCCCCCCTATGGTTGGGGCAATGGTCTTTGCACTTTTATCAGCAATCATTATTGGGTTTGTTTCACTGAAGGCAAAACAAAGGGAAGATACGGTAATCAATGCCATATGGGCTATAGGAATGAGTATAGGTGTGCTTTTTATGGCCAAGACCCCGGGATACACGGATCCGTCAAGTTACCTTTTCGGAAACATCCTTTTGATCTCATCCGGGGATCTTATCCTCATGGCAGTCCTGGACCTGGTGGTGCTGTTTCTGGTCTGGCGTTTTTATCCGCATATAGAAGCCACTTCCTTTGATGAAGAATTTTCCCGGGTCCGACGGGTTCCCACATCGGTGTTTTTTCTGGTTCTTTTGGGAATTATTGCCATCGCCATTGTACTGCTCCAGACCTTTGTGGGCATTGTCATGGTGATCGCCATGCTGACCCTGCCCGCGGGCTGTGCCGTGTATTCCGCCAAAAGCCTCCGGGGCATGATGGTGGGCGCTTCCTGCCTGTCCGCGTTGTTCTCCCTGGTTGGATTAATCCTGGGCTGGTCCTGGGATGTTCCGGTGGGTTCCATGGTGGTGGTTACCGCCGGGGTGGTTTTCCTTTCTTCCGCGGTGGTATCTTTTTTGCGGAAACGGGGTTAACCGGGGATACATCCACATGACTAAATCACGCCAGCAGGTGCTGGATATATTAAACGCATCGAAGGAGCCATTGTCGGCCTCCCAGATTTTTAAATTGACCGGGACAAGCTGCAACCAGGCAACGGTTTACAGGATTTTATATTACCTTGAATCCGAGGGGTATGCTGAATCCTTTGTTCTTCATTGTGATGAACATGGTACCGAAAGGTATTTTTCCAGCCTTGGAACATCCCATAAACACTGGTTTCACTGTGAGTGCTGCCACCGCTTTATTGATATGGGGGACTGTGTTATAAAACCCTTTGTTAATTCTTTTGAAAAGAAAGAACATGTAAAAGTGAACAGGCATGTTCTGTATGCCATTGGGGTTTGCCCTTCCTGTGAAAAAAGGAAGGGATAACCGGAAAATATCTTATTCGGAAGTCTGGTTTAATACCCCGTGGCTTGCCGCGGCTCAGAGGGCTCAAAGCTTACAAGTTATGGTATTAAACCGGACGGTATTATAAATTTCCTCTCGAACGAAACTTCCCGTGGCGTAATAAAACGGCTCTAAAGATACCCCGCGGCTCGCCGGGGAGGTTCATTTTTTTAAGGCGTCCCGGTGTCTGTACCGCATCAGCATTTCTATAAAATCCCGGTTCTGCATGGGGTTCGTTTTAAAATATGCCAGATGGCTTTCGCAGGTACAATCCGATGATCCAAACCCGGGGATCATACCGCTGCTTATATGTTTAAGTTCCCCCGCTAAACCGCATTCCAGATTGTGGTATGAAAATATAGGAAATCCTTTTATCATTTTTGCAAAACCGGTGATGTAATCCATATGCCAGTGTTTCTGTTTTCTTATTTTTCTCAGATGACGGTTTATCCGCTGGGATAAATTTTTCCTGGCAGAACCCGCGTACACATACCAGCCTGGATGAAAAAGTATTGACCCCAGGGCACCTACGTCGGTTTCAAATTGTTCAGGAATTTCCATCAATATGAGATAATTTCCCCGGTTTTCTCCTGCCAGTTTCCCATGACTCAGATCTACGGGAATTTCGCTGTCCGCCAGATGGGCCTGTCCGTTGGTTTCCGTTTCCAGCAGGGCCGCATGGACCTGTACCTTGCCGGAACAATTACTCAGAGCCGCGGCAAATACCGGATCCGTATGCAGGTTCGGTATGAATACATCCGGAGTCCCGTGGACAATAACAAATAAAATATGGCAGATATATGATTCTTTTGCGAGACAAGCCAATTCTTCCAGATGCTTTGCGGCCCGGCTGCTGGGCGCATCCGGAAACATGGCGGTACCGAATTCCACCAGCGAACAGGCTTTTACTTCTATGATGTGTTTGTTCCCCGCATCGTCCGTGCAGATAAAATCAAACCGGGAATGGCCAATGGTATATTCATGTTTGATTTCCCTCAGTCCCGGAATAATTTTTGGCAGAATGAGTTTTTCCGCTGCCTGGTTTGCCCTGGCTGAAAAGAGGGGAACCGTCCGGTTTTCATAATAAAGTCCCGCCGCGGTCCAGGCGGTTTTTCCCTGGTTGTTTTTTCTCTTTTCCAGGATAAGTCTGGTTCCCGGAAAAAGGAATTCAATAAGCCGGCCTGGGTTTGGACAATGACATGGAATCTCTTCATTTCCATCACCGGCAATAATAAGAAAACGATTGGGCCGTCTTTTAAAAAGAGCTTCCCGGTCATTCGAAAAGAGGCTGACAGAATCGCGGCGGGATATGTTATTGTTCATAATTTATTTCCGGTACTGCACAGATACCTATACCCGGGAATCCTTTTTCCTGAAACCTCCCATAATGACATCCCACTGGGTGGCGATCATTCCCGCAAGCATAAAAGCGAAGCCCAGGAAAGTCCAGGGACCGATGGGTTCTTTCAGGATAATTATTCCCCCCAGGGCGGCGAATACCCCCTCGAGGCAAAGAAGAATGGAAGCATGGGCTGGGGGTGCATGACGCTGCGCCACTGCCTGCAGGGTATATGCCACTCCCACGGAGCCAAAACCGCTGTAGAGCAAAGGCACCAAAGCCCCCTTCAGGGAATCCAAATTTATGGATTCTGTAAAGAGGGCAGGAACCAGGGAAAAAACGGCACACCAGGCAAACTGCCCGGCCGAAAGGACCAGGGGATCGATCTTTTTTACCAGCCGGTCCAGGAGCAGCACATGACAGGCCCAGAAAATTGCACTCAGAGCAACCAGCACATCCCCGGGATTCAATGATCCCGGGGTTCCGGCCTGGCTAATGAAAAAAAGCCCCGTCAGTGTGGCCGCCGCACCAATCCAAGTAGGGATTCCTGTTTTTCTGCCAATAAAAAGGCCAAAAACCGGAACCAGTACCACATATAAGCCTGTAATAAACCCGGCATTCCCTGCGGTGGTATAAATCATCCCAATCTGCTGGAGTGATGCCCCGCCGAAAAGGGGAATCCCCGCCAATAATGAACACATCAGGATAGTTTTAAAAGATGGGACTGATTTTGGTTCCCCTTCGGGAGGATTTTTTTTTGCCCTGGACTTAAGGAAAATGATTAAAGGAAGGAGGGAAACACTTCCAATACCAAAACGGATTGCATTAAATGTGAAGGGACCAAGATAGTCCATCCCGGTCCGCTGCGCCACAAAGGCAAAGCCCCAGATGCATGATGTTAATAATAAAAGCAGATCCGACTGCAGGGCTTTCTTATTCATAGATGATATAATATATCGTTACCGAAACCCGATGCAATGCCCTTGGATAGGTCTCTCCCAACTACCAGTCCCTGAGGCTCCCGAAGGGCCCCGTGAAGGACAACCTTCTCCCCGGGTGATTTCGAGGGCCTCAACCACCGGAAGAAGTCCCGGTCCCTGAGGCTCCCGAAGGGCCCTGTGAAGGCCAGACTTCCTGGAGGCAAAAGATTTTCGAAACCGCCGGGGGAATTAAGGGAACCTCTAAAAACTCGGTTAGATTTTTAGAGGTTCCCCGGGAGAATTTTTTATTCGCAAGTGGGTTTAATACCTTCTGCACGCTCCCGGGTGGGAGGCTCTGGGGCGTTCTAAAAATCTTGTAAATCAAAATTGTATGGGTATTAAACCCACATAACATCCATACCTTACAGAACCAGCAAACCTCGCCGCCCCCGCGCGCTCTGCCTCGCACGCGAAAGCGTACAGAAGGTTTTTGATTTCTTTATCCTATAACGAAATAAAAAAGTTTTTCCATGGTACGTCTAAGGAAAACTTCTAAAAACTTCAGTTTTTAGAAGTTCCCTTAATGTATTATTACTTTTTAACGGTAACGAAAATTCCAACCAGTGCCGCAGCACCGCCGGCAATCATCATGATAATATATTTCATTTCCTGGTCAGACCGGCTGCCGGTCAGATTGATCATAGCATTGGAAACCTTCCCTGCCACAGACCCGCGGAACTGGTTGAATTCAACAATCCCGAATATGAGAACCGCCAGTCCTGCGATAATCAACACGATTCCGATAATTTTTGATGTCTTCATAAATCCTCCATTTGTTTCTGCTGCAGGCAGATTACCGTTCTTCTTTGATAAGAATTTCCTGAAATCCTGCCCTGGCAAGAATATCTACTATCAACTGTACATCGTCTGATTTTATTTGGGCAAGTACCACCCTGTATAAATCGGTGTACCGTTCATACGCAGGGGTTAAACCGGCGTTTTTTAACGTATCAAAGGCTTCCACCGCGTTTTTTGCAATTTTATAGGAACCCACCTGGATACGGTAGAATTTTCCGGTTCCCGCCGCGGGTATCCCGGGGTTCACTTTTATAGCCGGGGGATTTACATTACGCTGAACCTCCACAGGGGCCTGGTCAATCTGAACCGGAGTTTCGGCCTTTGGAGGAATTTTGACTTCTTCCTGGATAACTATCTGAACAGGCTGTTCCTGACCTGCGGTTGGAGCGGATGACTTCCCGATATTGGTTACCGACAGGTCTCCACTTACTGGCACCATGTTGACCGTTTCAATAATGACCGGAGCTGTCCCGGTGATAATCATATCCAGCTTTTCCGCAGCCCCCTGGGACAGGTCGATAATTCTTGCAGCTGCAAAGGGACCCCGGTCATTCACCCTGACCATGACCTGTTTTCCATTATGGGTATTGGTTACCTTTACCAGGGTTCCAAAGGGGAGTTTCGGGTGGGCAGCGGTCAACTCCTGGGGATTGAAAATTTCCCCGGATGCGGTGGGTTTTCCTGCAAATTCAGTTCCATACCAGGAAGCAATCCCTTCCTGGCGGAAAACAGCTGTATTTTCCTGGCTGTAAACAGGAAAAAGTAAGAAAAAGCATGTTATGCTTATAAATATAAACTTCATATATTGATTATCGGTAAAGAAACCCTTCCCATTTACTCCGGGAAGAAGCGTTTTTCACAAAGATCCGGGAAACCGCGTCAGGGAACCCACATAAGCTTATCCGGGGCGGATTCATTCATAAAAATACGTTCATACCGGCCCGAATGGGATACCCCGGGATTTTCCGGGAAATAGGTTTTTCTGAAAAACCAGACCACATCCTTCATATCATCCACAGATTTTGCGGTGGTATACCTGAACCATATTTCCTTTTCCTCGAGGGTCTTTTTTGCTTCCTGATCTTCGGTTAACTCAGGATCGGTTAAACGCCTTAATTCGGTCCGGAGCCCGCCGTAAAATGTATTGCCCACGGAAAGCATCCTTAAATGTTTATGATCATCCATCCAGTAAATTTCATAAACCCCTGCTACGGATGGGACTTTTGCATTTATTGACCAGCGGTCGGCCAGGCTCAGGGGGGACCACTGTATAAAAAAATTGATATCCCGGCCTTTTGGCTTAGATGTAATCGTATAATCCATGCATTAAAGATATCACAGGAACGTACTATTTTCCATACACAAAAAAATATAAAATGTATGAAAAATCATACGAAAAAATTATTATATCTTTTCAGTCAGCTTTTTAAAATATTTTAATTCTTTATATTATAATGAGTTAGGTTTTTTTTAATGCTTTTGAAAGAAACTTGGCACAGAATTTGCTTATATATAAGTGCGATGGAGGCTATTATGTCGAAATTGAAAGAGAAACAAACCAACGATGATGTTCTCAGAACATACTTTGATCAAATAAAATCGATCCCGCTTCTTACTTTTGAGGAAGAACTGGAGTTGTCGAAAAAGATACAGCAGGGTGATACTGCAGCCCGGCAAAAATTAATTGAATCCAACCTTAAGCTTGTCGTAAAAATTGCCAAGTGTTACGTAACATCCGATGTGTCCCTGATTGATCTCATTCAGGAAGGCAACATGGGATTGATCCATGCCGCCGAGAAGTATGACCATAACAAGAATGTCCGGTTTTCTACCTACGCCAATTGGTGGATTAAACAGTCCATTACCCGGTCATTAACGAATAAACGGCGGGCAATCCGGCTGCCCCACAGGAAAGAGGAACTTTTCAGGAAGATCCAGAGGGCGGATCACCATCTCAGCCAGGAATTGATGCGGAAACCCAGTTCCGAAGAAATTGCTTACGAAATAGGTATTAGCGCATGTGAAGTGAATAATATTCTGAACCTGACGAGCGGCATGGTTTCCCTTGAGATGGATTGTTCAAATGATGAAGATTCTGCCAGCGTGGTGGAGTTGTACGAGGATTATACCTACAGCCCGGAACGGGCGCTGCTGAAAAAATCAGCCCGGGACGATACTATCCGCTATCTGAACCGGCTGAAGGAACGGGAAAAAAGGATTCTGACCTACCGGTTCCAGTTGAACGGCGGTGAACGGTATACCCTGAAAAAAATCGGCGATAAAATGGGGATTTCCCCTGAAACGGTCCGGCAGATCGAACTGAAAGCCCTGCAGAAGATGCGGCAGGATGCGGCGGATCTGAAGAATTTTGTGACCCTGGAAGCCATGTAGTCTATGTTTACCGGGGAAGGCCTATGGGCCAATCCCCGGTTTTAGGTTTTGGTATATCAAATCATCAATTTTATCCTGTTGTTCCTGAGGTTTGGTCTGTCAGAAATCGGGTTTGTAAAATTATTTCTGCTATTGACGAACTATTCCCTTCAAGTTATGGTAAATCTGAGGTTACTTAAGGATTCCCCGGGCTGTTTCCGGGTACCGAAGGGTTAAGAATTGGCGAAGAATACCGAAAAAAAATCCGCTCCAGGCAGAAGTACCCGGAAAACCTCCGGGCAAAAGAAGAAACGCAAAAAAAAACCTGTTTTTTCCGATGGGGTTAGGGCTGCACTTATTGCCGCGGTCTTAATCGGCATTACGGTCCTGGTTACCGTGAGCCTTATTATCGCCAATTCTGTAATAAATAACCCCGCTGAAGAACCCGTATCCCGGGTTGGCCAGGATCGAGTTGCGGATGATCCTAAACCGGTTACAAACGTTCCTGTTCAGGATGTGCCCGCCGCAGAAAACACTCTTCCGGCGAAGCCCCCTGCGGTTCCGCCCAGGGATAATACGGTAAAGATTCCTGATACCCCGGTCCAGCCCAGGACAACACCGGTGCAGCCGGTTTCAGGACAGGGAGAAAAAAGGGTGGTTCAAACCACACCGGCAGCTCAGAATCCTGGGGCCATCGAAAGACCGCCGGAGCCTATCCCCCGGAAAAAGGGTACTATCATATTAGTAATAGATGATGCGGGAAACAATCTGCATGAACTGGCTCCGTTCCTGACATTTTCAGGACCCATGACTATTGCGGTTCTGCCGGGGCTGCCCTATTCAGCAGAAGCAGCCCGGCGTATCCGGGCTGCGGGAAAGGAAGTTATCCTCCATCAGCCTATGGAAGCCATTGGAGGGCAAAACCCCGGCCCGGGGGCCATATATACGGGCATGTCCAGCGCGGAAATCCGGACGGTTTTGGAGAAAAATCTGGCGGAAGTAGGGCCTGTAGCAGGAATAAACAATCACCAGGGATCTAAGGTAACCATGGATGAAAAGGCTATGGAAACTATTCTATCTGTATGTCATGATAGAGGAATATATTTCCTTGATTCCCGTACTACAGCCGATACTGTGGTTCCGGCTATTGCCGGGCGCAGGGGATTAAAGATTTGGGAGAGAGATGTGTTTTTAGACAATATTCAGGAAAAGGCGGCCATGATCCGGTCAATTCACGAGGGGCTTCAGAAAGCCGAAAAAAAAGGCGGAGCGATCATGATTGGTCATGTGTGGTCCTCGGAACTGGCCGCAACCCTGGAAGAATTATATCCTGATATGGTGGAACAGGGATTTTCTCTTTCGATCATATCAAAAGTAATGATGGGTACCATAGATAATGATGGTTTTGGGGATTGAATCATCCTGTGATGAGTGTGCTGCAGCGGTAGTCGTTGATGGGAAAGAAATCCTTTCAAACATTGTGGCTACCCAAATACCCTTTCACGAAATATATGATGGGGTTGTCCCGGAAATAGCCAGCCGGAAACATACCGAATGGATATCCCAGGTAGCCGGGGAAGCTCTGGAAAAGGCAGGATTAGGTCCGGACCGGATTGACGGGGTCGCCGCTACGGCCAGACCTGGTCTTTTAGGGTCCCTTTTGGTGGGGCTTAGTTTTGCCAAGGCCTTTGCCTGGAGCCTTAATCTGCCTTTTATCGGTGTGGACCATATGCTGGCCCATCTGTATGCCCCGCGGTTATGCGGGGAGGTTCCTGATTATCCTTTCCTGGGTCTCCTGGTATCCGGGGGGCATACCATCATCTGTAAGGTCGAAGATTTTGACCGGGTATCGGTGCTGGGCACCACCATTGATGATGCGGTGGGCGAGGCATTTGACAAGGTTTCAAAACATTACGGATTTGGTTATCCCGGCGGGGCATATATTGACAGGTTGGCCTCGAAGGGGAATCCGGAGGCATTTTCCTTTCCCATGCCCCACCTGTACAAAGGGGAACACCGGTACGATGTTTCCTATTCCGGCCTGAAAACGGCGGTAATAAACCAGCTTGACCAGTTCCACCGCCGGGATAGTACGGGAAAATTTTTTGATATAACCCCGGAAAACATCGCCGCATCTTTCCAGAAAACCGCCGTTGACATTCTTCTTAGGGCTCTCCTTAATGCTGTGGAGGACACGGGGCTTACCACCATTGTTGCCGGCGGTGGTGTGGCTGCCAATTCTTATCTCAGGTCAAATCTTGCAAACAAAAAAGAACTCCATTGTATTTTTCCTCCCCTGGAACTATGCGGAGATAATGGTGCCATGGTGGCCGGTATTGGATACCAGTATCTCGCCAGGGGTGAGGCATCACCCCTGGATCTCACCGCCTCCGCCAGGGTCTCGGTTTTTAAACGGCGCTATCCCTAATTCCGGGACGCCCCGGTGATTGGTATGTTTCCAGAGTTTCTTGAAGAATATTCGAAATCCACCCGAGGAGAAAAGATTGTCGATCACAGGGCCCTTCGGGAGCCTCAGGGACCGGGGGCTCCCGGTGATTGAGGCCCTCGAAATCACCTGCAGCAGAAGATTTTCCCAAACCAATCTGCACAGAGGTCCTCGAAGCGTCCTTAAAATCACCGGCTCATCTTATCCCATATACTAAAAATATCTCCCAATCAGGAAGCTTTTTTCTGCCTGACCGTAATAAATTCGGAACTCATGATAAGTATCAACAGCAAAACCAAATACGAATAGGGATAGAGATACATCCCGGCCTTCGAAATTATACTCCCCACCAATAAAGGCATGGTGGATGCTCCTAAATAGGATGCCGCAAACTGGAGTCCCATCATAGCCTGGGCTCTCTGGACACCGAACCGTTTGGGGGTTTCATGCAGCATGGAAGGAAATATAGGGGCCTGGCCTAATCCAATAAAAATGAACCCCACCAAGGACCATACCGGAGGCAGGGGCAGCAGCATAACAAGAACACCCATAAAGGATAGCGTACAACCCAGGCGGATCAGGTTTTTGTTATTTACCACCAGGGTTATAAATCCGGTGAGGAACCGGCCCAGGGTAATTCCCCAGTAACAAAAGGAAATCCACCGGGCAGCCTGTTCAGGGGCCAGGGATTTTGAGTTTACCAGGTATGTGGCTCCCCAAACACCGATGATGGTTTCCATGGATACATACGAATAGAACCCCAGCAGTGATGCCTTTACACCGGGTACCGAAAAAATTCCCTTCCTGGAGACAGCCTGTTTCAGTTCCGGCGTTTCTCCTCCGGGATGTTCCATTTTTTTCCACAGAGGCTGGGACAGGATAAGCATAAAAACCATGACAAATTGAATAGAAGCTACAGTTAGATATCCGCCCCGCCAGTTTCCTCCCCGGTTCAGGAAAAAGGACATAATGGCCGGGCTCAAACTTGCACCGATACCCCAGAAGCAGTGGAGCCAGTTCATATGCCTGGCCTTGTAATGGAGAGAAATAAACGAATTCAGCCCCGCGTCAACCGCCCCTGCACCAAGTCCCAGGGGAATTGCAAAAAGGGCTAACCACCAGAATGATGGGGTCAGGCTGTAACCCAGAAGGGCAAAGGCGGTCAGGCCTACGCTGATCAGGGTAAGTTTCCCGGTACCTAAACGCTTGATCAGGGTATCCGCCAGGAGGCTGGATATAACCGTTCCCAGGGTAACCATGATGGAGATAATGCCCGCATAGGGAATTTCCACGAAAAAATCCTGGTGCATCACAGGCCAGGCAGATCCCAGAAGGGAATCGGGCAAGCCCAGACTGATAAACGAAAGATATATCACTGCAAGCAGTAAACCGGTCATGCAACAGCTCTCAGTCTTTTTGGGGTGATGACCGTAAAAAAAGAATCAGCGGGTCTTCCCAATGGACAGATTGGGTACCTTCATTCATGAAACGGTCATAAAGCGAAAGAATATGCATCCTGATGGCGTTGACATCATCCTGACACGGTTCAGATTCATGAATAAATAATTTTTCGGCAAACTGTTTTGCCTCATCCGGCTGAAACAGGGGAGGTTCAAACCGGGACATGGCATACATGGCGGCGGGAATACAATTTACACTGTGCTGTTTAACATAGAGAACCGCTTCGGTAATTTTCAAAGCTCCCTGGTAAATATCATTCAATTCTTTTGCAAGGATTTCCTCGTCCCCCAGGGAACGCACTATATCCCGGAATTTCGTATAGGTCCGGATGACGATCATCACATGAAGACTGGGGATACACATCAGGTGGGGGTCGGTTAAATGGATTGCAATAAACCGGAGGTTTTTATAGTACTTCGGCCTGTCTGTGGTGGACATGTGTTTTGAATACACCTGGGCAGTAAAAATATACAGATCTGACAAGGTATTGATAAAATCCTTTGCCGGGGCAATGCCCGCCTTGCCGTACCGTTTCAGCAAAAATCCAATCACCTGAATCCAAAATTCTATAAAATGCAGGTAAGTTTTGACCCAGGAAGGTTTAAAGGGAATCTTTTCATCCAGAGGATGGTCTACCCGGCTTACCGGAATAAGCCCCGGGCTGGCATCCGCCTTGTACTGGAGAAAAAAGAAATTCTTCATAATAGTTCTGAAACATCTTAAACCGGGTTTCCTCAGCGGCGGAGTAAAACAGACCCTAAGGATAGTTTTAACCAGGGAATGTCCCAAGACCGGATTTGCCATCAAAGCTCCATAGAATAATGATTTTATGAAATCCATGATAACAATTTTTTGCTTTTATATCCATGGCTGATTCGCCGGCGGGTTTAATACATGTTCTTTGGGGCGATTCCTTGAAGCAACCAAGAGATTGTTTTACGTGTATGAAACCCGCATATAATTCTTACCTTGCAGAACCAACATACACGCTGTGTGCAGCGGGGTTGTTGATTTTTATTAACAAAAGGACAGCCGCAGGCTTATGCGGTGTATTTCTAAAACTGCCAGCCCGCGGTCAATGCCATGTTCCCATAGGTGGTTACCATATCCTGGTTAATTCCGAATTTCATTTCAATGCCCAGTTCTACAAATAATTTTTTATAAACAAAATACTGGCCTGAAAGCCCCCCCTGGAAAGCCCAGAACCAGGTGGACAAATAATCATCCGGCTCGTTGCCGTTTTCATATTCGGTATGCATCCTGACGAAGGAAGTAATACTCACTCCAAGCCGGAGGTTTACCAGGAGCCGGTTATTCAGCAGCGGCGCCTGGGTTAAAAAATATCCGTTAATTCCGGTTACACCGAATTTGAGTACCGCCGACCCATAATCCCTTTTTACATAGTTATAAAAAGGCGCCAGCTCGAAACCAAAATAAAAATGGGTCTTTTTCCAGGGAATCAGTGAAGCCCGGACAATAAACCCGAGGGGCGATATTACAGTATCTTCACCCGCATAAAATATGCCCGGATCATTCCCCATATCTCCCATTATGACAGGAAAATACCCCGCAGAAACATTGATATCCAGTGGTTTCTGGAATTTCACCGATAATGTATCGTAAATCCCGGCCAGTCCGCCGGGGTTTACCACCACAACCCGGTAATTATTCACGGCAAAACTTTGCTTGTCAAAAAAAAGTTCCACCGTATCACCGATATCACTGAATTCTACCCGGGTTGGTGTTATTACTCCCCGTTGATTTTCGTAATTGGTATCCGCATTTTCCCTGGCAGGTACCAGATATACCTTTGCCCCCAAAACAAAATTTTCCCCCGCCAGGACAATATGGTTTACCGGGGGTTCATCAATATAAATATTATGGGGAGAGATATCCCTGATTGCAGGCTGGACCGCTCTGAATACTTCAAAATACTGGTAATCCGATTCACCGTCCACACGGTTCAGCAGGTTGTATACCAGCACTTTATACCGGTAATTTCCCGGCGGGATAGAAAGTTCAATATAGGGATTTTCGGTAAATTCCCGGACTACTTCATTATACCTGTTACTGTTTCCATACCGCTGATCTATAATCACTTCATATTTGAGAATATCCGGTACCGGGTCCCAGTCAATCCTCTGGATAAACCGGATCCCTTGTTCAGTTTCCCGGATAAAGTACGATGCTGAATCTGAAGAATCCGGGTTATCACTGGTATCGGGGACTGCTTCCGGAAGCTGAGTCTGGTCCGGTGTTTGGGCAAATGCAGCAAGACCGATATATAACAGTGTAAATATAAAAAACCAGACCCTTTTAATTGCCATGCAGCACCCTCGGGTCAAAGATACTTATCTTTTAGCTGTTAGTAAAACTTTATATTATCCTGCAGGAAAAAAATTATGTATGTAAATGAAGATAAATTCACTTTCATGGAATTATGCTAAAAAAGGGTCCCGGAAGCTTTCCGGGACCCTTTGGTCTGCTTTTCTAGAACCGCCAGCCTGCGGTCAGAACCGGGCTTAGGTAGCCGGTGGGTGTGGTCTGTTCAAACAATATTTTAAAATCCAACCCCAATTCGATAAATGCTTTTTTAAACACAAAATACTGGCCGGAAATACCGCCCTGGACTAATGAGCACAGGACATTTATGTTTTCGGACTGGATGCCATTCTTATAGTCAAAATACATATTGGAGTAGTATCCAAGACCGGCTCCAGCTCGGATATTCAGGAATAATTTTTCTTCTAAAAAGGGCTTTTGATAGAGAAGTGACAGGGCTGCACCAAATATATTGATATGGAGAATATATTTGTCTTCATCGTTTTCCATATAATGATAAAACGGAGACAGTTCTACTCCAAAATAACCGAAGGGCTTCTTAAAAGGAATAACCGATACTCTTGCTGTGAATCCGATGGGATAAAATGAAGTACCGAGTATGCTATTCGTTATCTCGCTGTTCAATATGCCTTCACTGGAATTTGCCGAAAACAGAGGAATCAGAGGAGCGTAGCCTAAGGAAACGTTGATATCCACGGATTTTGAAGATTTTTTTTCCTGGATTTCCGATGTCTGAGCAAAGGCAAAAACACTGGAGAATAATAAAAAAAATAAAAAAAAATTGTTTAGTTTAATTATCATGTTAGTCTCCCGGATTACCAATATTTGTTTTAAGGAAAGATAAATCCAATCTTAATCAACATACCCCGCAAAACAATTTCTTTGTTGCTTCAAAGAATCGCCCTAAAGAGCGTGTATTAAACCCGTCGGCGAATAAAAAGCCCCGAAATAGTTTCGGGGCTTTTTGAGAATCACTGGTTTTTCTAGAACTGCCAGCCTGCGGTCAAAACCGGGCTTAGATAGCCTATGGTCATTTCCGTAGCAAATAATACTTTTAAATCCAGTCCCAATTCCACAAAGGCTTTTTTAAACACAAAGTACTGGCCGGAAACCCCGAGCGTACCTAATGGGAACCAGGTAGAAAGAGGATCAGATTCAATGCCATTCTTGTAATCAAAATACATATTGGTATAAGCACCAACCCCGCCCCCAATCCGGGCGTTCAGGAATAATTTTTTTCCTAAAAACGGCTTTTGATAGAGGAAAGATACGGAAGCGCCTAATATATTAGTCTGGAGAATGTACGCACTTCTATCGGCTTTTACAAAGTTATAAAATGGAGATAGTTCCAATCCAAAATAACCGAATGCCCGTTTATAAGGGACAACCGATGCTTTCAGTGTAAAACCGAGGGGATAAAAAGGTGTATCCAGCACCGTCTTTAAGTCACTGTCGGTGGAATTACCCGAAAAAAGAGGAAGCAGAGGGGCATACCCGGCGGAAACATTGATATCCAGGGGTTTCTGGAATTTTATATCCAGTGCTTCATAGGTGGAGGTTAATCCTCCGGGGTTTACCACCACAATCCTGAAATGGTTTATATCAAGATCCTGTTCATTAAAAACAAGTTCCACCGTATCACCGACATCACTGTATTTCAGATCCGCCGGAACCAGAACCCCCCGCTGGGTTTCGGAATTATCACTAATACCTTCCCTGATGGGAACCAGGTAAATTTTTGAGCCCAGCACAAAGTTATCACCGATCAGGGTTACCCGGCGGGGCTGGTCTTCGTCCAGATAAAGATTATGGGGGGTTATTTCCTTGATCATCGGCTGGACTGCCCTGAATACTTCAAAGTACAGGTAATCCGATTCACCGTCCAGGCGGTTCAGCAGGTTATAAACCTCAACTTTATACCGGTAATTTCCCGGAGGTATGGTCAGTTCAATAAAGTTGTTCTCTGTAGATTCCCGGACTACTTCATTATACCTGTCACTGTTCCCGTATCTTTGATCTACCACAATAACATAGCGGAGGATGTTACTTACCGGCTCCCATTCAATCTTCTGGATAAACCGGACCCCTTCCTCGGTTTCCCGGATGAAATAGGAGGATGCGTCGGAAGTATCAACTTTGCCATCCCCGGCGGGGACTGCTTCCTGCAGATTGGCCTGAGGCGGCTGAGAGGTTTGACCAAAGGCGGTACAGCCTAAGGCAAAGATTAATAATATTATGAAATAGCCCTTTTTAATTGCCATACAAAGCTCCTGGGTCTCTGGTTTTTACGCTACCTGTTTCAGGCAAATCTATGACAAATACGGTTTCTGCCACATTACCACGCTGATCTATGCCGCCGTCACTTCCCCGGCTTTGGGCTTCCACCCGCCAGACAAAAGTTCCCCGGTCAAGCACCGACAGGTCTTTTAATTCGTAGGATGTTCCAGCCAGGGATTGATTTCCTATAATCTGTACCAGCTTACCCGAAGAATCACGTTTGTGTAAACTGAATAAATAGATATTTGCTCCCTGGACAGACTGCCATTCAAAATTAATACTTCTGATGGTCCTAAGCTCTGTGGGGCCATAGACATGACTGTTCTGGGGTGTCACCGTCCTTGGGGCCGGCAGGGGAGGAATTGCCAGTACCCTGAATGAAGAAGGCTTATCAGCGCTGATGTCAAAGTCGTCATGGGTGTAGGCAATAACCGTCCAATAATAGATACCTTCCCTTAGCCTGGGCAGTTTTATTGTGTGGTCCGGGCTCCGGATGTCCAGGATGATTGACCGGACATTTGCCAGCGGATTTGGACTGGTAGACAATATAAACCGGGAATTGCTTACCGGTTCAACGGATGACCATTTGATGGAATCCGGGCTGCGTAATGCCGCCAACCCCTGATAACTATGCCCGCTGGCGGGATAATCAAGGCTAACGGGTTTTAATTTCTTCACGGATACATCATTAGAGGATATAAGACCGGTCCTCCGGGAGGTGGTAATGCTTTCAGAAATAAATGCCTGGACGGTCCACCGGTATTCCCCTTCCTGAAATCTATCCATGGAATATGGCTGGGATATTCCCTCAGCAAAAAGGTTTTCAAAGACCAGCCTGTTTTCCAGGTAAAGCTTAAACTGGTAATATTCCGCTTCTTCCACGGCTTCCCATTTAAAGTCATAGGTAGTGCCGGGCCGGATCACCAGGGTTCCTCCGGGTAGGGGGGCTTCAGCCTTGGGGGCTTCCAGGGGAGGGGCAATCCTCAGCTTTTTGGGGGAACTGGAAAAAGCCTGGACTTTGGAACCGCTTTCCGCAACAATTCTCCAATAGTATTCCCCGGGGGGTAAAATTCTTCCCTGATAGCTGGTTGAATTAATCACTTCATTTATTACCGGACTGGAAAAGTCACTGCTCGCGGAGATCTGGAAACGGTTTGCAAAGGGCAGGTTGCTTTTCCAGGTAAACATGGTGTCCTGGAGCCGGCTCTCGGCAATGGTATAATCTTCCGGGGGAAAGGTAGTCCTGTATTCAACTTCCCCTTCCAGGGCCAGGAAGGGCCTTGCCGGGGACACCGGGGACTTGTTCCCCTCAACATCGGTTTGATATACCGCCCAGTAATACTGGCCTGTTTTCAGTTCCTTCTGGCTCATCCTGTATACATAAAAATTTTCGGTAACCTCTTTTGAAATTATTGGGTTCGCAAGATTTTGGGAGGCCGAGATTTGAATGGTATACGAAACTGCCTCGGGGTCATTTTTCCATGAGAAATACGAATTGGAACGTTCCCCGGCAATATTGACAAAACCCCCGGATACGGGAAGCAAAAGTTCCGGCGCCTGGAGGGCTCCTCCTTGTTCAATCCTGAAATGTCCGGTCTTTGAAGGGAGGGTACTACCCTGGAAACCGCTGGGATACAGCGGAGTAACCCGCCAGTACCAGTCACCTGCGTCAAGCTCGGAATAGACCATAAGGGATTCCCGGGGCCGTACAATTTTGGGATTTCTCATTTGAGGATTATTCGCAATCTCAACCTGGTACTTGGCAGCCATATCCAGGGACGTCCAGTACATCCGGACCGCCGGTTTTTTTGTCCTGTACCGGTAAATATAATCCTCCGCGGGGGCAACCAGTTCTGGTGCCGGTGAATATAAAACGGCAAATCTTCCGGTCGAAGCATTGTCCAAATTTGCATACTGGACATTGGCGGTACTTACCGGATATATCCGCCAGTAATAAGTACCAATATCATCCAGGGTTACGGTGGTTTCATTCCCGTTGCTGATATCGATGGATTTATTGTTAATCATAAAATTCCTGTCCCTGGAAACTTCCAGCCGGACCGGCATGGCTTCGGTGAAATTAATGGTATTCCAGTTGAACTGCACGGGAATGTTGTGCCTGGAAGGGTACAGCAGATATGAATCCGGAAAGGGTTTAAGGAGCGCAATCCCCGGATTGGTTTCTATGGTTCCACCGGAACCTACCGTAAGGGCCGACCCCGCGTCCAGGGTTTTGCTGACTCCGCTGGCATTACTTAATGATGCGGAACCTTCCAGTACGGTCAGGCTAAGGTCATCCTTGGCAGCTCTGGAATTTACATTGACCAGGCTTCCGCCCTCAACGGAAATTTGATTTCCGGAACTGACTAATGTAAACGATCTGGAACTTCCCTGGGTATAGATATTGATATTTCCGCTTGGGAAATCAATCAGGCCTCCCCCCTGTTCGTCCATCCAGATTTGAATAATACTGTTGTCGGACAATGCAATACTGTCAACTTCTCCTGTGAAGGTAACCTTTGCCTCAGACTGGTCCGATGTCCGGATGGTGTCGCCGTTGTAGACCGGCGAAAGCTGCTGAAGCCTGTCCCAGATAACCCGGTCGGTAAACTTTCTTTGGGCATTTTTTCTTTTGAATTCAATTTCACCCACGGGTTTTTCCGACTGTTTCAGCAGGGTCATATTCAGATCCTTCCAGAATAACTGGAGACTTATGACAACCCCGGCCAGGCAGATCAGAACAACCAGTACATCAAGAACCCTTGATCGTATATTTCTTTTCATCTTCATTTAGATCTACCTTTTTAATATCCTCCGGAGGAGTTATTCCCATAATGGTACGCACCTCCGCCATCGTTTTGGGACCATTTGTTCCTGCCATGGGAATGTCGGTTGCCGAGGGCATGTTCACCACAGCAAACAACCTGACGGGTTTTTCTTTTCCTTTAACAGTCACAGAAGGCATTTCTTCAACAATCAATTCTTTCTGAATAAGCTTGTAGGTGTTTTCGGTAATAAGAATATCCGTACATAAGGGCTTGTTGAGGGATTCGGTCCTGGAAGCCAGGTTTACCGCATCACCGATAACGGTGTATTCCATCCTTTCGTTGGACCCGATCTGACCTGCAACCACATCCCCGGTATTGATACCGCAGCCGATTTTAATGATGGGTTTTTTATCCCCGCCCCTGCCTTTGTTGAATTCCAGGAGTGCGGCCCGCATCATCAATGCTGCCCGGACGCAGTTTAATGCATCGGCGGTAGGGCTGCCTGTTGAAATGGGAGCGCCCCATATGGCCATAACCGCATCACCGATAAACTTGTCCACCACCCCCCGGGTGTCATTAACACAGCGGACCATCTTGGTCATATATTCATTAAGGAATTCCACCACTTCATGGGGTTCCAGTTTTTCCGAAATCGATGTAAAGGAACGGATGTCGGAAAAGAAAATAGTAACGTGCTTGGTTTCACCCCCCAGGGTCAGCTCACCCTTCATGGCTTTTTCCGCAATTTCCTTATTGATGAACCGGCCGAAGGTATCCTTCAGGCGTTCCCTTTCGGCAAGCCCCCGGCTCATATGGACGAAACTGTCGGTTAAGAGTCCCAGTTCATCCCTGGTTTTAGCCTTCAGCTGAATATCAAAATTTCCCTGTTCAATTTCACCCGCCGCGGTAGCCAGAACCCTGATGGGAACGCTGATGGTTTTTGAAAAAAACCAGGTAAGGATGATTGCCGCAAAAAGAACCGCAATGGTCAGGAGGATATTTTGCCTGGTGGTCCGGAATACCTGGGCAAACACTTCGTTGTATTCCACGGAGGTGATCACATATATGCCCGGAATCGACAGTTGGGAGAAGGCACTGAAAAATCTTACTCCATTTTGGTCCTTGGTAAGGACCTGGAGGTTTTTATTATCCTGTTTTTCCTGGATTATCTGCACAATAGGCATATTGGACACATTGGCCCCGGCCTGGATCAACTCATAATCCGGGTAAATCAGCAGGTCCCACTTATCGTTGATCATAAAGCTGGTGTTCATTCCCGTCCCAAAGGATTCGGTCAGTTTTTCCGATGAAAAGAAGGTAATGGCCACCTGCTGCAGCCCGGATTCCTGCCAGGGATAAAGCATGGCAATGACGGGAACACCAAAAACAGGGGTTGCATTTAAAAGCAGCGGTTCCCCGGCGGTTGCCCTGGAAATAGAATCCTTTTCGAGCTGCATAAATATGGCAATAGGGGAAGTATCCTTGTTATCAATCTGGATTTCATTGGACTGGAAAAACTGTGAATTGGTCAGCTCCAGTTCCCCGGGAATAACAATGGCCGCAATGTCCGGATTTCTGCTGAAAAAAAACGCCGCGGTCTGCCGGGACAGGACCCCCGACGAACCCGCGGCATTCAGCATATCCAATAACAGGAACACATTGGACCTGGTGGTATTCAGACTGTTTTCCGCTTCAGTAGCGGACCGTTTATTAACCGTAAAATTGTTGTCCTCCGCGGTAAGCCGTACATCGGAACTAACCATAATTGATACCAGGGTGGTAATGGTTCCCAAGGCAAGGAGTAACAAGATGGTAATGATTGTTACAAGTTTAAAACCGATAGGATACTTGACGCGGACTGGCTTCTGAGAATTTATTTCCTCTGACACAGCTTTCCCCCCACTTTATATAAATCTGTATTACAAAAAAAGATAATTAACCGGTCTTTTTAATTGGGAATTTGGGAGTGATTATCATAGTGCCTAATAACCACAATATACATCTTTATACACCCAATTTCCATTTTATTAATATTTATATACTAAAAAACACAGAATAATTATATACCCTTTTGATAAAAAAAGCACCTGGGTTACACCGGGAATTTAATTTTTTCACGGATTTATTGATAATATCCGGGAACCAATAAAAATTATCAGTGGTGAACATAGAAGTACCGCAGGAAATTATTTGTCAAAACCATAATCTATGGTTTTACTTTGACCCGGTTCATATAAATGTCAGTTTTATATAAAATACCTTTTAAGGAGCACAATTGATGTTAGGTCCCTTGGTAAATGCGGTTGCTATTATTGTCTGCGGTTTGGCCGGCTGTTTTATCATCCGGGGAATCCCCGAACGGTTTGAAGATATTATCAAAAAAGCCATTGGTCTTTCGGTGATGTTTATCGGTATTAAGGGTGCCCTGGATAACCAGATGGTGCTGCTGCTCATTATGAGCATGGTGATTGGGGCGGTTCTTGGGGAAGCTATCAATATTGATAAATGGATGAACCGTTTCGGTGACTGGGCGGAGGTAAAACTGGGTTTCGGATCCGGTTCCTTTTCTAAGGGGTTTGTTATGTCAAGCATCCTTTTCTGTACCGGTTCCATGGCGATTGTGGGGTCCATGCAGAGCGGACTCCAGGGGAACCATGAGATTCTTTTTGCGAAATCCATCCTGGACGGCGCCATATCCGTGATATTCGGCGCATCCATGGGGATAGGTACGGTTTTTTCTGCTATTCCTGTTTTTATCTATCAAGCGGCGATTGCCCTGGCTTCCATGGGTATCAGGGATATGTTAACCCCCGACATTATCCGGGAGATGGGCGCCGTGGGGAGTCTCCTGGTAGCTGCCATAGGTTTTAATTTTCTTGGGGTAAAAGAAATTAAGGTGGCCAACCTGATTCCCGCAATTTTTATTCCCTGGATTTACCTGGGGATCAGGGGTTTGCTGGGCTGGTAACCGGTTGGTTTTGAAAATGGTCCAACTTACGGATTTTTTAAAATCACGTAGGTTCTGGGTGTTCCGGGAAATCCCCGGGTTTCTTCCGTTTTTACGAAAATCCCGTCACTTTTCCGGTACCAGATATAGGAACGCCAGAACGCACCGGCAATGTTGGGAAGGGTAATGCATACCTTTACCGTTTCGATTTCTTTTCCTTCTATAATAAGGATTTCTTCCTGCTCCTTGATAGCCCGGATATTTACAATGGTATTACGCAGCGGTTCCAGGATGCAGAAATCAATCTGTTTTTCACTGGAATTGATAAAATGGGGCAGAATATAAAATGATGTAAACCAGGGATATTTGAGCTTTACATTTTTTTTGATCTGCCGTCCCTTTTCATCAACCCCGGTCAGGACAAGGCTGTTCCCGTCCAGTTCTGCGGTGATAAATTTATTTTCCCCGGGAACCCGGTAGGTAATCCTAATCCCCTGGCCGTTAGTATTTGACCGGCCGTCCATTTCAACCTGTTTATCCGGCCCGCCGGCATACAGAAAAAATCCCTGGTCTGTGAAGGAGATGCTCCAGGTTTCCACGGTGGTTACACCCTCCGAGGTGGAACTATATAAAAAATCATCAGAATAAAGGGGGAGGGCCGGCAGAATCAGCGCCAGTAAAATAAGCAGTTTGTTCATAAATACTCCCTTTTTGGTTTGGGTATTAATGAAATAAATATTAATATAATTTCCATAAAAAATCAAAAACCTTCCCGAAACTTATGCGTCTATAGATGATTCTGGGAACTTCTGTTATGGATAATATTCCTTCATTTTGGGAATCATGTAAAATAAGGAAGGGGAGGTACAAAATTCCCTTTCCATTACTGTTCTGAAGTGAGGTCCGGATCTTCCATCTGCAGGGTTTCCGCAGCGGGAATCCGGGAGGGCGGAACCTTGATGCTGGCGGCATAGATGGAATTCAAAAGTCCCAGAAAAGCGGAAAGGGAAAAGAGTACCTCAATACCGGTAACCTTCCAGATCCATCCTCCCAGCAATGCAATAAGAATACTGATCACATGGTTTACCGAGATTCCCGTGGATATGGTGGCGGTGATCTCTTCCTGGTTTGAGGCAATGGACTGTACATATACATTGCTGGCCATACTTGCCAGGGAAATAATTGAATCCAGTACAAAGTTGACGCATACCACTATAAACGCAATATGGGGCGGGAAAAGCCGGTGGGCAAATCCATAAAGGACACACACCAGGATCAGTATCAGGGTATCGGTGACCATGATAAATTTATAGCCCAGTTTATCAATGAGCTTTCCCATCAGGGGGCTGAAGACAATACCGAAACCGGCACAGATTGCCATCAGCAGGGAAATCACCGAAGCGTTGGCTCCATACTGCAAAATAAGTACATACGGCGCAAAGGTCAGGAATATCTGTTTCCGGGCACCGTAAAAAACTTCCAGCATGTAGTATTTGCCGAATTTTTTATCAAAATAAAACCGTTTGCGTTTTACCTTTACATGGGATTCCTTTAAAGCCAGGGTTACCAAAAGGGATCCTATCATCAGGGCCGTGGCCAGAGCAAGAACCGTTTTAAAGGGAACCAGACTTTTCCGGGCAAATCCGAAGCAGGAAAAGATGAAAAATACCAGGGTTACCCCAATATATCCGGCGATGTTTCCCAGATGGCTGATACCGCTGCTTATACCCAGGGAGGCTCCGCCTTTATTTTTTTCGGCTAAATCCATGGAGATGGTACTTTTCACCGGCATAATGATATGTTCACCGGTACTGTAAATTACCATACAGATAACCACCACAATTTTTCCGCTCCACATAACCAGGAGCCCCGCCATCCCTGCGGTCATGATGGCGGTGCCGATTTTAAAAATTTTATTTTCCGAGAACCGGTACATCCAGGCCAGGATAAACACCACTAGGAGTCCCGGCAATTCCCGGAAAAATTCCACAATACCCCGCTCAAATTCCGATATATGGACCATTTCCGCCAGGTAATTATCCTGTATTCCCCGGTATAAACCATAGGAAATTCCGGTAAGGAGAAGGATACTGAGAAACCGGGATACCCTGGCCTCGGGCCGGTATATTCCTTTAATTGAGAATTGGCTCTTTAAAATAGTAAAATAGTTCTTTTTCTGTATCCCTGGGCTGTCCATTCCGGTGTTTCCTCGGGCAGATCATACCATGTATCCTGGACAGTGCCAATTCTTTAACGGTTTTATCGATATATTAAAAAATTCCGGGGGTGATCCTCATTTTTTGGGGTGAAATCGTGGGGAATACACATATTATCAATAATTCTATAAATCAGCATTCCCCGCCGCACGCAGCGGGGAATGTTGGTTCTGTAAGGTACGGATTATATGCGGGTTTCATACACGCACAACAATTTCTTTGTTGTTTCAAAGAATCGCCCTAAAGTGCAGGGTATTAAACCCATCCGCGAATAAAATATCCTTATAATAATGAGCTTTTTTCAAAACTCGGTTAGTTTTGAAAAAAGCTTCAGAAAAACCGTCAAAAAGCCGGTTTTTCCCCTAAATCTAAGGTTGCTTTTTCAAAATTTGACATTTTGAAAAAGCCTCTAATTTATGATGCAATAATTCGTAATGTGTTATATAGTTATTTAATTGAAACAATCGATGGTATTGAGCAATCCGGCGGTCATTGGTATAATTTTTATTCGAAAGTCCGGATTTTTGGAGGAAAGCGAAAAAATTGCTAAATTTTTCTTATACAACAAGTTATATGCACTAAAAAGGAATATATTGTAAATTGGGTATATACCATTAAAACGTAAGCCCAGGGGATTTCATTTTTTATGGGTATATATGTACTGTATTGGGAGTATAATATATTTTATTATAGATATATAAATATATGATAATCTGGATGGTTCTTTGATTTTTCAAGTTTCGTATGAAGCTTGGAACAGATTGGGAACCGCCCCAGGGAAGACTGCAGAATCCCATCAGGTTTAGTGCTGTCCCCTTAAATGTTTGGGTTGGAGAATAAAAATATGGCAAATGAAGATTTTGTAAAAAAAGCGGAAGATTTACAAAATGTTCTCCTCAGCATGGATAAAACAGAAATCCACCTTCACCTGGAAGGAATTGTCACGGCGGAGACAATCTGGGAATTAATGAAGAAAAATAATCTTCAATACAATGGTATTAAAACCAAAGAAGATATAAAAAATAAATTCGACGTGAAAAACCTGGATCAATTTCTGGATCTGTATATAAATATTATTCAGAACAGTTTTAAAACAGAAGATGATATTAAATTGCTGATCCGTGATGCGGGGAAGTATTTAAAAGAAAATAACATTGTCTATGCGGAAATTTTCTTTGCCCCGTCAAAGTTCCTGAAAATGGGTCTGGATTATAATTTGATGATGGAAATCCTCACCGAAGGAAGCCGGTTGCTCCAGGACAAATACCATTCGGAAGTTAAGTTCCTGGTGGATGTTTCCCGGACCTTTGGTCTCGAAAATGCCATGCATAACCTTGACCTGGTGCTTAAACACAAAACAGCCCCGGTGATTGGCATTGGTTTAGGCGGTTCCGAAAAGGATGGACCGGCAAGGGATTTTACCAAGGTTTTTGAAAAAGCCAAGGCCAACGGCCTGCATGTGGTGGCCCATGCCGGAGAGGACGTGGGTCCCGAATCGGTATGGGATGCAATTGAGTGTTTAAAAACCGAACGGATCGGCCATGGTATAAGTGCAATAAAAGATGAAAAATTGATGGACCGCCTGGCGGAGACCCGGATTCCCCTGGAAATTTGTCCCACCAGCAACCTCTTTACCCGGAAATATGCTTCAACCATTGAGGAACATCCCGTAAAAAAATTCTTCGAAAAAAATATGTATGTTACTATAAATTCGGATGATCCCACACTGTTTTCCACCACCCTTATGGATGAGTATATGCTCTTATTCAAGAATCACATATTTACGAAGGATGAAATACTGCGGCTGGTGGATAAAAATATCGATGCCACATTCCTTCCTATGGAAAGGAAAAAAGCCATTAAGGAAAAAAACCGGAAGATTACCGGGTAATCCGGAAACCAGCTTTTTACCGGCAGGATTCCCCCGTCTATTTATTTTTCATCCCCAATTCTGGAAACCATCAAAATGATGTTTTTGATTTGACGGCGGGTTTAATACACGTACAACGAAGATATCCCGAGGCTCTGCCTTGGGGTTCATCATTAACTTTGACATATATAATAAAACTCTAAAAACCGAAATTTTTAGAGTTTTTCCTCGGAAATTAAAGGAGCGTTAAAGCTTCTCATAAGATCATATTACAGGGTTATGTGTTTTTCCAAATTACTCATGGGTAACAACCTGGCAGCAAAAACAGGCCGGCAATCTGCCGGCCTGTTTTTATATATTTCCGCTGCGGTACAGCGGTGACTATTTAAAATACCGTTTTAGCAGACCCTCAAAAGCCTTGCCATGCCGGGCTTCGTCCCGGGCCATTTCATGGACCGTATCATGGATAGCATCCATGCCTTCTTCCTTGGCCCGTTTAGCCAGTTCGACCTTGCCCAGGGTTGCGCCATTTTCCGCATCAACCCGCATTTCCAGATTTTTTCTGGTGCTGTCGGTAATTACTTCACCCAGAAGTTCGGCAAACTTTGCGGCGTGTTCCGCTTCTTCCCAGGCGGCCTTTTCCCAGTACATGCCGATTTCCGGATATCCTTCCCGGTGGGCTACCCGGGACATGGCCAGGTACATACCTACCTCGGTGCATTCTCCCTGGAAGTTCATCCGCAGACCTTCCAGAATATCCTGGGGAACTCCCTTGGCAACGCCAACCACATGTTCCGCTGCCCAGGATTTATTCCCGGTCTGTTCCCTGAATTTTTCCGCAGGGGCTTTACACTGGGGACAATTAGCCGGGGGCTGGTCCCCCTCATACACATAACCGCAAATCGAACAAATAAACTGTTTCACTTTTCCCTCCTTAAACAGTAGATGAATATGGGGAACCCCTAAAAAATTGGCCGGATTTTTAGAAGTTCCTTATGTTAACTCCTTTGGCCTGGGGCACATTCGGAGCAGATTCCATGAAAATTGACCTGGCTTGTTTCGATTTCCATATCCAGCCGGGGAAACTCCGGCATGGGTATTCCTTCCAGGTCAATAACATTCCCGCATACCCGGCAGATAAAATGGGCGTGGGGGGCTGTGCAGGCATCAAACCGTTCTCTGCCGTTTACCGTGGCTACACCCACCGCCAGGCCCTCCTGCTTAAAAAGCACCAGGTTTCTGTATACCGTTCCAAGGCTTAAATCCGGCATATCTCCCTTGAGCTGCTCATAGATCCACTCCGCCGTGGGATGGCTTTTAGCGGAACTTAAAACATCATAAATAGCGTTTCTTTTTTTACTTTGCCTGGAATGCTTCATACGTGCCTCTTAATGATAATAGTTATTATTATCATTAATATCTATTATTGTCCAGTACAAAAGGATACATTTTTCCTGATTTGGCATAAAAATAATCGAACCCCGTCTAATAATTGAACAGTAAAAAGGCGGTACCAAATGTCAGATGCGGTCAGTTGGATAAAAGTTTTAACGATTAAATTGTCCTTTGTACGTAGGATACATAAAATGTAAGCTTGACATAACATTTTGTGTTGCATATGATAACACCGTTATTGTTAGTTATGAATAATCAATAATTCCCCATTTTTGATGCGGGAACATCACTATTTAGTTATTTTTTTCTGGCTTAATAGTAACTTAAAGTTAGTTAATACTAACAAAAAAATCATATGGAGGGACGCTGTGTCAAAACAGAAACAAAAAACCGGAACCGCCCGGCTCCTGGAACTGGCCGCCACAAAAAAACCTTTAATGGTCAGCTCCCTGATTCTCTCGGCACTGGCTTCTATTGCTAGCTTTGTGCCATATATCGCTATTTACCTTATCGTGAGGGAAATCCTGGGTGCCCTGCCGGATATGGCAGGTCTGAACAGCGGTATAATCATCCGGTACGGTTGGTTTGCCTTTGCTGGTGTGGTGGGTAACATCCTACTGTACTTTGGGGCCCTGTGCTTTTCCCATCTCGCAGCCTTTGGAACACTGTATGAACTGAAGGTGAATTTTGCTACCCATCTGGCGAAGGTTCCTTTGGGATTTCATGTAATGATAGGAAGCGGCAAGCTCCGTAAAATCATGGACGAAAATATCGAGAAGGTTGAGGGGTTCATCGCCCACCAGCTCCCCGACCTGGTAGCCGCTTTTGTTGCACCGGTGGTGATGATCATCATTTTGATGAGTGTGGACTGGCGCTTTGGCCTTGCAGCTATGGGTGGGGTTATCCTTGCTTTTGTGATTCAATTCTCTATGTATGGAAATGAAGGATCCAGGGCAATGATGGCAAAGTACCAGCGGTCCATCGAAGACATGAACAATGCTTCGGTGGAGTATATCCGTGGCATATCCGTTGTTAAAGCCTTCAAGCAGACAGTGTATTCTTTCCGGCGGCTCTATGACACCATCAAGGCATACACCGCCATGGTCATCCCCTACACCCTGAGCTGGGAAAATTCCTTTTCGGGTTTCACCACCCTGGTAAACAACATTTATCTGTTTATTGTACCGGTTGCCATTTTTGTAGGTATGGGTACTGCGGATTATGCCGGGTTTGCCAGTACCCTGATATTCTACCTGATCTTCGTTCAGTCCGTGGCAAGCATTTTAATGAAGATCATGTACGTCAACGGAAATGCAATGCGGATTATCGGCGGAGTGGAGGCAATGGACAAGGTCCTTGCGGAACCGGAGCTCCCCCAACCAGCATACCCTGGGACAGCAAGTATTTATGATGTGGAATTCAGGAACGTCTCCTTCTCCTATGACAGGGATAAGGAAACGGAAGCTCTTTCGGGTGTATCATTCCAGGCAAGACAAGGGGAGATCACGGCGATTGTCGGACCATCCGGAGGAGGCAAGAGTACCATTGCCCACCTGATTCCCCGTTTCTTTGATGTGAGCAGCGGTGAAATTTATATCGGCGGTACGGATGTGCGGAATATGAACATCCACTACTTGATGGACCAGGTGAGTTTTGTATTCCAGGACGTGTTTTTATTTAAACAAAGTGTTATGGACAATATCCGCATGGGATGCCAAAGTGCTGCCGATGACCAGGTTATTGCGGCGGCCAAGGCTGCCCAGTGTCATGAGTTCATCATGAAGCTTCCTAAGGGGTATCAGACATTGATCGGAACCCGGGGTATCCACCTTTCCGGGGGGGAACGGCAGCGGATTGCTATTGCCCGGGCTATTGTCAGGGATGCGCCCATTGTGGTGCTGGATGAGGCTACCGCCTTTGCGGATCCGGAAAACGAGCACCTGATTCAGAAAGCCTTTGAGACCCTCATGAAAAATAAGACGGTCATCATGATTGCCCACCGGCTTTCCACCATCCGCAGTGCCAATACCATCATCGTAGTGGATGGAGGAAAAGTTGTGGAACAAGGTACCCATGACGAACTGCTGAAGCGGGGAAGAAAGTACAATGCCATGTGGCATACCTATATCGAAACCGCCCACTGGACCATTGCGGAAAAAAAGGAGGCGGTATCTTATGCCTAAACTGCAATCCATGTTCATGCTGACCGATAGGGGGTACAAGGATTTAAAGAAGGCCATTGCAGCCTGTACCCTCACGAATTTTTCCATGATGCTTCCGTTTATAGTTGTAATTCAGATGATTATGGAAATCATAAAGCCCTTAATTGGCGTGGAAATTTCCTGGCAAAAAATGTGGGGACTGTTTGTGGCGGGGATCGCCGCGGCGGTCCTGGTGTTTATCTGCAACAAAAACGATTATAAAAAAACCTATGTCACCTCCTATACCCAGAGTGAAAATTCCCGGATCACTCTGGCGGAGCATATCCGAAAACTGCCTATGAGCCTCTTCAATTCAAAAGACCTGTCGGAACTGACCACCAATCTCATGGACGATGTTTCCACCAACGAACATACCCTTAGTCATATTGTTCCCCAGCTTTTCGCCAATGCCATTTCCATTACCGTGATCTGTATCATGATGGCCTTCTTCGACTGGCGTATGGCATTGGCCATGTTTATTACCGTACCCCTGGCATTTTTTATTGTGGTATTCAGCCGCAGAATATATGGAAAACTGCATCAAAAACATATGGATGCAAAACTAGCCGCCTCGGGGCAGGTACAGGAATATATTGAAGGGATTAAGGTTGTCCGGGCGTGTAACATGGACGGTGAAAAATTCTCTGCCCTGGAAAATGCCCTGCGGACAATGAAACGGCTTGCCATTACAATGGAGTTTGGTACTGGTATTTTTATAACCGGCGCCCAGATGGTACTGCAGGCAGGTATTGGGCTTACGGTGTTCCTGGGAACAAGCCTTCTTGCCGGGGGACAACTTGCCTTTATTCCAATGCTGATGTTTATCCTTATAGTGGTTCGTATCTATGGTCCGGTTCTGGTGGAACTGACATTGCTGCCGGAGTTGTTTTATTTTCAGATTGCAATTAACCGGATGCGGGCTCTGATGAATTTTCAGCCCATGGATGGTAATGCCAATGCGGAGATTGATAATTTCAACATCCATTTTGACCATGTGGATTTTCATTATAATGATGATGGAGAAAAGACCATCAACGATATGAATGTGATGATTCCTGCAGGGGGTATCACCGCCCTGGTAGGTCCATCCGGAAGCGGCAAGAGTACCCTGTCTCGGCTTATTGCCCGTTTTTGGGATGTAAATAAAGGCAGGGTATTGGTTGGTGGGTTGGATGTAAAGACCATTGACCCGGAACAGCTAATGGGTTACATGTCCTTTGTATTCCAGGATGTGATCCTTTTTAATGATACAATTTACAACAATATCCGTATTGGCAACATGGATGCCTCCCGGGAGGAAGTACTGGCTGCTGCCAAGGCTGCCCGCTGTGATGAATTTGTACAGAAACTGCCCGGCGGCTACGATACGTTTCTGGGAGAAAATGGATCAACCCTTTCAGGTGGTGAGCGGCAGAGACTTTCCATTGCCCGGGCTTTACTCAAGGATGCACCCGTTGTGCTTCTGGATGAGGCCACCGCATCCTTGGATCCTGAAAATGAAGCATTGATCCAGCAGGCAATTTCCGCTTTAATTAAAGGAAAAACAGTTATTGTTATTGCCCACCGCCTGCGTACTATTACCGGGGCAGATAAAATCATTGTTCTGGATAAAGGGCGGCTGGCAGAAGAGGGGACCCATACTGAACTATCCCGGCGGGATGGTTTGTACCGGAAATTGTTTTCAATCCAGCAGGAAAGCCTCGGCTGGTCGGTAAACTAATAAAACCGGACACGAATTGTTTTCTGCTGCAGAATTATATGAAGGAGGCTGGCTGATGCGCCGCAAAATTTTATTCACAGGATTATTCGGAGTGGCCGGGGCGTTTCTTATGTTTTCCGGGGATATGCTGTTGTATTTTACCCCCGGGGAATACAACCCAGCCGGAGGCCTCATGGAATATGTCCGGATTATGGCGGCCTTGCCTGCATTCCGGATAATGCTTGGGGGATTCCTTGGACCGGTGGCCGCGTTTGTGTACTGTATTGGATTTGTCCAGCTATACTATGCCATAAAACCAACCCATTCGAGGTTTGCCAGGATAATGATCGGTGCCCTGGGGCTTTCTTATTTCATCGGCGGAGCATACCATGCCCAATTCGGCTCATTAGCCCTGGCGGTAGCCGGTGGAGGCATACATGCCGCAGAGAATATGGCTCCCTATGTGGAACTCATGCTTTACGGTATGATTGCTGTGGTAGCAATGGTTATGCTTGTACTTACCGTAATGATCTTAACAAAGAGAACCTATTATCCCCGCTGGTTCGTACTTCTTACTCCGGCGGTTCTTATTTGGCTTCCCCGGAATATGCTGCCCCAGCCTTTCCGAATTGTTATTTCCGGGGGTTATTTCAATATCATGTTCATTATATTTTTTGCGGCATCAACAATCCTGCTTCTTTCTGCAGAAAGAAAAGGACTTACTGAATAACATAAGAAGAGGTGAAGTTCATGGCTGTATATAATGAAGTTTCCATTCCTTCCTCAGGCACGGAGATTGTGCTTTCCCTCTGGGAAGCGGACCATGCGGAAGGGGTAATCGTGTTTATGCCCGCCACCATGGTACATCCTCTTTTTTATAAGGACTTACTTCATTGTTTTGCAGCGGAGGGATTCCACGTAGTAGGCGTACATCCTGTGGGGCACGGGAAAAGTCCCCGGAATAAAGATCGGTTTACAATCAACGATTTGGTACAGAACGGGAAAGATGCGGTCGGCTTTGCCCTTGAACGTTATGGGCTTCCGGTAATTGCCATGGGATCCAGCCAGGGCGGGGTGGTAACTGCTGCCTTGGCTTCGGAAGAACCCAGGATTGCCGCAGCGTTTCCACATAACATGATGCTGGCTGAACTGCCGGATTCCATTACCATATCCCGTTTCCCGAAATGGCTTCGGCATATCTATAAACCTGTTCAGGGATTCTTCAAATTCTGCGGTAAAATTATTCCGGACCTCAAGCTGCCTCTGGGGTTCTATCTTGAAAGAAAACGGATAAGCAGAAACCCTTCACTTTGGGAAAAGGTCGCATCGGATCCGCTTTGCCTTTCCCTGTATCCTCTCTGTTTTTTGTCAAGTCTTTTTACCACTGTTTTCCCCGGAATCACCGACGGAAGCATCCTCTGCCCGGTCTATGTAATTGCCGATTCCGGGGATGCGCTCTTTACCAGGGAATATACATATAAGGTATTTGATGAACTGAAGGCTCCCTGGAAAGAATTGGTTGAATTTCATTTCAACGATCATATGTTAATGGTTAACCATCCAAGGGAGGTCAGCCGGAGGGTTGCAGGGAAGATGAGGGAAGCTCTTAAAGCAAAATGCATTAGAGATAAAAAATGAATTAATTTCCTGGGAGAAAAGGCCCTTCCTCTGAACCATAAGATAAAGGATACACTGGTTATGTACGACGTCGATGATTCGTATGCGGTGTTCCGATTAATTGATAACTAATATCATGCTTACATATGTGTCAGGGCAGCAAAACCTAAAGGCAGGTACATAAACAGCAAATTTAACCTTTGCCATAAACCTTCCCTGGCAATCACCGTGTTTTGAAACCGGACCTTGTCGGCCATGATGAAAAACACAAAACAGGCGAAGGCAAGAACAAAGGAAAGCAATGAAACAGTTCCGGCTAGTTTATTGTCCGACCGGTATGAAAGAATCGAAAGAAAAAGCGGAACCGGCAGCAGAAGCATAAACCCAACAGCCGATGCTGCCCCATGTATCCTGGATGCAGTAGTCTGCACGTCCTTATGTTCATTTACACTAAAAAAACCGCTGCATATACAGGCCCCCAGGGCAAAGGCAGCGACACACCCGGCGGAGAGAACGGCCAGTCCGGGGGAAACTCCCCGGTATGTTGTGTAGAGTGACGGAATGGATGCTGAAAACATCAGGCCCGCTATCAGCAGCCATATGTTATATATTATCCTTACCGGACTCTGCACGCTCCCCAGGGAACTCAATACCATAGTGCTGTGGCTGTATCTTGTATAGAATAGGGCAAGGATAAAAGGAACAATGATCTCTCCCGCTATTGTACTGATAAGAAAATACCAGCCATATCTGATTAACCAGTCCATAGATTGATAACCCCGGGCAGTATGCTGCTGCCCTTAATCCTTATTAGGAGAGCCTTTTACAAAACTCGATTAGTTTTGAAAAAGGCTTTTGCAGAAAGAATGCTATTTCCTTACCCATAAATAAAATAGTATTCTTTCTGCACTTACATCTAAGGTTGCTTTTTCAAAATTTGACATTTTGAAAAAGCCTCAGGAGTATAGTTGATCCGGGATTCTTCATTGGTTCTTTCAATTTTGAATATCACCGGGCGCAGGCCGTCGTTGCAGCTGCATATGCCAACCCCGGGCTTTTCGATCCAATCGCCGTAGTAGAACACCCCGCTGCCATGGGCTAAAGTAAAGGCATATTGATATATGGCTTTCCATGCTTCATCACAGAAACCTCCGGGTTTTTCATGGCCCGCATAAAATTCCTGGCCTTCCCTGTGCATGGGACACTTGCCAGGATTTTTTGTTCCATACTCTTCTGCTAATTCCGCATCGAAGGTTCTTTTTAAGGCGGTAATTTTACATTTGTTCATGTGCAGCCTCCTGCTTTTGATACGGTATCAGTATAAACCTGCGGGCATTTTTCATCCAGCACAGAGATTAGGAATTTCATGTGTTCCGGGGGATGATTTATTCGCAAGTGGGTTTAATACCTTCTGCACGCTCCCGCGTGCGAGGCTCTGGGGCGTTCTAAAAATCTTGTAAATCAAAATTGTATGGGTATTAAATCCACATAACATCCATACCTTACAGAACCAACAAACCTCGCTGCCCCGCGCGCTCTGCCTCGCACGCGAAAGCGTGCAGAAGGTTTGTGATTTTCGGCACACCCGTATATCAGAAACTCCGGCCGCCGCCGCCATGGGTGCTTCCGCTGGAGGAACGATGGGACGAAGTTCCCGATGAATAGGAGCCGCCGCCGCTGCTCCGTCCGCTTCCCGATGAGGAACCCGGGGATGATGAATCATCACTTTTGGGGATCGCCTGCCTTGAAGTATGGGTCCGCAGGAAGGTGTCGTTCTTAAGGGTGAAATTGGTTCCGTTCCTGTTCATATAAGTCTGCGCCCGGGGTGCCCTAGGGAGCCGTCTCCGCTGGGCAATATACATAATCAGTACAACCAGGAAGGCCAAACCGCACCCGAACAGTAGGGATTTTCCGATTAGTTCCGGGGTAAGACGCATCAGCAGGCGTTCCAGGCCCTTGGCCCGGTAATGCCGGACCTTTGTGTAGGTGTAGTCGATAAATGATGTACCGGCGGCAAAATAATCCTTTTGTTCCATCCTTGTTCCAATGGTCCTGAGCAGATTATCAACTTCCTGATCATTAATATATGTATGGGCGGATCCATTGGTAAAAATTTCCAGATTAAAGTTTCCGTCGTCCTGCATTTTTATTAGAAGCAGTATTCCATCTTTGTTTTGACCGAGTCCGTATCCGCTGTCCAGAAAAATATCCTCCGCAAAGGCTGTCATGCTTTTACCGCCCGTACTGTTAAGGGTAAGGATGATACAGTCCACCCCGTAGGTATCGGCGATTTGCCGGGCTTTGACAGACAACTCCGTTTTCCGGGGTTCATTCAAAAGACCAGCATAGTCCGAGATTTTTATCTGGGGTTCAAGTACTGTGACAGTGGCGGGACCTTCGGCGGCTTTTTTTATTCTGATGTGCTGGGCTGCATTGTTCAGGAATTCCTGGGCTGCACCAAAATAGTTTCTTTCTTTCAGCGGGACAAATATGTTATCCAGCAGGGATTCAATATCCGAATCTTTAAAATAATCCAGCGCCAGGGAATGGGTGGAAATCCAGACTTCCCGGGTATCCATATTGATCAGCATCAGCATCCCGTCCCGGCTTGGGCCAATTCCAAAACCGTGATAATCAAAATAATCATCCGCATATTCCATGGAACTTTTTGATTCTGTGAAATAGGTGGTGACAATGATCAGGTCCACCTTTATTTCATTGACCAGGGCTTGGGCGTTTTTATTCAGTGTTTCTATCTGGGTTGGAGTAAATAGTTCCGCATCATCATACACTTTTCCCGGCAGCGGTTGGGCCGGGATAATTTGGGAAAGGCTAAGCAATATAACACATGCAATAAGATTTCTTTTCATATACGATTTGGTTTTCATAGTATCAGCCCTCCCAGGAGGAATACTAAGCTGAAGATGCCCGCCAAAGTTCCAAACCAGGCGAAGATTCTTTTCCAGGAGAAGGGGAGCCGTCCTGCAATTTTTCCGGTCTGTCCGTTCATGGCAAATGCATGGATCCGGTCGTTGTATTTCACCATGATAATCCATACCGGCAGCATCACATAGAGCGTTGCCCTGTTGAGGAACTCGCGGGTGATGGAGATACCGCTCCGGGAATTATAGCCGGAAATAGATTCCATTAACACTTCGGATATCGCCTTATCTATCCGTTCTTCAAAACGTTTTGAAGAACGGGCCGCATCCACATCAAAATTTTCTGCAAAGTGGCCGGAAAGATATTCCATGGAAAAATCCTTGAGCTGGGAATAGTCGAAGGGTTCCATGCCTTCCATCAGTTTGTCATCCAGCCGTTCGGATGCATCCGCAGGAACGTAATTGAAAGGTATAATAGCATTTCTTTCAACACGGTAATAATCTGTTTTTGTATACCGGTAGTCATCATCACTCCAGTGGGATATTTTTTCAGCATTCCCTGAAAGTGCGGAATCCGCATCGGCGCTGAAAAGCCAGTAGGGGACATACAGGCCGGTCATTTCCCCCCGTTCCGCATATTCCTTAAAGATCTTTGGTATGAAAGGACCTCTGCAGTGTTTCTGTAAAGCAGCCACGGCTTCTTCCCTGGTTTTTTGGAAGGGGATCAGCCGGGCTGGTTTATACTCCCCCTGAAGCTGGGCAGCCAGTACCGTGGGGTTGTGGCAGTATACACAGAAAGTAGCCGCGGTGTTTTTATCCGAAAGCACCCTGCCTCCGCAGCTTGGGCAGATAAAGGCCAGCATGTTGTTCTCGGTGAAGGCTTCCGGTGACCATTCGGATTTTTCGATTTGTTCTTCCCCTTTCTGGGCGCTTATCCGGGGAAGTTCCTGTTCACTGAAGGATGAGTTGCAGAAATGGCAGTCCCATTTCTGGGTTGAAATCTCAAATGCCAGGGCGGCCGCACAGTTCGGGCATTTATAGTTTATCGCTGTTTCCATAGGAATATCCTTTTCTCAAAATGAAGGCATGTTTAAGAGCTACTTGAATAATAACCAGGGGGAACATCTAAAAACTGAAGTTTTTAGATGTACTTCAATTTATCAAAAGTACCTTAGGGAACCGCTGATTAAACCGGTTGCAGCATGCGACCAATCAGCGGTTCCTTTCGCAATTCTTTTGCTGTACAAAGAATTGCCTGCATTACAAAATACACTGATTAATGCTCTCTGGGCACCAATCAGTGTTTCCTTAGGCTAATTTGTTTCCGCAGCCGGGACAGAATTTAGATCCCGGGGCAACCTTACTTCCGCATTCACCGCAGAAGGATGATGCAGGTTTTTTTGCTCCGCAGTTGGGACAGAAATTTCCGCTCGCGGCGGTATTGCATTCAGGACAGGTCCAGGAAGCGGAAGTCCCGTTCTGGGCAGGAGCCTGTTTGTTCGTTTCCCCTGCGGCGGCAACAAAGGATCCTGCCTGGTTCATTCCCATATTTATACCCATAAAGGCAGCCCCGGCTCCGGCGGGATTGGACCCCGCAGATTCTATGCCCCGGGCAACCGCCCCCTGGACATAACCGTTCCGTATGGAAGCATCCCCCAGCATGGCACCCTGGTTCCTCATGTTGATCAGTTTCTGGGAAGCATCATCATAGGTAATGCTGTTGATCCCCACGGATTCAATAAGCATTCCCCGGCGCTTTGTCCAGTCTTCATCAAGGATGGTGGACATTAATTTGGCAAGTTCGGTGCTTTTTGCGGCTATGTGGGAAATCCGTTCTCCCTTAACGGACATCTGTCCGATGGCGGTCTGGAAACAGGTGAGGAATTCCGAAAGGCAGATCCTTTGCAGATCCTTTATAAGCAGAGGAGTCCCATCTTTGGGAGCCATTTCCACATAAAAGAGCAGGGGATTGACGATCCGGATACTGTAATAACCGTTTGCCCTCAGGCTGAGCTCGGCATTGTAGAAATTATCAAAATAATTTACCGGACTTTGGGTACCAAAGGGAACATCCCGGATTTCCTGGGTATTCACAAAATAGACCTGCATGGATTTCGGGGAAATCCCGCCGAACTGGAAACGGTAGAAAGCATCCCGGATAGCGTCATCCGCCTGGCCGTTGAAAAGGGAAGGGGCGGTTCCCGTATTGACGGTGAAATATCCCGGTTCGGCGCTGTAGTCTATGATTTTACCGCCGTCGGTCATAAGCATAAACTGATTTTCTTCCACATGGATAATTGAACCGTCGGTGATTACCCCGTCGCTTCCCTTCGTATTGCTGTTCCGTTTATCATTTTTTCTATAGGCAATACCCTTGGTAATAAGGGTGGCATTGGTCATGGAATCAGCCTTGATTACTTCCTTCCATTGATCAGCCAGGGTTCCGCCAATTGAACCAACCGCAGCTTTAATAATACCCATATACTATTCCTTCCAGTTTGGGAGATGTTATTCAATAAAATAATAAACCATATTGGAAGATTTGATAAGGTTGCAAGTACTGAAGGGAACTTCTAAAAAGCTGGGTTTCCGGAAGTTCCCTATGGGATTCCCGGAAGGTCGGAATATATACTGTGAATACTTCCATAGACCGATAGATAAACAGGTTCTATTCAGAACCCTCCCGCATTTTGAAGGCTTTCCGGTGCGCAGGCTGGTATGTAAAAAGTTCCCGGATGGATAGTATATCATCGAAAAGGATAGCCCGTGCTTTTTTGCTGTCCTTTGCTTCTATTGCACTGATCAGGGATACATGGGTGTTAGGTTCATATTTGAAGTAGTCCTGGGGATCCCCGCTCCAGAAAAGCTGGGCAACGGCCCGCCAAAGACGGTGCAGCACGGTTTCCAAAGTGGATGTAAGCAGATTGTTGCCCGCCACCGCATTGAGCGCCACGTGAAAACCGATATTGTCATTCCACCAGGTATCCAGGGGAACCAGCGTATTGATCTTGGAATTACTGACTTTTTCTTCCTGGGTCTTCAGCTCCCGAAGGGTTTCCCGGCTGATAGCATTGATAATAGTGTCCAAAACGGGCAATTCCAGCATAAGCCTCAGATCAGTGGCTTCCGAAATGTCCTTTTCGGTAAAATGCACAATCCTATACCCTGCCCGGGGGATACTTTTTACGATATTCTCCATGCTCAATTCAATCAGGGCTTCCCGTACAGGGGCTTTGCTTATCCCGAATTTCTCCGCCAGTTCTTTTTCTTTTAATATATAATCCACCGGATACTTTTTATTGACTATTTCTTCCAGAATACGGTTATAGGTTTGTCTTTTTAAGGTATCTTGTCTCATAATCCCCCCTTGAAGTTAGCCTTTGGCCTGACAAAAAATCCAATTGTTAAATAGATCCGCCATTTCAGGATAACCCTTCCTCAAATTTTACAAAAATTAACTTGACAATAAATCTTACCACTGGTATGATTAGTAATCATTACACAAACATATGATGATTTTAAGTACATAATATTGAATTGATAGTATTACCAAAAATATGATTTGTAAAGGGGGTAGCTAATCTTCATGAATACCGATAAAAACGGGGAATCCCCCTTTATTACTTTACTGAAAAAGGAGCTGGTGGTGGCTATGGGGTGCACCGAACCCGCGGCGGCAGCCCTAGCCGGGGCAACCGCCCGTTCTGCCCTGGGAGAAGAACCAACCCGGGTTCTTATCCGTGCAAGCCGGGAGATCATTAAAAACGCCATGCATGCGGGAATTCCCCATACCGATTTAAAGGGTATCCGGGCCGCGGTAGCCCTGGGTATTGCCGGAGGGGAGACCTCCAGGGGGCTCAATATTCTTTCCGGTATAGAGCCCGGGGTGGAGCAGCGGGCCCGGGAATACCTCGATTCGGGTAAAATGGAATTGGAATTGGTGGAAGGGGCGCCTCCCGTATTCGTTGAGGTCCGGCTTGATGCGGGAACCCGGCGAATAGCCGCCCGGATCCTTCATGAGCACTCCCATGCGGAAGTCCTGGAAGCGTCGGAGTTTGAAAAAAAAGAAACATTCCCGGTTGAAGCTCCGGCTGCTTCAGGTCCGCAGCTTGATTTACCCCTTATTTATGACTTTGCTGCCAGGGTGCCCCTGGAAGACATTGATTTTCTTGTGGACGGCGCAAAGACCAATCTGGAACTGGCCCAATATTCAATGGAAGCCGGATACGGTATTCGTGTCGGAAAAATCACCCTGGAATCCTATGGGGATGCCAGTCCTATAGTAGATTATCTCTTTAGGCAGGGGGCTTCGGTGGCTGCGGCCGCCTCGGATGCGCGGATGGCGGGCTGCCCCATGCCGGTGGTGATCAATTCAGGCAGCGGAAACCAGGGAATCACCGTCTCGGTGCCGGTATTGGTTATGGCGGAAGGGCTGGGCCGCAGCCGGGAAGAAACCGCCCGGGCTCTCTGCCTGGCCCATCTCACCGCCCTGATGATGACCTCCCGGAAGGACCGGTTATCCGCCCTTTGCGGCGCATTTACCGCAGCCATTGGTACCGCAGCGGGGTATATCAGCCTTCTGGGCGGAACCTATACCAAAACGGAACACTGCATAAACATCATGATAGCAAACCTTATCGGTCTGCTCTGTGACGGCGCCAAGGGAAGCTGTGCCCTGAAGATCTACTCCTGCGTGGAAGCCGCGGCTTTAGCGGTAAAACTTGCCATGGCCGGCAGTTCCGTCCCCGCCGCCGAGGGTATCCTGGATTATACCCTGGATGAAACTCTGCTGGCGGTTCAGAAAATCTCCCATGAAGGGATGATCCCCCTGGATAAAACGGTACTTTCCCTGATGATGAATAAAACCCAGGGGAACGCGGAATAACCAAACAGACAGAACATTGTAAATTGAACTGGATTTTGTGTTGAAATGCGCCGCCCTTTCGGCGGGATTAATTTTGTTGACATGATTACAGTTCAGGTTTATAATACGTCACGTGGTTATGACACTCGCAACTTTGCCCCTCAAAATGACTATAATTTAGGAGGAAATTGATGAAAAGATTTTGTTTTTATTCTATTGCTGTTTTAACAGTACTGTCGTTGGCTTTTTCTTCGTGTTCAGGAAAGAATGCGGACGCAAAAGGTTCCGCAGGGGATAGAGACCTGGTTGTGGTGACGTCAACAGAACCGGTTTACTATAATAACCTGTGTCTGAGTATGACCAACCTTCCTGACACTTTAGTATATAGTCAGATTTACGATCCGCTTTTCTATAAAGACTGGAATGACGGCGGAAAAGTAAAACCGTATTTGGCAGAAAGTTATGAGATGAGTGATGACGGTCTCCAGATAAAGGTAAAATTAAGGGATAATGTTTACTTCCACAATGGTTATAAATTAACATCCGAGGATGTCAAATTTACCTTCGATACTATGTTTACCCGTACCCTGGGTATTGCCCTTCTGATTAACTGGGATTCGGTGGAAATTATTGACGATTTGAATTTAATATTCCACATGAAGGCGCCCTATGGTGCTATTATGAATGCCCTCTGCAGCCGGGTTAATTATATTTCCTGCAAAAAGTATTGGGATGAGGTCGGCGGTTTTGACGGATATAATGCAAAACCGATTGGGACCGGTCCTTATAAATTTGTCAGTTCCTTATCCGGAAATGAAGTTGTTATGGAAAGGAATGATGATTATTGGAACGGCAAAGCGGCATTTAAAAGATGCATAGTAAAAACTGTTTCGGATAATAACACCGCAGTTTTGGCTGTTGAAAACGGTGATGCGGATGTGGCGATGAATCTTCCTTTGGACAGCCTGATAAATGTAAATAATCCCGATGTGCAGTGGGGTTCCAACATAAGCTTTGAATTCGGATATATGCAGTATAATTTCCTGCCCTCCAGTTGGGTCAGCAATGATACAAACTTCCGCAAGGCTGTTCAGTGGGGTGTTAATAAAGATGCGGTCAACCAGGCAGTGTTTTACGGAAAAACAAATACCCCTGATATCCTGGGTGATGAAACCTGGACCGGCAGACCTACCGTAGGAACATACAATACTTATTCATATGATCCGGTAAAGGCAAAGGAATATCTTAAAGCCTCAAAATATGATGGTCGTGAATTCAGGTTAGTTACCTGGGCAAATACCAATCTTGATAAAGCCGCCCAGGTTGTTCAGGCAAGTCTCCAGGAAATCGGCATCAATGTGAAAGTTACCGCTTTGGACAGGGCCTCCTTCTGGGATATTGTCAGAAGTTCAGGAAACTGGGATGCTTGTTTGCATGCCCTTGGCGCCTCATCCCTTGATATGGATGGATATAACCATTTCATGTTCAGTATGTATCCCCAGTTCTTCAATAAGAACCAGGTTTTACCCAATGGAAAAGCGATGAGTGATCTGGTCATTGCCGGAAGGCTTGAACCGGATCCTGCAAAGCGTATAGAAATATACCGGCAGCTGGTTAATTTCATCAATGATGAAGCTATCTCCATGCCTATATACCAGGAAATAAACACTGTTCTTTATCGTAAGGGATTAAAGAACGTGTCCGCCGACAGGGCTGTTCCTATAAACCGGTTCTTCGATTATACATATTAAGTTACGTGTATCAGGGGGCTGTGGTTAAATGGTCCCCTGATTTTTATGCGGTGTGGTTAATGTTGGTTTTACTTTGAGGTTATGATATGTTCAAATATATCATCAAGCGGATACTGTTGATTTTTCCTGTGGTCATAGGCATCACTCTGTTTATATATTTGCTGCTTGCCCTTGCGCCGGGCGATCCGGTTTCCATGATTTTGGGCACCGATGCTACTCCGGAACAGGTTGCCGCCAAGCGGCTTGAATTGGGTTTGGATCAAAATGTTTTTGTTAGATATTGTAATTATATGCTGTCCGTGTTCCAGGGTGATCTAGGAAGATCATGGCTTAATTCAAAACCTATAATGAAGGATTTTCTGGAACGATTCCCCAACACCCTTGCATTGGCTTTTAGTTCCCTGTCAATAACGATAGTATTCGGTCTTTCCTTTGGAACCATTGCTGCGGTAAGGCAGAACAAACCTATTGATGGGATAATCCTTATATTTGCCCTGTTGTTTGCCAGTATGCCTACCTTCTGGTTCGGGCTTATGATGCAGATGTTTTTTGCCTTGAAGCTTAAATGGTTTCCCGCAATGGGGGTTGGTACTCTCAAGCATCTGGTACTGCCGGCGTTTGCATTGAGCCTTGGTACCATAGCCAACCAGGTTCGTATGACCCGGTCGAGTATTTTGGATGTAATCAACATGAATTATGTACGGACTGCCCGTTCCAAGGGCGCCGGAGAATTCAGGGTTGTTTTTCGTCATGTGATCAGGAATGCCCTAATGCCGGTCGTAACGAACTGGGGATTAACCTTTGCCACCGCCTTTGGTGGTACTATTATATCGGAAACGGTGTTTTCCATACCTGGTATTTCTTCTTTTTTAATTAATGCCGTAAAGGTAAGGGACGTTCCGGTGGTTATGGGTACTGTTATTATTGTTGCAATAATCGTGGCGGTAATAAACCTAATTATTGATCTTATTTATGCATTTATTGATCCCAGGGTTAAGCTTGGCTATATTTCGTAAAAGTTTATATTGGGATTTTGGAATTCAGGGGTATTGCGATTATGGGAAATAAGAAAAAAGATAAACTTAGAAGTCAATCGCAGCTTGGATTGATAATATTCCGTTTTAAAAAAAATAAACTTGCCTGTTTTTCGGTGATCTGCCTTGGATTAATTGCCCTGGCAATTCTTACGGCTCCGCTTTATATGGATTACAACAAAGCCATTAAACAGGATATTTCGATCAGATTCCAAAGTCCAAGCCTGGATCATCCTTTCGGTACCGATCTTTTTGGAAGGGACCTTCTTGCCCGGGTAATATATGGAGGGCGTATTTCCCTGTTTGCAGGATTGGCAGTTATCTTTTTTTCTTTTCTTTTCGGAGTCCTTATTGGCTCCTTAGCAGGATTCTACGGCGGAAAGGTTGATCAAATACTGATGCGGTTTGTTGATATTTTTATGGCGGTTCCCACAATATTTCTTGCCATGGCAATTGTTACAGCGTTAGGCGAGGGGCCTGTAAACCTGGTTATTGCATTTGTAGTGTGTAACATACCAAGTTACTCCCGGATAGTACGTTCTTCAACTATGACATTGAGAAATATGGAATATGTGGAAGCCGCAAAATGCTGCGGTACAAGCAAATTCCGTATTATTCTGAAACATATTATTCCGAATGGAATAGGACCGGTTATTGTTACAGCGACAATTTCACTGGGTACTGCAATTTTAAGTATTTCATCGTTGGGTTTTCTGGGACTTGGAATATCCCCGCCCACACCCGAATGGGGTACATTGCTTGCGGATAACCGGTTTTACATAAGGTACTATCCGTACCTGGGAATACTTCCGGGAATCGCAATTATTTTAACCGTGATGTGTGTTAATTTTATTGGTGATGGGCTTCGTGATGCGCTTGATCCAAAAATGAAGAAGTAAAGGTAGATGTAAATGTCCAAATTGCTGGAAGTGAATGATTTATACGTGAATTACAATACCGATGAAGGTGTGGTTCATGCGTTAAATGGACTGAATTTTTCTCTTGAAAAAGGCGAGAGTGTAGGGCTGGTGGGTGAAACCGGCGCGGGAAAAACGACCCTTGCATTGAGCATAGTTAGATTACTGCCGGACGTGGTGGGAGAAATAACATCCGGCAGTATTACATATGATGGAAAAGACCTGTTCAAACTTTCAAAAAAGGAAATCAGGAAAATCCGCGGGGAAAAAATATCCATGATTTTCCAGGACCCTATGACCAGTCTTAATCCTACAAAAACCGTGGGTAAACAACTGCGGGAGGTTCTTGATTTACATTTCAAAAATTTAAGCTCCGCTGAAAAAAAGGAAAAAGTAGACAAAATGTTTCAACTGGTTGGTATAATGCCGGAACGCCAGAATGAGTATCCTTTTCAGTTTTCCGGCGGGATGAAACAGCGTATTGGGATAGCCATGGCGCTCATAGCTGAACCGGAACTTATCCTGGCGGATGAGCCCACCACCGCATTGGATGTTACTATTCAGGCACAAATATTGGACCTGATGCGGAAACTTCAGGAAGAATTCAGTACTTCCATGTTGTTAATTACCCATGATCTGGGTATTGTGGTGGATATCTGTACAAAGGTAGCGGTAATCTACAGCGGACAAATAATAGAAAGCGGAACCATAGAAGATGTTTACGCCAAGATACATAATCATCCCTATACCGAGGGGCTTTTTAAATGTATTCCGGACATAAAAACTAATGTATCCCGGCTTAACCCAATTCAGGGTAATATGGCTGATCCGGAAAATCTTCCGGTGGGCTGTAAATTCTATGACCGGTGCAATTACCGGACCGATAGATGCGCCCAGAAGGAACCTGGTTTTTATACCCATGGAACCCACGGAATAAAGTGTTACAAATTTGAGAATGGATGGGGAGAAGAATAATATGGCTGCTCCTATTATTGAAACAAAGGGACTGAAAAAATATTTTAAGGTTTCAAAAGGGCTGCTTCATGCGGTGGACGATGTGGATCTTTCTATTAATCCTGTTGAAACTTTAGGTGTGGTTGGTGAATCAGGCTGCGGGAAGTCAACCTTGGGAAGAGTTTTATTGGGACTTTTGGGCGCCACCGAAGGTAAAGTTTTATACAACGGGGAAAGTATTTTTGATAAAAGGGGAAAGAAAAAAGACTTTATTTATAATGAAATGCAGATGATCTTTCAGGATCCGTTTTCTTCTTTAAATCCCCGGCTTTCAATCAGGGATTTAATTGCAGAGCCGATTATTGTACGAAAAACACTGCAGGGTAATACGGAAATTAAGAACAAGGTACTTGAATTGATGGATTTGGTTGGGTTGTCAAAACGGTATATCAATACCTATCCCCATGAACTTGACGGGGGAAGGCGTCAGCGGGTTGGCATAGCCCGGGCCCTTGCCCTGGATCCAAAATTTATTGTCTGTGATGAACCTGTCTCAGCTCTGGATGTTTCCATCCAGGCCCAGATATTAAATATTATTATGGATTTGCAGGAAAGCAAGGGCTTGGCCTATATGTTTATAACCCATAATCTTTGTGTGGTTAAACATATCAGCACAAACATTATGGTCATGTATATGGGAAAGGTAGTTGAGTATGCTTCAAAGCAAAAGCTTTTTGAAAAACAGCTTCACCCCTATTCCCAGGCTCTGCTTTCTGCTATACCGCTTCCTGAACTGCGAAAAAACAAGGAGAGGATAATACTGACCGGTGAAGTTACCAATCCGATTAACCCAAAACCCGGATGCCGTTTTGCGCCCCGGTGCAAGTATGTTTCTGAAAAATGTACGAACCAGGAAATACCGTTGATTGAGATTGAAGAAGGACGCAAAGTTGCCTGCACGCTTTATATGTGAGGATTAGTTTGTAATGCCGTTCAAGGATATGGGTCCCAGAATTTAGAAAAATCTTCAAAGCAGATAAACAATTGGTATCCCTGCGGAAATTATCAATAAAAAATATCCGGCGGATTATTCATATGGGGAACCTCTAAAAACCCGGATGGATTTTTAGAGGTTTTTTATAATCAAGTAAGTTAATTAGCTGAGTCGACCGGTTAGGATAATTGCTGGAATTTATTTCGTAAATCGTTTGTCAAATAATATCTGTGCTTCACAGGTGGTTCGACCCTTCGACAGGCTCAGAACAAGGAGCCCCAACCACCGGGAGTTTTCAGTCCCGATAGGGCGAATAGATCTTCGAAGAAATAAATAATATCAGATGAGACCTTTAGCAAGTATTTGATATTGATACTATATCGCCACCAGAATCAACAACCCCGCCGCAAGTAACGGGATATGTTGGTTCTGTAGAGTAAGTATTAAATGCGGTTTTCATACACGAAAAACAATTTCTTTGTTGCTTCAAAGAATCGCCCTAAAGAGCGTGTATTAAACCCGCCGGCGAATAAAAAGACCGCGGGAAAAATTATGTTCAACAACTTTCCGGCGGCCGCTTCCATATTTCCCTGATGATCCGTAATGTTCTTGGATCATCGGTTATGTTTTTTCTATGTCGGAAATATTTTGAAATGGATTGTTACCGCTCTTCCCGGTTTCCGAAACCAAACCGGAATCTCTGAAATCAGATGATGCCTATACCGCGTCACAGGCGAGGCGGGAACCGATGTGCACGTTCACCTTCCAGGGCTGATCGTCCGGGTTGATAGCCCGGGGGCCGCAGTACGCTCCCCTGTGCCAGTGCCCGCCTGCGGCAAAGGCCACAAAGCCGTCTGTTTTCCAAGCGTATATCTGGCCCATACCGGGGCCGAGTTGATCATAGTATGTCCATGTGCCGGTTCCGGTATCATGGCGGTTTGAATAATCCGAAAGCCATTCCCATAGATTGCCGGTGGTATCCACCACGTTTTTGGCGCTGATTGCATAGGGTTTTATCCCGGACTGGGGATCATAAGCGCCGGTGTCCGGATTGACCCGGCATCCGGTCCTGGCCCGGATGAGGTTGGTTGTCCTGCACCATCCGTAATTATCCGCGTTGTCCTCACCCTGGGGAGCCCCATATGCGGCGGCGAGCCACTCCCGGTATGAGAGAAGCCGCATTCCGGCCCGGTCCGCCAATTCCACAAAATTATACTGGCAAAGCCCCTCAATACCGGAAACCGGAGGCCGGCCATATCTGCTTTGTAATTCACCTTCGGCGACATGAACAAGGTTTGTTCCATTCATAAATGTAAAGGCAGACTTTGCACTGGCCTGGTAAATGGAGACCCAAATTTGGCCGACCTTGACCAGGCCGCCGAATAGGGTTTTCGGACGATTTTTAAGATCCCATACGGAATTCGGGATAACACCCAGGGTGACATTGTCCTGCCATTTGGTCCCGGAATTCCCGAATTTATTTCCTGCGGAATCAATGGGAACCCATAAACCGTCATCACTTACTTTCCGGATAGAACCGTAATGGAAGCCGCCAATTTTTCTTGAATTTCCTGCGCTGAAACCATTTGGGAAGGTCCCGTTTTTTGAACATACAATTTGAGGATTCTGACCGGATAAACAGAGATAAATTGAATAATCCGTACCGGGTTCAAGCCTGCTTCCTGTATCCAGATTGAGCGCCGGATCAATATCAATATCCTCTTTATTCGGCATCTGGAACCAGTTTTCTCCATTAAATAATTCAATGGAACATCCCGCTTTGATTTTTAATTTATTTTCGGTATAGGAAAAGGGGAGTATCTTTTCAATAAAAATATCCCCGGGACATTTAAAATTTCCATTCTCCGGTATAGTTTCGATGGATGCCGGACTACTGTCGTTTAATAACCTGAACATTACTTGAGCCCTCCTATTAAGCTGTTAATTTCCGCTTCGGTAAAGCCCAGGCGCTTCATCTCGCAGTCCGGGTCCGGTACTAAAACATAATCTTCCTGGGTTTGTTTCTCCGGGAGTTTGCTTTTACTGGAATCTTTTAAGACCATCATGTTGGTATTTGATTTGAGGCTCTCAAGTTTGGCAATCATCATTGTCTTGTCTGTCCCGGTCGATTTCACAAAATCGACCGCATTGAGATAGTCCTGCTTTGTACGCAGTTCATTTGGAAACCCTATCATTTTGCGCCATCTCCTTAATAATGGGCACTTCTAAAAATTTCAATTTTTAGAAGTGCCCTAATTATATCTGCTGCTTCCGGTTCTAAAGAAGAGCCGTTTGTCCGCATGCGGGTTTAATGCCCCTGAACAAATCATTTGTTCAGGGGCATTAAACCCGCTACAGTCCTTACCTTACAGAACCAACATACCCCGCCTTCAGGGCGGGGTTGTTTATCCGGAAGTCCGATTTAAAACCCCACGGATTGCCATGGAGGAGGTTCATTTTTTTGTATCTTTTTTGCCGCCTGATTTTACTGCGGTGTTTACCCACTTATGGGTCTCGGATGATTCGGTAACCTTTGTTATTAATTGCTGCGCCCGGAAACCATCCGCCAGATCTGCGGCCAATCCATCTCCGCAGCCATTTAGTATGTCAAAAAACGACTGCATCTGTTCTGATTGGAATTCCGCGGGGATGTCCAGCAAAGTATAATTATAACTCTGGGTATAGGGCTTCCCAATACATACTTCAATGGTATCCTTAAGGTCCTTATCATTCAAAGTGTAGATAACAGCCCCCTTGGTGCCATATATTTGAATGCGCTGGTAGTTCTTCCTGCCAATACAGCATTTGCTGATTGTAAAAACTCCGGAAGCACCCGAATTAAATTTCGTCATCATATGGCAATAGTCATCGGTGGTTACTTCCCTTTCTTTTTTAGTAACCGGGTCCGGGCGTTTTTTAATTATGTTTTCGGTGGTGGCGCAAAGGCTGTCATAGTCTAATCCGGTCATGAAGGTCACTAAATCCATTACGTGGCATCCTAAATCGTAAACCACACCGCCTCCGGCAACATCCTTCTGGAAGCGCCAGAAAGTCGGCAGTGAGTCCGGACGAAGGTCGTAATCCTGAATATATTCGGTGTACACATGAAGAACGTCACCAATTACACCGCTTTTTACAATGTGTCTTGCATAACGCGCCGCTGATTTAAAACGGTAGGTAAAACATACCATATGCTTAAGCTTCTGTTTCGTCACTTCCTGATATAATTTTTTAACTTCCTCGTCATTTACTCCCACGGGTTTTTCAATTGCAAAGGGTATCTTCTTCTTTAAAGCTGCTAATGCAATCTGCACATGGGTATTATTCGGTGTGCAAATACTTACCGCATCGACCAAGCCGCTATTAAATAAATCCTCATAGTTGGTAAAACAGTTTTTTTCCGGGATGTTCAGGAGTTTACTTTTTTCTTTTAAAGAATTTTCATTTGTGTCACAAATTGCCGTAAGCTCCGCATCGGGGCTGGCCTTTATTCCATTATAATGGCGATTAAAAATTAGCCCGGCGCCCACAATCCCCATTCTGATTTTTTTCTTTTCCATGATAAATCCTTCCTTATAGTAATATAGTAAACGTTAAGCCCTTACCGGGCCATCCCATGTATTGCTTTTCTTGTCCCCAAAAAGGGGACATCCCTGCCGGAACGGGGATCCCAACATGTATATCCGTCATCAATTTGAAGAGCAGAGTTGGAATGTAATAATTACTTAAAATATTATAAACCTGAATTGTAATCATGTCAATAAAATTAATCCGGACAAAAGGCTGGTGTGACTCGAAACAATAATCCGGCCAAAATTACAAAGGTTCCTGCCACGGGGGAGGAACCTTTGGTGTTGGAAATAAGAATCAAAAAAGAAAACTAATTCAGGAGTTTCAAATCTTATTAAAAGATGAAGGAAAAAGACGAGGAAAAATCCTTGCCGGGTATGCGTCGATGATTAGATGCAGCCATTGGCCTTTACCAGTCAAACTCAAACACTGTTTTTTCGCGGTAGTCCCTGTCGGGGCCGAAAATTGCGGAGGGGAAACTGCTCTGGTTGGGGGAATCGGGGAAATGCTGGGTTTCAAGACAGAGGCCTCCGTTTTTTTTGTAAACCGAACCGATTTTCCCTGGTACAGAGCTGAGCATATTCCCCGTGTATACCTGGACCCCCGGCTGGGTGGTGAATCCCATCATGGATCTTCCGGTGAAGGGTTCGCGGAGTTCCCCGAAGGGCCTGAGTTTTCCCGGCTCCCCGTCGACAACAAAACAATGATCGTAACCCCCCGCACCGGTTTGGAGCAGCTCCTGAATATCCCTGCCCAGGACCTTGGGATTTTTAAAATCCAGGGGAGTGTTTTCGGTGGGAAGAATTTTTCCCGTGGGAATGAGCGACTCGTCCACATCAATATATGAAGAACAGTACAGCTTAAGCTCGGCGGATAGGACGTCCATGCCCCGGCTTTCTCCGGCCAGGTTAAAATAAGCGTGGTTGGTCAGGTTTACAGGACAGAGCGTATCAACCTTCGCCTCATAAATGGCCACCAGTGCATTTGATTTGGTAATGCCGTAGGTTACCGCAGCCTTGAGGTTTCCGGGATATCCTTCATCCCCGTCGGGACTTATAAGCTCAAAACGTACAAAAACCCCGTCCTGCTCTTCGTAGGCATCGGCTTTCCATAGCAGTCTGGAAAAACCTATTCTGCCGCCGTGGAGGGAGTTTTCGCCCTTGTGTTTATAAAGGGAATATTCCTTCCCTCCCAGGGAAAATTTTGCGCCGCTGATGCGGTTGGCATAGCGCCCTACGGTTACCCCGAAAAAACTGTTGTTGTTCACATAACCGTCAAAGGAACTGAAACCCAGGAGAACATCGTCTGTTCCGTGGGCCCGGGAAGGAACCTTCAGGGATGTCCAGGCGGCTCCCAGGGTGGAAAGCGAAAGGGACAGATCCCCGGTTTTAAGCGTATAAAGATGGACCTTCTTTCCGTTGGAAAGAAGGCCGAAAGTCCTTTTGGAAAATTTCATAGCACTCCCGATGGTTCCAAATAACTGACTTTTGATGTACGTCTTTTTTGGCTAACCTATCTTCTGATTCTTCTGGGGCATTACAGGGAGCGGGTTCCCCGCGGCTATATAGATGGCGTACCATTCGTCCCTGGTAAGGGTAATCTCCGCTGCCTTAATGCAGTCCTTCAGGCGGTCAACCTTCATGGTTCCCGTAATAGGCTGCATTCTGGCGGGGTGCCGCAGGATCCAGGCCATGGAAATGGTGGTTTTGGATACGGAATACTTCTCTGCGATTTCATCAAGCACTTTGTTGAGTTCCGGGAAATCAGGATTGTCCAGGAATACACCCTGCATGTACCCGACCTGGAAGGGAGACCAGGCCTGGATGGTGATATCATGAAGCCTGCAGAAATCCAGAACGCTCCCGTCCCGGTCCAGCGCTGCATCAATATCCATATTATTGAAAATTCCCTGGGAGATCATGTAACAGTGGGCAATGCTCAACTGGAGCTGGTTCACCACGAGGGGTTGTTTTATGTAACGCTGGAGCAGCTGAATCTGCATGGGATTCAGGTTGGAAACCCCGAAGACCCGCACCTTTCCGGTCTGCTGGAGTATGCCGAAGGCTTCCGCCACTTCCTCGGGTTCCACCAGGGCATCCAGCCGGTGGATGAGCAGCACATCGATGTAGTCTGTTCTGAACCGCTTGAGGCTTCCGTCCACGGATGAAAGAATATAATCCCTGGAAAGATCAAAAGCGTTTAATCCGGGCCTGATGCCGCACTTGGTCTGGATGAACATCTTTTCACGGATAGAAGGATTCATGTCGATGGATTCCGCAAAATTCGCATCACTTTTCATGCCGCCGTAAAGATCCGCATGATCAAAGAAATTAGCCCCCAGATCCAGGGCGGTCTTTATAAACCGGGCTGCCTCGGGCTTATCAAGGGTGTTTATCCTCCTGCAGCCCACCGCAATTGCGGGAACCTTCATGTCGCCCAGATTTACAGTTTTCATATTTCCTCCATTGCCCCTCATTTCCTCAAAACAGGACCGGAGCATTTAATTAATGATCCTCCGCGGGGCAAAATCCCGCAGTATGTTTAACGTTACATTGTACTTAGACGGAACGGCGCTCCGGGGTATGGAGTCCTCCGGTCAGGAGTTTGCCGCTGCAATCCGGTAAATGGCCTCCACATCCGTGGCATGAAGCTTCCGGAAATTTCCCACCGGGCCGAATTTAACCGCCTCTTTTGCCATTTCCGCGATCCGGCCGGTTTCAAGCTTTGCGTCGGCAAAACTTACCGGAAGCCCCAGGGAACGGAGGTAGTTTTTCAATCTGAAAATACCTTCCCGGGCAGCCTGGACAGGATCGTAGTAAGCGCCGTCCACTCCCCATACCATTTTTGCATACCGGGCAAACCGGAGGGCTGTTTCGTCAGAGGAATCGACCCGGAGAATATACTCCATCCATGCGGGGAATATAATAGCAAGCCCCGCACCATGGGCAATGTCATAGAGGGCGCTAAGCTGATGTTCTATGGAATGGCTTCCCCAGTCGCCAATCCGTCCGGTGCTGAGCAGATTGTTATGGGCAATTGCTCCGGCCCACATGATCTCCGCCCGGGCATGGTAATCCTTTTCCCCTCCGGAAAAAATCCGCCGGCCGTTCCGGATAACGGTCCTCATGGTACCTTCGCAAAGTTCGTCGGTAAGTTCCACATTCGGTTCTTTGGTAAAATACCGTTCCATAATATGGGCCAGGATATCCGTCACACCGCAGGCGGTCTGGTAGGGGGGCAGGGTGTAGGTAAACTCGGGATTAAGGATTGAAAATACCGGCCGCATACATTCCGTGTCTACCGACTGTTTCCAGGGACCTTCTTCATTGGTGATCACCGAGCCGATGCTGCTTTCGCTCCCCGCGGCGGGAATGGTCAGTACCGTTGCCACAGGCAGGGCTTCCGTAGGGGCATCCTTCTTCTTGTCATAAAAATCCCAGACATCCCCGTCATAGAGCGCACCGGCGGCAATGGCCTTTGCGGAATCGATCACCGAACCTCCGCCCACGGCCAGAATAAAATCAAGTTTTTCTTTCCTGCAAAGCGCCACCCCTTGGTGAACCTTTGAAAGCACGGGGTTAGGCTTTACTCCATCCAGTTCTACCCAGGAAACTCTGGCCTTGGTGAGGCTGGCCTTGACGGAATCCAATGTCCCGGACCGGACAACATGCCCTCCGGAATGGTGCAGCAGAATACGCTTGGAATATTTGGCAGTCTCTTCCCCAACAAGTTTTTCGGTTCCCCTTCCGAAAATAATTTTAGTACGATTGTAATACTCAAAATTCTGCAATGCCTTGCCTCCTCTGGTTAATCACATAAGCGTTCATTAGACCGACAACTGAAGCTGTCTACGACAGCAGTTTTCGAACGACTCTATTTGAAAAATTTTGGGAACATCCAAAAATATAACCGGATTTTTTGGATGTTCCCTTTTTTCAAATTAACGCACCCGGTGCTTTCCCGGGTTTTAACAGACCCTATTTAAGGAAGTGAATATTACATTTATCGCAGCCGCTTCCGATCGTGCTGCCAAGGTGGAGTTTGAATCCGTTTGCATCGGCCACACCCCTGTCGCCTTCCATGGTCATATCGCAGAGCAGATCGATGGTTTCATCATCGAACCCCAGTTTCTGCCATGCGGCAACCAGGGGGCAATAATGTAAATATGCGTCCGCATTATCATCGTCAGAGGTGACGGGATCCATAATGAACACTTTCTGCATCAGTTCGTTAAAAGAAAATTTTTCGATATCCGTACCGGTAAGGGGGCGGCCACCTTGGACGGTTTTCTTGGCCCTTTCGCCGTGTACGGTGGCGCCGCAGCGCCTGATAGCCTTACGGATAATGCCTTCCGCATCAACCCCGGCTTTTTTCATCTCATCATAAATAAGTCCCATCCAGGTTGCCCGGAACTCAATCGCGTTCCGTACGGCTTCTACCTTATCATCAACCTGATTCGCTTTGTTTTGAATCTTAGACATAAATTTCTCCTCAAAAATAAATTATATCTTCTTTATCAAGAAGATAAAGTGCTATATTAACACTGTCAGACCTTTCCGAAATCATGGGCCGCGTCCACCGCAACCCGTATTTTTTCATGGCTGATTCCCTCACCCTGAATGGTGCAATCCGCTCCCAGCATAAAACCTTCCAGGTTTTCCAGTGAGTCCATCACTGTTTTAACTTCTTCCCTGATCGATTCGTTACTTCCTTTCAGGATGTTCGCCTTGTTGTTCATCCCCCCCAGTACAGGTTTATTTCTAAAAAGCTCCCTTCCTTTTTTTAAGGGGATGCCCGTGTCTTTGACTGACCAGTTGATAATGGCAAAGGGGTAGGCGGTATACCATTCCGGGGTGGACCTGAACTGATAATCCGGTTCGCCGCAGATGTGGAGTATATTTCTCCCTCCGCAGCTTTCCGCTGCTTTCAGAACCATGAGGTCCCCGGCGGCGGCCAGTTTGTCGAATTCCGCCTTAGTAAAACGGCCGGGCTCGCTGAACTGGCCGGCATAGAAAAGCCCGTCCGCTCCGGCCTCAATAAAGCCGGCGGCCCATTCGGTCTGGGCTTCGGCGATACCCATCACCGCTGCGGCCACCAGGTCCGGCGCCTCCTTGGCATGGGCCATCACAAGATCATACCCGTAGGTCTGTACTGCGGTTTTGAGGGGACCAAACATGGTTTGAAAAGTCAGAGCATCGTGGCCTGTGGCATCCAGTATCCTTTTGAGTACCTCCACCAGTTTTTTGTATTCCGGTGAAGACCTGCCGGGAAATTTTACCCTGTTCCAATCCTTAGGGGTTTGCACTACCACATCAATGTTCTGGATATAATCCTGCATCACTTTGTAGATGTCCACTCCGGTTTCCCGGAAAGTCCTGATATGCTCCTCCGCCATCCGGGCCGTATCAAAATCACTCTTATAATGAAACCAAAAACCGGCGGGGATTTTGTCTGGTTTCCCGCCCCGCAGCACAGTTTCTACCCGCTCAATCTTTTCCATGAAATACCTCAGTTTTGTGGCTAGATTATCTCTAATAATATCACTCATTATATCAGAAGAATGATTTTATGGCAAGCAAAATTTTAGCACGGCGCAGGTCAAGGAAATATTCTCTTTTTGGATTCGGGGAGGCTATGGAAAAAGATTTTAAAGTATTATATTATAATGAATTACTTTTTGATGTTTATTTATCCTATTAAGCGAAGGGTTTCCTTTAAGATGATGTTTCCGGGTGGGCTGATTCTGCTGCCTGACTTTTCTCATAGGCATCCGCGTATAAACTTTGTTAGACGACATTGGGATATAATTGACAAATAATGATATTTTAACCATATAATTCATCGTGGTGATTATTACAGGATTAAATACAATAGATGGAATTATTTTCCAATTATTATTAATAATATTTATAGTATACATTTTAATAATTACAATTAAAGTAATAGTCAATAAAATCAAAGGAAATAAATTTCATATTAATAAAGCAGTATTTTGTATTTTGCTTAGTTTATTATTGTTAATTCCAATGATAAATACTATATCCTTAATAAGATCTAAATTTGTTAATAATAAAATTATTAAAGAATATGAAAAAAGTAATTACGTCACAACCGATGCAAGAGAACTAATGGAAGAATTTAACATTAATCAAGAAAATGCAAATTTGAAATATTCAGGAAAAATAATAAATATACTTGGAAATATCTTTGATACAGCACAACCAAAAGATTATCGCCCAATAAAAGATGCATCGTGTTTATATTATGGCGATTTTACAAAAGACAAAATATATATTACATGTTATTTTAATGATATTGAAGTCAGTGAGATAAAAGAAAATGATTTAGTTCAATTAATAGGAAATTATAGAAAAACCAATTCAAGAAAATGGAATAATATTGATCAAATAGAAATAGTCATTGGAGAGTGCAAAATAATTAATCATACCAATAGAGCCTTTTTCAAAACTCGGTTAGTTTTGAAAAAGGCTTTTGCAGAAAGAATGCTATTTCCTTACCCATAAATAAAATAGTATTCTTTCTGCACTTACATCTAAGGTTGCTTTTTCAAAATTTGACATTTTGAAAAA
>JAVBPH010000057.1:0-28607 GCA_031549725.1 Treponemataceae bacterium
CAACTGTAAAGTTAATACGGAATTTTCAGAGGATTCCCCTCCCCGGTATGATCCGAAGGGGAAATACATTGAAATCGAGTTTAAATATAATATCTTTGACAGCAATATCAGCGATGTAAAACTCATGTGGATATTTGAAAACCAGGACAATCCTAAAGAAAAAGTAGAAATTCATGACGACAAGGATTATGCATTAAAGCAGTTAAGCGGTGCAATATACCGGATGGACATTTCAACCAGACCCTTTAATTACGACCTGTTATTCAGGAAATGGAAGGTTACAATACAAATATTGATAGACGGATGCGAACCAAAGGAAATTGATTATGGCGGGTATGATGCAACGGTAAAATTGGAAAAAAGCAATCCCATAGGAGTGGCCGGTCCATTGGGGTCAAATGGAGGTTTTTATAATATAGGTGAAAATATAGAGTTCACCGTAACATGCGGGAGTGATATCCCGTCAAACTACAAGAAATATGTATTGATATTTGAAGATGATTTGGACAAACCCCATATTAAGGAATATACCATCTCAAATATTTCAAATGACTTGGCCGATATAAACGACGGCAAACATGGAACGGAAAAGGCCGGGATATTTAGATTTGACGGTTCCCATAAAATCAATTGGACCGTAGGCTTAGCCCGGGACGGAACGATTATCATAGGGAATGAAGAAGCCGGAACACCGGCAAAGTTTGAGTGGAATGTATTTTTAATCATTACAGCCGATGAATTGAAATCATTCGGTGAAATAAAGCTTCAGAATTATGCAAATAGAATACTCCCGAAATATGATTATTTCGAGAGCCGAAAACCCCGGTTAAAAAATATCCCCCATGTTAGTATTACTGAATTACAGAATAACAACTACAGAGTAACCTGTACCATGGAAATCGAACATTTTAATAATGGCCAGTGGGAAAGAAAACCAAAATCAGAATTATTGAAAAAAGAAGGCGGGGTTTATTCCAAAGTTGAGGATAGTTCCGTAATGATTCAAGACAATAAATATAGATGTTCCTTTTCCCAATATAAACCCCATACACCATATTACATTTATTTTTCCACGGACTTTCTCGGTGATTCCAAATATTTAGGCGGAATTATCGGGAGAACAGATGAATATCCTGCGTGTTCAAAGAAGGTGCGTCCAGTATTTCTTGATAGCAGGTCCCGGAAATTTCTGGATACAAATTCCGTTGCAGCTATGAAGGGATTTGTTGTTGAGGTGTAATTAGCAGATGAGGCTTTTTCAAATATTGAATTTTGAAAAGGCCTTAGATATCCGCCTAGAACCGGATTATACCTCGGAATGTGCGATCCACAGTTGCCACCATTGACAAGTTTCTCCTGCAAATGGTAACATATATTATCATATTTTGCGTTTAATCCCGCAGTTAGTGTAGGCGTTTAAGATAATCTTTTTATGGATATAATTCCGGCAATATAATCCGGTATGGTGTTCCGATTCTTTTAAGACCGGCCAATCCTTTGGTTCCCTGCGCTCCGACGGGCTTTTACGCCGGGGAACGACATGACAGATACAACTATCTCCTCTTTTTCTTCATTCGGTTTATCCGAATCGGTTCTGGAAGCTTTAGCCGCCAAAGGCTTTACTGCTCCCAGTTCAATCCAGACAATCGCTATTCCCAGGCTTCTGCATGAAGACGGTCATCTGATTGTTAAAGCCAGGACAGGTACCGGTAAAACCGCAGCCTTTGGGATTCCCCTGGTGGAAAGGATTACCCGGCAGGATTCCCTGCCCCAGGCTTTAATCCTGACGCCCACCAGGGAACTGGCATTGCAGGTATCCCGGGAAATCCAGTCATTCTGCAAAACTCCCTTTCCCAGGATTGCCTCGGTTTACGGCGGCGCCCCAATCCGTTCCCAGATCCGGGATCTTTCCCGGGGTGTGGAAATAGTGGTGGGCACCCCGGGACGGGTTATGGATCTCATGGACCGGAAGGTCCTGGATTTGTCCGGCATCGACTGGTTCATCCTTGATGAGGGTGATGAAATGCTGGATATGGGATTCCTGGAAGACGTGGAAACCATCCTGGCGGAAACCAAAAAGGACCGGCGGGTTGCCCTTTTCTCAGCCACCATGCCCAATGAAATTTTAAAAATAGTTCATGATCATATCGGAAAGGTGGATATCCTGGAAGATACCACCACGCCGGATGAAAAACCCGCGGTGGACCAGTATTACATGGTGGTTAAGCGGGAAGATAAGCTGGAAGCCTTCAGGCGCCTGGTTGATTCCGCGGAAGATTTCTACGGCCTGGTATTCTGTGCTACAAAAGTAGGCACCGATGAGGTGGCCCGTCGGCTGGTGGAAGCGGGGTATGCCGCAGAAGCAATCCACGGCGATCTTTCCCAGGAAGCCCGGGAAAGAACCCTCCGGCGTTTCAGGGCAAGGCATACCACCATCCTGGTGGCTACGGATGTAGCGGCCAGGGGTATTGATATTGAACGGCTGACCCATGTGGTTAACTGGGATCTGCCCAATGACCGGGAAACCTATGTTCACCGGATAGGCCGGACCGGCCGGGCAGGGCGGCGGGGAACCGCCATCAGTTTTGTGCTTCCCGCGGAACGGGGCAGGATTTCCCATCTCTCCAGGAATATCCAGCGGACCCTGGGGACCGTCATTGCCTGGATGCGGGCGCCCTCGGTAAAATCGGTCATGCAGGCCGCCCGGAAACGGATTATCGATTCCGTACTGAATACTCTTCCTGAAATTGATGATGGGGATGAAGCGGAAGTCAGTGAACTTGAACCCACGGCCCATGGTATCGTGGCAAAGGAACTTATTGAAAAGCTGGGATCAGAAAAAGCCGTGGAAGCCCTGGTGGCATTAACCTACGGAGATATTTTTGATCCCACCCGGTATGGACCTATCATGGAATTTTCCGAACAGAAATTTGACCGGCCGGAACCTTTAAAAACCGGCAGGGGCCGCCGCATGGACGGAAGAAAGGGGCCGCCATCCTCCGGCCGGAGCCGGTTCGGCGATGGTCCAAAGCAGGGACAGTCCAGGGTGTACATTGGTGTGGGGCGCCGTCAGGGGGTTTCAGCCAGGGATGTGGCGGGTCTGCTCATGCGGGCCGGTGGAGTGCCTGGCCGTTTGGTCGATGCTATTGAAATAAAAGATTTCTGTGCCTATGCCACCATGCCCGATGACGCGGCAAAACGGGCGTATGCTTTTTCCAAACGGGATCCGGAAAATCCGGCCATCAAACCCGCATCGGGAAAAAACTGAACATAAAGATTCAAATAGTGGTCCCGCCGGGTATCATGGAGTACCCGGCGGGACCATGCGATTCCATTCTTCATTAAGCTTGAAAAAACGGGCTGCTATTTTTCCGGTTTCATCAAGACCGGCGGTTCTCCCATTAATTTTTACGGGATATATCCTGATGTATTTTAACTGATTCCCCATAAAACCAGTTTGAAGGATGACAGTTTCCTCGGCATATTTCATTTCATCCATGCCGGGAAAAATGAAGTTTCCCAGTGAATAGGCAATGAGTGAGTTGTCCCAAACTTCCAGGGGCTGCAGGATGTGAGGATGGGTTCCAATAATAAGATGCGCCCCGGCTTCGGCAAATTTCCGGTAGAGGACGGTCTGGCGTTCCGCGGGTAAACTGCGCCATTCAAAGCCCCCATGGATGCACACCACATTTATGGTATCCGGTTTATTATGTTCTGAAATAATCCTAAAAAGATCATCCTCCGGCCAGAGTACCCCCGGTGTGTCTTCTCCCGCCAGAGTTCCGCTGCCATCGAATTTTGTTTCCGGAGGATAATCCGCCAGGGAGATAATACGGATATCCGTTTGGTTTATTCTGATCTGCCAGGGATTTAAAGCTTCCGCCCGGTTCATCCCGGCGCCGGAAGTGGGCATTTCTGCTTTCTTAAAATTGCTGATGGTATCCTTGAACCCATCAATCCCAAAATCAAAAGAATGATTATTCGTTATGTAAAGGTAATTGAAGCCTGCGTTTTTCAGGTAATCCAATACACTGGGAGGAAATTTGAAGTTATAAGATTTATAGGTTTTGTTTTCCCGGTTTGTTACAGCCCCTTCCAGGTTCCCAATACTAAGGTGACTGGATTGGAGCAGCGGAAGGGTATTGGTAAACACCTTTTCCAATCCCCCATCATTTCCCAGAATTTCCATCACCCCCCTGCCGGGCATTATATCCCCGACAAAACTCAGCCAGGTAATCGGCAGGGTTTCCTGCTCTATATACACAGTTCTCAGTCTTGCGGCTAATTTTCCGCAGGCTTCGTTCCTGGATTTTTCTCGGTTGGATTTTCCCGGAGCTGCATCTTTGACAAATACCGCCGAAATTTCCAGGATCAGGGGATAGTCCGGGTCGCCGGGGAAAACTTTTTCCACCGGCAGGGCTTTTTCGGGCAGTGCAATATCATCAAACGGTCTGACCGTATACGTTCCTCCGGTAAGACCGGATACGGGCGCATTCATAGACGAATCATAGTAAGGTACCGCCGGGGCAAATATATCCCGGGCCAATACGATCCGGGGATCCTCTTTTTTCCATTGTACCTTTTTACCCGGGTATAGGACCGGAAAAACCTCATCCGTAAATCCGGTTTCCGCCGCATTAAAACCAATATTAATGTTGATTGTTCCGGAAAATTTTATTTTTGGTTCTTCATTTAGAGCTGTGTGAAGACGCAGAATAAATTGATCCACAATTTCAGCGGAAACCCCAGGATCATTATTAATCTCAAAAAGACTATCCTTCCTGCATGAAATAAAACAGATGGTACATAATAGTATTCCCCCCAGGACAATTTTCCGCATGGCTGCATGGTACCAGGAAAAACAGTCCCTGTACAAGAAGGCCCTTTAAATCCCGGGGATATTCAAGACCTGTTTTATTCGCAAGTGGGGTTATTACCTTCTGCACGCTCCTGCGTGCGAGGCTCTGGGGCGTTCTAAAAATCTTGTAAATCAAAATTGTATGGGTATTAAACCCACATAACATCCATACCTTACAGAACCAACAAACCTTCTGCACACTTTCGTGTGCGAGGCCCCGCGCGCTCTGCCTCGCACGCGAAAGCGTGCAGAAGGTTTTTGATTTTCCGGGAACTTTTCACTTCGGAAGGTCCTGGTATTTTTGTATTTTTTTCTATATATTAATAAAAGAATTTCTAACAATTTTATTTTTTGGAAATTTTCCTTACATGTAAGATGGCGGAACCTCTAAAAATTCAACCGGGTTTTTAAAGGCTCCCATAAAACAGAACTCATATTAACGGTTTTAATTTCCGGAGGAAACCATGGCTGATTTATCATGCAAATATCTTGGATTGACTTTGAAAAATCCTATCATTGTAGCTGCCTGCGGCTTAACTTCCACCGCCGAAGGGGTCCGCAGGGCCGCAGAGGCAGGCGCCGGGGCGGTGGTGCTGAAATCCTTATTTGAGGAACAAATCCGTTCCGACCTTTCCGGGATTGATGAAGGTGCGGGGAATTATCCCGAAGCGGCCCAGCTGCTGCTGGATAAAATGGGGGTCTACGGCAGTGCCCAGGAATACATGAAACTGATCCAGGACGCCAGGGCTGCCGCGGGAACCGTACCGCTTATTGCCAGTATCAACTGTATCAAACCGGAGCTTTGGGTTGATTTTGCCCAGCAGGTTGAAGCCGCCGGGGCTGACGCACTGGAATTGAATATTTCTTTTTTCCCGGATTCTACTAAAACCGCTTCTTCGGAACTGGAAGATGCCGCAGTAAATGTGGTAAAAAAAGTTTCGGCGAAAACAAAAATTCCTTTGGCCATAAAACTTGGTCCCTATTATACGAATCCCGCCAATCTGGTGGACCGGCTGGTAAAGGCCGGTGCCAAGGGGGTGATTCTTTTTAACCGTTTCTACCGCCTTGATTTTAACCTGGAAAAGATGGCCCTGAAAGCCGGTCCTGTAAAAAGCAGCGGGAATGAATACCACGAAAGCCTCCGGAGTATTGCTAACCTTTACGGTACAGTAGGAGGAGATCTGGTTGGAGCGACGGGTATTCATAATGCAGAAACAGCCATCAAATTTATTGCCGCCGGAGCCACCGCGGTGGAAGTTTGTTCCATGCTTTACGGCGGTGAAGGATGGAAAGCCTTATCCGTATTAATCGAAGAGATGTCCCGGCGGCTGGATGCCCTTAAGGTTGGCAGCATTCATGATTTCCGGGGAAAGCTTTCCCGGCGCTACACCCTGGATAACAACAAGTATGAACGGTTCCAGTATATCAAAGCCCTGACGGGAATTTCCTGATAAGACACCAGGTTTTTTCGCAGGTCCCTTCGAGGGCCCCAGGGACCGGAACCCCCGGTGATTGAGGCTCCCGAAATCACCTGTAAAGAAAAAGTCCTCTTTCCCCGGTCCCTTCGAGGGCCTCAGGGACCGGGACTCCCGGTGATTGAGGCTTCCGAAATCACCTGTAAAGAAAAAGTCCTCTTTCCCCGGTCTCTTCGAGGGCCTCAGGGACCGGAACTCCCGGTGATTGAGGCTCCCGAAATCACCTGTGAAGAAAAAGTCTTCTTTCCCCGGTCCCTTCGAGGGCCTCAGGGACCGGGACTCCCGGTGATTGAGGCTCCCGAAATCACCTGTAAAGAAAAAGTCTTCTTCCCGGGTCCCTTTCAGAGTCTCAGGAACCGGGAGACCCGCTGCCCTTTACATTGATAATCACAATCTCCGGTCTGGCAAAGAATCTGATAAAATACCCAAAGGCGCTTCCTCCGACTCCGGAACTCACATATATGGGAGCGCCATCCAGGCGGTGCAGTCCATACCGGTATTTGAAGGAATTTTTAAAACTCAGCGGCGGTTTCCCCAGAAGACCAAAAAAAGTGACCTGTCCTGCATGGGTATGTCCTGACAGGGTGAAGTCCATCATCCTGCGCTGGTCCCGGGTAAGGTCATCCACAAAATAATCGGGGTTGTGGGCAAGGAAAAAAGTAAAATGCTCCCCGTCGATATTCCGGATTGATTCTTCAATATCAGGGGAACCAAACCAGAGATCCTCCACACCAACTACCTGGAAATAATCGCTGTCCACGGGAATTCTGACCGATTCATTAATGAGCAGCCTGATTCCCAAGGACTTAAACCGGTCAAGGTTCTGATTAAAACTATAATAATCGTGATTCCCCGGTACCGCATAGGCACCCAGCTCGGGAATGCGCAGGTCCCGGAAAACCTCATAAAAAGCGGGCTGGTTCCGCCGGTAATTTACAAAGTCCCCGCCCAGAAATAGCAGGCCCGCTTTCTGCTGGTTCGCCGTATCAATCACCTTCCGCAGGGCTTTTGTGTTCACTCCCTTTCTTGTATCAAACTGGAAATCGGTTATGTACATAACCCGGATTCCGTCGCTGTTTACTTTCGGAGACTCCAGGGTTATCTCTTTGATTTTTATATTGGTATATTCGAAATGGGCATAGATGAAACACAGGACTCCAAACAGAACGATGCTGCCCAGGATAATAAATATTTTCCTTTTCTTCAAACTATATTTCCGCCTTTTATCAATTATTCGCAAGTGGGTTTAATGCGGTCTCCGTCCGCGTTCTGTAAGGAATAGATTGAATCGCCGCTCATGCGGCGTGCGAATCCCTCTGCACGCTCCCGCGTGCGAGGCTCTGGGGCGTTCTGAAAATCTTGTAAATGAAAATTGTCTGGGTATTAAACCCACATAAAATCCATACCTTACAGAACCAACATACCCTGCTGCTTGCGGCGGGGTTATTGATTATTTAATAACCACCGGGGATGCATAATATATACAACATATTCTGATTTTGTTGAAGATGATTTATATCCGCCGCAGACGGTTACGGATTACCAAAAACCGCATTGGTATTTGTATTGATCCTGGATGGCTATTATCGTACTATATAATTATGGGAAAATCCAATACACCGGATAATATGTTTAATAATAAAAGGCTTGCGGCATATCAGAAGACCATGGGAAAAAAAGATGATGCCGAAGATTCAAAGTCCCAAAAATTGCCGCCGTCCATTGACGAGGGGCTTCTTAAGACCACCGGAAAATCCGGGCTGGTAAAAACCAGATCCGGGGATGCCGGAAAAAAAGCAGAACCCCCCAGGAAAGAAAAACTCCCCGGGGTTCTCCCCGGTGAAACAAAAACAGAGGATTCCAAATACCGGCGGGTTGCCAAATTCCTTATCCTTATTGGAAGGGAAGAGGCTTCCCAGATTCTCTCAAAACTGGACCTGGACCAGGTGGAGGAAATATCCAGGGAGATTTCCTCGATCCGGGGGATAAGCCAGGAAGAAGCGGAAGAAATATTCGATGAGTTTAAGGCCCTCCTTTCTCTGGGGTATCACCTTTCAGGATCGGCTTCCGGAGGTATCGATGCGGCCCGGCGGATCCTTTATGCCGCATTTGGCCCGGAAAAGGGAGAATCATTTTTACGCAGAACAGTTCCCGAATCAATAGAGAACCCGTTCAATTTTCTGGAAGATTTTTCCGGGGAACAGGTGGCATTCCTTTTAAAAGAAGAATCCCCGGCTACGGCTGCCCTGGTGCTCTCCAGGGTTTCACCAAAATTATCCGCCGCATGCCTGGCGGTGATGAACCCCGCCCGGAAACTGGAAGTGGTTAAGCGGGTTGCCCGGCTGGGGGAAACCATCCCCGAAATCCTTGACCGGGTTGCCCAGGGGTTGAAGGATAAGGCCCATACGGCTGGAAAAACCGAAACCACCGGTATCGACGGCAGGTCTGCCCTGACGGCAATCTTAAAACACACCGACACATCCTTCGGAGAAATGATCCTTGATGAACTGGAAGAGAAGGATCCGGAACTTTCCCAGGATATCAAAGAACGGCTCCATACACTGGAAGATGTGGTAAAGGCGGAGGATAAACCCCTGCAGCTGCATCTGCGCAGCATGAACGACCGGGAAATAGCCCTGCTGCTCAAGGGAAAATCCGGGGAATTTACCGAGAAGATTTTATCCAACCTTTCTTCCAACCGGAGGACTATAATTAAAGAAGAGATGGAAATAATGGGCCCCGCTTCAAAAAGAGATGTGGATGCGGTGGACAAGGCTTTCCTCAGCTGGTTCAGAAACGGCAGAGAGGAAGGCCGGATAGTATTAATTGATGACGAGGATGTAATTGTATGAATACCAGTCTGAAACGAGGACAAATCCTGGACAGCGGGTTTGAAATAATTGATGTAATAGAACTGGAAGAGCTGAAAGCCGCCGGTATCTGGGCAAGGCATACAAAAAGCGGTGCGGAAGTTTTTCATGTTTTAAATGATGACAGTGAAAATTTATTTGCCTTTGCCTTTGCTACCCCGCCGGAGGATTCCACCGGGGCCGCCCATATCCTGGAACATTCGGTTCTCTGCGGTTCCGAACATTATCCATTAAAAGATGCCTTTATCGTTCTGGCCCAGGGAAGCCTCCAGACATTCCTCAATGCCATGACCTATCCGGATAAGACCGTGTATCCCGCGAGTTCCACCAACGAACATGATTATTTCAACCTTATGTCCGTTTACGGTGATGCCGTGTTCCGGCCCCTTTTGGAAGAATGGATATTTTTACAGGAGGGACACCGCCTGGAATTTGTCCCCGGCGACAAAGGGCAAGGGGAAAAGCTTTCCATCACCGGTGTAGTCTACAACGAGATGAAGGGGGCTTATTCATCGCTGGATACTTATGCCGGAGACTGGTCGGTCCGGTCGGTCCTTCCCGGGTCGGTTTATGATTTTGATTCCGGGGGCGACCCGGTGCATATCCCGGAACTTACATGGCCGGGGCTGAAGGATTTTCACAGGACCCATTACAATCCGGCTAACTGCCGGATCTTTCTTGCGGGTAATATTCCCACGGAAAAGCAGTTATCCTTTATAAATGAAAAATTCCTGTCCGGCATTCCCGCGGGTAAAAGGATTCCCCAAATTCCCCTGGCGGAACGGTGGACCGAGCCCAGGACTATCCATGTGGACAGCCCCGCCGGGGCCGAACAGAAACCGTCGGTTCTGGTTTCGTGGCTCTGCGGTGATTCCACCGACCGAAGCGAAACCCTGGCCCTGGCGGCATTGACGGAAATTCTTATCGGCCATGACGGGTCCCCCCTGATGAGAGCCCTGATAGAATCCCGTCTTGGTGAGGACCTGGCGCCTGCTTCGGGATTGGAAGGTGATTTGCGGGAAACGATTTTTTCCCTGGGACTCCGGGGAGTAGAAACAGAAAATGCGGAAAAAGTTCAGCATCTGATTTTCAGCGAACTGGAACGGCTGGAAAAGGAAGGCATCCCGGAAGAGGAAATTCAGGCAACCCTTTTAACCTTGGAATTCACCAACCGGGAAATAAGGCGCTCCGGCGGTCCCTATTCGCTGGTCTGGCTCCGGAGATCCCTCCGGGGCTGGCTTCATGGAGCAAAACCCTGGGATACCCTCCTGTTTGTTCCTCCATTTATAGAACTGAAAAACAAACTGCAGGATAACCCCCGGTACTTTGAATCCCTGATCAGAAAATATTTCCTGGATAATTCCCACCGTGCTTTGGTGGTGGTGGAACCCAAGGAAGATTTCCTTGACAAACAGCATGATGCTTTGGAAACAGAACTTTCCCGGAAGCTTTCTTCCATGAACAATACAGAACGGGAAAGCATAAAAGAAAAATCCTCCCGGCTGGAACACATCCAAAGTGAGGGGGATAAACCGGAGGACCTGGCGAAAATTCCTCATTTGTCCAGGGATGAACTGGACTGTAAAATTGAGGAAACCCCCAGGGTAATCCGGGATGAATCCGGAGTACCTGTTCTAACCCATAATCTTTTCACCAATGGTATTACTTATATGGATTTTGCTTTTCCGCTGGATGTCTTTTCTCCGGCGGACTATCCCTGGTTCAGCTTTTTTTCCCAGGCTGTGGTGTCGGTGGGATTGCCCGGGATGGATTACGGTGAAGTTTCAAGTCTTCTGGCCAGGACCGTAGGAAGTTTTTATACCACCCTGCAGACCGGATCATGCCGCCAGGGCGCTGATGTTTTAGTTGAAACTCCCCTGGGAGAATTGGACCTTCTTGGCCGGGACTGGATTATTTTCAGGTTAAAATGCCTGGATGAAAAAATCGAAGAATCCCTGAAGCTGGTATTTGATATTATCTGCAAAGCTGATTTTTCAGACCTCCGCCGTATAGAGAATCTGGTTCTGGAAATGAAAAACGACATGGATTCAAGCCTCGCCCCGGGGGGACATCACTATGCTTCGGAACGGTCTTCCAGGGCTTTTTCCCGGGCTAAGGCGGTGGAAGAAATATGGAACGGAATTACCCAGCTTGATTTTACCCACCGGCTGGCAAAGATGGATATAAAAGAGATCAGCAAAAAACTTACGGAAATCCGGGACGCCATAGCAGGAAAGGCTGGGCTCATAGGAAACATTACCGCTTCGGAAGAAACAATCCGGCGGGCGCTTCCGTTGTTTGGCAATCATTTTGGAATTTTTAAAGCACCTAACCGGGGAAATCCTTCAAGCAAATCGATACAAGCGTTCCTGGAAGTTATCGACGGCACCGGAAACCAGGATAGTCCGAAACCGGAACTGTACAGTTCTTCTTCTCTTCAGGTGGGTTTTGCAGCGGAATCACTCAAAGCTGCTTCCTACAATACCCCGGAACATGCGGCGGAACTGGTCCTATCCCATAGTCTTTCCACGGGTGCGCTTTGGGAGGATATCCGGATGAAGGGCGGAGCCTATGGAGCATTTGCATATCCCGACGGAATAGAGAACTTGTTTGCCCTGTCAACCTACCGGGACCCGGATCCCGCCCGTTCGCTGGAAACATTTTTTAAGGTTCTTAAAAAGGAAGGGACCCGCAAAGAAAATGATGATGAACTTGACAAGGCGGTCATCGGTACTTTTTCAAAGGAGACCCGCCCCCGGACCAGTGCGGAAAAAGGCAGCGGGGACTTCCTCCGTTTTCTTTACGGAATTGAAGATGAGCACCGGCAGCAAAAGCTTGAAAAAATTATAAATGTTTCGGCGGAGGATGTCCGGGAAGCCGCCCGCAGGCTGGCTGGCCAGTTTGCAGAAGGAAAGGCAGCGGTGGTTGCGGGTCCCCGGATAGCGGAAAAGGCAGCTGAAAAATTGGGTGTCCCCATTATAAATTTGCCGGTATAGTAGCAGAAGGGAACTTCTAAAAACCCAGCCGGGGTTCTTAAGGAACCGCTGATTAAACCGGTCGCAGCATGCAACCAGTCAGTGCTCCCTTAGAGGTTCCCGGAATAAAGATTCCGCATTATCCCATCTTAGGCGGGTTTTGTTTCATATATTCGTGTTCGTTCTGGACTTCCTCAATCAGGTCTTCCACCTTCCAGGATAAATTATTTGGTGTGGAAGAGCAGAAGGCTATATTGGCAGGGTCCATGCCCGCTTCCTCCGCAGCTTTTTTTGCGGCCCGCATAACCGCTATAAGCTGTTTTTGTTCAAAACCATGCAGGAAAACCACCGGAATATTTTTCATCATACCAATCCTTTTATATTGGGGTAGGGGATTCCCATGAACATTGTTTGGAAGTTTTCAGGAATCCCTTCAGGATGTACAATCCAGATACCCGGATAATACACTGATTAATTCCTTGTAATCTATAGGCTTCGAGATATGTGCATTCATCCCGGCATTAAGGGATTCAATAACATCCTGTTTAAAAGCATGGGCGGTCATGGCAATAATAGGAATATTTTTGCCATAGCTTGTTTCCATACTGCGGATGCTCCGGCAGCAGGTTAGGCCATCCATGCCCGGCATCTGGATATCCATAAGAATTATGTCATACATGCCTGGATTCAGGGAAAACATTTCAAGAGCCCTAATACCATTCTCCGCGGAATCGATGGAAACCCCGGTGTCCTCCAGAAGATTAATGAGGATCTCCCGGTTTATTTCCATATCTTCCGCAAGAAGAATTTTTTTACCTTTCCATTGATTTTTCTTTACATCATGATTTTTTTTACACGATTCCTGATCAATAAGAACCGGATTTCCCCATTGGAACGGTACATCAAAATAAAAATCCGACCCCCTGCCGGGAGAACTTTTTACCCCAATACTGCCGCCCATCATCTGTACAATGGTTTTGCATATGGCCAGGCCCAGGCCGGTTCCTCCAAACCGGCGGGTGATGCTGCCGTCGGCCTGTTCAAAGGGCTGGAACAGGCGGCTTGCCTCTTCATCACTTAAACCAATTCCCGTATCTTTTATGGAAACCAGCAATTTTGCCCTGGCCGGATCGATTTTCTTAAATGATATATCCACAGTAATGGAACCGTTTTCCGGGGTAAATTTTACCGCATTGGAAAGCAGGTTTACCATTACCTGCATAAGCCGGGTTTCGTCGGATATTATTTTCCGGGTAAAATCAAAGTCAACATTGAATGTAAGCAGCTGATTTTTCACGAATGACTGGGGAGAAATAACATTTTTGACGGATTCCAATAATGATTCCATTTGGAATTCATTTTGGTTAATTTCGAATTTCCCGGCTTCAATTTTGGATATATCCAGAATGTCATTTATTATTCCCAGCAGCTGCTGGGATGCGGTTTCAATCTTTTTTAAACAGTCAGCGATTTTTTCCATGTCCGGTGATTTTAATGCAATGGTGGTCATCCCCAGGATGGTGTTCATGGGAGTCCGGATTTCATGGCTCATCCTGCTGAGGAATTCGCTTTTTGCTTTGGATGCCTGTTTTGTTTGTTCCATCGCCTTCAGCAATGCCCTCTGTATGGATTCCCTATTAATCTCCGAGGACAGGATTCCCACAAAAATACTCAGAAAATTAGTTTCACTCTTTGTCCAGATCCGGCTGGAAACGCATGAGTCAATTCCCATAAATCCCCAGAAATTTCCGTTGACAAATATGGGGACATTGATAAATGCCTTTATTCCCAAATCCTTAGGCTTCTGATGTTCAGTACTGGGTAAAATAGCGGTATTATTGATGGCCACAAAGGGCAGGGTTAACAACTGCAAATAGCTGTCATGCTGATTATTGTAAGGAACTTTTTGTGTATACGGCAGCATAGGTTTTGTATTACCCGAGGTCCATTCATATTCGCAGGAAAAAACCTGCTCACTGGAATAGTCTTTAAAAATATAGACCCGGTCTACCTGCATGAATTCTCCCAGCAACTTCAGGGATTGATTCACCGAATCGTGAAACGTTTCGGATGATGTAAAACCTACGGATACCCGGATCAGCAGTTCCTGCTGTTTTAACTGGACCTGCAGTTCTTTCTCCGTGTTTAAGCTGGAGCTATCCTGGATAAACTCCGCGTAGGATGAATCCCCGTGGGTAAGTCTGGGACTCAAACGCTGGGAAAGATTTTTAATCAGTACCCGGCATCCCATGTACATCCCTTTTTCAAGTTTTGCTATGGCGGAGAATTCCAGGTGACTTCCATCTTCCCGTATATAAGTAACCCGGCCGCTGGGGATTTCCTGTTTTTCCAGACTTTTCAAAAGTTCAGTAACCTTCGGAACTCCGTCGGGGGGTAAAAAATCCAAAATGCATTTTCCCAGGATTGCATCCCCCGGGGTTGAGTCGGCTAATTTTTTGGAAGCATAATAGAACAGAACCCGGTTGTTATTATCAAGATCATATGCCCTGTCGGCGGATATCTCCAGAAAATCCTGCAGCATCTTCATGGTTAATTTCATGTTTTCATGGTGTACATACATTAGAGGAACCCCCTGGAGTTACGGTTTACAGTTTTTTTGTATTCTTTTATTTTTCGGTAAAATAAACCATTTTCCAAAATAAAATAGAAAAAAATCATTATTACTTTCCCCCTGAACCTCCAAGCATGGTATTTTTGAGGGTTAATCCTTACATATAAGATAACAAAAATATGAAACCTGATCCTGGAAATATTCCAACCCCTGGCGTATTCCGGGTTCAGGAAATCCTCAGGGTTTTTAAAATGGGCTTGTATATTGGACCGTTTATCTCCAAAATAAAAGAAGTGCAAAATATAGTGGAAGAAATGGTTATATACAAAAGGAGGTAACATGAAAACATTGATCATTTTTGCTTCAAAATACGGAGGAACCCGGGTGGTGGCGGGAAAAATCGCCCGGGAGATGGATCATCCCCAGCTTTGTGAATTGGGTAAGGATCAGCTTCCGGATGTGAACCAGTTTGATTGTATTATTATCGGCAGTCCCTTGTATGCCGGTTCAATCCATAAAAATCTTGCGGCTTTTATCAAAACCCATATGGATACATTATTGCATAAAAAGCTGGGTATCTTTATCGCCGGCCTGGAAAACAGCGAAAGGGATACACCTTTTACAGAAAATTTTCCGGAACCGCTGTTAAAACATGCGGCGGCCAAGGAGATGACCGGGGGTATCAGTGATCCTAAAACCCTGGGATTTTTTACCAGAATACTCATGAGGATGATCACTAAAACTCCGGATTACCACAGTACCGTTTCAGAGGAAAAGATAAAAAAATTTACGGGTGTACTTAAAGCGAATGCTTAGTTACCGCCATGCCTTCCATGCGGGAAACGCCGCGGATGTTTTGAAACATTCGGTGCTTATCCAATGTCTGGACTATATGGGGCAAAAAGAGAAAGCCTATACTTATATCGATACCCATGCGGGGGCCGGGTTTTACCAGTTGGATGAAGGCTATGCTGCCCGGAATAAAGAATGGCTGTCCGGCACTGAAAAGGTAATGGCTGAAAAAACCAGTTCGGTCCTGCTGAACCGTTACCGGGGGATAACCGGTCAGTACCGGCAGGCCTCCAGGGGGTATCCCGGGTCGCCCATGATTGCAGCCCAGCTCATGCGGGACCAGGATAAGGCCTTTTGTTTTGAACTTCATCCCAGGGATTTTGAACAGCTGAATGATAAACTGGGAGGCGACCGGCGTTTTACCATAATAAAGGCCGACGGCCCAAAAGGATGTATCCCCCTTCTGCCGCCTCCATCCCGGCGGGCCTGTATTCTTATCGATCCATCCTATGAGATAAAATCAGATTATTCGGATTTACAGAAGCAGATTGATGCCGCATTAAAACGCTTTTCCTCCGGGACCTATATCATCTGGTATCCCGTACTGACCCGGGAGGATGCCCTGGCTTTTCCGGTTTCCCTGATGGATCTGTATGCAGGGACCCGGTGCCGGATTGAGCTGCGGTTTTTGGAAAAGCCCCAGGGAAAAGGCGGGATGACCGGCTGCGGTCTTATCATATACAATCCTCCCTGGGTATTAAAAACCATCCTTCAAAATGATTTACCCGGTTTGGCCGGATTGCTGGGTTGTACCTGGTCCCTGGAATGGAAGGAATAAGTTTATTCCCGGAAACCGCCGGACTTTCTGCAACCTTTAGGGTCTTCGGTTGTCTAAATCAATAGAGGATCATCAAGTATGCGAACCGCATCGAACAAGGTAAGTCCAAGACTCACACCGCTGCCCTTTCAAACTCCCGGTGAGGAAATAGCCAATTCAATTATCCATGGGATAGGGACACTTCTGGCAATCGCCGGGCTGGTGCTTCTCACATTCCGGGCAAATGGGTTATTGGGCGGCAGGGGCGGCGGCGCCATAGCAATAACCTCCTATGTCATTTTTACCGCCACCATGATATGCATGTTTCTTGCATCAACCCTATACCACGCCATCCAGCATGAAACGGCGAAACAGGTTTTCCGGGTTCTGGACCATTCCGCCATCTATTTATTAATTGCAGGAACCTACACCCCGTTCTGTTTAACCGGGCTAAAAGGGACATTTGGCTGGACCCTCTTCGGGATCGAATGGGGCCTGGCAATCCTGGGCATTATCCTTTATTCGGTAAATTACAAACCCCTGAAAAAAGTTGAAATTTTTGTATATATCCTGATGGGCTGGGCCATTGTGGTGGGCTGGGTTCCCCTGTATAGAGCCATTCCCCGGTTAAGCCTTATCCTCCTGCTTGCCGGAGGAGTTTCATATACCCTGGGTACTATCTGGTACAGAATGAAAAACCGCAGGGGAACCCATGTGACCTGGCATGTGTTTGTACTCCTGGGTGCGGCCTGTCACTGGTGGGCCATCTGGTTTATGAGCTAATGGAATAATTTTAAAATAGTACAAAGGGGGAAGTCTCCCCCCCGCTCCGAACCTGCGGTTCTCCGCTGCCCCCTCTGCGGGGCGGCATTCATTTCGGGGATGCCCCGCAACGCCCCTTAATGTACTTCCCCATCATCACCATTCCCGGTATAGTAGTGCCATGGCAACTGTAGACGAAAAAAAAGTTATCTATTCCATGTACCGGGTGTCCAAAAAACATGGCCCCAAACAGGTGTTAAAGGATATCAGCCTCTCGTATTTTTACGGGGCAAAAATTGGGGTTATCGGATTAAATGGTTCCGGTAAATCAAGTCTCCTAAAAATCCTTGCCGGCAGGGATACGGAATTTTCCGGTGAGACATCGGTAAGTCCGGGATTTTCCATCGGTTTCCTTGAACAGGAACCCTACCTAGAGCCCGGAAAAACCGTCAAGGAAATTGTATCCGAGGGTGTCCAGGAACTGGTGGATCTCCTGAAGGAATTTGAAGAAGTCAGCGAAGCCTTCGGCGATCCGGATGCGGATTTTGATAAGCTGGCCGCCCGCCAGGCGTCCATCCAGGAAAAGATTGAAGCCGCCGACGGCTGGAACCTGGACAGCCGGCTTGATTTAGCCATGGATGCCCTGCGCTGCCCCGAGGGGGACCAGGTGGTGGATGTTCTTTCGGGGGGTGAAAAACGGCGGGTAGCATTGTGCCGGCTGCTGCTGCAGAAACCGGACATTCTGCTTCTGGACGAACCCACCAACCATCTGGATGCGGAAACCGTGGCATGGCTGGAACGTCACCTTCAGCAGTATGAAGGAACCGTAATTGCGGTAACCCACGACAGGTATTTCCTGGACAATGTGGCCGGCTGGATCCTGGAACTTGACCGGGGCGAAGGCATTCCCTGGAAGGGAAATTATTCGGGCTGGCTGGAACAGAAGCAGCAGAAGATGGCCCAGGAAGAAAAGGGTGAAAGCGACCGCCGGAAAACCCTTGAACGGGAACTGGAATGGATCAGGATGAGCCCCAAGGGCAGGCACGCCAAAAGCAAGGCCAGGATAAGCCAGTACGAAAAACTGTTCCAGGATGATGCCCGGGAAAAAGTCCGGGAAAACCGGATTACCATTCCCGCAGGTCCCAGGCTGGGGCAGCTGGTAATAGAAGCAAATCATGTATCCAAAGCCTATAACGATAAAGTTCTTTTTGAAAACCTGGAATTTACCGTACCCCCGGGAGCATGTGTTGGTATCATCGGGCCGAACGGCGCAGGAAAAACCACACTCTTTAAAATTATTGCGGGAATGGAAAAACCCGACTCCGGAGAAATCCGGCTTGGGGAAAGCGTAAAGCTGGGATTTTCCGACCAGATGAGGAGCGGCCTGGACCCGGAAAAAACCGTTTGGCAGCAGCTTTCCGATGGGTTGGATCTTATCAAACTGGGCGGAACAAAGGAAGTAAATTCCCGGGCTTACTGTTCCTGGTATAATTTTTCCGGGGCGGATCAGCAGAAAAAAGTCGGGATCCTTTCCGGAGGGGAACGGAACCGCCTCAACCTGGCGATGATGTTAAAGGAAGGGGCCAACGTGCTTCTCCTGGACGAACCCACCAATGACCTGGATGTGAATACCCTCCGGGCCCTGGAAGAAGCCATCGACACCTATGCCGGGGTAACCCTGGTGATCAGCCACGACCGCTGGTTCCTGGACCGGATTGTAACCCACATCCTGGCATTTGAGGACGGGGAAGTAATCTGGTATGACGGCAACTGGTCGGAATATGCGGAATGGCGAAGGGAAAAACTGGGAGCCTCCGCGGACAAACCCCACCGGTACGTATACCGGAAACTGGAACGGTAATACCCGGTGGCGGATTCCTTGAAAAAGCCGGGAATGCGGAATTACCGGCACCATCCTTTGGGGTTTATTCTGATTTTTTACCTGGTCTGTTTTGTATTCAGGGCCGGGGAATATCTTTTTATCCGGACGGACCAGTCCATTATCGGCGAAGCATTCATCCATAAGCTGGCGGGGATTGCCCTGCTGGCCTGGGCGCTTCACCTGCTGGACCGCCGCTGGGCTGACATCGGGTTCACCCGGGGAAAAGCCGGACGGGGTGTGCTGTTCGGGGCCCTCCTGGGGGGCGGGGTATATTTGCTGGCTTATGGTATTGAGATCCTTGTCCTGGGGATGTCTGAAAGTTCTCCGGAGCTGGCTTTTTATGTTACCAGCTATGCCGTTCAGGGCAACCGGGTCATGCAGAACAGCCTCTTATTTGTATTGGTCTGTATTGCAGGAAATATCATTAATGTGGTAATGGAAGAAGGAGTTTTCCGGGGGCTTTTTGTAAGGCTTATGGAAGAAAAATATTCCTTTGCCCTGGCCTGTACGGTATCCTCGGTTTTGTTCGGTATCTGGCATATTGCCCAGCCTGTCCGGAATGTGATTGACGGACAGCAATCCGCCGCGGGGGCAGCCATGACTGCCCTGGCCCTGGTGGGTACCAGTACTTTGCTGGGAATCCAGTACTGTATGCTGGCAAAAATAACCGGCTCCCTTTGGGCCGGGTTGACGGCGCACTTCATCAGTAATGCCGGGATTAACCTTGTACATGTGGTAACCCCCTCCGGGGCGGATAAATTGCAGATCCTGCGTATTTCCATTGCCCAGTCTGTTTCTTTTATTATAATACTGGTGCTTTTTCTGAGAGACCGGACCCGGAAGAAAAAGAAAATTATCGTATAAGGGCAGCTCTAAAAACTCGGTTGGATTTTTAAAGGTGCCTGGTACCTTCGGTACCCAGGAGAATTTTTTATTTCTTTACCTTATAACGAAATAAAAAAGTTTCTCCATCTTACACCTAAGGAAAACTTCTAAAAACTGAGGTTTTTAGAAGTTCCCATAAGTCAATATCAGGCAGATTTTAAAAGTCAAAAAAAGTTCCGAAAGTCCGCTGCATTATGTTATAATTAAGGGGAGGCTTTTTCAGGACTAACCGGGTTTTGAGAATTGCTCAGAGTATTAAAACGAGATTAGGAGAACCACCTTAATAGAGAGGAATATACCATGGAATTAAAACTCTTGAAAAAGGATGACATTTATATGATTTCCGCCAAAGGTACGATGGATTTGTATAATTCCATCCCACTGAAAGATCTGACCATGAAAATCCTGGAAAAAAACATTGACCGGCTCATCATCAATCTGGCGGGGGTTTACTCGATTGATTCCGGCGGGATTGGCGCATTGATCAATATTTGTTCCACCGTCAGGAAACTGAACGCCGAATTGGCTATCACAAACATGCAGGAATCCGTCAAGGACTGTATTAAATCGATGAAAGTAACCGGTTACTTTCCTTTAACGGAAACCATCAGTGAAGCGGTGTCCCTGGTAATTAAAAAATCTTGAAAGATTAAATATAGGGAACTTCTAAAAATCTAACCGGATTTTTAAATGCTCCCAAACATGAAAAATGTCCGGGTATTCTGTTCCTGGTCTTACATGGCACCGCTCAGAGCATTGGTGTCCAAATTAGTAAAGGGTTTTCCATAAATAAATTCAAAAAGGAAACGCATATCCTCGGGCATGATATCCAGGAAACGGCAGCCAAAGTATCCCATGGAGGTGTCCTTGTAACGCCGGACAATCCTGGCATTGGCATTGATAGTCCGTTTGGAAGTAATCAGTTTAAGGGAAAGCTCGCTGTCTATGAGCAGCGAGGATGAGAGCTGGGAATGGGGAAACGCAAAGAGCAGCCCCGATGCACTAATGTCTATTACCTTGCCTTCAAAACTTTTATCCTTAATCAGTCCCGAATCAAAGTAACCATTAATCTTCAGTGAATACGCCAAGACCTTGGTAAACTGGTACAGTGTATCTATCAGGCTGAAATCCAGGGGCGGTTTATCCTTGGTGCTGATCCATAAATGGATGTAACCGATTACATATTCCTGAAACAGGATGGGTATCCAGGCATCGGAATAAATTCCCTTTTCAAGTTTATTGAACAGGAACCGGGCCACCGCATCCTCCATATACGCTGCATCCACACCGGTACTTTCCAGGTACCGTTTAAACATGTCTTCGGTGATGATTCTTTTCTTGGGGTATGGATCTGCCTGGGGAAGCTTTGACTGGGTAACGGGAATAAACAGGGTTTTCCCGGTTTCCGCCACTACCTGCTCTTCAGGAGAACCGGGTTTTGTCTCTTTGAAAATAACCATTTTGTAGCCGTCGGCATAATTCTTGATCCAGGAAGCCAGCTGTTCAATAAGACCGCTGAGATTCTTTGGGTCAAGATTTTCAATCATTGAATCAACTTCGTACTGGGAATATTCCTGGACCTTGGGAAAGGACAGGAAATACCGGTCGCCAAGAAAGGAAAACTGAATAGACAAATCCGGCGGGTTGGCCACCCTCGAGTATGCCCTGGCCAGGTTCTTGTACAGGTATTCCGGCGCTTCGGCTACAATATGATCTTCCTTTACCATGCTGACTATTACAGGGAACGTGATAACCTGGCCATGGTAATCAAAAATGAGCTCCAGTTTGGTTCGGGGCCTCAGCCCCGCGATAGGCCGGTCGGCCTTTAGGAACATTTCGGCTTTTGTAGGTTTTTCTACAATCAGGATATATTCCGCCCGGTTATGGAGATACATAATCGGGATTTTTTCATCATAAAGAGCCTTGAGTAAAAAATCCTTTTCTATCCTCTTTATTGGTGTGGCCATACATTTTTCCTGGAAACAAGAACTATGCGTCATACATAATCCTTGTTATTTTTTTTACCGCTTATTTTGCAGTAAGTGAATGTGCAGAACACATTCCGGACTCATGGAAATCAGCGGTTTAGAGGACCGCGGTTTTTCTCCTGGTTAATCAACGGTTCCCTAAAAAAATCTTTCATACGGGGGGAAATTAAAACGGTACGGATGATCGGTCTGGTTCGATTCCCCCGGCCTGTCCAGAATAAGATCTTCCAGATTCCAGGCATTTTCAGTTTGCCTGACATATACTTCACCGCCGGCCCATTGGGTTTTTCCGATAAACCGCAGCAGATATGAAATACTTCCATCCGGTTCTTCCCTGCCCCCGCCGATACGGATTTTTTCCGGACTGATCTCATTTAAAATGCCTATAACCCTTTCGGTTTCCTCCGGCGGCAGGTTTTCCAGGGCCGCCTGCCGGGATCCCTTCTGAAGAAGGCTCCGCAGAGCCCCCTGAACAAACCGGTAGGATGCCGGGGGAGCTTCACCGGGACCTAATGCCCCAATAATACTGTCCGCAGGATACCTGGGGGATTCCCCCTGCTGTGGCCTCCGGACCTGTTCCGGAACAACACTTCCCGTCACCGGAACCTGTTTTTTTTCAGGCTCCGCCGGTGGATTTAAGGGTTTCAAATCCACCACATTATTATCGGCAGGTTTGGGTAAATCCTTTTGGCCGGAAAGCGGGACTTCTTCAGGAATTATTTCGGGGCTTTTGGTTTTCTCACCGAAGGATTTTAATTCAATTACTTTCTCACCGAATTTTTTTTCTGGGGTATCGTTTTTTCTGCTGCATGAGAAAAGACTTATTAATATAAAAAAGCTCAAAAAAATGATGCTTTCCGTTAATAATCTGTTTTTCCGGTGTATCATCCTGCTTTTTATTGTAATCATTCACACAGGAAAGGTCAAATATCTGCGGCCAGGGGCGGATTTACCGGATGATGTACAAATTTCCCCTGGTTGGAATAATGGTGCGGATAATAATATGGTTTTTTACAGTTTATCTATCAGCATTGAACACTTACCCGAAGGAATGGGCAGGGTTTTTTTCTTTTTGCCTAGGATATTGATGGTAAAATAGTACAGTTTTTCACTTTCCATATGGATTTCCCACCCCCTGCCGCTCTTGTTTGACAGGATGGTGATCATGTTTTTCTTGAGTGAAAGATTTTCCACCCCCATGATTTCCAGATTCGGGATGATCCAGTCCACGGTTTTCCTGGGCAGTGAAATAAACAGCCCTATAATATTTTCAATGGTCAGACAGATGGTGGACAATGCCGCGAAGGTCAGGTACTGGGGTTTTGGGAAATTAGGGTCGTCCGGACGTTTTGCCGGGCCTTCTTTTAATGGAAGATAGGCTTCCCAGAGGTTCCCCTTATGGTGATTGCCGTCGGGACTCATGGAATCCAGAACAAAGTACAGATGCCTGATAGCACAATCCCTGGCCAGGTCAAACCGCTGGTACCGTTCCAGCCCCTTAATTACCATAAAGGTCAGATGGGGGAAGACCGATCCTTTGTAACCGTTTCCATTTTGGTCAAAACCTTTTTCACTTACCCCTAAAGATGGAAATGGGTGGGGAGCGCCAAAAATCTTGGGATCCGTCAATTTTTCGATGATCTGTTCGGCCTTGTCCTCGTTGGGAATTTCCGCCAGGAGCGGCCAGTAACCCGCCAGGGTTTTTACCGGAATCCGTTTTTCATGTTTATCAATATCATAATAAAAACCGTCATCCGGGTCCCACATGAGGGAATTAATCCTGGTTTTCAGGGAAAAATACTGCCTTTTGTACTGGGAACTGGCTTCTTTATCGTTCAGAATTTCCGCCAGGGCGGACATGTAAAGTACATTGATGGCCATGATGGCATTAAAATCCACCGGGTAAACCACTTTGCCCCGGGGAGCATTGTCCACTCCCACCGCCGAAAGGGGTACTTCGTAAAGGCCATTCGGGCGTTTAAACAATGAATCAATCCATTCGTTGTATTTATGGAGGATTGAAATAACATCCTTTACCCGTTTTTTGTTTGCCGATTTATGGTAAAGATTGAATTCCGCCCAGGCAAAAAGGGGAAGCCCCAGTCCTTCGGGATTGTCCTTATTAACTTCCGGCTGCCCGGTTTTAATATTATAGGCTGATCTTATGGCGCCATTTGGTTCCTGGCGTTCATAAAAAAGATCCAAAGTAGGGTGGGCTTGAAAAATCCGGTTTGAATACACAAGAAAAAAGGAAGAAAAGATTGCATCCACCTGCTGTACCGCTGAATTGCCGGGATATGCAAAAAATTTCCCCTCTATAGATGATTTTTCTCCCCCGGAAAGCCAACAATCCTGAATCCAAGCCCAAGTTTTATCATATATATCAACAAAATCCTGATCATAAAAATGGATTTTTGGGAAATCACGTCTGGTCACACATTCTCCTTGCTATATTCCGTAGAGAGTACTTTATGGACGGAAAAAAGTCAAATAAATCCGTGATTGATAATAGGTTTATAACTACTTTTACCAATTAAGACAATTATACAATTGAATTTATGAATTTGTCATCATAATTCTGCCATTTTGGCATAATTTACATGGAAGATCTTTTTTCAAATCCTGATATGGTAGAGCCTTTTTCAAAACTCGGTTAGTTTTGAAAAAGGCTGTTGCCGAAAGAATGCTCTTTCCGTACCCATACATAACATAGTATTCTTTCTGCACTTACATCTAAGGTTGCTTTTTCAAAATTTGACATTTTGAAAAAGCCTCAGTAGATTGAAAATATATAATTTTTTATTCGCAAGTGGGTTTAATACCTTCTGCACGCTCCCGCGTGTGAGGCTCTGGGGCGTTCTAAAAATCTTGTAAATCAAAATTGTATGGGTATTAAACCCACATAACATCCATACCTTACAGAACCAACAAACCTCGCCGCCCCGCGCGCTCTGCCTCGCACGCGAAAGCGTGCAGAAGGTTTTTGATTCAGAAGTCTGGTTTATTACCCCGGGGAGGCTCATTTATCTGTATATTTGCATATATGGATAGATTTTACGCTAAAAAACATTTTCTTGACAAATTTTACAGGTACCCTTACACTGAATTCCATAAACTAACCCTATAGGGAGGCCTATCATGGCAAAAGTAGAACTTAAGGGTATTAGCAAGGTGTATGACGGTAACGTCCGGGCCGTTGACAATGCTAATATCACGGTGGAAGACAAGGAATTTGTTGTCTTCGTCGGTCCCTCCGGATGCGGAAAATCCACAACATTACGTATGGTTGCTGGTCTCGAAGACATTACCGAAGGCGAATTGTACATTGACGGTGAACTGATGAATGATGTTCCCCCGAAAGACCGCAATATTGCCATGGTATTCCAGAACTACGCCCTTTATCCCCATATGTCCGTATATGACAATATGGCCTTTGGACTCAGGATAAAGAAAGTGGAAAAAGCTGAAATCGATCGCCGGGTTCACGAGGCGGCCCGGATACTCGATATAGAAAAATTTCTTGACCGCAAGCCCAAGGCCCTCTCAGGTGGTCAGCGCCAGCGCGTTGCCGTTGGGCGTGCAATTGTCCGGAACCCCAAGGTGTTCCTCTTTGACGAACCCCTCTCAAACCTGGACGCCAAGCTCCGGGTACAGATGCGGGCGGAACTTTCCGATCTGCACCTCCGTCTTAATGCAACCATGATTTATGTTACCCATGACCAGGTTGAAGCTATGACCATGGCCAATAAAATCGTGGTTATGAAGGACGGAAAGGTTCAGCAGATTGGTTCTCCGCTGTACCTCTACAATCATCCCATCAATAAGTTTGTGGCAGGATTTATTGGATCCCCGCCCATGAACTTCATGACCGTAAGGGTTCTGGAAGAAGGCGGATCGATTGTTCTGGATGAGGGTTCCTTCAAGATTAAGCCCGATCCCAAACATGCGGGATACCTCAAGAAGTATGCCGGGAAGGAAGTTTACTTCGGTATCAGGCCGGAAGATCTGAGTTATACCGCAAAACCCGCCGGGGAAAACAATATACCCGTAAAGGTCACCGTGGTTGAACCCCTGGGCGCCGATATCCACCTCTGGCTTACCACCGCCACCCAGCCGCTGGTAGCCCGGACCGAACCCCATTACGCCTTTAAGGTTGGGGACGTCGCCAACTTTGTGCCCCGGATGGATAAAGCCCGGTTCTTTGACAGGGAGACCGAACTTTCTATCCTGACCGAACTGGATGCGGAAGCTGCAAAATAAGCTGTATTTTGAATGATTTTAAGAGCCGTTCCGAAAGGGGCGGCTTTTTTGTTTTTCCATCCTGGTTTTATAGGATAAATCCTGCAGTCCCTTCGAGAGCCTCGGGGACCGGAGATCCCCGGTCCCCGAGGCTTCTTGTGCTGAGGTTCCCGAAGCATCGAAGGGGCCCGGTAAAGAAAAGGGGAAACCGCCGGATTATTACTAATACACTGTTCCCTGACTCCGGATAAACTCCTCCACCTCAGTCCTGTCGGGGATGGAACTTTGGGCCCCGGGCCGGGAAACGGAAATGGAAGATGCGAAATTTGCAAATTGTATGGCCTCCTCCACACCCGCGGATTCTGCCAAACGGACCGCAATGGCCGCATTAAAAGTATCCCCCGCGGCGGTGGTATCCGCCACTTGTACTTGCGGGGGAGCATAAATTTTTGCTCCTGCCCTGGAAACCCACATGGCGCCCCTGGAACCCAGGGTAACAATCACATTTTTTACGCCTTTAAGTAAAAGAAACCCCGCCGCATCCTCAATATCCGCAGGGGTATTGAGTTTTCTCCCGGATAATTTCTCCAGTTCCGTTTCATTGGGGGTAAGATAATCAACCTGGGATAGTACGGTATCCGGGATATTATCCGGGGCAGGGGCGGGATTTAAGATAACCGTTTTACCCAGGATTGAAGCCCGTTCAACGGCATAATATACGGCCTCCAGGGGAATCTCCATCTGCAGCACCACCACTTCCGATTCCAGAATTACATCATCATACTTTTTCAAATAAGAGGAATCGCACAATCCATTGGCCCCGGAAAAAATAACAATGGTATTTTGCCCTTCATCATTGACATTTATAAAAGCAGAACCCGTGGGAAGAATATCCGTCATTTCTATATTGGAGGAATCCACCCCGGCGGTTTTCATATTATGCAGAATGAGGGCCCCGTCTTCATCGCTGCCGATAAGACTCAGAAAACAGGTTTCACCCCCCAGCCGCCCGCAGGCATATGCCTGGTTTGCCCCCTTTCCCCCGGGGAATATATCGATGCTCTTCCCAATAATAGTTTCCCCGGCCTGGGGGAAATGTTCAACCTTCATCACCCTGTCCACGTTGGAACTGCCGATAACCAGTATTTTTTTCTTTTTCCCGCGGTTTTCCATATGCATAATTCCTTGCAAATAATAATTTCCCCAGGATTAATTGTACAATTATTTTGAGGATAAAGAAAGGTTAGGAGAAAAATGAAAAACACACATTTTCTCTTGTTAGCTAACCTAATGGATATTATATTTATAGGAGAAACATTAAAAAAGAGAAGGGTATTATTATGAAAAATATTTATCGTTTGTTTTTGATTGGGTTATGCCCATGGATCCTGTTCACTGCATGTAAATCTGTGGCAAAATCCTATGATGAAGATACATCCGGGCTCACTGTTGCAGCAAAGGGAGTTGTAACTAATTATCGTCCCCTGTCACCGAAGGCCGGCGCCGGGGATATCGGTTATGATGGAAAATATATTCTGGTAGATACAACTAAGGATAATTTTTCCGATACATCTTCATCAATTTCCAGTTCTAATGTTGAATGGGACGGCCTCCTCCGGAGGGACAATAATTCCTATCCCATGAATGTACAGTATACCGTAAGAATTAATGATGCTTATTATGCCCTTTCAATCGACGTAAATAAGCCTCCGGCAATGCTGAGTTTTGAATCCATGGAATTCAGGGATTTCGATTCCCTCGCGGATAAAGATTCCACGTTTGTCGGAATGTCGGATATGCCCCTGAAGATAGCTTCCTTTAACATTAATGGAAAGCCGTTTTTGGTGGAGGTTACCCAGTTCAATGTATCAGGGTATGTAAAAGAACCGAAGGCATCGGTGCTTGGATTGATATCCGATAAAAAACAGGTATTCTATATTAAGGATGCAGCGGGTAAAGTGAATGCAAAGTTTACCAGGGATTCCTATGAAATATATGATTCGGATATGAAACCGGATGATATATGGCCTGCCATTGCATCGTTTTGTTTAATCCAGGATATCTGTATTAATAAAAATGCCCTGTAATCCGGAATAGGTTATGTAATTACCGGGAATGTCTTCCCGGTAAATCCTGGGTCAGATTAACCGGCATAGTATTTTTTCTCAAATACGGTATGAATGGTTTGATTTTGATTGCCAATATGCTGACATTACACAAAATGTGTCATGAACGGTACAGGGCTAATCATGATTAGTAATCCGATCATAAAACCGGAGTATTCCAGGCTGTTTTCCAGCATATCGAAATAGTGAAGCCCCAGGCGAAAGCCATTATCGAAAAGTTTTCAAGTTAGAGCCTTTTTCAAAACTCGGTTAGTTTTGAAAAAGGCTTTTGCAGAAAGAATGCTATTTCCTTACCCATAAATAAAATAGTATTCTTTCTGCACTTACATCTAAGGTTGCTTTTTCAAAATTTGACATTTTGAAAAA
>JAVBPH010000091.1:0-15410 GCA_031549725.1 Treponemataceae bacterium
AGAGGCTTTTTCAAAATGTCAGATTTTGAAAAAGCAACCTTAGATTTAGGGGAAAAACCGGCTTTTTGACGGTTTTTCTGAAGCTTTTTTCAAAACTAACCGAGTTTTGAAAAAAGCTCATAATATAGGATAATTCCAAGGGAACAGCCCCGGAATTATTATCAGGATAGGAGCAGCCCATCCGTTATCTCCAATGGGCTGCATCAATCCCTTTAGATAAGGTCTTTAAAAAGATTTTCAATACCAGCTTTCGGGAGAGCCCCCACGGTCTGGCGGACAATACTGCCATTTTTGTAAACCACCAGGGCAGGAATGGAAACCACATTATGCTGACCCGCCAGGTCATTTTCTTCATCCACATTTACCTTGCCGATTTTTACCTTGCCCGCATATTCATTTGCCAGTTGATCCAATAAGGGACCTATCATCTTGCATGGGGGACACCATTCAGCCCAGAAATCCAATAAAACAGGCATAGATGACTCAATCACTTCGGATTGAAAATTAGAAGCTGTTACTTGTATACCAGCGCCCATACTTACTCCTTTCAATGTATTCAGCAAAAAAAGAATCATTTAACTTGCTAACTGCTACTATTACTATATATTATAGTACTGATTCTTGGTTATGAAAACAACATATACCATTTATTTTATTCAATTAAATTTTTATCCCGTTAGAAGAAGGCGGAATGGGATTGTCCCCATTCCTCAGCGCCGCCAATATGCGGGACTAAAAAGGATAAACACCGTCCACAGCTCAAGCCGCCCGACCATCATTACAAACGAAAAAAGCCATTTAATATGGTCCGGAAAGGCTGCATAAGTTTCGGTTGGACCGATTGCCCCAAATCCGATACCCACATTACCCAATACCGCCACAGAGGCACAGAAAGATGAAAACAGGTCAATCCCGGATGCTGCTGTTATGAGTGTGGTAACCAGAATGACCATACTGTAAACGAAAACAAACCCGGCCACACCATAAACCACATCCTTACGGCCAACTTTTTTATTTATTTGAACACTGAATATACCCCTGGGAAAAATAATCTTCTGCAGTTCATTTCCGGCCTGCTTGAAAAGGATAGCGTGGCGGATCACCTTAACGCCCCCTGCGGTGGAAGCGGAGCAGCCGCCGACAAACATGAGGCCAAAAAGAATGGTCTGGGCAAACTCCGGCCAGGCCTGGTAATCCACAGTTATGACTCCGGTGGTACTTAAAAAAGATGCAACATAAAAACAGCCATGCCTCAGGGCCTCTATAAAAGATCCATATCCTGAAATAATACTTACGGTAACCGCAATAGATGCAACGGCAAAAATTCCAAGATAAACCCTTAACTCGGTGTTGGTTATAACATCCTTCCATTTTCCTTTGATCATCCGGTAATACATATTGAAATTCATTGCGGCCAGCAGCATAAAAACCGTACATATAATTTCAACAGCCGCTGAATTATAATAAGCTAACCCCGCATTTTTTGTACTTATTCCCCCGGATGCCATAATGGCAAAGCTGTGGATTACCGCATCGAACCAGTCCATACCGGCAAGCTTTAGGGAAACAATCAGTACCACGGTCAGCCCTATATACACTAACCATAGGATTTTGGCAGAAGCCGCAATTTTCGGGGAAACCTTTTCCTTTTCAGGCCCGGGGCTTTCGGCTTTTATCAGCTGGAACCCCCCAACACCCAGAAGGGGCAGCAAGGCCACGGTAAACACAATTATCCCCATGCCGCCGAACCAGTGGGTCATTCCCCGCCAGAGCATCAGCGACCGGGGAAGCGATTCCACATCCGTTATAGTACTTGCTCCGGTGGTGGCAAAACCGCAGGAACTTTCAAAAACGGAATCGGTAAAACTTATTCCCAGGTTAGACAGATAATAAGGGACAGCTCCGGCAAAACTCATAATAACCCAGGTAAGGAACACCAGAAGGAATCCGTCTTTTGCCTGGAGATGGGTGCTTTGTTTTTTTGTTGCGGTGATGGTAAAAAGCCCGGCTATCATTGCTGCCGACATAGGGATGATAAAAGCCTTAACCATGTCCGTTTCCTGCAGGACCAGGGCCAGGACCAGCGGAGCGGCCATCAGCAAGGCCGCCAGGACCAGAATCAGCATTAAAACGCGGAACAGCATAATATAACGCTTCATCCTAACGCCTCCAATATTCCCTGGAAAAGAATATAAAGGCGGTCCACAACTCAAGCCTTCCTGCAATCATAACGAATGAAAAAATCCATTTTAAATAAGAAGGGAAATGATGAAAATTGAAATCCGGTCCCACATGGCCAAGCCCCAGACCGATATTTCCCACGGTGATAAGCGCCGCATTTACCGCAGAGAACGGGTCTTCCCCGGAAAGGGCTGTCATCAGGGCGGTAAAAAACACCAAAAGCATATAAAGGAACACAAACCCGGCAATACTGTACACCAGGTCTTTCCGGACGGGCTTTTTATTCAGCTGGATACTGAAAATTCCCCTGTTGTAGAGCATACGTTTCAGCTCATTGCCGGATTGTTTAAAAAGAATGACATGCCGGACCACCTTTATGCTGCCGGCGGTGGATCCTGAACAGCCGCCAATAAACATAAGGAAAAACAGAACCCCCTGGGCCAGGGACGGCCATATATTATGATTTGCTGCGGCAAACCCTGTGGTGGTTATAATTGATGCAACCTGGAACGATCCCCTCCTAAGGGCATCCCCAAGGGATGTTTCCCCGGGAAGGATATTTACTGTTACAATAATGATTGATATTAATACTATCAGGCCGTATGCCTTTGCTTCTGTATTATTCAAAACATCCTGGTATTTTCCCTTCAAAAGCCGGTAATAGAGGGTGAAATTGAGGCCCGCCAGGAGCATAAAAATAGTACAAACCCAGTCCACCCAGGGAGACTGGAATGATGCAATGCTGGCGTTCCGGGTACTGAACCCGCCGGTTGCCATGGTAGAAAACGAATGAACCAGCGCATCAAACCAGTCCATTCCTCCAATGATAAGCAGGATAGTCTGAAGGGCCGTCAAAGCCACATAAAAAAGCCAGAGGATTTTTGCCGTTTCGGTTATTTTAGGTGTGATCCGGTCCTTTTCGGTCCCCGGAACTTCCGCTTTTAAAAGCTGGAACCCGCCGATCCCCAGCAGGGGCAATAATGCAACCGTGAGGACCACAATCCCCATGCCCCCCAGCCAATGGGTCATACCTCGCCAAAAGAGCAGTGACCGGGGAAGGATTTCCACATCATTTAAAATAGTTGCTCCGGTGGTGGTAAACCCGGAAACACTTTCAAAAACGCAATCCGTAAAATGGCTGAAATATCCTGATAAATGATACGGCAGCGCGCCCAAAATACTGGTAAACACCCAGGCAAAAAAAACCAGCAATGCCCCGTCCACCGCACTGACCCGGATCTGGATTGAACGGGTCAGGAAGGCGGTTATGCCGGCCAAAACCAGGGTACCCAAAACGGGCAGCAGAAATGCCGTGACCATAACGGTTTCACCGTAAACCAGGGCAAGTCCCAGGGGGATAATCATAACCAGGCCGATAATACCCAGGAGCAGTATCAGGACCCTAAAAAGAACGAGGATCCGCATGGCCTACCCGAACAACCGTTCGATTTCCATTTCACCGCCGTTTTTAGCAATCAGTACAATCCGGTCCCCGGGGGTAAAAACATAATCCCGGGTAGGAATGAATGATTCGGTTTTTCTTTTTACCAGCATGACGAGTCCGCCGGCGGAAAGCTTAAATTCTGTTATAGCCTTCCCTGCAACGGGAGCATCCTCCGCTATTTCCACTTCAATAATCCCGATACTTCCATCCCCAATCCGGTGGACGTCTTTGACGCCGCTGCCCATAAGATGGGAAAGTATCGAATCGACCACAACGGATTTCATGGGGATTACCACATCCACCCCAAGCTGCCTGGCAATGGCAGCGTAACCGGAACCGGTCACCATGGCGATGGTCCGGTCCACCCCCCGGGATTTAAGGTAAATTGCGGCAATCATGTTCAATTCCTGGTTGTCCGTGGTGGTTACTATCAAATCCAGATCATCTATCCGTTCTTCCGCAACAAAACTTTCATCGGAAATGTCCTCATTCAGGACCAGCGCCTGGGGAAACCGGCCTGCCAGTTCCTTACAGAGATCATAATCCTTCTCGATAATCACAATCCTCCGGCCGGACTGGAGTCCCAGGTTTTTGAAAGCCGAAAAGAGGGAAAACGATTTTCCCTTTTCATGATCCACCAATCCTTCAGCAATGAGGATCCCCAGCCGCCCTCCGCCGACTATGCCGATTTTTCTCAGGGGTTTCTTTTTTTCCCCCGCCAATTCAAAGATCAGTCCTAATTTTTCCCCGTCCGCCAGAACATGGATGCGGTCTCCCTTTTCAAGAACCGTAGCACCCGTAGGAAGCAGTGTTTCCCCGCTGCGTTCAATCAGGGTAACCAGGCTGTCACCGCTTACCATGGAACGGAAATAGGTCAGCGCCAGTCCGTCAAATACACTGGATTCGGCAATATCCACGGATCCCAATTCATAGGATGTATCCGAAAATGCCAGGATATCCCCCATGGCTCCCCGTTCAATGGCGCTTAATACGGAACGGCTGGCCTCCACATCGGGATGGACAAAAAAATCTATCCCCAGCACCCGTTCGCTGGTCTTGTTCAATTTTACGTATTCGTCGTTTCTTACCCGGGCAATTTTGATAATGTTGGGATACCGGGAATCGACCAGGCCGCAGATAATCATATTTAATTCATCCGAATCGGTGACACAGACCAGGGCGTTGGCTTTGGCTATTCCAGCATCTTCCAGGGTACTAAGGCTGTTTCCTTCTTCATTCAATACCAGACAGTCCAGGTGATTGGAAACATGGCGGGCCCGTTCTTCATTGGACTCAATAACCGAAACATCATGTTTTTCCTGAATTAAATAGCGGGCCAGTTGGGTCCCCACCATACTAGCCCCGACAATGACTATATGCATATATACTATTCCCTGATTTCAGCCCCAAGGAGCTTAAGGAAACCGGGATACGTAACATCCACGCATTCGACTCCATCAATCTCCACGGGCCGGTCTGCCCCGAGAGCCGCAATTGCCAGGGCCATCGCCACCCGGTGATCACCGTGGCCTTTTGCCTTGCCCCCCTGAAGGATCGATACTCCCTGGCCTCCCTTTCCATGGATAATCAGGCCGTTGGTCATTTCTTCAATCACCGCACCCAGTTTGTTAAGTTCCTTTGCCATGACCTGTACCCGGTCGGTCTCCTTAATCCGGGCATGGGCTACATTAACCAGCCCGGTTTCGCCGGAAGCATAGACCGCGGTTGCAGCCAAGGCGGGCAGCATATCCGGGGTATCGTTTAAATCAATTTCCATTCCTTTTAATGTCCCGGACCGGGAAATGACCAGTTCCCATTCATCATTAACTTCCGGTTTGTCTTCAGTATCGGAGGTTCCTGTCTCAAACCATTCCACATGGCAGCCCATCCAATCGAGGATACGGAATATCTTTTTATCCCCCTGGGTATCATGGGGATTAAGGCCGAGCAGGGTAACCGGGCCGCCGGTAATGGCCGCCGCACAGGCGGGAAACGCCGCAGAGGAAAAGTCCCCGGGCACCGGTCCGTTCATGGGCTTATATACTCCGCCGCCTTCAATTCTGAAATATGAATAATCTTCTTTAAAATTATACTGTATTCCCTGGGCATCCAGGTAAGCCAGGGTCATTCCAATGTAGGGTTTTTCGTTAAGCAGGGGTACGTCGATTTCGGTGACTGTCCCCGCAGGCGCAAGGGGAGCTGCCAGGAGCAATCCCGACAGATACTGGCTGGTAGGACAGGATAAGGATACCCGGCCGCCCAGGATTGGGCCTTGGATTGATGCGGGAACACAACCGTTTCCCTTTTTGGAAACCGCCCTAACCCCCAGCCCTTCCAATGCGCCCAAAAGTTCCCCGGCACTGCGCTGTTTGGTCTGGGAATCCCCGGTAAAATAGAAGCATTCTGTTCCCAGGGCAGCTGCGGCCATGGTTAAAAACAGGGTTGTCCCGGAGTTTCCCGCATCCAGGGGTTTTTCAGGTTTTTTGAAGGATCCGCCGCTTCCAATTCCCAGGCCGTTTACCACAATCCGTATCAATTTGCCCTTGCCAGGCACATCCGGATTCGGGGAATCATCACTATCGGCATATTGAACGTCAATATCCGCCCCCAGGTCCCTGCAGACCTTTATACAGGACTGGGTATCCAGAGAATCCAGAGGGTGCTCAATAACCGATTCCCCCTGTGCCAGGGATGCGATAATAAGCCGTCTTATTGTGTGGGACTTTGAAGCAGGAACCCGAAAAGTTCCATTAAAAACGCCGGGTTTAACTATTGCACGCATATATAACATTATCAGTTAGAATCATATCGGGCAAGATATAAATTTTGGGGTCATCTAAAAATTTCAATTTTTAGATGTTTTCCTTTGGATTTTTTTGAGAAATCTTTTTTATTTCGTTGCAGAATAAAGAAATCCTCAGGGTACCGAAGGTATCAGGAACCGCTAACAATCTAACCGGGTTTTTAGGGGCTCCCCTTTTTCTTCTTGTAAACTTATTGTTTATAGCGTATATTGATCCCATGGAAACTGAATCAGACAAAGAAATTTTCGGTAAAAAAATCTTCTTCCTTTTTCCATCTACCCTGGTCAGGAACGAAGTCATTCCGGAACTCATCCAGCTTGAATACGAAGTGTATATTACTTCCGATGCAAATGGCCTGAAAACAGTATTAAGAAAATACCCCAATTCCATTGTTTTTGTGAACATTGACGATGGTATGGCCGAAAAAGATTGGGATATCTGGGTCCGGGGGGTTATGGGTACCACCGACTCGGAGGTTTCCATTGGTATCCTTTCCTCGGGCAGTGATGAGATCATCCAGAGAAAATATGTAAATTCCATCAGGGTTCAGGCAGGTTTTGTACCTGTTAAATCCGATATCAACAAAGTTACCAAGCAAATTGTGGATACCCTTAAGACCCTGGACGCCAAGGGCCGCCGTAAATTTATCCGGGTTACATCGGACAAGGATTCCATAACCACCATCAACATTCCCTATGATAGCCGCTTCCTAACCGGACAAATCAAGGATATCAGCGTGGTCGGCCTTTCCTGTACCTTCGATGAAGACCCGGACCTGGACAAGGGAACCTACATTAAGGATATCCAGATAAAACTGCAGGGAACATTGCTGAAAACAGAGGGTATTGTTTTTGGTTCCCGGATGGACGGCATGTATAAGGTGTATGTTTTCCTTTTCACCACCAAAATTGACCCGGATGTGAGAATGAAAATCCGGAAATACATGCAGACCAACCTGCAGTCAAAGATGGATACCGAATTAAAATAGGAAAAACCCTGTTTTGCTGCGTCCGTCCTCAATAAATCAATGCCAGTTTAAACACCACCCCGGCCGGGGATTATGATTAACCGTTTCTGAGGTCCAAACCAGCAACCCAATCAAAAATGTATCACTAAAAAACAAGAAATCCTGTTGTTTTCTATGGTTAGTCGAAAATGTACCGGAAGGTTTTCATGGGATTAACTTATTCGGGGGCTGTCCCCTTTATAATTACCCCTGTACTATGATATGTTTGTATAATGCAACAAATTAACAAACCTTCTGCACGCTTTCGCGTGCGAGGCAGAGCAGTGAGGTTTGCTGGTTCTGTAAGGAATGGATGTTATGTGGGTTTAATACCCATACAATGTTCATTTACAAGATGTTAAGAACGCCCCAGAGCCCCGCGCCCGGGAGCGTGCAGAAGGCATTAAATCCATTTGCGAATAAAGGAGTACTACTTTTTGTTTCTAGGAAAAGCTTTTATTAGTAAACTTTTGGGATTAACCATTTTTATACCTGTACTATTATTCGGATGCTGCAGCGCTGGTGAAATCCAGAAATCACCCCATGATACTATGGCCATACAGCCCTTAAACCCTATGGGCGAATTAAGTCCCCGGGAGGCAGCTGTAATTGAACAATATGAACCTTCCCCGGATACTCCAAGCCGGGCTAGGGAGGTTATGATAGCCATATCCAGGGCGTATCCCCCGCAAATTGTGGGACCGGCGGTCTTCCGGGATGGTGACTGGACCGTAACTGTCAGGGGAGAACTGTTTTATTATGCCGAAGGGAGAATGCTTCCGGAAAACCTGAAGGATAAATACGAGGAATATGATCCCCAGCCGTTTTACCGTTATCAGGAAGAACTTCCCCCATGGGCCCCTTTATCTGAAGAAGAAAGTGCTTCCCTGAAATCCATCACCAGCCGGCGGAAAGAGAATCCCCCTAAACGGGCCCAACATTTCTTCGATGCTCTTTACCGGGCCCGTTCCCGCAATGAGGCTTATGATCATGTAAAAACCCTGAAATTCCTGGGAAAGGATGTCCTGGTCCACTACAGTATTCTGGAACAGCTTTCATTGGTCGAAGAGGAAATTAAAAGGGTTTCCCAGACCAGTTCTGAAGTCCGTACATGGATTTCCAATATTAAATCCGTTACTGCCTGGAACTGGCGCAGTATTGCGGATACCGAAAGCAGAAGTTTTCATTCTTATGGTGCCGCATTGGACTTTCTGCCAATTTCCATGAAGGGTTTAAGTACCTATTGGTTATGGACTGCAGACTGGAATTCCGAATGGTGGAATGTTCCCTACACTCAAAGATTCCATCCGCCGAATGAAGTTATTGAATGTTTTGAAAAGTACGGATTCATCTGGGGCGGTAAATGGATGTTTTTTGATACCATGCATTTTGAGTACCGGCCGGAAATCCTCATTTTGAATAATATCAGGATGGCGGAATACTATTAGAGGTCATTTCATAAATACCTGTTTCCCTGCAAATCCCTTCGATGCTTTAAATACCTCAGGAACCGGAGCTATCCCCCGGTGGTTGAGGTTTTCGAAACCACCTGTAATTGTGAAGCCTTTTCATCCCAGGCCCTTCGAGAGCCTCAGGGACCGGAGCTGTTCCCGGTGGTTGAAATCTTCGAAACCACCTGTGATAGTGAAGCTTTTTCATCCCAGGCCCTTCGAGAGCCTCAGGGACCGGAGCTATCCCCCGGTGGTTGAGGTTCTCGAAACCACCTGTGATAGTGAAGGAGACCGGCGCAACAGGATTTATCTTTTTTTTGTAACTTCAGTTTTTTATAATCCTGCCGCGGCCCGGGATTGTCTGTGCCGGGCAAACAGGAAATATCCTATCAAGGCTGAAATAGTTTGCTGCAGTACCACACCGGTAATTACCGGAATAGCTGTTCCGGCGGGAAAAAAGTTAATGGCCAGAACCATTGCCGCACTGATATTCCTCATCCCTGAAGCAAAGGTCATGGATACCTGGGTTTCCTTTTCCACCCTGATAAGCCGGGAAATACCATAGGCAAGAAGAAATCCGGAAACGGTAAGTACCACATTGGCCAGGGCCATTCTGACAAGTGAAAAATCAGGATATATTCTATCAGCTATCTGGGATGTATTAATGGCAATAACCACCAGGAGGGCGATTTTCGAAACAGGCTTACAGTACCCTGCAACCGATTCCCGAAGCCTATTCCGGGAAAAATGATTCGCCAAAACCCCGATTATGGATGGAATAACCACCATGGCAAAAAGGGAAACCACCATACCCGTGGTATCTAATACAATATCCGAAGATGTTAACGTCCTTACTATAAAGGGAGTAACCAGCGGGGCAAGAAGTGTATCAAGAAAAATCATTGTTAGGGTCAACGCCCCGTTGCCGTAATATATGGAAGTCCATATATAGCTTGCTACTGCTATAGGTATTGCAGCAAGCAGGATATACCCGGTTACAATGTCATTCTGGCCCGGAAAAACCAGGTTGCCCAGGACAAATGCCGCCAGGGGAGTAATCACATGGGCACAAACGAAAATTAAAATAACCGGCAGAGGGTTTATTAAGATTTTTTTAAAATCGGATATTTCCAGCCCCAATGCCCCGGAAAGGGTGATGAAAGCAAAAAGCCAGATTACCCAGGGTTTCAGGTGGGCAATGTGCTGCCCTAAGACCAATCCAAGGATGACCCCTAAGGGGGTCAGCACCGGCATAAGTTTTTCGAGGAGCCTATTTAACCGGAAAAATACATCCTGAATTGTCAGAGCCTTTTTCAAAATTTGACATTTTGAAAAAGCCTCGTCATACATATTATTCATTCACTTCAAGAATATCCCTGAACTCTTTATCATTTAATGTTTCTTTTTCCAGAAGGATCTGTGATATCCGGGTAAGGAAATTATCCTTCTCTTTCAGGAGTATCTTAACGTGTTTATACCGGGCATCAATCATGGCGGCAATCTCATCATCAATATACTGCTGGGTTGCTTCGGAGTATTCCCGGTGAAGGGCCGGCTCACCCGTGGCCCGCCTTGTCAGGGCCACGTTTTTAAACCGGGAACTCATCCCGTAATCCACAATCATGCTCCGGACAATGTCGGTTGCCCTGGTGAGGTCGCTCGATGCCCCGGTGGATACCTTCTTGAATGCAATTTCCTCGGCAACCCTCCCGCCTAACAGAACATCCACTTCCGCAAGCAGTTCATCCTCTGTTTTAAGATACCGGTCTTCCGTGGGCCTGTGCAGGGTGTATCCCAGGGCACTCAGTCCCGTGGGAATAATCGATATTTTCTGGACCGGATCGGTTCCGGGGGTAAAATGCGAAACCAGGGCATGGCCTGTCTCATGGATAGCCACAATCTTCCGTTCTTCCTCCGAAATGATCCGGCTTTTTTTCTCAAGACCAATGACGGATTTTTCAATGGCCCCATCCAGATCCTTCTGGGTAACCATCTTCCTGCCGGCCCGGACAGCAAGCAGGGCAGCTTCGTTTATGACATTTGCCAGATCAGCCCCGACAAACCCGGGGGTTCCCCGGGCCACGGATTTTAAATCCACGTCAGGGGCCAGCTTAACATTCCGGGCATGGATTTTCAGGATCGCTTCCCGGCCAACCAGGTCGGGTTTATCCACCAGTACCTGACGGTCAAACCGGCCGGGCCGGAGCAGGGCAGGATCCAGCACATCCGGACGGTTGGTGGCGGCCACAATAATCAATCCCGATGTACCATCAAACCCATCCATTTCCACCAGAAGCTGGTTCAGGGTTTGTTCCCGTTCATCATTGCCGCCGGCGATATTGTTAATTCTGCTTTTTCCAATGGCATCAAGCTCATCAATAAAAATGATACAAGGCGCTTTGTCCCTGGCTTGCTTAAAGAGATCCCTGACCCGGGCAGCACCGACACCCACAAACATTTCCACAAACTCGGCGCCGCTCATCCGGAAAAAGACTACCCCGGCTTCACCGGCCACAGCCCTGGCAAGGAGGGTTTTCCCTGTCCCCGGGGGGCCCACCAGGAGAACACCCTTGGGAATCCTACCGCCGATCTCGGTGTACTTTTTTGGATTTTTGAGAAAATCCACAACCTCCACCAGCTCTTCCTTGGCTTCTTCCACACCCGCCACATCAACAAACTTGGTCTTAATATCACCCTCTGCGACGATGGCGGTTTTATTCTGGCCTATGGAAAGGACGTTACTCCCCATATTCCCCAGACGCCTGAATACGAAACGGTACATTAAAATGATGATAACTATTGGAATTACCCAGCCTAAAATCAGACTAAAAATGCCCCCGCTGTCCCTGGGTACAGCATAATATGAGACTCCATGCTCATCCATCAGTTTAAACAGATCCGGTTCATCCAGAGCAACAGTCCTTACCGCATCCTGACCGGGATCAGCGGTCTGGCTTGGCCTGGTAAACATCGGGGTTTTGGGTTTGGGTGCTTCTGCACTGGAAAAACCGGTAAAGTAGGAATCGCTTAACTCGACCCTCTTAATCTGGCCGGTGACTATCCGGTGTTTAAACTCGGAATAATCTATGGTGGTTTGTTCCTTCGTCAGAAAAAAATAATTGAAAATTGCCATTCCCACAAGAAAAATCAGTATATAAATAATAGAAAACTTCCATCCCCCGGAAAAGGGACCCTTGGGTTCAGGGGGTTTTCCATTCCCAAAAGGAAACTCAGGGCCTTTATTATCCGGGTCCCTGGGGAAATTCCCTTTGGGGTCTTGGTCGCTCATCAATTATCTCCTTCAGAACCGGGGACAGCCGTAGAATCTATCTTTTGATTTTCCCCGCTAGTTAGAATATCTATCTTTTTATAGGGCAATTCAATATGTTCGGCTTCGAATCTGGTTTTTAGTTCCATTAAAAAACTGTTTTTTAAATTTACAAAGTTGGTTTTTTCAAACCAAAGCCCGAACATAATACTGACTCCGCTGGAATCAAACTTATCCAAAAGAAAAAGGGGCTGGGGATTATCCAGCACATACACATTATGCCCGGCCACATCATCAAAAATATTCTTGACCCGTTCTATATCTTCTTTATACGGCAAGGTAATAAAAATATCCATACGCCGGATGGGAAAACGGGAGATATTTATTACATTTGTTTTGATAATTGTTTCATTGGGAATCCGGATATACCGGTTGTCAAAGGTCTGAAGTTTCACCGAAAGCAGATCGATGGACCGGACGATACCCCGGGAACTATCAACTTCTATTTGATCCCCTACCTGGAAATGTTTTTCCGTTAACAGGAAGAGTCCCGAAATAATATTGGAAAACGAAGTCTGGGCGGCAAAACCGATGGCAATTCCCGCAATCCCTGCGGCACCAAGCAGGGCGGATGCATCAATCCCCATCTTTTTGAAAACAAACAGGATAACTATGACATAACCCGCATACCGGATGATCCTTTTTACGGTAAAAATTCTCTGGGGGGTAAAATGGCCGTTCATTGCTTTTCCCGTAAAGAAACGGATCATATTAAATATGATAATAATGACAACTGAAACAATGAGCGTGCTTATGAATTTCTCAAGAAATCCCGGAGAACTAAATCCGGAGAAAAAATTCGACAGGGCATTCAAAATCCCATTAATATCCATTTTGATATTTTCCTTTTATAGCATACATCAGATGCCGGTCATGGTTCTGAGGAATTCCACTCCCCTGCGGATATATACCTCACTGATACCGCCATTGATACTGCCGGAGAGTTTTTTGTATCCCTTTTTCTGTCCATGCCGGACAGTCATTTTTAAATTTCCGTCGGTAAGGCTGTCCAGGACGACCTCTTCGGTTACCAGTTTGCCATCCTTTTCGTATACATTCAGCATGTCCGTGTAAATCGCAACCCGCTTCAGGTCCACCACTGTTTTGGAGGTATTGCAGACCAGAAGTTCGCAGTGAATCATCGCCAGGGAATTAGTATCCATCCCTAAAATGAAACCCCTGGCATCCCGGGAACAAAACGTATTTCCATCGCAGCGGGGAACCAGAAGGGATGGCAGGGAATGGCAAAGCACTCCGGTCATACTGTCTCCAAACCAGGTGTCGGACAAAACAAAGGGCATTTTTTCGGCCAGGGGTTCTCCGCCGGAGGATATTTCAAACCGCAGGAGAGGCGGCAGCACCACATCAAACCGGGTTTCCGCACCGGGCATGATTCTGATATCGTCCTGGACCGTAACAAGATAGGGCCTTCCGCTAAGATACGGCCTTAGGGCTACTTTCTTTCCCTGACAGACCGTAAAGGAGACCCCCGTATTTTCCGGGGTTTCCGAAAAATGGGGACCGCCGAAGGTATCCTGCAAATCCTGAAACTGTATCTGGTTAAAAAGTATCTGCCATTCCTGTCCTATTTTACAGAGGAAAGCAGATGCGCCGTTCAAGTCCCAGCGGTACCACTGGTTATCCTGGGGCTCAAAATAATTCCACATACCTTAGTTATATCAGATTTCAGACAATATTAAAAGAAAAGTCATGAAAACTTTAGTTCCGCAGCACCCACCGGCCGTATCCGGAGGACCGTCACCGATCCTGGGCCGAATACGCTTTCCATAAGCGTCTTGTATCCGGCCAGCCGGGACATGGGGATATACGCCTGGATGGTTCCTGCAAAACCGCCGCCGTGAACCCGGCAGGCTCCTTCTTTCTGCAGAAAATTCCTGGTTAATGCCAGGGCCAGGGAAATACCCTGTTCATTGGGTCTTTTTGGAGAATACACATTCTGCAGCAGTTCCCAGGACGAATCTCCGGATGCATTAACAATGCTGAAGTATTCATTAATAACGGATGTTTTTTCCTGGACGGATTTTACCATATCAAGCTTTTCCAGAGCGGCCAGCATGGCATCGACCCGGTCATTTTCATTGAAGAAATGGATTGCCCGCAGAACGGCCCTGTCCCCGGCCTTTTCCCGGAGTTCCTTCACCGCAGGAAGCAAGGCATCCAGGCTGAGTTCCCGGAGAAATTTTTTCCCAAAATAGGCCGCCACGGCCTTCATCTCCGCGGGGACCGCCGCATAGTCCGGGGTCAGGTCCGCGTGGCTGCCCTTGGTGTCCACCACGCAAAGGGAATAACCTTCTGCGGCCAGGTCAAAATTGATCTGTTTAACCTTCGGATGGGAAGGATCGCCGAAATCAATTGCCACAGCCCCGCCGCTGGCGCAGGCTGTCTGGTCCATCAATCCTGAGGGTTTGCCAAAATAGATATTTTCCGCCTTCTGGCCAATCTGGGCAATCTCCAGGGCAGTTCTTTTTCCTTCACCGTAGAGACAATCAAAAATTTTTCCAAAAAGAACCTCCACCGCCGCGGATGAGGAAAGTCCTGAACCTCCCAGCACGGTGGATGCGGCATTGGCGGTAAATCCGCCGACCGGTACTCCCCGGGCACTTAACTCGGCGGCAATGCCCCGGACAAGGGCCTCGGTGGTTCCTTTTTCCTTTTCAATTATTGAAAGATCCTTTAGATCCACCACCACATCGGGATAACCCGTGGACCTGAAAATCACCTTTTTATCATTTCTGGGAGCCACAACAGCCACCGCATCCATTTGGATAGAGGCTGCCAAAACCTTGCCAAAATTGTGGTCCGTGTGGTTTCCCCCAAGTTCGGTCCGTCCGGCGGAGGTAAATACCCGCACATCATCGCCGGAACCGGGAAATCCCTGCATCAGTCCCTCTGCCAAAGACACATAACGCTTCCGGGCAGCATCAACCTGATCGGTTCCGTAAAGGTTTTCAAAAATTCCGGCAGCCTTTGGTGATTGAAATATTTCCAGTAATGCATTGACGGTCATAGGGTTCCTCCAGATTGTGATATTATCATATGAGCCTTTTTCAAAACTCGGTTAGTTTTGAAAAAGGCTTTTGCAGAAAGAATGCTATTTCCTTACCCATAAATAAAATAGTATTCTTTCTGCACTTACATCTAAGGTTGCTTTTTCAAAATTTGACATTTTGAAAAA
>JAVBPH010000065.1:0-18816 GCA_031549725.1 Treponemataceae bacterium
GCCTTTTTCAAAACTCGGTTAGTTTTGAAAAAGGCTTTTGCAGAAAGAATGCTATTTCCTTACCCATACATAAAATAGTATTCTTTCTGCACTTACATCTAAGGTTGCTTTTTCAAAATTTGACATTTTGAAAAAGCCTCAAGTGATTAATGTTTCCGGGTTTTCCGGATAATCATCACCAGAAAAGCGATGATAAAGAAAATCGGCGGCAGAACCGGTAAAAGGATTGATGTAAACGGAACCGACCCAATAGATAAAACCGTATCCCCCACAATGCCAAAAAAGTTCAAAATAGAATATACCGTATTTACATATGCCGCAATGGTCCCGATGACAATAAGCATCCATGCCACATCCCTTGTTTTGGACCAGAGCATGATTGCAAAAAATGAAGACAATGCCCCTACACAGAGCTGGCTCGAAATATAAATAATCTCTCCTGCATCCATATTACTAGTATCTTTTTTTTGGACCTAAATAGCAAGAGGCGAAAAAGCCCCTTTTGGAGAAACGCAAAAATTAACCGCCCTGCTGTCAATCTCCAAAATCGGTCAGTAAAGTCTTCAATTTTGAAAGTTCCCCCGGGGACAGGGAATCCGGTTTTACCGGCAGGATCAGGGGTAAATTCCTTTCCGGCGGCAGCAGGAAACCGCCTTCAAAAAACCGGAGAAAGATTCTTTCATAATGGCTTTCATCTTTTTTGTCCGGACTGCTCAGATAGATTCCCCTTTGCTGCCAGGGAGTACCGGTTAACCCCTTGGCCAATTCGGAATAATCCGCTGTTCCTGCCGACATCTGTCTAATCAGCGCATAAATTGATGAGAGCAACCCGGAAAAAACCACCGGAGATATTAAATCCGGGGGAGGGAATTTTTCAGATATGGCTTTTTCCACTAAAAGAACCCCGGGACCGTTCATCCAGGAAAAGGGCAGAACCGGTATAAGAATATCCGTTGAGATACACAATTTTTCCGCATCATGTAAAAAAGGACGCCAAAGTGAAATAGAATGGTGGGGTGAAACCTGCCCCAGAGCAGGATCCGCCAGAAACATCTGGACCGGGTATTCAAATTCTGCTTTAGCGAGGGCATTCTTCATGGATTCCCAATTTTTATAGATCCGTGCGACCCTGCCGGGAAATAACCGGAGAAAAGCCTTTTCCAGTCTGCCCTCAAAATGATGCGGAAAGGGAACAAAAAGCCCCCGGGATGCGTTGTTCTTAAATTCTCTTAATTGATGGGGAACCGTATGTCCCAATACGGCCTGTCCGCCGTACTGCCAAAGATCCACCACCCGGCTGTAGCCGTCGGTGTAAAGCCTGTAATCCCTGGCACGGCGGATCCGGGGAAGCTTTCTTAAAAGAGGTGAAGAAGAACCATCATCGTACATGGGGGAATTTTAATATGATTAAACAAGGATAGCAAGCCATATCCCTGATTTATGACAATTAAAAATACTGAATTGGATGATGAAGAAATGTATTGCCCGGTTTAAGAATCGTACAGGAACTTTGAAAGAAACGCCGTGCATTACTTAATCTTCATTATGAAAGGATACTCCCATCCTGCAAAAATAATCGCAGGGATTAAATACCAGGGAGTCACACCTCAAGATTTTCCTTCCCGATATCCTTCCGGTATCCCATCCCCTCAAACTGGACCGTTTCCATGGCGCGGTATGCCCTGTTCCAGGCATTCTCCGCATCATCACCATAGGCGGATACCGCCAAAACCCGGCCGCCGCTGGTGATAAGTGTATTTTCATTGTTCAGGGAAGCTCCGGCAACAAACAGTTTAGCCCGGGTAGTTTTAAATGCTTCTCCATCAATAACAATAGGATCCCCCTTCCGGTATGATCCGGGATATCCCCCGGCCACGGCCACCGGAGCACAGACCGCACCTTTCTTCCAGGAGAGATTAAACGAATCCAGCTTACCCTCAAGAATGGCTAAACACAAATCAGCAAAATCAAAATCCATCAGGGGCAGCACCGCCTGGGTTTCGGGGTCCCCCAGGCGGACATTGTATTCCAGAAGAAAACACCGGTCTTCATGAACCATAAGTCCAAAAAAGATAAAACCCCGGTAATCCATTCGTTCCTCTAAAATTCCCTTAAGAGTTGGCTGCAATATAGAAGAAATAAAATCCGATTTTGCTTTTTCCGAATAATCCGGGACCGGGGCAACAGCCCCCATACCGCCGGTGTTTGGTCCCCGGCCTCCGTCAAACCGGCGTTTATGGTCCCTGGCGGAAATAAATGGAATAATAGTTCCATGGTTATCCTTTACATCCACCGCGGCCAGGATGGACACTTCCCTGCCTTCAAGGAATTCCTCCAGGACAACGGTTTTTCCCGCATCTCCTAAAGATGAATCTTTCATAAAAGAAACTAATGCCTCTTCGGCTTCCTGGTAATCAGGGGCAATAATTACCCCTTTCCCTGCGGCCAATCCATCGGCCTTGATAACCAGGTTTTTTTTCCCGGCAGAAAAATAATTCTTGGCATAGGCTGCGGCTTTTTCATAACTGGAAAAACCTTCGCTTTCCGCAGTCCTGACTCCGTACTTTTTCATAAAGGTCTTTGAAAATACCTTGCTGGATTCCAACTGGGATGATTTTTTATCGGCTCCGACAATAGCCAACCCGGCGTTCCTGAAGGCGTCTGCCAGCCCGGCCGCCAAGGGCACTTCGGGACCTACCACAGCAAAATCGATCCTTTCCTTTTTCGCAAATTCAATAAGGCTTTTCCATCCTTCAGGGTTATCGGAAAATGCAATGTTGGAACATTTGGCTTCCCCGGCGGTTCCTCCGTTTCCAGGCGCAGCATACACATGGGTTATCTTTTTTGACTCCGCCAGCTTCCATGCCAGGGCGTGTTCCCTGCCCCCCGATCCAATAACCATGACCTTCATCTATGTTCCCCTATATCAAAAAATCAATCTCTTTAAATCCAAATGATCCCGGATCCTAATGTTTAAAATGACGGATACCGGTAAACACCATAGCAACACCAAGTCTGTCGCATGCTTCGATGGAAAGCTTATCATTTATAGAACCGCCGGGCTGGACAATCGTTTTTATTCCATATTCGGCCGCTGTTTCAACGATATCGGGAAACGGGAAAAAAGCATCCGAAGCAAGTACCCTGGCAGGTTCGCCGTTTCCTGTACCAGCTTCCAGGGAAGCCTTAATAACACCGCGGCTTCGTTCCAGAGAATCCCTGGCGGGCCAAATCCGGTTGGTCTGCCCCCCGCCGATTCCCACGGCGGCTCCGTCTTTTACAATAACAATGGCGTTGGACTTTACAAAGGTGACGGTCCTCATGCCAAAAATCATATCGTCAAAATCCCCGGGGTCGGGCTGGGCTTTGGTAACCACCTCCCATTTTTCCAGAAGCTTCCTGTCACCGTCCTGCACTAAAAGGCCCCCGTCCACGGTGATACATTCCTTTTCCTCCAGAGGTGCATGGGTTATTTTCATGATCCGCAAATTTTTCTTAGCCTTCAGAATTGACAGGGCTGGTTCATCAAAATCAGGGGCCGCAATAATTTCGCAGAAAATTTCCGAAATCTTCCCGGCGGTGGCAGCATCAACCCCGGTACTGCAGGCAATAATGCCTCCGAATATCGATACGGGATCGCAGGCATAACATTTTTCGTAAGCCTCCAGAAGGGTGCTTCCCATGGAAGCACCACAGGGGGTGTTATGTTTCACCGCCACACAGGCAATCTTCTTGCCTGCGGATCTTTTTCCCTGAAGGGCATCCACTTCACCCTGACCCATGGGCGGGGTATGCCCGTCATCCAGTCCATGGGCACAAACCGCCTTCCATGCCAAATCCAGGTCCCTGATATTGTTGTAGCTTAATTCTTTCCCATGAAGCTGTTCCATGGAACCCATCACACCCGGCCTGTCGGTGTTCAGGTAGAGCGCCGCCGCCTGATGTCCGTTTTCACCATACCTGAGGGACTGGGCCTTGTGCAAAGACAGGGGCCAGTAGTCCGGGAAAGGATCGTCCAGAAGGTACCGGGCAATGGCCGCATCATAAGCCGAGGTCAGATCAAAAACTTTCCCGGCAAGTCTTTTGCTGAATTCCCCGGGAATGTTTCCCGCATCCAGATGCTTTATGGTTTCATCGTAGTCCGCCGGGTCCGTCAGGACCAGCACATGATGGAAATTTTTGGCTGCGGACCGGAGCATGGTGGGGCCGCCGATATCGATAAACTCAACGGTCCCATCCAGGGTAAGCCCCGCCTGAACTTTTTCAAAAAAGGGATACAGATTTACACAGACCAGGTCTATTGTCCCAATGTTCAGGTTCTCCAGGGTTTTCATGTGTTCATTATCATCCCGGCGGGCCAGGAGACCCGCATGTATGATGGGGTGCAGTGTCTTCACCCGTCCATCCAGGATTTCGGGAAATGCCGTAACCATTTCAATCCCGGTGACGGTTACCTGATTTTCCTGTAAATATTTAAAGGTCCCGCCGGTGGATATGATTTCCCAGCCGTTTTTTTCCAGGTATTTAGCCAGGGTTAAAATTCCCTCTTTGTTATACACACTCATCAGCGCCCGGCGTTTCATATCAATGCTCCTTTTCGTTTATGGCTTTAATTAAAATCACTGCAGCATCCACAATTGCTGTGTGTTCTTCATGATGTATCCGTTCAGCCAGTTCTTCGGGGCTGTCCCCAGGAAGAACCGGAACTTTTCTCTGCAGTATGATAGTCCCCGTATCCGTACCGGCATCAACAAAATGCACCGTACATCCCGATTCGGTTTCCCCCGCATCCAGCACCGCCTGGTGTACCTTCATGCCGTACATCCCGTCCCCGCCGAATTTCGGCAGCAGCGACGGATGAAGATTGATCATTTTTCCAAAAAACGAAGAAATCAATGGCCCCTGAAGAATAGAAAGAAACCCTGCCAGAATAATGCCGTCGATTTTCAGGGACTCGGCCCTTTCAAAAACCCGTTCCGATAGTTCCAGGTTCCGTTCTGTTCTGGGTAACCCCCTCTGGGGCGTTTCAACAAAAAATGGAATCCCGGCCTGCTCTGCCCTTTCGAGGGCAAACACCCCGGCCCGGTCCGAGAGAACCGCCGCGATGGTACCGTTCTCCAGTTTCCCTGACTTTTCTGCATCGATTAAAGCCTGAAGGTTTGTTCCGCTGCCAGACACCAGAACCATAATCCGGGCAGTTTTTTTTTCATTTTCCGGCAAAACGTACTTCCCTCTTACCGGGTTCAACCCATCCAATCTCCCAGGCAGGATACCCCTGGCGGTCCAGGACTTCTATACAGGTTTTTGCATCCGCCTTGTCCACAGCCAGAACAAAACCAATTCCCATATTAAAGGTGTTGAACATTTTTTTCCGGAGTTCCGTATCGTTTCCCAGAATTTTTGCGCCTTCCATCTGGGCAGCATCTCCCTGGAGGGTTCCGCCGTTCATTCCGTAGGCAATCCGGTGAAAAACCGGAGGAACGGTCCAGCCGTCCCTGCGGATGACCGCATCAAAATCCAAAGCGAACATCCGGGGAATATTTTCGTAAAAACCACCGCCTGTAATGTGGGACATCCCATGGACATCAACGGACTTCATCAATTCCAGGATGGGTTTCACATACAGCCGGGTCGGTTCAAGCAGGGCCATCCCAATGGGCATGCCGCCAAAATCCTCGTGCAGGTCCGGCAGGACCTTCCTGATCAAACTGAATCCGTTGGAATGAGGACCGGAGGAAGCAATCCCAATTAATGAATCCCCTTTTTTTATCCGGGACCCATCAATAATATCCTTCCTGTCCACAATCCCCACGGCAAAACCGGCTATATCATATTTGCCTTCATCATAAAACCCGGGCATCTCCGCGGTCTCGCCGCCCAGCAGCACCGTCCCGGTTTCTTTGCAGCCCCGGGCAACCCCTTTCACTAAATCCGCTGCGATGGATGCATCAAGCTTTCCGCAGGCCAGATAGTCCAGGAAAAATAAGGGCTTTGCTCCATGGCAAAGAATATCATTTACACACATGGCTACACAGTCGATGCCCAGGGTATCATATTTTTTCAGTCTGAAACCGACTTCAAGTTTTGTTCCCACTCCGTCGGTTCCGGATACAAGAACAGGTTCTTCCATACCCTGCCCCGCGCTGATCAGATCTTTCAGGGAAAACATTCCGGCAAAACTGCCGATCCCGTTGATCACCGCCGGGTTCATCGTTCCTGCGGCCAGGTCCCGGTATTTTTCAACCGCCCGGTACCCTTCCTCGATATCGACCCCGGCCTGTTTGTAATCCATAACATCATCCTTATTAAAAATATTAATGGGAATAATATCCGGATTCATCCGGAATAGTATCCCCGGTAATTCAGATGGTCCCTAACTTCGTTTTCCCGGAGGATGCAAAAACATTCCTCAGCCAACCTGTTCCGATACCGGCATGGGGTATTCCCCGGTAAAACAGCCCAGGCAGTAATCATTTCCGCCGTCGATGGATTCCAGAAGCCCCGGCACACTGATAAAGGCCAAACTGTCCGCACCGATGGTTTTCCTTAAATCTTCCACGTCATTCGCATTGCTGACCAGATCTTTCCGGTGGGGAGTATCAATGCCAAAATAACAGGGGAACCGGACCGGCGGCGAACTGATCCTGATATGGACCTCCTCGGCTCCGGCTTTCTTCAGAATGGCCACCAGCCGTTTTATAGTAGTACCCCGGACAATGGAATCATCAATTACCACCACCCGTTTCCCCTTGACTTCACTGTGGATTACATTATGTTTTACCGATACGGTCTTTTCCCTGATGGCCTGGTCGGGGGCAATGAAGGTCCGGGCAACGTATTTGCTTTTCACAATCCCAAGACCGTAGGGGGTCTTTGTGGCCCGGCCATAACCGATAGCCGCGGGAATCCCCGAATCGGGAACACCTATAACCATATCCGCCGCAATCCCGGATTCCCTGCCAAGAATTTCCCCGGCCCTGATCCTTGACTCATACACATCGACCCCGTCAATAACAGAGTCAGGCCGGGCAAAATAGACATACTCAAAGGCACAGCCCGCCCGGTTTGTTTTTTCCGTAAAGGTAAACGACTGGACCTCATCCTTATTGATGATGATGATTTCTCCGGGTTCCACGTCCCGGATAAATTCGCCCCCCACCGCATCGATAGCGCAGGATTCACTGGCCAGAATATAGGACCGGCCCAATTTGCCGAAACAGAGGGGCCGGATTCCGTTAGGATCCCTGGCGCCCACCAGAGCATGATCGGTTAAGACCGTAAGGGCATAGGACCCCTTGATAAATTTGATGGTGTCCGTCAAAGCCTTTTCCAGGCCCTTCTTATAATTTTTGGTAATAAGCTTTACGATTACTTCGCTGTCACTGCTGGAGGTAAACCCCATACCGGAATCTTCCAGGAGTTCCCGGACCACATCCGCATTGGTCAATGTACCATTGTGTGCTACAGCTACAGACCCCAGCTTAAAGCGGTTCAGGAAAGGCTGGGCATTTTCAATGCTGCTGGTCCCGGAAGTGGAATACCGGACGTGACCTATAGCACCATGCCCCTTAAGGCTGGACAGAACATCCGGAGGAAAAACCTCACCCACCAGGCCCATGCCCTTTTTAAGATCCAGGCCGTTTTTGCCTACAGCGCAAATTCCTGCACTTTCCTGCCCCCGGTGCTGTAAGGAAAACAACCCGTAATACACCAGGGGAACCACATCTCTTTCCTCATCCTGGGAAAAGATCCCAAAAACTCCGCATTCTTCGTGGAGCTTATCATCGTACTCTGGATCATCAAACTGGTTCATCAGCAATTCCTAGGAAATCCGGTTCAGGATTTCGGTATAGGCTTCTTTCAAATTTCCCAGGTCCCGGCGGAATACATCCTTGTCGAGTTTCCGGTTTGTTTTTGCATCCCAGAAACGGCAGGTGTCCGGGGAAATTTCATCCGCCAGGACCAGACGGCCATCTGCGGTCCTTCCGAACTCAAGTTTAAAATCAATCAGGCGGATTCCCCTGTCCAGGAAAAAAGCCGAAAGAATTTCATTTACTTTTCCGGCGGTTTCGAAAATTTGTTTTATTTCTTCAAAGGTGGAAATACCAATAGCCACCGCATGGTAGTCATTAATCAGCGGGTCCCCCAGGGAATCGTCCTTATAGGATAATTCAAAGACCGTGGTCTTCAAAGGTGTCCCTTCTTCCAGGCCCAGCCTTTTTGCCATGGAACCGGCTGCCACATTCCGCACGATCACCTCCAGGAGAACAATTTTCACCTTGTCACAGAGCATTTCCCGGTCGGAAAGGCGGACCTTAAAATGGGTGGGTATCCCTTTGGACTCCAGAAGTTCAAACAGTCCGGATGCAATTTTATTGTTCAGGATTCCCTTATCGTTAATGGCTTCTTTTTTTTCGCCGTTAAAAGCGGTGGTATCATCCTTATAATAGATGATAACAAAATTGTCATCGCTGGAGGCATAGACTTTTTTTGCCTTACCTTCATACAGTTCTTCCTTTCTGGTGATGTGAGCATACTTGTTCATAGATCGATTCCTTCTTTATTATCTTTGGTGAATTCTTCTTTCATATTCTGTCTGAATGTGATGAGCTTTTCCTTTAACTGGGGATATTTGACCGCCAGGAAACCGCAGGCCAGGTATGCCGCGTTGGCGGCATTATCCACTCCTACCGTGGCGACCGGAATAGGTTTAGGCATTTGAACAATGGAAAGGAGGGCATCAAGCCCGGCAAGGCTTCCGGAAGTAATAGGAACCCCAATCACCGGAATGATGGTCATACTGGCAATGACCCCGGGCAGATGGGCGGCAAGGCCTGCGCCGGCAATAATCACTTCAACCCCGTCTGCTTCAAGCTTAATCAGGGTTTCCTTGAGAAGTTCCGGGACCCGGTGGGCAGAAAGGATATGGGCAGTGTACTCAACCCCAAAGTCCCGGAAAACCTGGGCTGCCTTTTTCATTACAGCCGAGTCCGACTTGGACCCAAAGATGATAGCAGCTTTCATGAAGGCCTCCTTGATACGTGTTTGATCCGTCCGGAACCGGACAAATCTGAACAAACACCTAGGCCCCTTATCAATAGGAATTGAGTTGAAGCCCATAGTCGGGAGGTTTTGCTTTGCCCTGCAAAGGCCGGCTACCCGGTAGAAACACCCCAGCCATATTTAGGGGCTTATATGGACCTAAGGTTAATCTGTCCCCCATAAAATACCATGCCCGGGGAGGGGAACACAAGAGGGGATAGAGAAAATTCGAAGTTCCCGGGATTTCTCCTGAACCTGCCGAAGGGTCCGGAAAAAATACGGCCTTGGCACAGGGAGCGGTCCTGTCCCGGCAGGAATGGTTTTCTTGCATTTTACAGATGCTTGTACTATGTTTACTATAAGTAAAAAATGCATTACAAAATTTTATGCATGTAAAAATAATGTGAGGAAAAAATGAAAAAAACTGTCCTACCACTTCTCGTGGCACTGGCGTTCGCTCTGGCCGCCTGTTCGTCACCCACCAGCAGCAGCAGCTCCGATTCAACCGGAACCACAACCAGGAATTTCCAGGGATTCACTTATAGTGATAACGGGGATAACACCATGACCGTTACCGGTTTGATCAGCGCATTTAAAGCAAAAGCAGGATTAAACCTGGCAATTCCATCAATAATTGATGGGAAACCCGTAACAGCGATTCTTGCCGAGGCATTCGAGGGACTTACGGGAATTACGGATGTTATCATACCGGAAAGTATTACAACTATCGGTGACAATGCTTTTACCGGATGTACCGGAATTCAATCGATAATTATTGAACGGGATAATGCGGTGGTTCCTCCTGAACTCGGAACAAGCGTGTTTGGGGATCCGCTCTCTTTAACTTATTCGATCTATGTCTTATATGATGAAAAGACTGCCTACGAAGCTAATAGTACATGGAACGATTATATAGACGATGTGTTAGAATGTTCAGACCCCAGTTGGTTCACCTATGATTCTGATGATACCATTACTATAAAAGGACTTGACACGGCCCATTCTGGAAAAACAGATATAATAATTCCTTTCAGCATTGTTGGTAAGAAGGTTACTGCGATTAAAGACAGCGCATTTGCAAGTCATACACTTTTGGCAACCGTTTTTATTCCGCCGACGGTAACCACCATTGGAAATTCCACTTTTTCCGGATGTACAGCCCTTACTTCCGTAAACATTCCTTCCAGTGTTACGGCAATTGGGAATTCGGTCTTTACCAATTGTAAACTGATAACATCCATAACAATACCTCCCGCCGCCACATCCATTGGCAATTCTGCTTTTTCGGATTGTATAGGACTTACTTCAATAGCTATCCCTTCGGGTGTCACAGCTATCGGTGATTCAGCGTTTGCTTCATGTATGAATATTACAACCGTAACACTCCCTAACACCCTTACATCCCTGGGAAGCAATGCCTTTTTGGAATGTTCAAAAATCCAATCAATAGCTATTCCGGCGGGTATCACTGTCATTAATCAAGGAACATTCAGCGAATGCAGCTTATTGGCGTCCGTGACTATCCCCAATACGGTTACTTCCATCGGAGCTATGGCATTTTACTATTGTTCAACCCTTGCATCGGTTACTATTCCCTCCGGCGTTATCTCAATTGAGGATGAAGCATTTTCTAATTGTTCAGCCCTTACATCGATTACTTTTCCTTCCAGTGTTACCGCCATCGGGAGTGAAGCATTCTCCGATTGTGCGGCCTTACAATCTATAACGCTTCCTGCCAATATACTGACCATAGAGCAGCGGACTTTCTTTGGCTGTTCAGATCTTACATCTATTACTATCCCCGGAAAAGTCACTAATATCGGAGAATACGCCTTTAGTGAATGCACAAGCCTTGCAAGGGCTAATATACCTGCCAGCGTAACGAGTATAGAGCGAAGAGCATTTGAGGGTTGTATCGCCCTTTCTGTGGTTGTTATGGAACAGCAGGTTCCACCAACACTTCCACCTCCACCTCTTGGCATGGTATTTTCAGGCATTCCAAATCCTGCTACCTTATATGTTCCCAATGCCACCAACTTGGCCGACTGGACAAGTCTATCCTGGGTAACTACCAGATTTAGTGAAGGGGCTGTAATAGGAAGGCCTTAAGTAAAACATTTCTTTTGTGTAAAACCATGGGTTGTTCCGGAGATTCCCGGAACAGCCCATAAATATTTGTATATCTTTTACACTCGGAATATCATCATAGAATTGAAATATTTCCTGGAATCTGCGGCATTTTCGAATAAATCTCCAGTATCATTTTATTTTTCCCGTATAAATTCAATGAACCAAACCGGAACATCTGGAAAAAAAATCCCTATCTACTATAGTTAATAAAAAGGAGATTTTCATGAAAATCAGACCATATCTAACTTTTTCCGGTAACTGTCAGGAAGCAATCGATTTATATAAAAAAGCATTTAAGACGGATATTATCCAGGTAATGCGTTTTTCCGACATGCCCCCAAATCCTAATTTTCCGGTACCCGGGGAATTCAAAAACCAGATTGTCCAGGCAACCCTGAAATTCGGAGATGATTTTATCCGCCTTTCGGACTGCGGACCAAACCATAAACTGAACGATCCCGAATCAGAGAGGATATCCCTGGCGATTGAAGCCGGCGTGGATGATGTAAAATATGCGTTTGACATTATTGCCAAGGAAGGCCGGGTGGGTATACCCCTGGCAAAAACCTTTTATAGTCCCCTGGCAGGGGTGGTGTTTGATAAATTCGGCGTTATGTGGAATTTTGTCGGACAATGAAACTTCCCGCGGGGAGTTTCGTTAGAGAAAAAATTTATAATACCTTCTGGTTTAATACCCCGCGGCAAGCCGTAGGGCATTAAACCAGATTTCCGAATCAAAAACCTTCTGCACGCTTTCGCGTGCGAGGCAGAGCAGCGAGGTTTGTTGGTTCTGTAAGGTATGGATTTTATGTGTTAATACCCATACAATTTTGATTTACAAGATTTTTAGAACGCCGCAGAGCCTCGTACGCAGGAGCGTACAGAAGGTATTAAACCCACTTGCGAATAAATATAAGATCCCAAATAATTCAAGGGAACTTCTAAAAACTTCAGTTTTTAGAAGTTTTCCTTAGACGTACTATGGAGAAACTTTTTTATTTCGTTATAGGATAAAGAAATAAAAATTTCTCCCAGGGCACCTCTAAAAATCTAACCGAGTTTTTAGAGGTGTCCTCAATCACGGTTTTTAAAGTATTATAGCATATAATCCTGGAGGCTCATCGTGTGGATACTTTTTGCTCTGCTCTCGGCGCTTTTCGCGGCGCTTACTTCAATACTGGCAAAGATCGGTATTGAGAATGTCAATTCCAACCTGGCCACCGCCATAAGAACCGTGGTGGTGCTGATCATGGCCTGGGGAATTGTTTTTATTACCGGGAAGCAATATGGCCTGGCGGAGATCAGCCGGAAGAGCTGGATCTTTTTGATTCTTTCAGGTCTTGCCACGGGCCTTTCCTGGCTTTTTTATTACCGGGCGCTGCAGATTGGGGAAGCATCTAAGGTGGTCCCCATTGATAAATTCAGCGTGGTCATTTCCATGGTTCTGGCGTTTGTTGTCCTTGGGGAAGCTGTTAAATGGAAAACCATAGTAGGGGGAATCCTTATAACCCTGGGAACCTTCGTGATGATTTTGTAGCATACTATAAAAACAAAGCCCGGTATTTTCCATGAAAATACCGGGCTCCATATTTTCTCATCAAGCTAATGCATTTATCCCATTAACAAATCCAGATCCATTTCCAGGGCAGTACAGGGCATGGTAATACCCCAGTTTTCCAGGACCTCCGGATGGATTTCCCCGAACACACCAACCTTGGTACCCTGATACAAAATCATTGCGGCCCGGCCCGGAATAAACCGGGAATCGCCGGAGGCTTCCACCTCGTATTCCCGTCCCAGGTAATAGAACAAAGTCTGCATCTGGCTGGCAAGGGTATTAAAGTTTGTATCCGCCGCGGCATGGATAAATCCCAGATACTGATGGGTCTGGGTTCCATTGTTTTCATCCTTATCCTGATAAGCCACTTTACCGATCTCGAAAATTTTATGGGGATACACCGCATGGCCTGATACGGATTCACTCATCATCAGGGATGCCAGTACCGAATCCCGGACGTATTCATAATTTTCCGTCATGGGATTGGAGATCCGGATAATCCGGCCGCCGTCGCCCCTCATATTTTCAACCAGGTTTTTCCGGGAACCCAGATAATTAAAAATCATCTCCTGGTATCCCAGGCCAACCATAATTTCTTTCACCCGGCGGCTGAACATGGTAATGGGGGTCAACCGGCCAATAGTAAAATCCTTTGGAGTGAGGGGTTCGAAGGATGCCAGGGTCCGGCCGATCATCACATCCTCCACCACATCCGCGGCATGCAGAAAATCATTCCGGTACTCCGGGGGATACACCAGGATACCGGTTTTTTCACTCCTTTCACTCCGTTCAGTTCCAAGCTGTTTCTCCGCCCGGCAACCCACTCTTTCCATGGCTGCCACACATTCCTTGGCGTTCAGGGGCATTCCTAAAAATTTTTCAATCCGGTCAAGGGAACAGAAAATGGGATTCTGGAAATAAAAGGGGAATGTTATTCTTTTGCCGAAGAGTGTATCGTAGGCATACTCGACTTCTACCGGTTCTATGGTATACCCCTGATCCGCCAGGTCGCAGGACATAATCGATGCGGCCAGGGTTACCGACGGCAGATCAGTTCCGGTAATTTCCACAAACACATCCGTGTCACCCACCTGGACAGCCCCGAGACTGGCGGAATTTATAATCGGCGGATAGGAAAGGATCTCACCCCTTGAATCAAGCAGCAGGGGATGGATCTTTTCATGTTCCTGGATGAAGGCATATTCTTTTCCCTTGGGATGCTGCTTCAGAATTTCCCGGAGGGTTAGTTTTCCCTCCCATTGAAGCGGCACAAAGGACACGGAATCCGGATCTGCCCCTTTATAGATAATAGGCCATTTGATTTCCGACATCCGGTAGATTCCCATGGAAACGCTCCGGCGCTTCCGGCCGAAATTCCAGGCAAGCTTCTCCTGGGTCTGGATCATATCTTTCAGAGAAGCGTCGGTGATCGATTTTCCCGATGCGATGAACCCTGCCAGGTAGGGTCTTACGAATTTTACGGTTTCCTCAACGATAACTTTTTTCTTCGCGTCCTTCATATTTCCCGGGGAAGAGAAAAAGTGGTATTCCGGCCGCTTCCCTCCACCGTGAATCCTGAGCTGCCGGGCACAGCCCGCGGTGGACCAAAGGTCGGGACGGTTAGTATCGTTTAATTCGATTTTCAAAGTCCGGTCTTCCATAGGAAGAGCCTTGTCGGAATCTTCATCAAGTTCTGCCTTGGCACAGGTCAGGGCTTCCTCAAATGCTTCGATGCTGTTCCAGCGTTTACCCACTAATGTATAGAAAAGTTCTTCGTTAACTTCAATTTTAGGCATACCTGTTTCCTCGTTAATCCTGCTTACTTTCATTCGCCCGGCGGAGCCGGACATTTTCGATATCCTGGCTGAAAAGTTCCCGGAGATCGTTGATACCTAAAGCCATCAGGGCCATCCGGTCAATACCGATTCCCCAGGCCGCCACGGGCACATCAATTCCCAGGGACTTGGTTACCTCGGGCCGGAAAATTCCGGAACCGCCCAATTCAAACCAGCCCAGAACAGGATGCTTAATATGAACTTCCACCGAAGGTTCGGTAAAGGGGAAGTATCCGGGAACATATTTGACTTCCTTTGCTCCGGCCACTTCCACGGCAAACATTTCCAGGAAACCCAGAAGCGTCCTGAGGTTAACCTCTTCACCCAGAACGATTCCTTCGGTCTGGTAAAAATCGGAAAGATGGGTTGCATCCACCCGGTCATACCGGAAACACCGGACAATACCAAAATACTTTCCGGGAATTTTTGCGTTGGGAAGCTGTTTGGCTGAAAGAACCGTTCCCTGGCTCCGGAGAATCAGCCGCCGGGTAAATTCCTGGTCAAAGTTATAATTCCAGCCCCGGCTTCCGGTGTCGCCGCCGTCCCGGTGGGCCGCTGCAATTTTTGACAGCCAGGGTTCATCAATTGATTTGGCATGTTTAGGTTCGGACACATGGTACACATCATGGATATCCCTGGCTGAATGGAACTGGGGCATAAAGAGCGCATCCGAATTCCAGAATTCGGTTTCCACCAGGGGACCATCAAATTCCTCAAACCCTAACGACACAAGTTTATCCTTTACGTGCTCCAGGAACTGGACATAGGGGTTGGTCCTTCCGGGGATCAGCCTTACCGGAGGAATATTCACATTGTATGAACGGAAGGCTTTGTCCTTCCAGCTTCCGTCGGCCAGCATTTCCGGTGTCAGGATTCCAATTTCATCTCCGGTGATCCCCGCTTCGGCCAGGGCTTTCACCAGTCCATCGTGTTTATCGGTAAATCCGAAGACCACGGTTTCCCGCTCGATAATCCTAAAGGCCGCTCCGGAGGCTCCCCGCTTCTTTGCGATGCCTCCCATGATAACCCGTTCCGCATCGGAAAGATCCTTATTGGAAAGGATTTTGCCAGGAGCCGCATCGGCCTTTTCCAGGAGTCCCCGGAGAACCGAGAAATGGGCCGCCGCATCTCCCTTAATAATTTTCCCGTTTTCAATTTTTTCAGCCGCCAGGGAAAGGACAATCCGTTTAGCCCGGTCCATGGCAAAAACGCCAAACTTCGATAAAAGTCCAAAGGCGCTGCCCACATCTTTATTTTCAAGACCCAGGGCTTCCGCTATTTCCGGCATGGAAAGCTGTTGTCCGCTGTGGACCAGGGCAATCATCCTTTCTTCGGGGGTTCCTTTTTCTTTCCATTCCTGTCCCAGTTCGGTCAGTTCAAAAAAGAGACCCGGTTCCCGCCGGAGTTCCCTGACAATTTCCTTACCCTGAAGCCAGGAAAGGGCCTGATTGCCGTTTCCGCTTTTGAACCCCAGATCTGCCTCAACCTTTTCAATAGTAAGCTCATCCTCTGACTTGTAATGCCGGATAATCCGGATTTCCAGGGGATGCAGATTCTTAACATCGGTTTGTATGTCCATGCAAGCTCCCGTCATGGCTTATCATCGGTATAAGCGCCATGATTTCCAATAATGTAACATTAATACGATTAGAATAGCAGTTTTAGCCTTTTCTGAGAAGGGTGCGGCCGGAAAAAACAGAAATGATCTTCCTGAACACAGAGGAAAACCCAAAAATTCTACTTATGAATATATAATATTTGACCATTGGGATATACTATTCTTATACTTTAACTATAGAATACAAAAGACAAGAATATTTCTGTAAACATTGAACAAATATAAACAGAACTAACAAAATTATTTATTTTCATTTTTCGCATTCTGCTGCCTTATTCGCCTTTTGTTTAATGAAAATAGCAAGAGGAAGAGATGAAACTGTCGAGCAAAATTGTGGTGTACATTGTCGTGCTGGTCCTGGTTATCGCAGCTGGCCTGGGTTTTACATCGGTGTTTATTGCCAACCGGGTGGTTAATAAGATGGCCGAACAGTCCCTGAAAATGCAGGCTGAGTTGGGGGAAAAACTGGTGAATGAACGGATTACTTCCCAGTTGGCCATACTGCAGGAAGTGGCGAACCGGCCTGAGGTAAAATCCCTCGACTGGGAAACCCAGCGGGAAAATTTAAGGGATGATGTGCAGCGGCTGGGTTACCTGGAATTCGGCATCATCACCCCCGACGGCAATACCCAGTACGTTTTGGAAGATAACCCCACCAACCTGGGAGAACGGGATTATGTCCAAAAAGCCTTCCGGGGAATTCCCAACGTATCCGATGTGATAATAAGCAAAGCCATTATGAAACCGGTGGTGATGTTTGCTGTTCCCATTACAGTGGATGGAACAGTCCGGGAAGTGATGGTAGGAAGAAAAGACGGCAATGCCCTCAGCGAAATAACCAATACCATGGGATTCGGAAAATCGGGGTATGCCTATTTGATTAATACCAAGGGGGTTATCATTTCCCACAAGAACCAGGTTTACGTGATGAACCAGTTTTCACCGATAGAAGAATCCAAGGAAGATCCTTCCCTTAATTCCCTGGCGGATGCATTTAAAATAATTATAAACCAAAAGAATGGTATTGTTAGCTACAATTATAATAAGGCGGATGTGACGGCAGGGTTCTTTCCTGTGGAAAGCATGGACTGGATTTTCGTGGTAACCATTGATAAGGACGAGCTCCTCAAGGAAGTTGATACCCTCCGTTATTTTATATTTGCCGGCGGCCTGATCTTCCTGGCAATAGGAATTATCTTCGCCCTTATTATAGGCCGGTCCATATCAAAGCCCCTGTCCTCCATGATACCGGTGTTGGAAAGTGTATCCCAGGGAAACCTTACCCGGACAATAGCTATCAAATCGAAGGATGAACTTGGGGTAATTGCCAGTACCTTCAACGGGTCCCTCGCGGGTCTGTCCCAGATGGTTTCCACCACCAAGGATGCCGCCCTAAGGCTGGATACCATGGCGGATGATTTAACGAAAAAAATGAAAGAAACCGTAGAATCCATGGATCACATAAGCGCTACTATTTCAGGTGTAAAGGAACATGCCAGAAACCAGTCCGATTCGGTGGCGGAAACAAATAAAACCATGGAAGAAATCAGGAACCATACGGATAAACTAAATGAACTGATCAGCAACCAGGCATCCGCTATTGTGGAGTCCTCCGCTGCAATTGAAGAAATGGTGGCGAATATTAATTCGGTAAGTGAGATCCTCCGGAAGAGTGCGGCTTCCATGGAAGAACTTCTCCAGGCCTCGGAGGTGGGCAGGAAGGAAATTCAGGAGGTTACTGAAATCATCAAAACCATTGATGACGATTCGGACGGTCTTATCGAGGCAAGCAGCGTAATCCAGAATATTGCCCAGCAGACTAATCTCCTGTCAATGAATGCCGCCATTGAAGCGGCCCATGCGGGGGAAACCGGAAAGGGTTTTGCGGTGGTGGCTGAGGAGATCCGGAAACTGGCGGAAAATTCTTCGACCCAGGGAAAATCTATCACGATGGTACTCAACAACTTAAAACAGCGGATCAGCGGTGCCGTAGGTGTATCCGATAAAGCACAGCTTCAGTTTGGCCGGATTGTGGAACTTCTTACCCAGGTACAGAACCATGAACAGGTTATTAAAAACGCCATGGAAGAACAGAGTATAGGCAGCGGTCAGATTCTGGAAGCCATGAAATCGATTAATGAAATTACCAGCCAGGTCAAAGAAGGTTCCCATAAAATGCTGGAGGGAAGCACCGATATTCTGAGGGAAATGAAAAAGGTTATTACTACCACGGAACAGGTGGATGGCGCCATGGATGATATGAGCGTCAGCATGGGGGCTATTCATACCGCCGTTCAGGGAGTAAACACCGTAACCCAGGAAACCAAATCCAGTATTGACCTGCTTTCGGATGAGGTTGAAAAGTTTACCGTTTAAAAATCCGTGGCGTTTACCGATATAGTACGTAACATAGTTGCTTTTACGATATCCGCGGCAGCTGATATGAAAAATTGGCTGCTGCCAGGTTAAGTTGGGATATCTTACTTTTTAAAAATCGAGGCTTTTTCAAAATATTAAATTTTGAAAAAGCAACCTTAGATGTAAGTGCAGAAAGAATACTATTTTATGTATGGGTAAGGAAATAGCATTCTTTCTGCAAAAGCCTTTTTCAAAACTAACCGAGTTTTGAAAAA
>JAVBPH010000055.1:0-13601 GCA_031549725.1 Treponemataceae bacterium
TTTTTCAAAACTCGGTTAGTTTTGAAAAAGGCTTTTGCAGAAAGAATGCTATTTCCTTACCCATAAATAAAATAGTATTCTTTCTGCACTTACATCTAAGGTTGCTTTTTCAAAATTTGACATTTTGAAAAAGCCTCTATAGTCATGCTGATGGGACAAATTATCCAGCTGCGGATGGTCCCGTTGACTTCCAGCCTCCATTTGGTTTGACCGCAAACATTGCGTCGTGTATCCCCTGGATATCAGACAAGATTTATCGCGGCCCCGTGAAAGAGCACAAGGGGGTGCTGAAAATGTTCACAAACGAATATAAGATTAAACCATCAATATTATTTGAAGGTGGAGAAGTATTCCTGGCTGTTGCCTCGCTTCTCAGCACGGATAATAAAATTGGCTGGTTAATACCGGAATGCCTTAAAAATTTTATAGATTATGCAAATCAAAACCCGATCAAAAACTTCCTGGATGAGAACGAATTATTAATGTATAAGGATTGGTTTGTTCAACATCTGGATATTAATAAAGACAGCCTTTCAATAATCATCAGCAAGGAATATAAATCAGATGAAATCATAAAGGATACCTTTGGAGAAAAAATAAAATATAACCAGGAAGACAAAGCAGACCGTATAAGCGATAATACCTTCAGGGAATATTATTTAGGGAAAAAACAAAAAGTAGTTGGATACGTTGATAAAAACAAATTTACCGCTTTAGCGGGTGATAATGGAAACGGTGCGGTCAGTTTGTTATATAAAAAAGAAGGTGATTACCTGAAGAATACTACAGAATGCCTGAGAAGATTAATATCCGAATATCAAAAGAATGGAACCCCATTATACCTGGCAACCCCTAAAACAAATGAAGATGAAAAAGAAATAGCCCGGAGGAGCGGAATGGCATTCTCTGGATATTTATATTGGGTAAAAATTGATAATGTGAATGAGATAAAAAACGAGGAATTAAAGAAAAGAATATTCGTATAACCGGCTTGATCCTCTCCCGGATCAAGCCGAGAAATCAACCTTTGGCTCCAATTTTTCCAGGGCCAAATTAATAAGACCGTCAAGGAAATCAGGAACTATGTTGGGAACGTATACAATATCCGGCAGAAATTCCCTTGGCATAATTTCCATCAGTCTTTTATGCAATTCTTTTTCGATACCCTCCGGCAGCCATGTCCCGTAGATCACCAGGCAATCGGGATTCAGGTAAACAACCAGTGGAAGAGCCAGATCGCAGATAAGTTTTGGAACATCCACAACCCCATAATCCACCGGGCCATAATCAAAATGTTTCCACCGTATATCCGAATTAAGAAAAATAACTTCCCCTGCGGCATTGTCCCGGCCCCGGTGAATTACACCGTCAATGCAGATTGCGCCGCCGGGCCGGTGGGTCTGGGGGAAATAAAAAGCCCCGACACATTTGTTTTCGCCAAAATCCCGGGTTTTATAATACCCTAACACCGTAGCATTAACATCATTCTCTATGATACAGGGAAGATCATACTGTTCCATGAAATAATCCCGGAAATGGATCCATTCCAGTTTTGGAAAATCAACCGTCAGGAGCCGTCCGCTGCTGCGGTCTTCAAATCCGGACATGCCGAATGCCAAAAGGGCAATAGCGGGATATTTAATCAGGTATCGTTTCACCAGGCTATCAAAAGAATCCAATGTATCAGGATTGGCGGCGAGCTCTTCCTGTTCAAGGTATTCCCCGTACAGATCACTTACCACTATATAGACCCGGTCTGTCTCAAGAACACAGATTGCCAGTATCAATTTGTATTTGCTGTTGAACCGATAACGTCTGCCATTTTCGCCGGGAATATCCTCTTCAATAAATTCGCCGGAACGGCATAGCTCATCCACCAATGTCCGGGCAGTTTCGACCTCAAGACCTCCTATACGGGCCAGCTCATCAATGGTGGCGGTTCTCTGGTTTTTAAGAATGGTTCTCAGGCCGTTGGCACAGAGGTCCCTCAGTATGTGCTGATTATTTTCGTTTGCATCTTCATTGCATTTTGTCATGTGGTGCTCCTTTCCTCATCATATCCCCCTGAGCCGGCTTAAAAACATCAGGTTGTCCGCCCTGGCATATATTTTCAGCCGTTCATACGCCTCTGCACTTTCCGTCGCCGATCCGGAAAGGGTAAGCGTGGATTTGGTTCGCCTATACCAGAGATAATGTTTTTCTTCGACCACGAGTCCCCGGTTTCTTGGCAATGAATTTTCCAGCAGGGAGCTCAGGGTAAGATGATTGTCATCCCCTGTCTTCCAGTAAAAAATACCGTTTTTGAAGATAAACAGAACCATCCGGGTAAAAAGACCATGGACATCATCATTATGAAAACCGTCAAATAAAAGAGTATACTTCCCCATGGTAAGATCATACCCCAGCAGGCGTAATTGTTTGCGCAGTTCCGTCAGCGCCAAATAAACTTCTTTAAGGACCGATGGGTTTACCGGGGCACTTTGGAGTCTCATTTGAATTACCTCAAGCTGAGGTTCGAAACGGTTTTTAACAGATGTCCGGTCCAAAAGCTGGGCGGTTTCATACATGAGTTTCCATATATCGTTTACGTTCCTGGATATATTCATCTGTATTCACCGTTCCAATGTTCAAATTCTGTGATATTCCGTTTTATAGGACCCTTTTAAAACCCCGTTGGGCTTTTAAAAGTTCCCTTATATGATTATTCTAACTTCTAATACATTTACCAGCAATACCGCAAAATTAACTCTCATATAGTAGAGACTTTTTCAAAATTACGGTCCCTGCGGTCCGGCGGATTTAGAAAAGTCTCGTATAAAAGAAAATTTTGAAACCCAATTCAGTAAAACCTGCTGGTATGTATAGGGTGCTCTAAATCTCACTTGCTTTTCCTGGACGCTTGCCTGATAATAGTTGCACGGTATTTTTAATGAGGGTGGTTTCTATGAAATCCTGGCAGCGAATAATTTCATGCCTTGTGCCGGTTTGTTTGCTTTGTTTATGCCTCTGTTTTTCATCCTGCCGCAAAGGCGATACAGCATCCGAAGATGATCCTCCGCAAAAAGGGATTATCCTTGGATTTTCACAAATAGGCGCCGAAAGCGCATGGCGTAACTGCAATACCCGGAATATCCAGGAAGCGGCGGCAGGAGCTGGTATCCAGCTTTTATTCACCAACGCTGAATCTAAACAGGAAAACCAGATCAAGGCCATAAGATCATTCATTGCCTATCAGGTGGATGTAATTGCCTTTGTTCCCATCGTGACCGATGGGTGGGATAATGTTCTCCGGGAAGCAAAGGCCGCGGGGATTCCTGTCCTGGTAACCGACCGGAAAATTGAGATCCAGGACGAAAGCCTTTATGCCGGTTTTATCGGAACCGACAGCTTGCAGGAAGGCAGGGAAGCGGGTTTATTTTTATTGGATAAATTTAAGGATACCCCGGCATCGGCGGCAAAACCAATCCGGATAGTGGAACTTACGGGAACCGTCAATTCATCGGTGGTTACCGGCAGGGGTTTAGGGTTCCGGGAAATCATCGAAAATAATCCGAAATTTGCAATTATCCACAGCGAATCCGGGGATTTCCTGCGTTCCAAGGGATATGAACTTATGCGGTCCATCCTGAATACATATGAGGATATCGATGTTATCTTTTCCCATAACGATGGCATGACCCTGGGCGCCCTGGAAGCCATGAAAGAAAAGGGCATCAACCCCGGCAAGGATATAGTGATCATCACCATTGATGCGGAACAGGCAGCGATAGATGCCCTTAAGCGGGGAGAAGTGAACTGCGTTATAGAATGCAATCCAAAAACCGGCCCTGATATAATGAGGCTAGTCAAAGACCTGGCCGAAGGAAAAACCATTTCCCGGCTGATCCATGTGGATGAGCAGGTATTCCGTGAAGGGGACGACCTTTCAAACCTTGAGCCAAGAGGATATTAAAAGTGTCCCTATACCGCCGTATTTTGTCTCTGGTCAAGTCGTTCTTTATCAGTTCAAGTATAAAAAAAACAATCCGGACATCCCACATTGTGATTATTGCCCTGATGGTTATCCCCGTATTCGTGAGCATTATCTCCTCTTTGTTTCATACCGCCAGTTATGACAGGCTGATCAGCAATGTCAGCAAAATAAACCGGATGAACCAGGTGGTAAAGAGTGATATTACCAATGAACTCTGGGATATTGTGGCGGGGAATAAAAGTTTTGGCCAGGGCAGGCAGTATGAAATTATTAATGGGGTCAACAACCAGATCCGGGAGATCATGAAAAATCCCACGGCCAATGAAAACCGTCAGCTCCTGGAAGTTGCCGACCGGGCCATGAATACCCTCACCAGCTATGTGGACAGGCTGGGCATGCAGATGGACCTGGGATATCCGGTGATTGAAAATGAAAAAATACTTGATGAAATCCGGGGGGTATCGGTTCTTGTCTCGGAAATCCTCCAGGATTTTATTGTTGTGGAAATAGAATCCGCGGCCCGGGAAAATGAAGTTATAAAAAGACGAACCTTGGTGGTGGGCATCCTGGACTTAGTCATCTTTTGCGTGGTCATGACCTTTTCGGTCATCGTCCAGATTTCCGTTTCCTCAAATATTGCCCGGTCCATTGGAGGCCTGGTTACCTTATCCAGCCGCATAGCCGATGGAGATCTGGATGCGCGGGTTGAGGTATACCCGGTTAACGAACTGCATACCCTGACAGAAGACCTTAACACCATGGCTGGAAAAATAAAGGACCTGGTGGAAACCAATATCAGGGAACAGCAGAATCTGCAGAAGTCGGAAATGAAGGCCCTCCAGGCCCAGATCACCCCCCACTTTTTGTATAATACCCTGGATACAATCATTTGGCTTGCCGAAGGCAACCAGTATGACCAGGTGATCTCCATAACCAGGGCGTTTTCCAATTTTTTCCGGATTTCCCTGAACCGCGGAAAAGAATGGGTCAGCGTCAGGGATGAATTTCACCATGTCGAAAGTTACCTTACTATCCAAAAAATACGCTACCGGGATATACTGGATTATTCTATCACATATGAGCAGACCATGGGAGAGAAAACCATATTAAAACTGCTGCTCCAGCCCCTGGTTGAAAATGCCCTGTACCACGGCATAAAAAACAAGCGGGGCAAGGGAACAATAGAAGTAAGAGGATGGTCCGAAGGGGGATTCCTGTGTTTCAGCATAAAAGATGACGGCATAGGCATGACCAAAGAACGGCTTCAGGATGTCCGGGAACAGATCCGGAGGAATCCGGATGCCGAGAGCATAAATTCCATATATGGACTGTATAATGTCAGCAAAAGGCTCGAATTGTATTATAATATACCTGGGCTTCTTGAATTACAGAGTGTTTACAATAAAGGTACTACAGTATTTATAAGAGTTCCAGAGGTTTAGGATGTACAAAATATTTCTAGTAGAAGATGAGATAGTAATCAGGGAAGGGATACGCAACAGCATTCCCTGGGAAACCACCCCCTATGTGTTTGCCGGGGAAGCCCCGGACGGCGAAATCGCCCTTTCCATGCTTAGTGAAGTCAAGCCGGATATTCTGGTGGCGGATATCAAGATGCCCTTCATGGACGGGCTCACCCTGGCAAAGATCGTAAAAAAGACATTCCCCTGGATAAAAATTATTATCCTTTCCGGCCATGATGAATTTGAATTCGCCAGGGAAGCCATTTCCATTGGGGTAGAGGAATATCTTTTAAAACCCGTATCTTCATCGGATATGCTGAAAATTTTTGACAGGGTGGCTGCCAGAATAGATAAAGAAAAGGAAACCAACCTCAGTATCGAACAGCTGAAACGCCAGGTTAAGACGAATGCGGATATTATCAAGGAAAAATGGCTGAATGAACTGGTTGAAGGCAAACTTAACACGAAAGATGCCATTGTATCCGCCAGGGAATTCAATATAGACCTGATCGCCCATTCCTATTTTGCTGCGGCTGCCAAAATTATGCATCCCGAACAGAATGAGGATCAATTATTGCAGGCAAAATTCTTCCTGAATTCTGTTTTAGGCAAATATGAACAGGTTATATCCTTCCCCGGAAAAAATGATACCATCAATTTTATCATAAAAAATGATTCCCCCAACTCGGAAAATGAGGCAGCATTTACTTTTTTCAATACCCTTAAGGATGAAATCGAAAAAAACACGGACTGCAGAATTGCCGTAGCTATTGGTCCCCTGACAGAACGGCTTGGGGAAATTTCCCGGTCCTACCGGAATGCGGAATCCCTCCTGAAGCGCAACCTTTCCCTTGGGTTGTATCAAATTGTTAATACCAGTGACCAGCCAAATGAGTCAAAGGTTGATGAAACCGGTCTTCTGGATTTAGTTGGAGATCCCTTAACGGTCAGGCTCAGGTACGCCACCAAGAAGGATATGGAAACCATTATCCAGGGATATGCGGATATTCTTAATGACACGATAGATGAAAATTCATTGCTTGAATATTACATCCTGGGAGAGATCATTGTGGTCTCATCAAAAATTGTGGAAGAACTGGGCGGTAATGTCAAAGAGATGATTCCCTTTAACTTAAATAAATATGAAATAAACGATATTCTCAGCTCCAGAGAGGTTTTTTACCGGAAAATTAAAACACTCTTTGATGCGGTGATAGATTTCAGGGATTCCCGCCAGGGAGGAAAATACCATGCCATGATTTTAAAGGCCAAGGATTATATTGACCGCCATTACATGGATGAGGATATTTCCCTGTATGCGGTGGCATCGTATGTCAACTTCAGCCCCAATCATTTCAGTATGGTTTTTTCCCAGGAAACCGGAGGTAATTTCATCGAGTATCTTACCAAGGTGAGAATTGAAAAAGCAAAGGAACTGCTCAAAAATTCCAATCTGAAAAGTGCGGAAATAGCTTATGAGGTGGGCTTCAGTGATCCCCATTATTTCAGTTTTATTTTTAAAAAAAATACGGGTATTTCCCCCAGGGAATTCCGTACTTCAGTAAGTAATGCACAAAACGTAAAAAAGTAAAACTTTATTCGGAAATAATTCCATAATGATATCGATATGATAAACAAATTCCCTTCCGTGAAGTCTGTCATTAACCTATGGAAACATATAAAAAATATGGGATGGCAGAAGTCCAGGACACCGCCATCCCTGAATAGATAAGATAAAACTTCCGGGTTATCTTCCGGATTTTCCCAAATTGAGATTAACCGGGTACAGGCAGCCCACCATAATATATACGGCCATACCAATTCCCAAAAGCACCGGGAAACCGCTGGACACGGCCAGCAGCCGGGCCAGGGCACTTCCGGCCAGGGACAAGCCACCGTTCATACCCCAGGCCCAGGGCAGGAGGTGGGGTTTGTTTTCCTGGAGACTGTCCAATCCGTTGGGATAGGGAATTCCCATAAAGAATGCCACCGGAGCAATAACCACAACAGATGCCAGCACCCTGATAAAAAGAGATGCCGAATGGAACCGGTTAAGGAAATCCCCCAGGCCCAGCATATAGAAAAGAAGCCCCGCGGCAATAAGGACACATCCCCCCAGTACAACCCAGGTGCGGTATTTTTTGAAGGCGCTGCTGGCCAGATTTCCCAGGGCGGAGAAAATAAGCATCACCGTAATAACGATGCTGGCCGAATAGGTCGGGTTCGACAGGAATACGCTGAGCCGCTGGATCAGGAAAATCTCAATCAGCATATATGCCAGACCAAGCCCGGCATAATACAGGATAACCCCTACGGTTCCCTTCCGGTTTTTAAAAAGTTCTTTCCAGCGGCCAATCACAGGAATCACAATAACAATGAGTCCAAAGATACATGCCTGGACCAGCATCCCCAAAAGCAGCAGGTACCCCCACTCCTCGGAAATGTCTTCAATCTGATCCATATACATAGGCAATTTGCTCAGTTTCAGGAATCCCGAATAATAGGGCCGGTTGTCCCGGATAGGCCGGATATCAAAAATATACTGCTTTTCTATTGCCCCGGCATCCCCCGCAAAAAATGCGGGAATCGAAGACCGGTACATATCGGCGTTGGTAAAACTTTCCACCACATCATCATGCTGGGCGCCGAAATGCTGCTGGTAGGCTCCCATGAGGATATTGATATCCCGCTGGGCCAGGTCCGTGCCGGGAATATACAGGGGTTCGAAGGAACGGGTCTTAATAAAATTGTTAAGGTCGTAGAGTTCCCCCTCGGTGAATGCGCCGTTTTTAACCAGGATAGTTGAGGTGGACATGAAAAGACCAAAGGCATACATATTTTGTTCCGGTTCGGGCATGCCCGTTTCCTTCATAGCCACAATCATTGTATTGAGAAGTTTCAGTACGTTCCGGGGTGGGTTAAGCCGGTCCCAAACCGTAACGGAAAGAATTCCGTTGGGTTTCAGGCTGGCAAAATATTCCTTAAATGCCTCCACGGTATATTTGAAATCTTCGTGGATGGCGTATCCGCCTGAATCGGAAAGCCCGATGGAATCAACCAGGCTTATTTCAATCAGGTTGTAGGAATTTTTGTGGTCCAGACAAAAGGCCCGGGGTTCACCCTGGATAACAGAAATCTTATCGGTTTTAAGAAGGTTCCCGGTAAAGCGGGAAACATTGGAATCGTTTTGCAGAAGACTGATCATTTCCGAAGAGGGTTCCACAATATCAATCTTATGGGCTCCCTTATACCGGGCGACCTGGGCATTGATGCCCCCGCTCAGATTGACCAAAAGCACATCCGGGTTGGAAATCGTTATATAAGGGGCCACCATGGGAAGATAGTCCATGTAGGCTTTTTCGTTTTCCTGGAGGGCTCCCATAATACCGATAGGTCCCGATCCGTCTATAAAAAGCCCCCAGTAAGGCTGGTTGGGCATACTGGAAACCTTAAGCGCCGCGTTGTCCGAAAGTCCCGGGGCAAAATGAAAATACTTTGAAGCGTATACATGGTACTCCCCGCCGGGGCCGTAGGAATGGTGGACCAGTTTCGAATCCGGATATTTCCGGACATAGCTGATGGCCTTATAATCGGATATCCGGATATCACCCCAGAAGAATGTAAAACAGATCGATGAAACAGCGGTAATCAGCAGGGCCAGGAGATGAACCATGGGAAACCGGGAAGACCGGGTGGACTCATCCCAATTGACTGAAGTAAAGAGGGCCCCAATAATAGTCAGCCCCAGGATAGGAAGGATAAGGTATTGGGGCGGCAGGAGGAACATAAACACAATGATGAACACTCCCCCAACCCCGGATCCGATCATGTTCCAGAAGTAAACCTTCTGGATCTCATCCCTGAGGGCTACAAAGGCAACCCCGGTAAAGGTGGCAACCACAAAAAATGGCACACCATAGATAATATAGTATGCACCGATAAACCACAGCTGCCGGGAATCCGAGGCAAGAAAAATCGGGTTAAACGGGACTAGCTGGGCAACAATGGTTGCCAAGGCCATAAACAAGGGCAGACTGATAGCACACACCGACAAAAGCATATCCGCCCGGGGACGTACCCAGTCGGACAGAAAGGTAAGAATTATTCCTGATAATCCAATACCGAGCAAAGCGGTAGAAATAACCAGGGAACCAAAATTTGACCATCCGCCTACGGAAAATATACGCATGACATATAATTCATAGGAAATACCTGCGATGGAAATAAAAAACAGGGCAATCAATCTGAATTTCTTGTTCATATGCATTCAGTATATCAAAACATGGAATAATTCACAATAATATAATGCAATAAACCGTTGAAATGACTTATCCTGTAAATTTTTTTTTATGAAGAACCTCGGGGTATCTTCGTTGTAGAGGAAATTATTACACAGGCTGAGGGTTCATACCACATACAAACGTTTCAACCTTCATCCAGGGCGTTAAAAAAATCAACCCATGCTGGCATCGTGTATGAACCCCAACAGCCCTCAAATCAGCATTATAAAAATCCCTGGAAAATTCACCGGATTTCCAAAAAATTCACTGGAAAATCAAGTAGCATAGAACGAAAATACACTGTTTTTCTTCACCGGAGGGATTCAAAACCCGCCACTTTTTAAAGCCCGCTTAATTGACAATACCGTCTAAATGCCTATAAAATATAAGAAAAGATACGGTATTATTTTTATTTTTCAGATGTAATGATTTGATATCTTTAAACGTCTGGTTTAGGCTGGATTTGATCAACATTTATTGGTGTGTATCACTGTGAATTTTTTACAAAAATCAATCCCTGCAATTTTGATTGTAATTCTGGTAACCGGCCTCATCGGGGGCTTTGTGTTTGGCCTCACCCTTCCGGTTATCGTTTCATCCAATTCGGAGCGGGTGGTAGCCTACGAGGAAGTCGCAGCCCAGTCAGCGGTACATGAGGCAGCCATGCTAGCCCTGGAAATGGGAGTGGACAGCCCCGAGTATGGTCTGGCCTATGAAACCCTTCCCGGAGCTGAAAAGTATGACGGGCCGGGACTAGCCCATTCCATGCCGATAGAAACAAAAGAAGTCTGGCTGTCCTGGATGAGGAACAACCGCAACGATTCCCCGGTATTTCTGGAAGAACGGTGGAAACTTGCCCAGGACTTTGTGGAATCTTCGGAACTGAAGCGTCCCGAGGATGTCCGGGCTTTCCTTTTAACCCCCCGGGAACACTTTGTCAGGGAACGCAACCGGGGCCTGGAATACGCCGACACCTGGCTTCCCATTGGTTACGGAGCAACCATCACTGATCCTGACGTGGTGGCCATGATGACCACCACCCTGGATATCAACCCTGATGAAAAGGTGCTGGAGATCGGTACCGGTTCGGGTTATCAGTCGGCCATTTTGTCGTATCTGACAAAAGAAGTATATACCATTGAGATTATAAAACCCCTGTTCATCGAAACCGACCGGTTATACCGGGATTTGGAGAAATCCTATCCTTCCTACGGTTCCATAAACCGGAAGCTGGGGGATGGATACTATGGATGGGAAAAATACGCCCCCTTTGATAAAATTATCGTTACCTGTTCAATCGACCATATTCCGCCGCCCCTGCTGAAACAGCTGAAACCCGGCGGTATCATGGTTCTCCCCCTGGGACCTCCCGGACGGCAATATATAATGGAAGTAAAAAAGAATATTGCCGCGGATGGGAGTATTACCCTGACCCGGAGGGATGTATACAATGGCCTGAGGGTCAGTTTTATCCCCTTCAGGGATGAAATCGGTACATCCTATAGTACCTCCCCCGCCCAGGAAAAGGTTACTCTTCCGCCGCCAAGTCCCCCGAAACCCGCCAATTAGTCGTGTTTGAAGCTGCCGGAAGTGCAAATCCTAAAAACTGCCTTCCGGCTATACGGACTCCCTTGATAAGGTACCTGAATATGAGCTCCAGGTGAAAAAATAAAATGTATAGACAAAACAGCAAATTGGAAGTAATCTAATATAAAGCAGAGTGCTTTCCTGATATTTAAGGTAATTCTTATTTTTTCCGATATGTTAGAATAAGAGGGAAGGTACTTATAAAAATGAAAAAGAATGGGAATCTTGGTAGAAGAACCACCGGTTCCTGCTATCGATATTCCGGAGAGTTCGCAATGAACGGATTTCTAAAAAAGCAGAGACCTGCAAAGCGGCTAAATAAGCCATTCACTACTATCAATAGAAACCGCTTATGGTCAAAAACCCGTTCTTTTGTATCCTTTGCCGGAAATGCGGCGAAGGATTTTTTCTTCTTTATTTTTGATAAAATCCGGTATAATCCGCTGGTCCCCAAAATAATCAGCTGGTCCTGCCTTACCATCTTCCTGCTTGGCTCGATAAGTATTGTCTTGTTTGCCATATTATCACCGGAAATTCCTCCAAAAAATCTGGTTTCTACTATAAACGATGTTTCCAGTTATTATACCAATCCGGATAATTCCTATTCATCCTCGGTGGTGCTGCTTCCCTCCGAGGAAAAGGAATGGGTAGCCCTGTCTGCATTCGATGATAATGCAAATCTGACCGGGGCAGGATCCCAGGAAGTGGACCGGTTGAAAGACATAGAATACAGCATCAGGCCGGGGGAAACCCTTTCAGAGATTGCCTATTCCTATAATGTTTCCTATGAGCTGCTGGCATTCTATAATGACATATCCAACGCAAACCGTATCAGGGTAGGAACGGTAATCATCATACCGTCCCTGGCAAACATGACCACCGCTGCGGAACAGCTGGCAAAAAGGCCGCCGCCCAAGGCAGAGCCGGCCAAGGTAAATATAAAAAATGTGAAGATCTCCTTTGAAAGCCGCCAGTCCGGTGATATGAACGAATCGGGAATTACGGTGCAGTTCACCATTCTCGATCCTTCCCCGGATAAACTGCAGTCCTTTGAATGGGATTTCGGGGACGGAAAACGGGGCTTCAGATCAAATCCGACTTATGAGTATACAGTACCCAAAACTTACGTGGTGAAGCTTACTGCCAGGGATTCGGCGGGTACTATTTACAGGTCAAATTCCCTTTACATTGATGTTCCCTATCCCGGATCGGTGATGGAATACAACCGGACAAAATTTGTTACCCTTTCATCAATGGATGATTATTTTGTGGTAACCGGGACCCTTACCAGGGTCAGTAATTATTCGAGTATTGATGCGGCTCCCCTTGATTTAAGTGAATCGGACCAGTTCCTTACCAAAATACGTTTTGAACAACCCGGGTATTACGGTTTGACCATAACCGGTTCCAATAATGTGGACCAGTATTATTCTGTTTTTGTCAGTCCCATCCCAACCATGCATGCTGATATGGCTGAGGAAAATTATAACTGGTACCGGACCCAGCATAATTCGGGAACACCGTCGAACTGTGGTCCTGCTTCGGCATCCATGGCAATCGGCTGGTCCGTGGGCAAATATTTTTCCGTCTCCTCGGTCCGTCAGGCGATTGGATGGCAGGGTAATGGCGGAACCAGTTTTGAAGAACTTCTTTCGGTTATCCGCAGACAGGGCGTGACCGGCGCATCGATTAAACCCCTGCGGACAGTTCAGGATGTAAAAAATGTCATTGATTCGGGCAATATCGCCGTAATCCTTTTCCATACCGACGGGGTAAAAATGGCCAAATCAAATCCCGACAGGGATTTATTCGGAAAATATTACAATGATTCCGTAGGCCACTACGTGGTCATCAAAGGTTATTCCCTGAATGGAGATTATTTTGTCATCCATGATCCCATACCCAACGATTGGGGCGCCAACAGTTTCCGGTACGCCGATGAACTGAGCATGGTGGGAAGAAACCGCTACTACTCTTCTATGGAAATTCTCCGGTCCCTCCGGCGGGCCGATATGATTATTATTCCCAGGGTGAATAAACCTTGAGAAAAAACAATTTTTATTGAATTGTAAATATCTTTTATTTGCAAGTGGGTTTAATACCTTCTGCACGCTCCAGGGTGCAAGGCTCCGGGGCGTTCTTAATATCTTGTAAATAGAGCCTTTTTCAAAACTCGGTTAGTTTTGAAAAAGGCTTTTGCAGAAAGAATGCTATTTCCTTACCCATAAATAAAATAGTATTCTTTCTGCACTTACATCGAAGGTTGCTTTTTCAAAATTTGACATTTTGAAAAAGCCT
>JAVBPH010000050.1:0-42834 GCA_031549725.1 Treponemataceae bacterium
TTTTTCAAAACTCGGTTAGTTTTGAAAAAGGCTTTTGCAGAAAGAATGCTATTTCCTTACCCATAAATAAAATAGTATTCTTTCTGCACTTACATCTAAGGTTGCTTTTTCAAAATTTGACATTTTGAAAAAGCCTCTATACTTTATCTCATTCTGTCATATTTACCAATCATGTTTATTCGGATGTCTGGTTTAATACCCCCGCTGCTTGCCGCGGGATTGTTGATTTTTTCTTGGATAATCAAAAGATATGTGGTATATTGAGGGGGAGTTGAATTCCCTAAATCCATAGTCACTGTACAATGGATTTTATGTTTTTTAATTTGGAGGGATTTCATCTATGTTTGCGCTAAGGCGCATGGGGATTGTATGATGTCAAATAAAGAAAAAAATATTCGAAGTGGTTTTATATTAGGACTTTTTTTGTTGTTTGCCTTAGGTTTTTTATCCTGTGACTATAATGCAAACGTTCCGGATTTTATAAAAAAGAGTGTATATCTGGAGGATTATAAAACCATTTATTATAGTCCAAATGAATCGGACAACAGGATAGGGAACCGGGGCTGGAGCATATTAAATCCGTCCAGTGATGTGATTGAATTGACTGCAATTTGGACTGAAAAATATCAAAAGGAATTTGGAATCAGTTTAACCGTGGTTGATGATGTCCGGGGGGAAATAAACGGGTTAACGAATTCGGGTTACATTTATTTAGATTTTACAGTATTTGACGATTGGGCCACTGATAGTAACAGCGGTCCCTTTACCCTCAGGGGAAATCCCACCAGACCTTCGCCGACAAAACTTGATGGTCTTAATGTTTACTATGTTGGTGATTTTATGAGGTTTAATGGAAATTTTAGCGGTTATATTTTTGAGAATTTACATTTTGTGAATAATACACAAATCAGTGGAATTATTTTACCCCTATCTGAGGATATTAAATTTATAAATTGTATTGTTGAAGAACCTGTTAATGTGAACAGTACTTTTACAGCCAGCGGCAATACCCGGTTTACCGATACCGTGACGGTCTTCAATGGTACTTTTACAGTCCGGGACAGTGTCTGTTTTGAAGGTACTATAATTCTTAATGAAAATAATGATGTAGAAATAAATGTTCAAGGGATTCTAACCCCTCCCGGCGGAAAAACAGCTGTGCTGGATCTTATTGGTTTCTCCGAGGGTGACGAGGTATTAGAAGGTGATAATCTGGACATAAACTGTTCGAAATTTACCCTTTTAGATGATACCTGGGAAATCAGGAATGACGGTACGGTAGGACCTAAATAAACAGCTTCTCCTTTTTGTTTGCCATATGTCTTTTCAAGGGTTTTTCTGATGTTATGTTATTTATTTGACATTTTAAGCCTTGAACAAAATCCTAAAACCGTAGTACGATAAGTTTCAATATGAAAGTCATATTGAAAGGATTACATCAAACTGTTTTTCCGAAACTGCCCTTAACCGGCAGCTGTATCCGGCTTTCTGTTTTTAAGAGATTTTTTTAACCGCCTGAATTTCAGGCGGTTTTTTTTTGCGTAAAAATAATCAACAACCCCGCCGCAAGCAGCGGAGTATGTTGGTTCTGTAAGGTATGGATTTTATGCGGGTTTTATACCCCGCAAAACATTTTCTTTGTTGATTCGAAGAATCGCCCTAAAGAGCGTGTATTAAACCCGCCTGCGAATAAAAAGGAGAAACCATGATAAAAGGAAAACACCTGATTGAACCGGGAAACCTCAGCCTGGAAGAGCTTAACAAACTGTTCGGCCTGGCTGAGATAATTGAAAATGATCCTGCATTCCTCCGGGAATCCTGCCGGGGGAAAGTTCTGGCCACACTTTTTTTTGAACCCAGTACCAGGACCCGGCTCAGTTTTGAGGCGGCCATGCTGCGGCTGGGGGGAAGCTGCCTGGGGTTTGCCGAGCCGGGGTCTTCCTCTGCGGCAAAAGGTGAAAGTCTGGCAGATACAATCCGGACTGTGGCATGTTATGCCGACCTCATCGTGATGCGGAATCCGAAGGAAGGTGCGGCTCTGCTGGCTTCCCGTTATTCGGATGTACCGGTGGTTAATGCCGGTGACGGGGGGCATCATCATCCTACCCAGACCTTAACGGATCTGCTTACTATTAAGCAGCTCCGGGGCAATATTGAAAATCTGACTATCGGATTCTGCGGCGACCTTAAGTTCGGCAGAACCGTCCATTCCCTGGCCCATGCCTTAACCAGGTATCCCAATATCAAGATGGTTTTCATTTCTCCCCCGGAACTTCAGATTCCGGATTATATAAAACGTGAGATAAACCGGATTGACGGGGTTGATTTTTATGAAACCGACAGCCTCGATAAAGCCCTGGGTGACCTGGATATTTTATATATGACCAGGGTCCAGAAGGAACGTTTTTTCAACGAGGAAGATTATATCCGTCTTAAAGACAGCTATATCCTGGATGCGGAAAAACTGGAATTAGCGAAAAAAACCATGATGATCCTCCATCCACTTCCCCGGGTCAATGAAATTGATATAGAAATAGACGGGGATCCCCGGGCGGCGTATTTCAAACAGGCAAAGTACGGCATGTACATCCGTATGGCCCTGATCGCATCGTTATTAGGAGCAGAATCATGTTAAATATTGATAATATTAAAAACGGAATCGTCATTGATCATATTAAGGCTGGCCAGGGAATCAAAATATTCAATTGGCTTGGTCTTGACAAGGCACCCTATACAGTGGCCTTTGTGGTCAATGCAAACTCCAACCGGATGGGCCGCAAGGACATGATAAAAATTGACAACACCATCAGTATTGATTTTCCCATTCTCGGGTTTATTGATCCCAATATTACCGTGAATATTATCGAGAACCAGGTGATCACCGAGAAAATCCAGCTTAAACTTCCGGAACGGGTCGAGAACATCCTTCATTGTAATAACCCCCGATGTGTGACCTATACGGAGAAATATATTCCCCATGTATTTATACTGGAGGACCGGGAGAACCGGACATACCGTTGTGAGTACTGCGACGATATCCGTTCCGCAGGGGATATTAAAAAGCCGAAACAGTGATAAATTGGGGACAGTCCCTGGTGAAAATTAAGGCCTGGGCTACGGAAAACAGAAATATAACGAGGACGGCTCCCAAAACCGGGTGGAATAGGGACAGGCCTTAAAAAATCAATCTTCGGATGCCAATAAATAGGATATAAGGAGAATAGTAATGTATAATGTGGACGTATTATTCGAAAAAGTTGCCCTGAATGGTCATGTTTGTATTGGGCTGGATACCGCCCCCGAATATATTCCTGTAAAAGAGCGAAAAGCCGCATCCTCGGATGCTGAGGCAATATTTAATTTCAACAAAACCCTCATCGATGCCACATTAGGTGCGGCTGCATGCTATAAAGTTCAGATTGCCTATTATGAAGCTCTGGGTCTTGATGGTCTTAGGGTGTACGCTGAAACCCTGCGGTATATCCGCCGTAAAAAAGCCCTGGTTATTGCGGATATCAAACGTGGAGATATTGCCGATACCGCAAGCCAATATGCCAAAGCCCACTTTGCCGGGGATTTTGAAGCTGATTTTGTTACCCTTTCACCATATATGGGGATGGATTCCATTGAGCCCTGGGCAGAATATGCGGAAAGTCAAGGTAAAGGTGCCTTTGTGCTGATGAGGACATCAAATAAAGGAATGAAAGACTTTGAATATCAGGAAATTAAAACCGGGGGAAGGCTTTACAATGTGGTCGGCGGGCGTCTTTCGGAATTGGCGGAAAAACACCTGGGGAAATCCGGATACGGTGCTTTTGGCGCTGTAGTAGGCTGTACCGAAACAGAGGAAGCGGAAGCTATCAGGAAAAAGTATTCAAACCTGTTTTTCCTGATCCCCGGATATGGAGCCCAGGGCGGGGCAGCCAATGATGCGGCGGTTCTTTTACACAAAGGTAACGGCGGTGTGGTGAATGCATCCCGGTCTATCCTTAAAGCCTGGACCAGTATTGCCGGCCCGGAAGATGCGAACTTTTCCAATGTTGCCGATGCAGGCATGGATGCGGCTGCTGAAATGCGTGATGCTATTCTGAAAGCATCAAAATCTTAATGGTTTTGACAGGGAAGTACTTCTATAATTCACCTTTAAAAGCCCAGGCCTGGAAATTAATTACAAAATAGTCGATCATCCGGTAAACTATAAGGTGAAAAAGCTTATTTCATCGGAGAATGTGCTTTAATTATGATATGGATAGGCAGAATTGATATTATTGAAATTTTTTTACTGATAAGGAGTTGTTGATGAAAGATACTATCACGTTGCTGCGGGAATCGGAGGCTATGCTGGAGGGTCATTTTCTGCTGTCTTCCGGGAAACATTCGGACCGTTATTTTCAATGCGCCCGGCTTTTGCAGTATCCTGATAAGGCCGCTGAAGCGTTGGCTCCTGTGGCAGACCGTATCAGAATGGATATTCAATCGGGAAAACTGCATCTGGATGTGATTGCCGGACCAGCTATAGGCGGAATCATTGTTGCCTATGAACTGGCCCGGCAGCTGGGACTGCCTGCTATCTTCACTGAAAGGGATGATACGGGAAAGATGAGCCTCCGCCGGGGGTTCAGTATCCGCCCTGGAGAAAAAGTTCTTATTGCAGAAGATGTAATTACCACAGGAAAATCCTCCGGGGAGGCCGCAGAGGCTTTGGAGAATCTCGGGGCGGACATAGTGGCTTTGGCATGCGTTGTTGACCGCAGGGCTTCCGGGGAATCATTGAAATGGCCTTTGTATGAAGGCTGTACTGTGCAGGCTGTTACCTGGGATGCTGCAAACTGTAAGCTTTGCGGTCAGGGGATTCCCCTGGTAAAGCCGGGGTCAAGGAAAATGTAACGACACTGGCAGCCCAGGCCTGATTGGGCCGAATTATTCTTCGGTTATTTCGGTCAGGTTTTGTTCTGTTGGTGCTGTCTCTTTCAGGATTTCTAATTCCATCCAGCCATATGCAAAACGTTGCATGTTTTTGTTATCTTTTAACATCGAATTTGTCACCGGAACGCCATATATTTCGAAACCCTTTAGGAGAGATGCAGAAAAAGCATCTTTTAATGCTGGTGGGATTTGATCTGTACGGCTGCCCGGAGTTCCGGGAATAGATTGTTTTGAAGCAAGTATCAGGGCATCTACAAAGGGAGACTCCACAATCCTTGTAATCCAAGGTATTGCAGGGGAATCCACCAGGACCAATACAATAGATCCATTGTTGAAGGGTTGCAAGTAAATATTGTTTACAGTTAAAAGAGTTTCCTGTGTACCGAATATCCAGGGAGATGCCGAAAGATCATACCAAATAACCGGTGCATCCGGGATAAGGAGAGGCATATTGCGGTCTACAGCGAGTTTCCACCCGTTTAAAAAAGCCTGTTTTATGCGGATTTGCATCGATTGTGGGGCATCTGCCAATTCCCCTACCTGGGGCGGTGTATCAGTATTTGCAGAAGGGGGATTTTCCTGCTGAAATACAAACCGGTCCTGTTCATTCTGATATATGATCCCCAAATCAAAACGCTGGGCCCTTTTCCCTTTATAAATAAAATCATCCGTGCAAGGAGATCCGTATCCTTTAACACCATTTACATGATTTATCCCGGCACTTTTCCCGTAACTATCCATGATTCCGCCGCTGATCATAAAAACCTTGTCCTGGGAATGTCCATAAACCGCCAGAATGAGCGAAGGTATGCCCCAGGAATTGGGAAAATCCCTGCTGCTCCGCCAGTTCTGAACCCAGATATTAGAAGCTGTTCCGGACCAGCCATGTACAAAATCCCCGCCTAAGGATCCGCTTATTGGAATATCCTGAAGCAATGCATCAATATAAGCATCTCTGTATAAACCGCTGATTCGGGCTTTTTCGCTGCTGCTTAAAGAATATGCCGGATCATTTTGTTCCCTGGTGATTTCCCCGATTCCTGGCGGGACACTCGGTGTAGGAAGTGGAGAGGCAGAAAAGCCCAGGCCTTCCGGAAGCATATATTCCTGGACTGTATACGGAGCCGTTTCCCAAGGATAGTCATTATTTCTCCATAGAGATTCTTCCGGTGAATTTTCTATTCCCGTACATGAGAACATGAGGAGGCTAATCATTAGTAAAAGCCCAGATGGGATAATGTCTCTTTTCATTTATTCCTTATTTTTCTGGCTCAGGACTGAATCTTGATTTTAATTTAGGCCTGTCCTCTGTAATTATACGAAAAAATTGTTAATTTCTTAAGTCTGAAATATCTATTTCAACAGATTTTTTAAAAATTTCTGTTTGTTTTTTATTCACAGGCGGGATTAATACCCAGAACTTTAGGGCGATACTTTGAAGCAACAAAGAAATTGATTTGCGTGTATGAAAACTGCATATAATCCATAAATCCATACCTTACAGAACCAACATACCCCGCTGCTTGCGGTGGAGGTGTTGATTAGAATACAGATTTTTGGGCCTGTCCTTTAGTTTAATAATTTTTCCATGAGTTATATGGTCTAATTTACAGCCCAGGCCTATACACAAAAAACTTTTCCCTCAAAAGCTCCATTATTTCCATCAAAATCCTTGAATAAATATTCTATATTCGTATAAAAATATACTTTATTCTTCACGGAAGAACTGGGTTCCATTAAGGTCGTTTTTAATCACCATTTATTAAGTTTTACATTCCTGATATTCATTCAAAAGGAAATTTTTCACCCCGGGATAAATCTCCTCAAAAGGATAGTATCAATTCATGAGAATTTTTCTTTTTTTCTGATTCTATTTAGCCCTGTATTCCTGAACCCAATTCTTACTGTACAGGGTATATACCCATTCGGGATTTCCCCCTATCAGGCTCATATTTTTCATCTTAAAGTGCCACAATCCTCCATATCTCCAATCTTCTGCCTTGTCTACCAGTTTCGCTTTCACCGGGTTCATATTTATATATTTGAACAGCCTGATAAATCCTTTCAGTGACTTTACCAATACCGATGTAAACCGTCTGCCGAATACATGCCCATCCCGTTTAAACCGGACATTGATATACATGGCTACTATGGTGAGAACCCAATGCATGATGTCTGAAATAGATTCCCCTTTCCCAGTTTGGATGGAGTAATGGTAATGATTATCCATGATGGTAAAGTTTTGGATGATAAAAGAAAATTTTGGTTTAGCCCTCTGGAATGTTTGAATAACCTTTTCTTTTACTTCCGGATCCATAAAAAACATTTCTCCGCCAACACATTTACCAAAGACATGATATAAACCTTCTTCAGCCGTTTCTCTTCGTTTCATAATCTACCTCCATAATAATGAATGGTATGATTATGGATATTGCTTTAATAAACGGGATAAAAATTAAACAAATTTCAGGGACAGGCCTTAAAGATTTCAGGGACAGGCCTTAAAAAACGGTCTAAAAGGTTCCCTTTTAGACCGTTTTTCAGGCCTGTCCCCCAAACCATCCCCCACTCCCTCCTGAATTACCCCTAATTAGTTTACCTGACAAACTTGTATCTATAGGATATAATTAAATCATGAAAGACCGGTTTAAAAGTTTTAATTCCGGCAGGGCGGTATTTTTCCTGCTGGTCTTTATTACCTTCGTGTTTGCAGGTGCTGTTTTTAAAATATGCTCCTCTGTGATTCTTCCTTTTACCATTTCTCTGCTTCTGGCTTTTGTGATGGAGCCTATGGTTTCTTTTATGGGGCGGCATCATATTCCCCGGATACTGGCAATTATTATTGCAATAATAATTATTATCACCGGTCTTTACATTATGGGGGTGGTTCTATTTTCTTCAGGTAAAACGATTCTGACCTTATATCCAAAATATGAGGATCGGTTAACTGAAATATATGCTTGGGTGGCTAATCTTTTTGAGCTGCCATATGATGAACATCTTTCCTTTATGGAAAATCTTTGGGGTCAGTTGGGGGTAAGAACCAGGGTCCGGTATTTAACCTTATCCCTTTCCAATTCATTTGTGTTCTTTTTGAAAGATGCCTTCATGGTGGTATTGTTCATGGTTTTCATTCTTCTGGAGACCACACAATTCAAGGAAAAGATTGATCTTGCTTTTGAGGATAAGCATTCGGGCCAGATAAAAAAAATCAGTGCCGATGTGGTAACCCAGGTTACCCGTTATCTTTCCACAAAGTTCCTGATTTCTTTGGCAACCGGAATCGTGGTAGCCGTGGGACTTGGTTTAGTGGGTTTGGAATTTGCCATAGTCTGGGGGGTTATTCAGTTTATCCTCAATTTTATTCCCAACATCGGAAGTATTGCGGCTGGTCTTGGGGCAAGTGTGTTTGCCCTGGTTCAATTCTGGCCTGAGCCTGGGCCAATCATTGCTGTGGTGGTTATTATGCTGGGTGCGAATATGATCATCGGTAATGTGATTGAGCCGAAGGTGATGGGGGATAATCTTGGTCTTTCCCCGGTGGCGGTGCTGGCTTCATTGCTCCTTTGGGGGTATATCTGGGGTTTCGCGGGGATGATCCTGGCGGTTCCCATGACGGTAATTATAAAAATTGTATGCGAGAATATTCCTGTGCTTGAACCTTTTTCTATTCTGCTTAGTTCCCGCAAATCAATCCTGACGAAAAGGGCTGAACAGGAAAAAAATCCCCCGTCACCGGGGGATTCTGACAGTAGTAATAATAATGATGATTCTCCGGCTGCAGGCAGCGGGGAGTCTTCCGAAAAACGGCCTTCCTTAGTTGACGAAGGACGTCCGTAAAAAAGCCAGATCCAGTTCGGGATAAACCGGGTACCGGGATAATAATTTTTCCACCCGGTTCATGGCTTCTTTTTTCGCACCGGCATCAATCTCGTATTTTGCCTTGCTGGGTTTTGATGGATCCTTAGCATCCGGGGCAGGTTTGCAGCCCTTAAGAACCTGGGCAATAATACTTCCCAGTTCATCCATATCATCCTTGTTCATACCCAGTGTGGTCACCGCGGCGGTTCCAATCCTCAATCCTGATGTGTACCATGGTCCATTAGGATCAAAGGGAAGGCTGTTCCTGTTAAGGGTGATATTGCATTCATGGAGGGCGCTCTCTGCCTGCCGGCCGGTAATTCCCAGGGTACGGACATTCACCAGGATCAAATGGTTATCTGTCCCGCCGGTCAGCACTTCCAGTCCATTTTTAATGCAGCTCGCCGCCAGGGCCTGGCAGTTTTCAACAATTTTTGCTGCATATTGCTGAAACTCAGGTTTGCCTGCTTCCCTTAAAGCTACTGCTTTGGCAGCAATAATATGAGGAAGCGGTCCGCCCATAACCAGAGGACAGCCCTTGTCCAGGGAATCGGCAAATTCCTTTACTGCCAAAACCATCCCGGCCCTGGGGCCCCGGAGAGTTTTGTGGGTGGTGGTGGTTACCACATGGGCATGGGGGATAGGATTATAGTCGCCGGTAAATACCTTTCCTGCTACAAGCCCGGCAAAATGGGCCATGTCAACCAAAAATACTGCCCCAACCTTGTCGGCAATTTCCCGCATCCGTTTGAAATTGATTTTCCTGGGATAGGCCGAATACCCCGCCAGTAGGATCAGGGGTTTTACTTCGAGGGCTTGTTTTTCAATCTGGTCGTAATCAAGAACGCCGGTTTCCTTATTTACGGTGTAACCATATACATCAAACATCCGGGCGGATACATTATAACGGTATCCATGGGTCAGGTGCCCGCCGGAATAATAATCAAGTCCCAGAAGTTTCTGGTTTCCCAGGTCTGCCTTGAGCTGCTTCCACTGATCATCGGTTAATTTATACAGGTTGGTCTGGCCGTATTTTTCCAGCGCGGGATTTTCAATCCTGGTGGTAAGAATCGCCCAATAGGCTAAAAGGTTTGCGTCCGCACCGCAGTGGGGCTGGACGTTGGCATATTCGGCACCGAAAACCTTACAGGCTTCACTGGCTGCCAGGGACTCCACATCATCCACGTTTTCGTTTCCTGCGTAAAAACGGTGCCCCGGCATACCTTCGGCGTATTTATCAGTAAGGAGGTTCCCCATGGCAAGCTGAACCGACATGGAACAATAGTTTTCACTGGCGATGAGTTTTACCCTTCTGCGCTGATTTTCCAGTTCCTTCACGATGGAAGCCGCAATTTCCGGGGCGACCACGGCGGTTTCCTGGAGGTTGCAGAGGTAAGCCAGTAATGCAGTATCAATTTTATCTGGACTGGTCTTGGAAAGATATTCCGCTACCGGATTTTTATTCATCAAATTACTCCTTATAGAAACAAACTCGTAATAATAGCGTATCTTTTAGATGATGATTATTCAAGTATGGTATATATAAATTTTCATCATATTTCCTTGGCACGCAATAAAAAGAGTTTGAGAATGAAATTATGTTGATTATTATATAAATAGGAGGAAAAATCAATGAAGAAAAAATGTTATGTTCTGATGGCAGTATGTATTGCAGTACTGATGGTTTTTGCAGGATGTTCCAAACAAGATACGTCACCCAAGAAGATTGAACTTAATTTTATCGAAGTAATGACCAGCCCTGCCCGGACCGAAGTTATCAATAAAATGATTGCAGATTATGAAGCGTCGCATCCTAATGTTAAAATCAATCTTATTTCTCCGCCCTATGAACAGGCGGACAGTAAACTGACCATGATGCTTAATGCCCAGGAACCTCTGGATATTGTGGAAGTCCGGGATCTTACCGCTTCCCAGTATGTAACCAACAAACGTCTGGAAGATCTTACTGGTTATATCGCTAAATGGAATGAGGGAAATACCCTGCTTTCCATAACCAGGGAAGCCGCATCCGCAGCCGGCGGAAAGCCCTATCTGGTTCCCCAGTTTTTCTACATCAAAGCCCTGTTTGTCAGGACGGATATCCTGGCGAAATACGGTGTCACCCAGATGCCTACTACCCTGGACGAGCTGTATCAGATTTGCCAGAAGATCACCAATCCTTCCCAGAACCAGTTTGGTTTTACTATCCGCGGAAAGGGAAGCCCCTTTAAAACATCCGATGTGCTTATCATCTCGGACATCAAAAATATTGATACGGAAGATTTCTATAAGATGAAGGACGGCACTTCGGTGTATGACAATCCGGAATTCCTGGCGGCGCTGAAGAAGTATATTGAACTTTACAAAAAGGGAGCTCCCGCGGATTCCATCAACTGGGGTTTCAACGAACAGATCAACGCCTTTGTTTCCGGGGTTACCCCCTTCCTGGTGCAGGATCCCGACACGGTACCCCTCCTGGATGAACAGTTGGGCCGGGATAAGTACACGGTCATTCCAATGCCGGTGGGCAAATCCGGGACCATCTATCTTGATTATGGTTTTGCGGGATTCGGTATTCCTTCCTATTCAAAGAATAAGGATGCTGCCTGGGACTTTATTGCTTTCATGTCTTCATCCAAGGAAAATGCGGAATTCTGTAAAAAATACGGAACCCTTCCCATTCATACTACCACATTTGAAAATGACCCCTACTTTAACAGCGGTCTCTATCAGGCCTGGGCTGTAACCATGAATACCCCTGGAACGTTCACCTTTATTAAATACCCCTATGCATCACCGAAATTCCCCGGATGGGGACAGGTCCAGGAGCAGTACATGCAGTCCACCATGCTGGGAAGAACCACTCCGGAACAGGCGGTAAAAGCCTGGTCCGATTATTGGAAGTAGCATTATTTTCAGGGAAACCGGGGACAGGCCTGGAAATCAGCCGGTTTCCCGTGATTCCCCGGGAATTCCCGACGGAATACGGAATTGCCGGACCGGGGTTGAAGGCCTGTCCGGCAGGAAAAAATATGCTGCCGGTATCCATATATCTGATGCCGGTTTTAATGCCCCGCCTCCGGCGGGAATTGGGTTTTGGCCGGAAGGGCTGTAATTTTTTAGCCAAAACCCATTGTAATGATCATACCGGAAATCAGTGTGAGTACGTGTAATGTGTCCTTACAGTAAAATTTCTTCCCGGTATACAATTTGAATTTCCCGTAATTTAGGATATCACCGGAAATAATTTCCCCTGGAATTTTTAATTGCGGGCCTGGTTGCGGAGGTGTTTGATTTAATATGTCCCGCTATCAGAATCCCGAAGGGAGTTCTATGAAAAAGGCCAATAGACGTGCAGGACGTCCATATCTTTGGATGTTTCTGCCCATGGCTATCCTGCTATTGTTATTTATTTATTTCCCCGTTTTCCGGGGAATCAGCATTGCCTTCATACGGTATACCATGCTGGATTTATCCCAGACCCGTTTTAATGGGGTAGATAATTTTATTGCAATCTTTACAAACCCCAATATCAAATTCAGCCAGATACTTTTTAATACCACCATCTGGGTATTTATTTCCCTGGCCGGTCAGTTTATCCTGGGTTTTGCCTTGGCTCTTTTACTCAGGAAACCCTTCAGGGGACGCGGGATTTATACGGGGTTTGTTTTTTATACCTGGGCTTTATCGGGATTTGCCATTGGGCTTGTTTGGTCCTGGATGTTTAACGGCCAATTCGGGGTTATTAATGATATCCTGATTAAAATAGGTTTGCTTGACAGACCGCTAGGGTTTCTTTCGGATCCTAATCTGGCCATGGTATCGGTGATCATTGCAAATATCTGGTACGGCATTCCGTTTTTTGCCATCATGCTGCTGGCGGCTCTCCAGTCTGTTCCGGCGGAATTGTATGAATCGGCCCAGCTTGACGGTGCGGGCAGGTCCCGGCAGTTATTCCAGGTAACCATTCCTTATATCCAGTCGACCATTACCAGTACGGTTTTGCTCCGGTTTATGTGGATCATGAACTTCCCGGATATTATATACGGAATGACCAACGGAGGACCCGCCAATTCAACCAATATTCTGGCCACAGAAATGATTAATAAAATAATAAAATCCTATGATTTCGGACAGGGCGCAGCGGTGGGATTTATTATTATTACCATCCTTTTTCTTTTTGCCTTTTTCTATCTGCGTATTGTGGCCCGGAAGGAGTTAGTCCTATGATATCCTATTATTCAAATATAAAACGGGTAAGCCGGGGTGCGGGAGTTCTGTTCCGGATTATTGTGCTGGCATTGTTTCTGGCCTTTGCGATCCTCCCGCTTTTCTGGATTATTATCACATCCTTAAAACCAACCCAGGAAATATATACCTTTCCGCTGAAATACTTTCCGTCGAAAATAAGCTTTGCCGGATATCAGAAACTATTGGGATTTGCAAAGTTTGGAACCTATTTCATCAACTCCCTTTGGATATCCCTGCTGGCTTCCTTTGGCGGACTTATGGCTTCGGTATTGGCGGGGTTTGCCCTTTCACGGCTGAAATCGAGCAAACGGATCCAGGGGGTTCTCCTGGTTTTGTATTTTACCCAAATGGTTCCTTCATTTTTATTGATGACCCCCCTTTTCCTGATGCTGGCAAAAATCGGGCTGACTAATAACCGCCTTGCCCTGGCTATAGTGTATGCGGCCACCACCATTGCCTTTGGGGCAATCATGGCGAAAAGTTTTTTTGACCGGATTCCTTCTTCCATTGAGGAAGCGGCGCTTATAGACGGCTGCGATCCTGTTACCGCCCTGTTCAGGGTGATCCTTCCCATAAGCCTGCCCGGGTTGGTGGCCATCTTCAGTTTTGCCTTTGTGAATGTGTGGAATGAATTGTTTCTTGCGGTCATGCTTTTATCGAGTGACAACAAACTGACCGTACCGGTCGCCCTTAATTCATTTATTTCAAAGGCAGGGGTAAGCTGGGATATTATGAGCGCAGGAATAGTGGTGGCCCTGCTCCCGACTATGGTGATCTTTGCGTTCGGGCAGAAATATATCGTAGCCGGATTAACCGAGGGAGGAGTAAAAGGATAGATACCCTTTCACAGTAAATACATGATGGAGAAACCTTTTAAAACACGGTCATGTTTTTTGGTGGTTTCTTATAAAAGCTGCAGGGTATCCCGGAAGCTGAAATTCCAGGGAAACATACTTGTTTCCGGCAACATCCGGGTGATCCCCGGCTGAAGGTGTTTGTCATGCAAATAATTAAAAATTGTTTACCGGCAAATCCTACACCGCGGAACATAAAAGAGCTTCATCCCATCTTGCTGATTTTTGAGTGAAGCCCGAAGGAGTGATCAAAATGAATCAGAAAAACATCAGTTATATTCTGCACCATATGAATGAAGACCACCTGCCCGGAAATGCGGTAAGTCCGCCGATTTTCCAGACTTCAATTTTCTGCTTCCCCGGTTTCGCGGAATTCCGGGATGCCCTGAATGATGAGGTGAACCATTCTTTATATACCCGGGGAAATAACCCGACGGTTATGCTGGCGGAAGAAAAAATTGCAGCCCTGGAAGGGGCGGAACGGGCAAAACTCGTATCCTCCGGGGTAGCGGCTATTTCCAATGCGGTTATGGCCTTTGTAAAAGCCGGGGATCATGTGGTTTGTGTGGAAGACTGTTATGGCTGGGCTGCGGTTTTGCTGAACAAATACCTGGCCCGGTTCGGGGTCAGCGTTACCTTTGTGGAAGGGACCGACACGGATGAAATTTTTGCGGCGGTGAAAAAAGAAACCAAAATCATTTATCTGGAGAGTCCCACCAGTCTGACCTTCAAACTCCAGGATTTACCCGCCATTGCACAGGAGGCCAGGAAACGGAACATCAAAACCATCATCGACAACACCTGGGCGACCCCCATGTTCTGCAACCCCATTTCCATGGGCATAGATATTTCACTCCATTCGGGAACCAAATACCTGGGCGGCTGCAGCGATATTGTCGCCGGGGTTATCACCGGGTCAAAGGCTGATATCGATCTGATTCAGCAGCAGGAATTTCTGCAGATAGGGACAGTCCCGGATCCTTTTATGGCATGGCTGATGCTCAGAGGAATGCGGACCCTGCACATCAGGATGAAGGCCCATTACGAGGGGGCAATGAAAACCGCAAAGTATCTGGAATCCCATCCGAAGGTAGAGTCGGTCCTGTATCCTATGCTGGATTCATTTAAACAAATTGAGTTGTCCCGTAAATTATTCAGAGGCGGTTCGGGTCTTTTCAGTTTTCAGCTGAGAACTAAAAATATTGAACAGGTTGCGAAGTTTGTAGATTCGCTGCAGCTTTTTAAACGCGCCGTAAGCTGGGGCGGTTATGAAAGCCTTATTTTCCCGAATGCTGCCAAATACCAGAACGCCGCCGACTGTCCTCCGGACCGGGCCGGGCTTATCCGTCTGCATATCGGTTTGGAGGAACCGGAAAACCTGATAGAGGATCTGGATAATGCGATGAAGCATATTGACTGACAGGGTGATAAAAAAATAAACCCTCCGGGGATAATCCCCGGAGGGTTTTTTATACGGTATACTTTAACCGGATAACCTTTGGGGCTGGAAGTGCCCCTTCAAAACATATCCGGGATCAGAACTGAATCCCCATAAATCCTCCGATTCGGTGTACGTTTTGGGGATCACTGTAATCCAGGAAGCTCATATTCACATCCTGAGGCATAGGGGACCTGCCCGTCAGGGCTCGGATGTAATCATAGGAAAAACCAAAGTAAATGCCGAAATGTTTGGCAAACTTTACACCATAAACAATCCGGCCTTGTACAATAAGGGAACTGCTGTCCTCAAAACTGCTTTTATCTAAGCTATCTAAGTCGGTAATGAGCCCGGCTAAACCTTCAATATCAACAAAAAACGGTCCTAATGGAATTTCAAAACCCAGGCCGCCCCGGTATGCAATAAGATCATTGCTCCGATACGTTACAGGGTCTGCCCAGATTGATTCTTTATCATATACCCCGGGGCTATAGCTGAAATTTCCGGTCAAATATACGTATTTCGGCCCCGTTTTAAATCCGAAATTTATAAATTCCAGTCCATCAAACCATATGGTAGGATGGAAACTCCAGGAAGAACTATTATCGGTTTTTCCCTCTGATTTTGCAGGTCCCTGGGAAGGTACTACTGCGGGCGGCTGTTGGCTGCCATTTAACAGTTTAAAATGGGCCATAGCCAGGGATGTCGTCTTGGTTGCCGGAAGGGTTACTTCCGCCCGGTAAAAGGCATCACCTTTCTGTAAAATTATTTCATAATAGCCTGGTTCAAGTCCTAACTCGAGCTGTTTTTCAGTGGATTTTACAATCTCGGTCACTAACAAACCGGATTTATCCCTGAACGATAGTCTGCCGGTAATATCCGAATCCAGCAGCAACCGGGCCGAGGCTTCATCCGCGCCCACCACGTGAAGCGCCATGAAAAGACTGCAAATCAAAACTATTGCACCTTTTTTCATTATAATCTCCTATTTTTAATTCCCCCTCCCTATTCTAAATATAGTGAATATACCTATATTTTCAAGTTTTAATTGCCCCTAATTTTAAAATTGAATTCCCGCAAAGAACCCCATTCTATGGATATTCCGGTCATCACTCCAGGAGAATTCGCCGAAGGATGCGGTGGACGGTACCGGGGATATGCTGCTGACCCGGTAGAAATAATCATAGGAAATACCCGCATAAGCCCCCAGGTGTTCAAATATTTTAAACCCTGCGGTCAGCCGGATCTGGGCCATTACGGAAACCGTATCCTCGATTAATTGGCGGGCCTCATCATCGGTTTTAATATCCGCATTGATATAAGGATCAATACTCATCATGGGTCCGGCTAAAAAGTCCAGGTTCAGGAAAATAGGCCCCAGGGGAAGTTCAGCTCCGAATCCAAACCGGGCGGTCACATAGGTATTTCCATCAGAATTATCGAGACCTGTCCAGGGTTCAGAAGATTTGGTGGTATCATAATGCTTAACCCCGGTAATCCACATACTGTAGAAATGTTTTGATCCGGTCCGTAACCCGAAGTTAAAAAACTGCATATCATCCATAAAAATAGAAGGATGGAAAATACCGCCTTTCACAAAGTTGATTAATCCTATCGGGATCACTTCGGGATTTTTTGAAACGTTGACCAGACCTATCTGGGCACTGTCGCCGCCTTCGCCGGATATATTAACCATTCCTGTCTGAATGCCAATAAAGGAACCCCCGGTCCAGTTAATAAACCCAGCCTGGATTCCCAATACATCGGTTTCTACCCCGTTAAAAAATGCTGCCTGGAAACCGGTAAGACCATAGGCCATATTGGCTCCATATGATACCTGGGCGCCGTAAACCCGGCCGTTTTTTACGCCATTATAAAAATTGGATGTCTGTAAACCCCGCAGGTTTCCGTTTTTTATGTTATTAAAAATATATGATACCTGGATACCATCCACTGATTGGGCAAAGTTATAAATCCCACTGGCCTGGACCCCCTGAACATACCCATTATTGGTAAGACCGATAAGACCTACACCTACGCCTTCCAGGTTGTAGCCGTCGGCACTGATTAACCCAATCAGGAAATTGTTGGTGGTTTTTTCCGGAATCCTTCCCCTCCAGCTGTCCTGGATGAATTTAAACTTGAAGGATTCCAGCGGGTACACCATTTTTTCATCCTGACTGACCGTACCTTCAACTGTGGATTTATTCATATTTTTTCTTGCTTCTTCCAACAGGTACTGGTCTTCATCGGACAGATCATCCCCGCCCCGGGCAACCGCCGCGGTGGCGGTAATCGGTTTGAAATTTCCCATAGCGATGGGGGTCTTTTTATCTTTGATCAGGGTAATGTCCGTCCGGAAAAAGCGGTCTCCCTGCTGGAGGGTTAAACGGTATGCCCCGGGCTCAAGCCCCAGTTCCATGGGTTTCTGGCTGGCTTTGGTAATTTCGGCAATCAGATAATCCGAGCTGTCCCGGATGCTTACCCGGCCGGTCACATCTTCACCCAGAATGAGACTGGCGGAGGTTTCTTTCAGGTCTGTCAGGATTACGTCACCGGTACCGCTGATCTGCATATCATAATTGGGATGCTGGGCTCCGTACAAAGAAGTTTCTGTCTTTGCCAGGGTTTCGGTATAGGCGAAACGGTACAGTTCATTCAGGCTTACCCTGCCGTCACCAATTGTGTCCGCGGCGCCCCGGAGGCCGGATACCAGGCTATTGGTAAAATAGGAACCCTGAATAAGATCCGATTCCTGGGATACCTCATCCGCCGAACTGGATGTAAGAAAAGCGTAACCCTCGGCGGAGTTGGAACTGTCAATCATAAAAGGCTTTGTTTTGACCCCGCCCTTGGTTCTGGTGATTGCCCCGGAGGAACAGGAATCGAGAATAATGATCCGCATATCCGAAGGCAGGTTGTTTATCTTGTCCCGGAGTTCCTTATAACCGTACCGTTCCCGGTTCAGCAGAAGCCCTTCTTCGTCGGAATGGCCTGAATAGTAGAACACCAGTTCGGTTCTCTTGTATGTTTTTTTTGCTTCCACCAGCTGCAGACTGATGGAATCGATCTGCTGGTTAATATCCCGGATGGTGGGTTCAACCAGCAGAATAGCATCCTCAGATTGAATGCCGCCCATTTCTAGAAAAACCTTTGTTACCGCTTTGGCATCGCTTACGGCGTAACGCAGGGTCTGGCGCTCCTTTCCGCCGTTATTGGCGCCGATAAAAAGACCGTACCGTTTTGTAGCTCCATCGGGGTCCGCAAAAACCCCCTGGTTTAGTACTGTTAATATTACTATTAAAAAGAAGTATATCCGTTTCATATTCTATTCCTTCCTTAAGTATACCGTCTTAACTTCGTAATTACCGAAAACCGTTTTACTTTTATCTATTAAATTCTTGGGTTGAAGTTTTGTATTTCCGGCAATGGATTCAGCACTGTTGATAATTGCCCGGGTATCCAGAGGGGTCTTGCTTACGACAAAAAAGAACACTTCATAATTGGGTGCGTCATCCAGCATATAGGCTTCTTCCAGAACCGTCTGTTTTCCTGAAGCCAACTGGGTATTGCCATTCATCGAATAGGGATAATGAAGGGTGACCTCGGAACGGCCGTCAATGGAAAAGATAACCCCATACCTGATCCCCGGCACCGTGTATGCCAACTGGATGGTATTTCCTTCGTGAAGGGGAAGCCCCTCATACACCGTCGATTTTTGGTCGGTTTTAAGATAAACGCTCAAATCGGTTTTAGCTGACTGAAACAATGAACCTGCACCTTTAGCCACATCACCGGTGGTTTCGGTGGAATTGATTTGGTTCCAGACCAGGGGAAAGGATATTCCCACAAAAAGCACCGCCGCACAAATGCCGGAAATTATGGTAAAGGTTCTTCTTTTTTGTGTTTTTTCATTATTCCTATTAAGCACAGCAGCGGCCGGGTAACGATTGCGAAATTCAAAATCCGACCTTTTAAGGTCCGAAAAACGGGCTTGTAATTCCAGGTCAGATTCAATGGCTTTTTCCACCAATGTTTTTTCTTCCTGGTTCAGCTCTCCCAAATTATACCGTTCAAGCATCAGGTTTGAAATATTGGATTCACCCATTTTTTCCCTCTTCTAATTTTAATTTTGCCCTATTCTGGAAGGTAACCAGGCGTTTCCTTACACCGGAAATGGACATGCCCATGGCCTGTCCGATTTCCTCCAGGGTCATATCATCGGCATAATACATAAAGCAAATGCTTTGGGTACTTTCCGATTCGGTTTCCAGAATCAGGCTGATCATCATCTTTGCTTCGACATGATCAAATCCCCGATCATAACTTAGATATAGGTTCTCGACAAATTCCCCTTCACTGTGCTGTGCCTGCCGTTTCTGCCACCGGATTTTATTCAGGCAGGTATTAGTGGCAATTACATAAAGCAGACTCGATGGAAAATTTCCCTGGAGCCGGTGTTTGCTGTTCATTAACTTGACAAATACATCCTGTAGTGCGTCCAGAGCATCATCTTCATGTTTAAGAAGCTGTTTGCATCGCCTGTACACCATAGGACCATATTTTTCATAGTAAGCCTGTATATCTATGTTCAATCCTTTTTCCTCTTTCGAAAGATGGCTTTCGCCTTTCAGGTACCTGTATATTAAACACCCGGTCATCGGGTTTTTACACTGAATTAATTGATTTTTTTATCAATAGTTTTCCTGACGTGTAATTTCAATTAAATATTTTCTTATCTTATTTGAAATTTAACTTGATGGGAACCACGTTCCAACTGAAGTTTAGGGAATCCCCCGGAGAACCGGGTTATACGATAACCCCTGTAATACCGGAAAATGTCCATACATGCAGAATAAATTATGGTGAATACCTCCGACGCATGGGTCCATGTAGGACCCATGGTTTCAACTCCGAATGAGCTTAAACATATCAAGGATATTCAAAAAAATTAACATACGTCCATTATCAAAAAATAAGAAGATAATTGTCTGATCAAGTGTTAATACTATAATCCCTTCTCTTTTAAATCGCTTACTAATTTTACATAAAATTCGCAAACGTCAAAGCCCCGGATATTTTTTCTTGTCAGGTCGATCATATCGCCATGGGAAATTCCTTTTTTCCATGGCGTACTCACAATACCTAAAAAATTCCCCCAGACCATTGATTCTATAGAGACCAGCCCGTCGTTGTCGCCATCCAACAGTTTTATTACGGTGTATCCAACGCTCAAAGGGAACGCCGCGCTTGCGGCGGAACTCATTTTAGAACCTGTACTTTGGTACAGGATGTTTTCACGGTCAATCATTTTTTCATTCAGTTCTGCACATCTTTCTGCGGTTAATTCACTGACCCCGCTGAAAAAATCGCTCCCGTTATCGCCTAATTTTGTGAACATCCTTTTGTAATTTTTCCCGATTGCGGCAATCACCTGTTCCGGCGCTTTTTCAATAACCTTTCCCGCGAAATTGCAGCCCCTGTGCGGTGTGCCTATGGTCGTAAGGGAAGCAACATACCCATCCATATCAAGACAGCTTATTGCATAACGGGCATCAATGCCGCCCTTGGAATGGGCAATAATATTGACTTTCTCACAGCCGGTCTCTTCAATAACGCTTAAAATCCGCTGTTTAAGCTCGGATGCGCTTTGTACAACCGACGACGATGAATTTTGATTACCATAAAATATGCGCGCACCGTTAATCTCCAGTTCTTTTGGTATCCGCCCCCAGTAATTAAAATGTTTCCAGTCCCTGAAAAATATTCCGTGCACCATTAAAACCGGGTATTTGGTTTTGCAAATTTCTTTTTCTTTTCTGCCCTCGTTAAGAAGCTGTTTTTTTAATGTATGGTTATATTCTTCGTTTACAATCTTACACGTAATAATAAGCAATACCAGATTCACCACAGGAACCCACCATAAAAGCAGTAAGGTTATGCGAAGGGATACGGCAAGCTGTTTTGAGGTGGTGAACATGCGGATAAACCCGTTTAATAACATTATAAAAATAAGGATTGCGCTGATAACGCCGTTGATTATAAGAACAGGGGTGTTTATATTGAATTGAGCAATCAGGCATATGTAAAGATATAAAATGATCTGGAGCGTACATAACACGCCCGCCGCTATGGTAAGTTCATAGCCGCCGATCAGTATCTTTTGTCTGTGCGGTGACTTTTTATCCGCTCTGGGATTAGCGTTATAATAAATGAACGCCGAAGTTAATAATAGCAGCATTAATATCTTTAAAAATACGTTATAATGCAGCATATTATATAAAAGTACTGAGTTAATAAAGAAAAATATAAATAAATAAAATATTATGCGTTTTATGTAGAGCAAAACAACTGGTCCTCCCCTGAATAAACTTTCTCCCCGGCGATTGCGGGATATTATATAAATGTATAGCGTGTATTTCAATATATTTCAAAAAAGGGGTAATGAAGAATAATCCGCTTCTTTACGGGAATCTCGCAGTTGTTTTTTTTGTTTCACAGGGGTGTTGCGTATAGCCCTCATTATGTATTGAATAAGAACGAACCTTACAGTCCCATAAACAGTATAGGCCAGAATGTAAGAAGTAATGGTATCAAATTATCGGAAGACAATGTAAAGTAAAAACTATCCCGGCCTGCATAATTCCTGTATCCGGTTTCTGTGTTGATAATGATAAATGGGGCTCCTGTTTCAGAGGCTATGCTGAATCTCAAGCCGGTACTGAAAATAATGTTATCCAGGCTGATTAAATTAAAATTAAACATATTCAGCCAATTGATAGATACCAAGGGGCCAAAAAATTTTATATGTTGCATTATTATTTTCATTTGTCTTAAAAGGAAAATCCAGGAGATTCCAGAAAGCTTCCGCATTTAAGAAGCTAAAATCATGGTGTTTTTGCCTGAAACCATAGGAATATTTGGCGGGAACTATTTCCGGAGACAATTTATTGAAACCTTTCTGTTCGTCCCCGGAATAGCCATACTGCCGGAGACCCGGGTTTTCTGCGGGAAATACCCTTACCGCCAAAGGAAAAAGAACAAAAATAAGAATAACTCTTTTCATTAAATAAATGAATACCACGGAATAATGGTTTTTCTATTTTGTTCTGTCCCCAAAATAAAAAGCCGTCCCTCTCAGGACGGCACTCTTCAATTTACAGAATCCGTTTATTTCTTCAGATTGTAGAAAGCGTTGCGGCCGGCGTATTCGGAAACGCCTTCCAGCATGTCCTCAATCCTCATGAGCTGGTTGTATTTGCAGACCCGGTCGGTGCGGCTCATGGAACCGGTTTTGATCTGTCCGGTTTCCAGGGCAACCACGAGGTCCGCGATGAAGCTGTCTTCGGTTTCCCCGGAACGGTGGGAGATGATAGCGGTATAACCGGCCCTCTTGGCCATTTCCACGGCTTCGTAGGTTTCGGTAACGGTACCAATCTGGTTAACCTTGATCAGGATGGAGTTGCAGGCGCCCATATCGATTCCCTTCTTGAGGCGTTTGGTGTTGGTTACAAAGAAGTCGTCCCCCACAATCTGGATCTTATTGCCCAGGGCTTTGGTCATCTTTACATATCCGTCCCAGTCGTTCTGGTCCAGGGGATCTTCAATGGAGATGATGGGATACTTGTCCACCCACTTGCTGTACAGTTCGATCATGTCGTCGGCGCTGAACAGTTTGTCCGGGTTGGATTTCCAGAACTTGTAGCCTTTTTTTCCGCCTTCATCAAAGAGTTCGGAACTGGCGCAGTCCAGGGCAATACCAATCTGTTCGCCGGGCTTGTAGCCGGATTTTTCAATGGCCTTCATAATAAAGTCCAGGGCTTCTTCGTTGCCGATGTCCGGGGCAAATCCGCCTTCATCACCCACGGCGGTATTTTTTCCTGCGGCCTTCAGAAGGCTCTTCAGGTTATGGAAAATTTCGGAGGTCCAGCGGACGGCTTCCCTCATGGACTGGGCGCCCACGGGCATGACCATAAATTCCTGGAAATCGACCTTGTTGTCGGCGTGTTTTCCGCCGTTGATAATGTTTGCCATAGGAACGGGCAGCAGGTTTGCATGGAAAGAACCCAGGTAACGGTAAAGGGGGATACCCAGATGTTCAGCGGCTGCTCTGGCGGTAGCCATGGATACACCCAGAATGGCGTTGGCGCCAAGTTTTGCCTTGTTTTCAGTCCCGTCAAGTTCAATCATGGTACGGTCGATATCAACCTGTTCCAGGGCATCAAGACCCTGGATTTCGGCGGCGATAATGTTGTTTACATTATCAACTGCCTTAAGAACACCCTTGCCCTGGTAGCGGTTCTTGTCACCGTCCCGGAGTTCCACCGCTTCATGTTCACCGGTGGAGGCTCCGGAAGGAACTGCTGCCCGGCCAAAAGACCCGTCTTCAAGAACCACATCTACTTCAACTGTGGGATTACCCCGGGAATCAATAATTTCCCTCGCTTCGACATATTCAATAATGCTCATATATTGCTCCTTAAAAAAATTACATTCTTATAATATCATTTTGCGTTTTTATAAGCATCGAGTCAAGGGAGAGGACTATTCTGAAAAATGATTTATGGTCACCTCTAAAAACTTCAGTTTTTAGAAGGCTCATATTTTATCGAAAAACAGTTAAAATGTGAAATCCCGGGGGCTGTCCCCACCCTGGGCGGGCTCCGAATTATGTATCACGAAATCCCAGGGCCTTCCGTTCCTGCAGGTAGGTGTTTATTTCTTTTTTTGACAGATAATGTACCTGGTTTTCCTGTACCGGAACATGCTTTTTGCTTCTATATATAGGTTCATCACGATCATGTTTCACATCCGGGTGTTTTTTCAAAAAGGTCTGTAATGCCTCACCGGATTCAAAGATCCGGTACCGCAGATCTCCCCTTTTATATACCAACTCATAAATACCGCAGGGTTTACCGGTTAGTATTTCAGCACACTTCAGGTAGAGCAATGCAATTTCTGCGGATTTAAAGGGCATAAAACACCGGGCCCTTCTTTCGCCGTTCATGTCTATGCATACAACCCTGCCGCAGGTGGAACAGATGTACTGTTTGTGGCTTTCCAGGCAGGCCTGGGCTCCTAAAAGCGGGGTAATCCGGGGATTACCGGAATAACATTCTTTGCAGTGCATACCATATCCTTTGAAAAACGATTCAGCTTCCCGGAAAACCGGAGTTTCACCGGGTTTGCTGCCTATATTGGTAATGTATATTTTTTTGAACTACTATCAAGTTCACCCCGGCAGAATGTTCTTAAATTCTTCTATGACGAATACTTTTTTAGGATACTATCCAGTTCATCCTTGTCCGGTTTTGTATTTTTTCTGAAGGGTTCCACCAGAATAGCCCGCTTTTTATTCCCGATATTGAAAATTATTTCCTCGGGATCATCATCAATCAGGAGATCAAAATCATATTTTCTCAGATCCTTCGGGAGGCCTTTTTCTTCAGGATCGTAATCCTCCCTGGCTATGATTCCTTCAAAATATTTTCTTAGATCATGAAATCTCAACAATTCCACCGCCCTGGGTTTGGTAGAATTAGTCCAGACGTAAAGGACATTTTTTACGGCAAGCTTTTCTCGAAACCGGTCAATCCCCGGACGTTTTGATGATCCCAGTTCATCGACCAGGGTGTTGTCCATATCTACGGCTATTTTCATGGGATGGTCCTTAACGGTATTAACCCGTCCGGGAATTACTATAATTAAAAATCATTGCAGAAAACAGGGCTCTAAAAGTATTTATGTTTACCCGGGTTGTATTGGTGGCAAAAAATATACCCCAAACAGCTGTAACTGAGGATATTCCATTCACATAAGAATCCGGCAGACCCGCAGGAGGAATTTAAAAAACATGTTTACGGGTCATTTGGTAATAAATACTTCTGCGGAAACATTATCAAGTTTCTTGTCAAAAAACTTCGACTTTATATTATATTCCGGAAGCATTTCCCTCATTTTTGTGTAGTAATCCATGGTGTCCTTACTGAGCAGTCCTTCTTCAAAAAATATAACATAACTGTCCTCTTCAACAGACACATACGTAAATATCTTTATTTGATCATTGAAAATATGGACCGCATACAGCATATTTGCGATGGCGTCCGCATCTTCTTCAGAAACATTCCTGCTGTTGTAATATACCGATTGTATTCCATAATCCTTTTTGATTACCGGCTCATCATTAAATACGGGTACTGCACTGATGTTTTTTGCTCGAACCCGGGCATGATTAGTTTCGAGCAGGACAGGAAACAAAAATATACCTAAGGTTATTACCGAACAAATTACCGATATCAGTATAGTCCTCGGCCAGCTATGAATACCTTTTCCGGACTCAATATGGGATTTTATATCAGTCCGCTGAAACCTGTCTGCGATTATGTACATGATTGCCGTATATATAGCAGGAATAATGATTGATGGTATTGCGTCGGGTATTACCGGTAACAGAATGGCTAATAAAATAAGAATACCTATGGATATACCTAATGAATACCGGGCACTGCCGGGTTTGTTAAAGACCTTGAAATTGGAATATAAGAAATAACCCCCCGCCAGGGGACCGCCCAGCATGGTACCCACCCAGATATTGTTTTTCCTGAATACCTTCTGTTTCATGAAGTACCTCCGGTTTGTCATGCATGCCGTTTTTTATTCGCAGGCGGGTTTAATACCCTCTGTACACTTTCGCGTACGAGCCTTAGGGCATTCTTTGAAGCAACAAAAAATTGATTTACGGGGTATGAAACCCGCATATACTCCTTACTTTACAGACCCAACATACCCCGCTGTTTTGCGGCGGGACTGTTGATTTTAAATGGTCAATAGACTTGTTCAATAACCAACCGGGTTATCGAACAAGTCTAATCACCGTTTTTTCCGGAAAAACCTGGTATGCTGTCTCCGAAAAATGGGTGCTCCCTTTAGAAAACCATATTTAGGGATAGTATCTATTTTCACCATTATATAGCATATTATTTGATGAAAACAAAGGTATTCTGTAATGGAAAGGATTTCCGCAGACTAGGGCCGCCGGTTATTTTGGGGGCTGTCCCCCGCTGTCCCTCTAATAGCAGGATATTTTGGCGTTTTTGTGGTATATTATCTAAAAAGAGGTTCTATGATCCATATTCTAAATAGAATAAAAATATATTATGAATATCTGAATGAAAAAATGCAGATTGTTCCAGAAAACCAGTCATTCTGGAATTATCTGAAGCTGCCCTTCCCCGGGGAACCCGTTGCGGCGGATGAAATTTTTCCGGAACTTTTTGGTAGTGAAGAACAAATCAAGGCTGTGATGAAAGGGGAGCAGCCCGATTTTCAGCTTCCGGGGATAGGACGGGACAATACTTATTTTAACATATCGATTTTTTCCGAGCCCCAGGAATCCGGTGAAAAATCAGAGAACCAGACAATATTAATAATTTCCGATGTTTCCAAGGAAATGGAAAACCAGCGGATCATTATCCAGGATAAAAATGAAATTTCCTTTTTAAAACGGAAACTTGAAGGACAGAATTCGGAACTCCTTTCCCTGAATAAGGAACTGGATGATTTGATGAAAACCATCAGAACCCAGAATCATGATCTGAACTTCGAGGTAAAACGGCGGACCAGGGATCTGCATGAATCCAGATTGTCCGTGATTACCACCCTGGCTATAGCCGCAGAAACCAAGGATATGAGTACCGGGGGACACATTTACCGGATTGGCCGGTCCAGTGTCTTGATCGGCCAGCAGTACGGGCTGGATCCCCATGAGACGGAAAAACTGTTTTATGCCAGCCTGCTCCATGATGTGGGAAAAATCGGTATTCCCGATGCTATTCTGTTAAAGCCTGCCCTGTTAACCGACGAAGAGCGGCGTATTATGGAAAGCCATACTACCATTGGCTCGGCAATCCTGAGACGAACCAGCGGCAGTTTCTTCGAAGGCATTGCGGATGTTGCCCTGCATCATCATGAACGCTGGGATGGCAAGGGGTATCCCCATGGTCTTTCCGGGGAAAAAATTCCTCTTTGGAGCAGGATCTGTGCGGTGGCCGACGTGTTTGATGCCCTGGTTACCGAAAGAAATTACAAAAAACAATGGGATTACGATAAAGCCTTTGAATTCATGAAAACCGAATCGGGAAAACATTTTGACCCGGAGGTGGTTAATGCTTTTATCAAGGTTCAGGATGAGATAAAACATGTCCACGAAATCTCTTCTGAAGAAGTTGAAGAATTTCTTTTGCCGGAGATTTAACAAATATGCTGGACTATAGGACTGAAAGCCGTATCCGTTCAAGTTACTACATTAAAAGGATTCAGTCGATTATACGTCTGCATATTCTGCTTTTTGACGGGCCATTGTTGGGTTTTGGGAAAAATGTAAAAGAAGAATATACGGGGCTGCTCGATTTTTTTAAACGTCCGGTCAAACATAAACTGGAACGGATTCTGTCAATCTTAAAGCTGCATGAATTGCTGTTCGGCCTGGGATACCTGGAAAGTAATCCGGATGTACTGGCGGAGATGCCCGGACTGTACCGCTATGTAACTTCCCTGGCCGCGGCACCGGAAACGGAATTAAAAAAATCGAATATTCTTCCGCAGAATTTAGGGACCAGTTTTCTGCGGAAACAGCTGGGTGCTCCTCTTTTTGGTCTGTACCGGCCGAATAAGGTCCCCAGGCCCAAGGGTGTTCTCCTGCTCCATCAGGCAATTGAAGCGGACGGGGTGGGGAAAATTTCCGCCATGGTCATGGACGGTAAAACCCATATCCGCTATCAAAACCTGGGCGCGGAAATACAGACCGCTTCACCCTGGCTGTACTGCCGGATCAGCCGCACCGGGGAAATGCCGATTCTGCTGCCCTCAGCGGCTTATGCAAAAAAAGAACCCACGGTGTTTACCTACGAAGATTATTCCCTGTTTTTGGCTGCATCGAAGGTTAAAACATCCTCAAAAAAAATAACTATGGATCCATTCCTGTATCAATATGCATACTTTTTTTATGATGATATGTACCTTATCCCGAAAATGCAGCGTTTCCTGATCGATCTTTTATTGGGGATGTACGTGGTTCCCGAAAGGGATGCGGAACAGATAGTCGGCTTATTTATTCAAAGACTGCTTTAAAGGTCACGCTCCGGTTGAGTTCCTTATCTTCTTCCGTATTTTCCATGGCTGCCAGGGGTTCGGAAATTCCGGCACCGTAAATTCGTACATACCGTACCAGGGGTTTATTGATTTCCGAGAAAAGCATCATTGCCTTGCGGGCCCTCTCTTCGCTGATGGAAATGCTGGCTTCATCCGCAACACCTCCGGCAGCATGGCCGGTGATATCAATGGTAACCTGGAAATTAAGTCTTGACGCTTCATCCACAATAGCGGTTATCAATTCACCGGCTTCCCGGACCACCGCTTCCTGACCAGGCCTGAGTTCCTCCGAATCCTGGACAAAAAAGATGATGTACTCTCCCAGTTTCCGGCCCATCTCAAGGAGTGATTCCGGGATCTGCCTTTTTTGAGGCGCCCGGGCATATACCACTGAGGAAAATTCTTCAATATCAAAAATAAAATTCTGCAGATCCGTACCATATTCACCGGCAATCGTATCGATGGGTTTTGAGTTAACATCCCTCAATAATTTTACCGTGGTTTTCCCAAAATGATTTTTTGCGGATACCACCATCATTCCCGGCTCCGCATTAATAGCATTGATAAAAAGATTTCTTTTATGGCCCCGGTAAAGGGAAAACCCCAGCAGTACGGCCAGTCCCGCTAAAACCAGGGAGATCAGAATAATTGCATATATAGGCCTGGATTTTTTTCCCCCTTTTTCCTGACTGAGCAGGCAGGGGGTCAAAAGAGCCTCTTCTTTCACAAAAACATCCGTGTTCCCGTTGAATTTTTCCAGGGGTTTTGCCAGCCGGAGATGAATATTTTCCAGGGTGTCCTGCATTACATTCCTGACGTTCCCGTCGGGAATACCCTTTATGACCAGGGCTAAAATGGCCCTGGGACCTTCTTCAACCAGGATGGTATATTCCCCCACACTGATCCCGTTTACCGTTTCTGCTTTGTCCAGGGACAGGGAATCCCTGATGTAGCTTTGAACTGCCGTCAGCATGGAAGCCATCATGTCATTATCCGCAGTGGTGGACCCCTTCCGGGAAACACTGTGCAGGAGGATACCCGTTTTTGCATGGATCAGGAAAACATGCTCCACCTGGTACTGGAGGGTGTTTTTGAGGATAATCTCCAGGTAGGGCACACCGGTTTTCCAGGATTCATAACGCCATTGTATCCGCTTAAGGGAAAACACATTTTGAAGGCTGTTGTTCATGGCAACCATCATGTCGTTCAGCATTTTGTTTAATGCCTTTCTGATGGCAGTCCCAATAATTGGGAATAGGGCTGAGGAAAGAGGTTCAGGGTCACGCCGGACAGAATAATCTATGGCCCGCTCGGTTACCTCAACCATGGACTTGGAAACATTCTGATGTTCCGCCTCGCCGATAATAACCGCTTCAGGGAGCATTTCACCCACCGACTCGGGGGTAAGTTTTGCGCCCCTTAAATATGTGCTCAGTTTGGCAACGTTGTACTGTTCCTGGCTGTCCAGTTCTGCAATTTTAGATGAATAATCTTTAAAATTCGGCATTTTTATTCCATCATTTTTTTTGCAAGTATTTGAAAACCCTCTTCAATCCCTGCTCCTGACAGGGCGCTGGTTTTCATTACCGGAATACCTTCCGCTAAGAAATCCTGATAATTACTTTCCTTTAAAACCCATTCATCCTTCAGGTCTGCTTTATTTAATAAAACCACACAGGAAGCATCGGGGAAGGATGTTTTAATAAGCTTCCTGGTCTTTTTGGCACTTTCCAGGGTGTCCTGCCGGGTCCCGTCAACCACCAGAAAGTACCCGGACATACCCTGGAGATATGTTTGAATAACATTCTCAAAATCGTCCCTGCCTTCCAGGTCCCAGATAATTAATGTCAGTTCTTCACCCGAATCGAGGGGCACCATTTTTTTATCGACCTTAACACCAATGGTTGATAAATATTCATCGGAAAAAATATTGAGGATATATTTCCTGATTAGGCTCGTTTTACCCACACGGAAGGAACCTAAAAGACACACTTTTTTCTTAACCATGAATATCCCCATCACTAAAACGGAAAACCCAGCATCACCTTCTGTATTGCAGAAACTATGGGGCAGCAAAAAGGTAAATACAACTTTTGTTTTATTATCGCACAGAAAGAGAAAGAAGTATACATTAAATTTAAACTCGCCGGCCCCCTTGAAGACGCTCCGGAGGACGGTCTCATTAACCTGACAAAATCTGTTATAAAGACCAGCTATTCCGGTCAGGTTTACGGAATATCCCTAAGGCTGAACCTCCAGCCGTTTGAAAAAATTGCCCAACTGTTCTTTTTCAACTTCCCAAGCAGATATAGGGAACATCTGAAAACCCCCGGCCGGGTTTTCAGAGATCCCTTGGAGAAAACGGCCAACGGATTTATAACGTAAGGATTTACGGAATTGCAATTTTCTCCTGGCTGATTAAAAATCAGCAGGGTACGGAAACTTCTAAAAACTGAAGTTTTTAGAAGTTTCCCCATATATGATTACATGTTGTTGGGAACACTTTTCTTGGCCTAATCAAACATGCTTCTGAAAATTAATGCTGAATAACTCTCGTTTCTCATCAATAATCCTCCGGAGGTATATTCAAATCTATTATAAAGGCCGGCTATTCCGGTCAGGTTTCCGGAGCTGTTGCCCGTCCAGTCTCCAATGTACATAATTTCCCCGGTGTTTAAAGTAAAAATAGAATCCGGGATGGTGCCATCCGTCTTTGTTTTTTGCTTATTGTTTTGGAAATGGGTGATTTTATACCTTCCCGGGGGGAGGGAAAAGACGCTGATATTTTTCTTTTGCTGGTATTCCAGTTTTTGGCGGATCCCCTCCTGGGTGTTCGGAAAACGGGGTTCCTCGTAATCCGCCGGAATTTGGTTAAAGGGAATATACATTTCCGCCGAGGTATCCAGGTTGGTCATATATATGCCCAGGGGATAAGAAAAGGTATTAACCAATCTTCCAAAAATAAAAGCCCTGTCCGGATCAACCAAGGAATGGTCCGCCAGGTTATCCTGGCTGCTTTCAAGTCTGTCCGGGGCTGATGAACAGCTGCTTAATATTATTCCGGTCAATAATAAAATCGAACACGCTAAATACTTTTTCATTATCTCCTCCTGAATTTTTGGAGTGAGGAACCGGGCGGAAAATACAGGGTTTTATCCCGGTTCCTTAAATCAACAACCCCGCCGCAAGCAGCAGGGTATGTTGGTTCTGTAAGGTAAGGATATATGCGGGTTTCATACCCCGAAAAACAATTTTATTGTTGCTTCAAAGAATCGCCCTGAAGCTCGTACGCGCAAGCGTACAGAGGGTATTAAATCCGCCTGCGAATAAAAAGATTCGGCACCACCCTAGGAAATACTGTAGTAGCAGGCTTTCGGAGACTGGATAGCCCCGTCTTTTTTCAGATCCTTGATTGCCTTATCCACATCCTTTTTTTCTATACCTGCGGCTTCAGCTATTTCTGCGCTCTTCATGGGTTTCCCTGCTTTTTTTAGGGTTGCTAAAACCTTTGCATTTGCATCCATACGATTTTCCTTTCTGATATATGAATTATTAACGGCTTATAAAAGCTGTTAACTATCAGGATACATCAGTTTATCAGAATTGCAAGAAAATCGTTTCCGGAATGATAAGGAACCCGGAATGGTCTGAGAATGTTTTATCAAAAATGAAGGAACCGAAAACTTATTTTAATTCCTTTAATAACCCGTCCAGGAGTTCCATGGGCTTTAATTCCTTATTCAGAATTTTATATAAGCTCGATGAAATAGGCATTTTCAGCTTGTAGTCATTGGTGAGGGTTTTCACATGTTTAGCTGCCACCACCCCTTCCGGCAGGTACCCCAATTCGCCAATCCGGTTTATAAGATCGTCCAGATCCTTAAATTGACGGAGGATATCCTTTTCGATGATCTCCCTGCCGAACCGCCGGTTACGCCCGTAGATTGACCGGCAGGTCACATCCAGATCACCCACGCCGGAGATGGAGGTAAATGTTTCGGAATGGGTAGCCCCCATGGCCATACCCAGGGTCTGGATTTCGTTCAGCCCGGCGGCCAGCAGGAGCGATTCGGTTCCGTCTCCAAAAATATCTGCCATGCCGTATTTTTTTGAATTCAACTTCAGGGCATCCAGCATTCCAAAGGCAATGGCAATAACGTTTTTTGATGCCGCCGCCACCTGGACTCCCCGGACATCCAGGGAAGAAAAAACCAGCAGTTGGTCCGATTTGATCAGGTCCCGGAAGCGGATAGAATTTTTTGCGTTTGCACTGGCAGCTATCAGGCCGGTAATTTTTCCTCTGGATACTTCCTCCGCATGGCTGGGTCCGGCAATATATACCAGCGATTCCCCGTAAAAACCGGGAAGATAATTTTCCAGGGTTTCAACAATAAGTTTAGGTCCCTTTTGGGTCTGGATAAATCCTTTTGTGATTATTCCTATAAGGGTCTCCCCTTCTCGGATGGAAGGGACATTCAGAATTTTTTTAACCGTGTCCAGCAAAAAAAGAGAAGGAGCTGCAAGAATAAGGAATTCCTTACTGTCCGCAACCCCGGTAATATCCGTATTGGCTCTGATATTCGGAGAGAGTTTTACCTCCGGCAGGAACCGGGTGTTTACATGAAGATTATTTATATCTTCAGTGGTACTTTCCTCGTGGCTCCAAATATCAACCTTATGTCCCTTGTCTGCAATAACTTTGGCAACAGCTGTTCCCCAGGCGCCTGCCCCGATAACACCAATATTTGAACTCATCTCTTACCTCTTCCATAATAATAACCGCTGAATGGGGGACCGGCAATATGTATAATGGAGAATAAAAGTTTATATGCAAGTGGGTTTAATACCTTCTGCACGCTCCCGGGTGCGAGGCTCTGGGGTGTTCCTGAACTCTTGTAAATGACAATTGTATGGGCATTAAACCCGCATAAAATCCATACCTTACAGAACCAACAAACCTCGCCGCAGAGCAGCGAGGTTTTTGATTAAATGAAAAACCCGGCCTGTATGAAAAGTATTCCGGGTTGAGAAGAGACATATAAAAATCCCGGCATTTTTTCAAATACCGGGATTTACATAAACTTTTTTATCTAGTATTTCGAATTAGTAATAATATACATCGATCTATTCTGAATATCCAATATTTACTGTATTTTTTTTCATTTATATTATTTTTATTCAGAAATGATTCTTCACATAGTAATATTGATACTGCAGAAGTTTTGTTTTATAAAAAATGAAAGCAAAGAAGCGGAATATTTCCGAAAGTCCGGGAGCTTTTTGAGGTCCCGGAGGTAGCACATTGCAGCCTTACAGGATTCTGATCAAGCCAGCATCTCTCCGGCTAATTTTTCAAAATCGTTTACCCGGGTTTCTATTACCGCCAGGCCGCTTTCCCAGAAAGCCCTGTCACCAATATCAAAACCGGCTGAAAGGGCAACGTCCTCCGCTGATGCGGTTCCTGTCAGCCGGAGAATCGATTTGTAGGTTTCTGCAAAGGCGGAGCCGTCCTTTTTAGCTTTTGAATAAAGTCCCAGTGCAAAAAGCTGGCCGAAAGCATAGGGATAATTATAGAACGGCATGGAGGTGCTGTAGTAATGACTCTTAACAGCCCACATATAGGGATGAAGTTTATCCTCATCCAGACCGTCCCCGTAGGTTTGTTTTTGGACATCGATCATCATATCGCATAATTCCGCAGGGGGAATTCTTGCCCCGGACCGTTTTTCAAAAAGGTTTTTTTCAAAATAGAACCGGGACAGGATATCCACAATAACCTGGCAGCAGCCTTTCAGATCTTCTTCAATCAAGCTTAACCGTTCTTCCGGGCCTGATTTTTTAAGGGCCGCATCAAGTACCAGGGTTTCAGCAAAAATACTGGCGGTTTCTGCCAGTGTCATGGGATATCCTGTTTGGGTGCGGGACTGGTTTTTTACTACTTCATGATGCCAGGCATGTCCCAGTTCATGGGCTAGGGTAATTATGGAATCAAAGGATCCTTCAAAATTACATAGTATTCTGGATTCTCCGGTCAGGGGAAACTCCGTACAGTAAGCCCCCCCTACCTTGCCATCCCTGCCGCCTTCCGCATCTATCCAGGACAGCCGGAAAGCATGCCGGGCAAAATTCCCCATGGCAGGATCAAATAAATCAAATTGTTCAGGGATAAACCGGACCGCCTCTTTCCATGACCATTGTTTCAGATAAGTTCCCACCGGAGCAAAAAGATCATAAAAGGCACAGGTCTTTATTCCCAGAATTTTTGCCTTGGTTTTTAAATACCGGCGGAACATGGGCAGGGAATTTTCCAGGGCGGATATAAGAGTATCCAGGGTAGAAATATTCATCCGGAACTGGAAGGCTGATTTTTCCAGGGCGGATTTCCATCCCCGCCGGGTATCCACGGTAATGGCAGTTCCTTTTACACCATTTAATGATGCGGACAGTGGAATCTCGACGGATTTCCATGCATCAAGCTCCGCCCAATAGGCCTTTTCACGGATGGAACGGTCATGATGATGGGCCATATCCCGCAGGGAAAAGACGGTTTTTCGTTCCCCCGTGACCGGGTCCCAAAGGATACTGGTGGTGGATGAAATAATTTCCTGCAGACGGCTCCAGGAATCACCCCCTGAGCGGGCTAAATCGTTGGCCAGGTCTTCCATTTCAGGAGACATCTGGTAAGCCGACTGTTTAAGAGCTTCTCTTATAAAAAAGGAGTAGGGTTTCAGTTTTTCATTGGATTCGGCCAGGGCAAGAACCAAATCGTTTTTTTCCGCCAGGCGGCCCCTGAATATCACCAAAGCTTTTCCAAAGGGCATGGTCAATTCGTCAAGTTTGTTTATTTCATTTAAAGCCCTGGTATCCCTGGTATTGGCAGTATAAACTGCTGCCGCGTAGGAAGAAAGATTTTCTGCTATATCACCCGCTTCTTCATAGAATTTAATCAGGGAAACAATATGCTCCGCGGCTGCTGTATGGTCATCCGGGATGGTACTGTCCAGGGATGAAAGAAAGGCGGTCATTTTTTCAACCAGCAGTTCCTGGTCCCGCCGGTATTCCGGTGCATCAAAAGATTCATAAATAGACCTTAAATCCCATTGGGGCAAAGAAGTATTCATCCATAGCTCCTTTATTCGCAAGTGGGTGTAATACCCCGCCGCTTTGCGGCGTTCTTCAAATCTTGTAAATGAAAATTGTATGGGTATTAAACCCACATAAAATCCATACCTTACAGAACCAACAAATCTCGCTGCTCTGCCTCGCACGCGAAAGCGTGCAGAAGGTTTTTGATTTCCGTATTCATTAAGATAACGGGACTGCCAATTGAAGATGTTTTCCAGACAAACCATGAAAAAATTGCCGGTCTGGAAACCTATAATTCAGGGGCATAAAACACAACAATTAGCAGCAAAAATTTTGTTCTGCCGTATATTTTGTTCTATTTATTAAGTGTAATAGGAGTTAGCATATAATGAAAGAGTCTTTTTGGTTGATTTTTCCGGAAAAAAGAAAATTGTAGCTGGTTACTTGTTTTTTGGAGGGGAATTTTCCTTCACAGGTCCCTTCGAAGACCTCAGGGACCGGAAACTCCCGGTGGTTGAGGCTCCCGAAACCACTTGGAGCGAAAAATCCTTTCTTCATATGAGGTTCCGGGGCCCCATGGAAGCTGTTACTTAATACATCATTTTCAAAAAGTGATTTTCGTTATCATGCCCCGGCATCTTAACGGTCCATATCTTTCCGGACAATGCCTACGATGTTTCCAGGGACGGTCCCTGCATTATGGCATTCCGGACTTTTACTGCCATCCGGGTATTTCGGGTGGTCACATTGATTACCCCCAAACCAAAAAGCTCCCCCAGTGTTTTTTCTTCATTTATGGTCCATACGGAAACCTGTATTCCCCTGGATAAAAGATAAGGAATAACCGGGGAAGTTTGTTCTGTCAGGGGCATATTAATTACTTTTACCCCAAGATCCTTACAATCAGCAATGATGGGATCGATAAGATCATTAAACCGGGAATCCAGGGACACAATAATCTCATGGCCCCGGGCAGGTGGGTTTATGAGATTCCGGTAGGGTTTTATTGACCGGGCATCTGTAAGGTAATAATCTTCTATTATTTCTTCTATATTTAGCCAAACCTGGGAGCATTTTGTAATTCCCGGGTCTATTTCAAGCATTGAAGGACGGACGCTTCCGGTAAGGATTATTTTTTCCGGGAAAACCTCATGGACCTGGGCCAGATGGAGAACCGCAGCGACGGTTCCCGGTTCTTTTATATCGCAATTGATGCAAAACGGCGTATCCTGGGCTACAATACTGAAAACTTCTTCAAGAAACGGATGGCCGGAATAGATCCGGCGGGTATCTTCATCGTGGGATAGGATCAATCGGCCTTTTTTGTTGGTCCTGACATCAACCTCTGCAATGTCCGCCCCCAGATGCCGGCCGCTCAGGACCGATTCAATTGAGTCCGGGGCTGATCCGTCACCCCCTGAATGGGTTGTGATATTCAAGTTTTCCCGCAGCATGTATCCTCTTCACAGAATAATAATGCAATGTTAAGTTTATATGAGATCATTAAATCACATATAATATACACAATAAAAACCAAGCAAACTTAATTAATTACATTGTGTTAGCCCAACCCAGGTATCCGTCAATAAAAAACAACAAACATCAATACACTGTCCCTTTGGGCAGGCTGATACCGGGAAATTCCGGATAAATTTGAAAATAGCATCCTGATTGGAGGGCTGTTGGGGTTCATACACGATGCCTGCATCGGTTGATTTTTTAACGCCCTGGATGAAGGTTGAAACGTTTGTATGTGGTATGAACCCTCCGCCTGCATAATAATTTCCTCTACAACGAAGCTACCCCGAGGTTCTGCCTCGGTGTTCTTCATTATAAGCCTGCGGCTAAAACCACTTGGCGTTTCCATCTTCCCAGGAACAGATTTCTTCATCTTTAAAAAAAAGGCCTATCTCCCGGCTGGCACTTTCCGGTGAATCCGAAGCATGTACGATGTTAAGCCTGGTTTGGGCAGCAAAATCCCCCCGGATGGTTCCAGGCTGCTGGGAATCATCCAGGTTTGTGGGCCCCACCAGCCTGCGGATAACCGAAATTGCTTCATTCCCTTCAATTACCGCCGCTATTACCGGCCCCGAAAGGGTATAATCAACCAGTTTCTGATAAAAATTCTTCCCCTGATGCTCTTTATAATGGGTTTCCACCATGGTTTTGCTCATGGAGAGCATTTTCAGCGCAATAATATTGAGTCCCTTCCGTTCAAAACGGCTTAACACTTCCCCGACGATCCGGCGCTGGAGGACTCCGGGTTTCAGCATAATCAAACTTCTTTCCATACCCCTAATTATGGCAGGAATGATAATGATTTACAAGGTGATGTATTTTTCGGAATGGGACACAAACCCGGGATGGAGGACAGATATTTCAGCTGTTTTTATGTATGGACACAAATTTTTGTACGAGGGCCTTATTTTTCAGGAAGCTCCGGAGAATTGGCCCCCGGAGCTTTCCCTTTTTTAAATTTATTATTTGGTAAAATATGTAACTATTTTAACTTATCTACAATAATTGATTATAATATAACCTTAAAATAAATATTGTCAACCGTAAAATAATAATTTATGACCTTTGTAATATATTATTTTAAAAAAAGCTTGTTTATTCGCAGGCGGTTTTCATACACGCTGCTTGCGGCGGGTATGTTGATTTAAGGCTTGTTTTTGCTTGACAAGGGTTATTCCTTCGTTATACCCTTAATATGGACTTTAATATTCACTGGTAAGGGGTAGAGTGATGGGATTTTTACTTTATATAATCCTCCCTCTTGCCGGGTTAACCTTAGGCTGGACTATTAGATGGCTGTATGCCAGATTCCAACTTACTGCATCGGAGCAAAGAGCCGAGCGTATAAAACAGGATGCGATAAAAGAAGCTGAAGCAAAAAGGAAGGAAATCCTTCTTGAGGCAAAAGAACAAGTTATCCGCGAACGAAACCAGCAGGAGAGAGAGACCCGGGAACGCAGGGCTGAACTGCAGCGATATGAGCGACGTGTCTTGCAGAAAGAAGAAACAATAGAAAAAAAGACCACTCAATTTGAGAAGATTGAACAGGGGTTTGCCGAACGGGACAAGGTAATCCAGGCCCGGGAAGCGGCTTTGGAACAGGAAGAAGAACGGTACCGGTCCGAACTGGAACGGATTTCCGGGTTATCCCAGGAAGAGGCAAAAAATCTCATTATCCAGGATCTGGAAAATGAGGCAAAACATGATGCCCAGGCGCTGATCAATAAAATTGAACAGGAAGCCAACCTTTCTGCGGAGAAAAAGGCCAGGGACATCCTGGTTACCACCATTCAGCGGGTTGCCACCGAGGTTACCGGCGAGGTTACCGTTTCCACGGTGACCCTTCCGAATGATGAAATGAAAGGGCGGATTATCGGCCGGGAAGGCCGGAATATCCGGACCCTGGAGACCCTCACCGGGGTGGACGTTATCATCGATGATACGCCGGAAGCGGTGGTTATTTCCTGTTTTGACCCGGTCAGGCGTGAAATTGCCAAAATCGCCATGGAAAAACTCATTGCCGACGGAAGGATTCATCCTGCCCGGATTGAGGAAATTGTTGCCAAGGTAAGCAAGGAAATTTCCCAGAAGATCTTTGAAGAAGGTGAAAAAGTCCTTTTTGATCTGGGAATCCATAATATCAGCCAGGATGCAATCCGCGCACTGGGACGGCTGTATTTCAGATCGAGTTACGGCCAGAATGTGCTGTACCATTCCAAGGAAGTTGCCGTTATTGCGGGTATTCTGGCCGCCGAAATCGGTGCAAACCGGGAATTGGCCAAGCGGGGAGCCCTGCTCCACGATATAGGGAAGGGTGTTGAATCCGATTCCGACCTGAACCATGCTGAAATTGGTATGGATATGGCCCGGAAAATGGGTGAAGACCCCAGGATCATCAATGCCATTGGCAGCCACCATAATGACGTGGAGCCGTCCTGTATTGAATCGGTGCTGGTGCAGATTGCCGATGCTATTTCGGCTGCCCGTCCCGGCGCCCGGCGGGAAACCCTGGATAATTACATCAAACGGCTTGAAAACCTTGAGGGTATTGCCGAAGGTTTCACCGGAGTTGATAAGGCTTTTGCTATCCAGGCAGGCCGGGAACTCAGAATTATTGTAAATAATGACACGGTCAGTGAAGAACAGTCAAAAGAACTGGCTAAAGAAATTGCAAAAAAAATCGAAAACGATCTTCGTTATCCCGGCCGTATAAAGGTTACTATTATACGGGAAACCCGCATTGTAGAATACGCCCGCTAATATTTATAAGCCGCCGGAAATATATACTCCGGCGGTTTTTCTTTTCAGCATAGGATTGGAATATATGGGAACCATACATTGTATAATGATTGGGGATGTGGTTGGTGAACCAGGCATAAAAGCCCTGGAGCAGCAGCTTCCCCTATTAATTGAAAAATATAAAGCGGACTTTGTATTGGTAAACGGCGAAAATGCAGCGGACGGTTTTGGTCTTACTGAAGAGACTTTTAACAGGATTATCGGCGCCGGGGCTGATGTGGTAAGTTCCGGAAATCATATCTGGGAAAAACGGGACTTCTGGGCTGTTCTTGATGCGGACAGCAGGGTGCTTCGTCCGGCAAACTATTCTGCCGGCGCCGCCGGCAGGGGTTATACGGTACTTAAAAAGAACGGCATTGATTACCTGGTTATCAATCTCCAGGGCAGGGAATTCATGTACAATATTGATTGCCCCTTTGCCTGTCTGGATACTATCCTGGATAATAAAGAAAACGAAAATGCCATCCCCATTATTGATTTCCACGCTGAAGCGCCCTACGAAAAGGAAGCCCTGGGATTTTATGCCGATGGAAGGGTTGCGGTAATCACCGGAACCCATACCCATGTACAAACCGGTGATGAGCGGATCCTTCCCGGGGGAACAGCCTATATCACGGACGCAGGAATGACCGGGGTAGTTGAAAGTATTATTGGTATGGATATCAGTGTATGTCTGAACAGGATTAAAACACAGATCCCCTACAGAATGGAATGTGCCAAGGGCCCCGCGGCAGTCCGGGGCGTCTGTGCTGCAATTGATACGGAAACAAAAAAATCTCTTTCCATTGAACGGATTAATGAAACTGCAGAATAAATCTAGTATAGGAACTTCTAAAAACTCCAGTTTTTATATGTGCCCTTATAACGATTCCCGGCCAAGGGGACTGCCTATCCAAATGCCTTCCCCAAGATAATCAATCCTTCTGCCTTCCAGGAGAACCTGGACATCCTTCACATTCTGGAACTCGGTGACGGTCCATACAATCTGTTTGAGCTGAGCGGCATATCCTTCCACCCCGTAGGTATTGAACTGAAACTCTTCACTGAAACTGATATATGCTGTGGACCCCCTAACAGTGGCCGACAGAATTTTAGTCCCCTGGGGGATGAGGGAAACCAGGCCTTTCTTTTTTTCATCCGCACTGGGTCCCTGGAGAAGAACATCCAATACATCCATCATAGGGGAATCCGAAACTGTCACGGCTCTTGAGACCTTCGTCCTGACTATGGTCCCGTCATTATCAATTTTCATAAAATAGAGGGGTCTGTCCCGTTTTGTCTCCGCCGGTTTTGCCGTGGGCAGGGCAGGAGGCTGGGATGCTATGGGGGGATTTGCAGGTTTAGTTGTTTCAACAGGTTTTGCCGCGGGTGTTGTTTCCGCGGGAGCCCGGGATGGTTCCGCCGCAGGGGGAGGAACTGTCACCGCGGGAGGTTTTTCTGCAGGAGGGTTAACGGTTGTAACTTCAGGAAGGGTTTCCGGCGGCATCTCGGCGGAAGGAGGGGTTTCACGGTTTAAAAGTTTGTCAAAAAATCCGGTATTTTGGATATTCCGGCCGATGATTTCCCGGTTTGCAATAAAAAGTCCCGCTATAATGATGATAAACACAATCCAAAACAGAACACCTATGGGTTTTTTCCGGGGAGTATTCTGTTTTTTTGCGGGCGTTTTGGATTTGCTCCTGCCGCTTGTTGGTTTTCTCTCTGCCACGTTTCAATGATACGCCATTGAGGCGGTCCGGGTCAATCCAAATGATGATATCAAACGGGGAGACAGAAGCATTTTACAGGTCCCTTCGATGCTTCGAGGGCCCCAGGGGCCGGGAGCTCCCGGTGGTTGAGGTTCTCGAAACCACCTGAGGTCGAAAAGGCTTTTCTCCACGGGTCCCTTCGAGGGCCTCAGGGACCGGGGGGCACCCGGTGGTTGAGGCTCTCGAAACCACCTGAGGTCAAATAAGCTTATTCTTCACAGGTCCCTCGAGGACTTCAGAGCCCGGGGGATTTAGTTCCGGTTCCTTCTTAAAAGTAGTAACCGGACCAGGTTCATGATTGCTCCCAGGGCTGCGGCTACATAGGTGAGGGCCGCAGCGGTCAGAACTTTTTTAACACCCGTCAGTTCCTGTTCACTGAGTACCGAATTATTCCTGAGAATGGCAATGGCCCGGCTGGATGCATTAAACTCCACCGGCAGGGTAATAAGATAAAATAGCACCGCGGCGGAAAAAAGGATAATACCTATATCCACCAGAACCGGGATTGAAACGATCAGGCCAATAACCGCCAGCCAGGGACCAAAACTGCTTCCGATGTTGGCCGCAGGAACCAGGGCACTCCGGATTCCCAAAGGACCGTATCCCCGGGCATGCTGGATGGCATGGCCCGTTTCGTGGGCGGCCACCCCAATGGCTGCAATGGAATTATTCTGGTATACAGGCTGGGAAAGTCTCAGAACCTTTGAACCCGGGTCGTAGTGGTCCGTCAGGGATCCCTCCACGGGTTCTATGGCAATATTTTCAATGTTATTAGTCCTCAAAAGAAGGGCTGCGGCCTCCCGTCCGGTAATTCCTTTCTCACTTTTTACTTTGGAATATTTTGAAAAGGTGGACTTTACCAGTATCTGGGCGATCAGGGACAGAAGCAGGGTCGGCACAATCAACACCAAATAATAATAGTCAAACATCTCTTAACCTCACTTAATTCTATTTTTTATCAGCTGTTTTTTCCAAAACCGGTACAGAAAAAATCCTTCTTCCCTGGTTTCTCCATAGAATCCAAGCCCATTGTCCGGTATTTTAAGAATATGAACAGCTTTATATAATGAGCCTTTTTCAAAACTCGGTTAGTTTTGAAAAAGGCTTTTGCAGAAAGAATGCTATTTCCTTACCCATACATAAAATAGTATTCTTTCTGCACTTACATCTAAGGTTGCTTTTTCAAAATTTGACATTTTGAAAA
>JAVBPH010000102.1:0-18988 GCA_031549725.1 Treponemataceae bacterium
TTTATTCGGAAGTCTGGTTTAATACCCCGCGGCTTGCCGCGGCCCAGAGGACTCGCAGCTTACAAGTTATGGTATTAAACCAGACGGTATTATAAATTTCCTCTCGAACGAAACTCCCCGAGGCATAGTTATACGGTTCTATAGATACCCCGAGGCTCTGCCTCGGGGAGGTTCATATGGATTTTCCCTGCCGGACCCTGTGTCCCTCCCGGGTTGTTTTCTTCTTCCTCTGTGTAAGTCCCGTATCCGATGGAAAATGTTCCCGGCGGGTTTTCCACCCATCGGGAACATTAGAGCAGGCACACTTCGGACCATTATGCTTCAAGCAGTTTGGCCGCCTTGGCTAATTCGCTGATAATAGGAATGCTTTGGGGACATACGGTTTCACACTGCCCGCAGCTGATACAGGCGGATGCTTTTCCGGAACCCATGGTTTCCCATCCGTACATTCCCTTTGCCCTGGCCAAATTCTGATAAATCAGATAATCGTTGACAGTGCTGAATACCCCCGGTATGGCAATATTCTGGGGGCAGCCCTTGAGACAGTACTGGCAATTTGTACAGGGAACCTGGGGGATCCCGGCCAGTTCCTGCTGGACCTGTTTAATCACCTTCTGTTCATCGGTATTGAGGGGTTTGAAATCTTCCATGAAAGAAAGGTTATCCTTCATCTGTTCCAGGGTGGACATGCCGCTGAGCACCGTGATAATCCCCTCCAGGGAAGCCGCATAACGGATAGCCCATGATGCCTGGGATGCATCCGGATTGGCCTGTTTGAGAATCTTCGCCGCTGTTTCCGGCAGGTTTGCCAATGCTCCGCCTTTGACCGGTTCCATAATAACCACGGGTTTGCCGTGTTTCCCGGCGACCTCATAGCATTTCCCCGATTCAATCTCAATACTGTTCCAATCCGCATAATTGATTTGAAGCTGGACAAAGTCCATTTCGGGATGTCTGGTTAATATTTCATCCAAATGACCGGATTTGGCATGCATGGAAAAACCTAAATGTCTGATGCGGCCTTCCTTCTTTTGTTCCGCCAGGAAATCCCATATTCCGTACCGGTCAAAATATTCTGTCCGGCTGTTCCCCTTTCCGCCCAGGTTGTGCATCAGATAAAAGTCGAAATAACCCAGGCCGGTGCGTTTCAAGGATATCTGGAACATATTCCGGGCATCCTCCGCCGTCGGAGCGGCCCATGCGGGCATTTTTGTGGCAAACTGGAATTGTTCCCGGGGATAACGGTCCACCAGCGCCTCCTTGGCGGCGGATTCGGACTTGCCGTTCAGATAACCCAGGGCTGTATCAAAATAGGTAAAACCCTTTTGCATAAATAAATCGACCATCTGCTTTAATTGTTTAATGTCCACGGTTTCGCCCATCATGGGCAGCCGCATCAGGCCAAACCCCAGTTTTGGGATGTTTTTGCCAATATAATCCTGCATAATTTTTTCTCCTGTCTTTTTATTCGCATGTGGGTTTTAGGACGTTTCCCCTGAACAAAAGATTTGTTCAGGGGTTTAAAACCGCTGCAATTCATACCCTCAGAACCAACATACCCTCTGTACACCTTCGTGTACGGGCTTCAGGGCGGGGGTGTTGATTTTGACAATAATATTATCATATACCGCTGAATTTGTGTCTTATCAATATGTTCCTTCATCATATTTTATTCATAACTGTCCGGATTTCTGTTACCATAAGCATATGCCATAGAGTAACCCCTATGGCAAGAGGGGCGGGGCATAAAAGATTCAGATGAACCATGCAGACAAATAAGCACCGGAAAATTTCCGGTGCTTATTAAAAAGATAAAGGGTGATAATTGTTATATCCCCGGGAACCGAATTCCCGGGGATCTTCTTATGGGAACTTCTGTTACCTTCTGCCCCTCTGGTCCATCGCAGGAGGAGGATTTCCCTGTTTCTGCTGGGGTGCCATGTTTCTCCGGGGCATCATTCCTGCGTGGTTATGGGGGGTCGGCAGGTCATAACTTTTTCCATTAAAAGTCAGCTTGGTTGAACGGAAAAACTGATACTCCGGGGCTTCCGGGATAGGAAATCCGTATCCTTCCAGGGTTACGGTGGCGCCTTCTTTTAATCCGTCAATAAATCCGATAAGATGCTGAAAACCCGCAACATAGTAGGTTTTGTTGTTGCTTTGCAGGGCAATCATCCCGTTTACCAGGGCAAGTTTTCCGTTTATCGTGGAAACCTCCTTGGGCTGCTGAACCTGCGGTCTGGGAGGCTGACCCATGGTCTGGGCACTCAGGGTCCCCGCAAATACCAAACCTGTCACGAGCAGGATAGCTATCTTCTTCTTCATAATAAATCTCCATATTCACATTCTCTGGTTGGTGATATATCACCATCAGTCAACGACTATTTATATATAAGCAAATAGCGTGCCAAAATTAAGATAAAATCAAAAATATTAATAAAAGGTGTTAAGTACTTGTATTATATGTACTTACGATAGTGTACAAGGATTGATGCATATTCGGTCTATAAAAATCTGGGGGAGTGTCCTCTGTGTCGGAGGTGGGAAAATTTTTCCCATGTGACTTTTTTTCCTGTTCATTCAAAAAAATTGAAACGGTATTTTAATTGATACGGCCTGAAAATCACATTATACTTAAGGAAAATAAGCTGGTTTCAAAACCTGATATGTTAAAATCCTCCCGTCCCATTTCAAAACGTATGTTAGACCGGAGAAAATAACCCGGGTCTGTGCCGGTATAAAACAATTGTGCTTGAATTAGGGTATACCAAAGGAAACCTTCTAAAAGCTGAAGTTTTTGCAAGTTTCCATTATCGAGAGGAAGTCGTATGAAGGATGTAAAGGATAAAACCGTACTGATTACCGGTGGTGCCAGCGGAATAGGCCGCCTGGTGGGTCTCACCTTGGCAGCCCGGGGAGCCAAAATTCTGGTGTGGGATCTGAATGCCGGGAATATCACCAAACTTGAAGAGGAAGCCCGGGGTCGGGGATTTTTCATAAAAGGCTGGGTCTGTGATGTGTCCAACAAGGATGAAGTGTACAGGCTGGCTGAAATCGTAAAAGCCGAAGTAGGGCCGGTGGATATTCTGGTCAATAATGCCGGGGTAGTTTCCGGATCATCATTCCTGGAAACTCCGGATGAAAAAATCCTGAAAACCATGGAAGTCAATACCCAAGCCCAATTCTGGACAACTAAAGCCTTCCTGCCAGCCATGATTGAACGGAACACGGGCCACCTGGTAACCATCTCCTCCGCGGCGGGTATTATTGGGGTAACCGGCCTGGCGGATTATTCCGCCAGCAAATTCGCGGCCTTTGGTTTTCATGAGGCTATCAGAATGGAACTCCGCCGTCTTAAGAGCCGGGTCCGGACCACCGTGGTTTGCCCGTTTTTTATTGATACGGGGATGTTCCAGGGAGTAAAAACAAGGTTTCCCCTTCTCCTGCCAATCCTTAAACCGGAATATGCCGCCCGCAGGATCTGCAGGGCAATTTTACATAATCAGAAGCGGCTCATCATGCCCAGGTTTGTGTACGCCGTTTATATGATCCGGCTGCTCCCGGTGGGCGCCTTTGATGCCATCGCCGATTTTTTTGGAATAAACCATACCATGGATAACTTTACCGGAAGGACAAAATCATGAAAAACCCTGAAACCGATATGTATGCATCTTCAAAGGAAGATGTGGCCCGCCGGATTTCCGCAGCCCGGACCGCCCAGGCTGGCTGGGCTGCCCTTCCTGTTAAGGAACGTTCCCGCCGTCTTAAAATCCTGGGGAAATATATAAGTTCCCAGGGGGAAACCATGGCGGAACTTATCCATGAAGACAATGGAAAACTCAAACTGGATGCATTGGTTACTGAGGTGCTGCCGGCTGCCATGGCTGTTTCGTATTATTGCAGGCAGGGAAAATCCGTTTTAAAAGATAAAAAAATCTCCGGCGGAAATCCGCTGATGTTCAACAAGAAAAGCCGGATTATGTATGAACCCTATGGGGTGGTGGGAATTATTTCGCCCTGGAATTATCCCTTTGCCATCCCCTTTTCCGAAATTGTCATGGCCCTCCTGGCGGGCAACGGGGTAATCCTTAAGGTTGCCAGGGATACCCAAAAAACCGGCAGGCTTCTGGCGGACATATTCCGGCAGGCGGATCTTCCGGAAAATCTCTTTTCCTATGTGGAGCTTCCCGGAAAAGATGCGGGACCTGCCTTTATAGAAGGCGGGGTGGATAAGCTGTTTTTTACGGGTTCCACAACGGTAGGGAGGGAACTCATGGCCCTGGCCGCTCCCAGGCTCCTGCCCCTGGTATTGGAACTGGGCGGCGCGGATGCAGCGGTGGTATGCGCCGATGCGGATCTTGACCGGGCAGCCCTGGGAATCCTCTGGGCTGGTTTTTCCAACGCCGGCCAGTCCTGCGGAGGGGCCCAGCGGATTCTGGTCCACCGGGATGTGTACGGGCTTTTCCTGGAAAAATTAAGTTCCCTGGTTAAGGGGCTTCGGGTCGGTGCAGGCCTAAACGATGATATGGGCCCGATGATTTCCCTGCAGCAGAAAAAAGCAGTGCAGAAACAGATTTCAGAATGCACTAGCCAGGGCGCGGTTATTACTGCCCGGAGTGCCCGGGGCGATTTTGCTGATGATAGTCCCTTTGCCCCGGCTATACTCCTGACCAACCTGACCCTGGATATGCCGATTATGAAGGATGAGATTTTTGGCCCTGTGGCCGGCGTGTATCCCGTGGAGGACGATGATGAGGCTATCCGTATTGCCAATGCATCCGTCTATGGCCTTACCGGATCGGTCTGGTCCAGGGACAGAAAACGGGCGAAAAATATAGCCCGGCAGCTCCGGGCAGGGGCCATCATGATCAACGATCATCTCATGAGCCACGGCCTGGCGGAAACTCCCTGGGGAGGATTCGGCGATTCCGGCATAGGCCGGACCCATGGCGAGATGGGCCTGCTTGAAATGGTAAGACCCAAGGTCCTGGTGGATGACACCCTTCCCGGTGCAAAACGGAACCTCTGGTGGCACCCCTATTCGGAGAGAATCTACCAGGGCATGGAAGCAATTCTTTCCATGGTTGGTTCTTTCCGGTTAAGATCTGTCCCGGCGGTGCTGAAGATTTTTTTCACCTACTGGAAAAAATAATTTTTTCTTTATGAGCCTCCGGCTTTTCATGAATTTCAGTGCAGGAAGCCGGTTCCGCCGGATAAAAGTTGGTCCCCCTCCCGGGTGATTTCGAGAACCTCAATCACCGGGAGTCTCTGGTCCCTGAGGCTCTCGAAGGGCCTGTAACAGAAAAGCTCATTCTCTCCGGTGATTTCGAGAGCCTCAATCACCGAAGTCCCTGGTCCCTGAGGCTCTCGAAGGGCCTGTAACGGAAAAGCTCATTCTCTCCGGTGATTTCGAGAGCCTCAATCACCGAAGTCCCTGGTCCCTGAGGCTCTCGAAGGGCCTGTAACGGAAAAGCTGGTTCTCCCGGGTGATTTCGAGAACCTCAATCACCGGGAATCCCTGGTCCCTGAGGCTCTCGAAGGGCCTGTAACGGAAAAGCTGGTTCTCCCGGGTGATTCCGAGAGCCCCAATCACACCGGAGTCTCTGGTCCCTGAGGCTCTCGAAGGGCCTGCAGCAGAAAAGCTCATTCTCTCCGGTGATTTCGAGAGCCTCAATCACCGAAGTTTGCCCTTGACCCTGTCGAAGGAATATACCTTCCGGAGAAAAATGATCCTCATATACATTTTGAATTTATCATGCCTTCCTGCATCGGGTTTTTTTATTTGCATAACCCCTGACATCAGTATATACTTCTACAGTGTCATGGCAGATACTTCCTGTATTTCCATGAAACCGGTATAATAATGCTATTATGCTGAAATTTTTCAAAATATCAGATTTTGAAAAGACCTCGGTGGGTATTATTCCAATAACCCACTAAAATCCTGGGAGTATAGATAGGAAGAATGCCGGCGCCAAAAGCTGATACAGCATCGATTCTGAATACCGAATTATTCTCATCATTACTCGAAAAGGAACGTGAATATATATCTTCCCGGTCAGGCATGATACAACTGCGTCAGGGAGAATGTCTGTTTTCCACCGGGGAAAAAGCAGAACGTTTTTATATGCTTCTCCAGGGGGCCATCCGGGTTTTCAAACCCCGGGAAGACGGCGGTGAAGATGATTTGGCCTGGTTCGACCCGGGGGACACCATCGGCGATTTTGACTTTGCCCGGGGAGCCGTCTATGACGCTTCCGCTGAAGCAGTACAGGAATCGGTGATTGCCGTTTTTCCCGCGCCGGGTATTACCATGGAAATGATGGCCATTGAGGATCCCCGGACTGTTTCCCAGGTCCTGCTCAGTTCTATTGTTATGATAACTTCCCGGATCAAATCCACCCAGAAAATCATCGTTGAAAATATTTCCCTGGTGCAGGAACTTTACCGGAGAGCCTACGAGGATACCGGTACGGGTCTTTGGAAACAGTCATTCCTGACGGATGAAATTAACCATATTCTGGAAGAACCCACCGCCCTGATTATGATGAAGCCGGATAATTTCAAAATTCTGGTGGATTCCCGGGGGCATGCAGCCGGGGATGAAGCCATGGTCCGGATCGCCATGGTTCTGAAATCCATAGTCCGGAAGGCCGGCCGTGGCTGGGCGCTCCGGTTTAAAAGCAATGAAGTGGGTTTACTCTTCACAAAATGTTCCTTATATGCAGCCCAGAAGATGGTGGAGGAGCTTAATTCCGGGCTGACAAAACTGGAACCTGTTCCGGCGGAAGGGGAGATTCCCGAATTCCGTTTTACCGGGACCATTTCCTATACCATATGGCCCGAGGACGGTAATAAGTGGGATACCCTTTTCCAGGGGAATTATGATTCTCTTCTGGAAAATTGGCGGGCCGGGGGTAATAGAATAGTACATTACCAGCAGGAAGCTAAAAAATGAAGCACCACAGGCCTCCTAATCCGGATATAATCCTGGCACGGTCTCATCTTTTTTCCGGCCTCAGCAGGCTGGAATTCAATGCGGTCACCGCATTTCTGGAACCGGGTTTTGTTAAAAAAGGGGATACGGTCTTTACCGAAGGTGAAAAAGGCGAAGCCATGTATATCCTTATATCCGGAAGGCTGAATGCCTTTGTGACCCAGTCCGACGGGACCAGTCAATGGATGTTTAATATCCGGCCCGGGGAATTCTTTGGTGAGATGTCGATTATTGCCAATGAACCCCGGTCGGCCACGATCATTGCCAAGGAAGATTCTGATTTTATGGTTTTCCAGGGGATTGATTTTTACCGCATTATTTTTGACCATCCCATGATAGCCGTTAAAATGCTCAGGGCTATCGGCAAGGTGCAGAATGTCTGGCTCGACCAAACCGCCAGGCACCTGAACGATCTTATCCGCTGGGGAGAAACCGCCCGGCGCAGGGCTATTATTGATGAGCTCACCGGTCTTTACAACCGCAACTTCCTGAATGAATCCCTGAAGGACCGGTTTGAACACGGGTCCATAGGTTTGCGTAAACTGGCGCTCCTCATGATGGACCTGGACAGGGTTCATGAGATCAACAATAAATTCGGGAATTCCGCGGGGGATAAGGTGATTATCACCGCCGCGGATGTAATCCGGAACAATCTCCGGGCGGGTGATATTGCGGCCCGGCTTTCCGGTGACGAATATGCGGTCATCCTCCCGGACACGGATATTGGGGAATCCCTCCGGGTGGCGGAATCCATCAGAAAAGCAATAAACGCAAAAAAGGTATATGTGCCTGCAATTCCCGGTTCATCGGATTTGGAGGAACTGAATATCCGGACCAGTATTGGAATTGCGGTGGCTCCTATCCACGCAAAGGACCGGGACGGACTCTTCCTTATGTCCGATGAGGCACTGAGAAAAGCCAAGGAACTTGGCCGGGACCGCATTGAGATCGCCGGAAAGTAATCCTGGTCCCGGGGTTTCTCCGTTTACCGGGACATCCGGGAATCACGGCAGCGGTCTGTTTATCCTCATTCAAGCTATGGAAAAGCGCCGGCTCTTCTGATATTATTTTCTTCATGGAAAAACCGAATATCTACACCTTAAAAATCGCAGGTCTCGAAAGACTTCTTCCCGTGGTTAAGGTAGCCCCGGGATTATCCATTGCCAGCTTTGTCATGCTGGGGGATACCCGTCTGGTTGAAGCCGTCGCTGAATCAATTTTTCTTCATCCCCAGTTTCCCCGTCAAAAGATCGATATGCTGGTATGTCCCGAGGCCAAGGCCATTCCCCTTACCCATTCCCTGGCCTGCCGGGTTGGGGTTGATTATGTGGTACTCAGGAAAACCGAAAAATCCTATATGCAGGATTATATTATAGAAAAAACCCGGTCCATTACCACCAGCAGCGAACAGCAGCTGGTTTTGGACGGCCCCGATATGGCCCGGCTCCAGGGAAAACGGATCTGCCTGGTGGATGACGTGGTGTCCACCGGAGGTTCTATAAAAGCCATGGAAAATCTGCTTGCCCGGGCAAACTGTACCATCGTTTCCAGGGTGGCGGCGCTGCTGGAAGAAGGCGGTTACACCGGGACGGATCTCCTCTACCTGGAAAAGCTTCCGGTGTTCCGGGAGTAAATTGATGGGTATGTCTATTATCTTATACACAGTAGGGGTGGTGTTCCTGCTGGTTTGTATTATATGCATCAAAAAACCAAAAATCAGGATTGTCAACAGTGTTCTTTTTTGTCTCCTATTGGGAGCGGGTTTGTTTATGGCTGCCAGCGTCGCACCTTTTTTTGACAGGGGTTCCTTGTATATAATCCTGATCGTTGTATTTTTTGCCGCAATTATCGGCCTGCTGGTGCTGCTGAATATAAAGAAGAAATCCCTTATGTTTATTCCCGGGATAGTTGCCGGACTTTGTGCCGGAATCCTAGCAGCGAGCATAGGCTATGAAATTTATGATCACCAAATTCCAGGTGTATACGAAGATCTCCATTTTTACCGGTATCGTCCATATGTAGATAACAATAAACTGGCCACCGTATCCGGTCCGGTTTCCTTACAACTGGAAGATGATTTCCCCCGGCTGGACGGAGCCACCGCCCTGTACCCCCTGTATGCCGCTTTTTACCAAAGTGTGTATCCCATTACATCCTGGACTGCGGATGATCTTATTAACTGCAGCAAAACCGCCGGAGCCTATCAGAATTTGATAGAGGGTAATGCGGATATCATTTTCTGTGCCCGGCCATCCCGGGAACAGATGGAAGAAGCCCGGGCAAGGGGTGTCTCATTTTCCATGGTTCCCATTGGAAAGGATGCCTTTGTATTTTTTGTAAACAAACGGAATCCGGTGAAAGGGTTAAGTTCCGGTCAGATCAGGCGGATCTATTCCGGGGAAATTACCAACTGGAAAAAACTGGGCGGTAGCTATACAAGGATCAAGGTATATCAGAGAAATGAAAACAGCGGAAGCCAGGCCGCTCTCCGGCGCTTTATGGGAGATACACCACTGATGGAAGCCCGGACCGAAAGGGTTTCCGCCATGGGGACGATGATTGAAATTCTGGCGGAATATAAAAACTATAAATCGGCCATCGGGTATTCATTTTTGTTTTATACGGAAGAAATGGTCCGGAATGATAAGATCCGGCTCCTGGCGGTTGACGGGGTAATCCCCACCAGGGAATCCATCCAGGATGGAACGTATCCCCTGGCAAATGATTTTTACGCTATAACCCTGGGCAATGAAAGCCCCCATACAAAGGCTCTTATTGGGTGGATCCTGTCGGATCAGGGCCAGGAATTGGTCGCCAAAACAGGATATACCCCAATACGCTGAACAAAGCCCGGTCGCTGGGGTTCCCGAAACCACCCCGGGAATTGGTCCCTTCGATGCTGCGGGCGCCTTAACACAAAAAGGCCCGGGACCGTTTATGCTGAATAATCGGCAGGGAGTTTAATCACTCCGGGATTATTCTTCCTCATCTTCCGGTGATGAATCCCCCCCGGCCCTGGTGAAGAACTGCATCAACTGGACGAAGTAATAAATCTTTTTATAAACATTGGCAATCCGCTGGGCAATGGGTTCATCCGAGCTGGCTTCCAGTTCCTTCCAGTTCATGATCAGTTCTTTCGGGTTTTTCTGGTAATCCTCCAGAATGGTTTTGAAATTTTTGCCTATTACGATAAGAGCCTGGGCGGTGTTATTGATCATTTCCTGGGCTTCCTCATTGGCCGTCTTCAGGATAATCCGGATATATTTTGCCTGGCCCTTATCCCGGTCGGCCTTTACCAGGGCCGCCTTCAGTCTTGACCCGTTGGGGCCTGATTCCGACAGTGCCTCATCAAAGGTGAGGATCTGGTCCGAAATTTCCATGATATTATGGAAACTCTCGGACATCTGCTGGGATAACACCAGGGATGACCATTGTCCGCGGATAAGAAACAGATCGCAGAGTTCCCGGACATCCTTTTTAAAATAATCCAGGAGAAAGGCCTTCAGGTAATTCATTCCCTGGATGTGGGTAAACACGTCCAGTCCTTTTTTAATGAATATCTCGTTGTTTTTATCGGTGTAATATTTCATCCGTTCCACATCATTGGTCCCGAACACCGCCTTAGCCAGTTGGTCAATCTGGGCGCTTCTTTTATCGTTCAGTACCTTGTGGATTGCGGATTCGGTTTCGGTTTTTTTCTTCAGCAGGAATTCATCAATAATATGCTCATTCGGAAGTTTGGGAGTCGATTCCCAGAAGGGATCCTTGCTGATATGACGGGCCATCAGCTCTAGGATTGCTGTCCGCTTCACCTCCCGGATAAGGACCATCAGTTTGTTCCACTGATTCAGGTCAACCACATCGATATCACCCTTATAGCTTTTCATCACCGCCAGGGCTGTTTTCCAATCCTGGTCGGGATCAATCGCAAAGACCACCTCAAGAAAATCCTTGATATCCTCGCTGACATACTCGGCCCTGATGGTTTCAAATTTAGGCTGATAACTGAAATTCCGTTCGCCCAGGTTGGCATCAAATTTTTTCAAAAGAAAATAATAATCGAAGGAAATAAACTGGTAAAACGCCAGGATAAGATTGTAACAATCATCCACCGCCTTTATCTTGGCGGAATCAAACCCCGCCATCAGGCTTACCAGTTCATTCTTTAACTGCTTTGCCAGTTCCTTGGTGGCGGTGGTCTTGGCCCGTTCGGCAATGGATTCCTGGGAAATCCGGTCCTGCAAATCCATGAGCTTTTTATCCATAAACGATTCAATCGTTACCTGTTTAAGCTGGGCGGATTTTCCTACATTCTGCAGAAAGACCTGGGCCGGGGATACCACCTTGTATATCTCGTAAAAAAACTTTGCAAAAACCGGTGTTACCTCTTCGCCCTTGATCCGGTAAAATTTAGAATATTTATTTTTATTCAGCTCCTTGGATATCTGTTTTAAGAGACGCTTTTTGCCTGTCTCAAGATCATCTCCGCCGCCAAACAGGGATAAAATTTTATCTAAGAATGGAATGGCCATAAAAACCCCTCGTGTATGCTCTATCCTATATACCCTAGTATACATCAAAACTAAAGGGTAAAATACAATTATTCAAACCGGTTCTTTAAAAATGTTTACTGTAGGACCGGTCAGGGAAAAAGCGGCCCGGGTCTGCTTTTCCGTTAAATCTAACCATGCTGTTCCCGGATTCGGCTCCTGGACAGTCCATTGAGTATGCCACTGATATCTGATTCTACCCTGAAAGGGGATATTCTTTCCATAGCTTCGGATGCGGGTTTTATTAATCCCCGGATTCTTGCCCCGTTTTCTCCGGAATTGCTGCCGGGGGTTCCCCCGAATTATCAGGAACCATCCCCTTCGCTGCTGGTTACCGCATTACCCTATGGAAACCAATCCGGGGAAGAATATCATCCTGATGAATATACCGGGATCATAGCCCCCTTTGCCCGGAGGAATTATTACCGGGAAGCGGTTAAACAGCTTCAGGGGATTTCCCTGGAACTCCGGTGGAAATACGGCGGAGAAAAATCATCCTGCCGGATATTCTGCAATTCCCCGGTTCCGGAAAAACCCCTGGCGGAACTTTCAGGCCTGGGCTGCATGGGAAAAAACGGCCTTATTATCACAAAACCTGCGGGAAGCCTGGTGATTCTTGCGGCCATGACACTGCCCTTTGAACTTGAACCTGATAAACCTGAACTGGCCCGGTTTGATCTCTGCCAATCCTGTAATGAACATAACCCACCCTGTAAAACTGCCTGTCCCACGGGAGCTCCAAATGGGGATGGAACAATAACTATAAAAAAATGTATCCAGTGGTATGCGTCGGGAAACGGAACCCGGGTTCCCGGAGAAGTGATTGCCCACTGGAAAAACCGTCTCTACGGCTGTACCCACTGTCAGGATGCCTGTCCCCATAACCGGCAGCCCATTGGGGCAGCCAAAACCGGTGAGGGTATTCTGCCGGCTGCTTTGGACGCCCGGGAAATCCTGAAAATGACCGACGATGAAATTAAGGCGTTTTTTAAGGGGACCGCCATGGGACTTTCCTGGCTGGGACCCCGGGCAATCCGGCGGAATGCATTGATTATCCTGGGAAAATACAGGGAAAATTCTGCTTTTTAGCCTTTAGGGAAACACTGATTAATGCCCATAGAGCATTAATCAGTGTATTCTTTAATGTAGGCAATTCTTTGTGCAACAAAGAATTGCGGAGGGAACTGCTGATTGGTCGCATATTGCGACCGGCTTAATCAGCGGTTCCTTAGGGCTCCTCTGTGTAATTACCGGCGGATAAAAAAGAAGTCCGGACGGATTGTCCGGACTTCTGATGGTTTCAGCGTAAAATCCAAGGGTTATTATTTTTTCTTTGAACTTTCCCGGGCTGCTTCGGAGATCAAACCCATGGCACTGCTCACCGAGGACCGGGCATTGGTTGCCTTGTCCAGGGCTTCCTTATGGGCTGCCCTTGCCAGGGCGGCTTCCGCATCCTGGTTGAGTTTTTTTGCATTATCAATTTCGAAAACAATAGCGTTGGTGTTAAGATTGATGTTTTTTACTTTTCTTGCATTCGCCAGGGCCTGTTCCGCCTCGGTTATGGCCGATTTTACAGTAGCAATCATATTGGAAGCATCAAGTTTAACCTGTGTCTCCGCATCCTTTGCTTCGCTGATAGCTCTATCTGCCAGATTTGCCGCATCTATGGCCAGAGCTTTTGCTTCGTCGTACTTTTTGTTAGCCGCGGCTTCATTCATCCGTCTCAGGGCATCTTCGGCCAGGCGCAGGGAATTGGCCGCATAGGTACCCACATTAGGTTCGTTTTGAGCCCTGGTGACCGCATCCGTGGCCCGGGCCATTTCATCTGTGGGCGGTTTGGCGCAGGCAGCAACCGCAAAAATAACTAAAATAGTGATCAAAGCCAGAAAAACTGGTCCATATCTTTTCATAATTAATTCCTCCATAACCCCTTCCTAGGGGATTGATCCTTTCTATTATCGGTAAAGATAACAGATCTATTAAAATATACTTTATAATGAGCCCAATAATCAAATTAGTCTGATATATATTTACTATTGGGTTTTTACCATCCTTGCCAGTTCCCGGCCTTTTTCTTCCAGCTGTTTCAGGGTATCGCCGCTGGGAAGTCCCGGCCATTCCACGGATTCCAGGCTGTTCCATTTTAGGGGTTCTATGGCCGCTTCGTATTCTTTTTTCGCGCCCCCGACCCATCCCCAGGAACCAATCCGCAGGACGGTTTTTCCAAAAACATGCTTTCTTTTGAGAATATCGATAGCATAAGCCATGGGGGGGAACATGGCATATTCATAGGTGGGCATGGCCAGGACCAGGCCTGAACTTTTGCAGGCATCCGCCAGCACATAGGAAACATCCTCGTTGGGTACCCGGCGGATCGAGTAGGGGATTCCTTCAGCTTCGATGCCCCGGATTACCGCGTCCAGGCCCTCTTTGGTGTTTCCGTACATGGAACCCCAGATAATGGCAATTTCCTTTTCCGCGGGACCTTTGCTGTAGGACGCATACGTAGCATAGAGCTCTATAATTTTCTTCGGGTTTTTCCTCCAAACCATTCCATGGCTGGGGGCAATATACTTGATTTCCAGGCTCGACAGCTTTGCGATGGCCTTATCCACAAACATGGAAAAGGAAGAAACAATGTTGGCGTAATACCGGAGGGTTTCCTTTTCAAAGGCCATGTGTTCCTCCGGGGTAAACTGGTCATCAAAAACCCGGTCACCCAGGGCGCCGAAACTGCCGAAGGCATCACAGGAGAAAAGGGTTCCTGACTTGGGTTCCCAGGTCATCATGGTTTCAGGCCAGTGGACATTGGGGGTTTCAAAAAAATGAAGAACAATTCCGCCTCCCAAATCCAGGGTATCGCCGTCTTTAACGGGCTTCAACCCTGCTTCAATATGATAGAAGGATTTGACCAGATTTATCCCTTTGGCGGTGCTGATGATTTCTGCCTTGGGACAGCGGGTTTTGAATTCCCTGAGCCAGCCCGTATGGTCCGGTTCCAGGTGATTCAGGATAAGATAATCCACATCTTCGAATTTTACACCTATCCAGGCCAGCTCTTCTTCAATCTGCTTCGGTGCACCGGACCAGTCCCGGACAAGATCAACCAGGGCAATTTTTTCACCCCGGACAATATATGAATTCAGGGACACTCCATTGGGAATTGGCCAGATGCCTTCAAACAAGTCATCGGTGTGAATATCCGCATGGAGACAAAAAATTGAACCGGAAATAGGATACGCTTTCATAAAATCCTCATTATTATAAAATAGAAGCAGCATGCTGCCTCGTTTATAATGATAGCAAATTCTTAATCTAAATTGAAGGGCAAAAGCGATTTTTAGGGTCAGTCCTTTGGGAATTCCCGGAAATCGCCGTTGAATCCTTACGGCAATGGTATGGATTCAGGTCTTCCATACCACCGGAATGTAAAAATTATCCGGCGTCTATGAAAAAAATGCATTTTCCTTTATGATGGGCAAAAATGCAGCAATGAAGGAGTTTTGTATGTTAAAAAGAAATCAATGCATTGTAAACATCAAGGCGGGTTATCTGTTTCCGGAAATCGCCCGGAAACGCCGGGAATTTTCAGCAGCGAACCCCGATGCAAAGATTATCAGCCTGGGTATTGGAAATACCACGGAAGAATTGACTCCTTATATAGACCAGGGACTTGTGGATGGGGCAAAAAAACTTGGAACCCGGTCCGGCTATTCCGGCTACGGTGATGAACAGGGAATGACCGCCCTCCGGGAAAAAATTGCCCGGGTATTTTATAAAGGTATGGTCACCGCGGATGAGGTGTTTATATCCGATGGTGCTAAATGCGATATTGGACGGCTTCAGGTTCTGTTTGGGGCCGGCACCAAGGTTGCAGTCCAGGACCCTTCCTATCCGGTATATGTGGATGGTTCGGTTCTTATCGGTGCGGCGGGAAAATGGACCGGCACCGGGTATGAAGGAATTACCTATCTGCCCTGTACTATAGAAAATAATTATTTTCCTGATTTATCAAAAATCCCCCCGGAATGCCTTATCTATTTCTGTTCGCCCAATAATCCCACCGGGGCAGTGGCCGCCCGGGACCAGCTGACCGCCCTTGTAAAAAAGGCCCTGGAAGTTAAATCGGTCATTATTTTTGATGCGGCGTATTCGGAATATATCCGGGACCCGGCGCTGCCGAAATCAATTTATGAAATTGAGGGCGCTAAGAAATGCGCCATTGAAGTAAGTTCATTCTCCAAACCGATTGGGTTTACCGGGGTCCGCCTGGGCTGGTCCGTGGTTCCCGGGGATCTGGTATATGCATCCGGGGAAAGCGTGAACACCGACTGGAACCGGATCTGTACCACCATTTTTAATGGAGCATCGAACATTGCCCAGTACGGAGGGCTTGCCTCCCTGGAAAGTGAAGGTCTGAAGGAAATGAAAAACCTGACGGATTTTTATTTGGGCAATGCCAAATTGATCCGGAAAGCCCTCCGCAAGCTGAATATTCCCTGTGTGGGCGGCGATAATTCTCCATATATATGGGCCCATTTCCCCGGCAGGGACAGCTGGGAAGTTTTTGCTGAAATCCTTGAAAAGTGCCACGTGGTCACCACCCCCGGTTCCGGGTTTGGTCCCGCGGGGGAATCCTTTATCCGGTTCTCCGCCTTTGGCCACCGGGAAGATGTGGAGGAAGCCTGTAAACGGCTGGAAAAATTGATATGATCCGGGCTGTAAGGATCATCATCACCGGGGGTACCTTCGACAAACAGTACGATCCACTTCAGGGGAAAATGACCTTCAAGGACAGCCATCTGCCGGATATCATTAAGCAGGCCCGGATTACCGTCCCGGTGAATATTGAAATAAACCAGCTTATCGACAGTCTCGATATGAAAGATGAAAACCGGAACACCATTATCGAATCCTGCAGAAAAGCGCCGGAGGATAATATTCTCATCACCCACGGCACCGACCGCATGGTGGAAACCGCCCAGGCCCTGGGACGCTTAGCTTTGCAGAAAACCATTGTACTGACCGGTGCAATGGTTCCTTATTCGGAAGTCTGGTTTAATACCCCGCGGCTTGCCGCGGCTCAGAGGGCTCGCAGCCTACAAGTTATGGTATTAAACCAGACGGTATTATAAATTTCCTCTCGAACGAAGTTCCCCGTGGCGTAATTAAGCGGGTCTAAAGATACCCCGAGGCTCTGCCTCGGGGAGCTTCATTCGGTCAGCGGCAGTGATGCTTCTTTTAATCTGGGAGCTGCCTTCGCTGCGGTCCAGCTGCTGAATCCCGGGGTGTATGTTTCCATGAACGGCCGGGTATTTTCCTGGGACCAGGTTTTGAAAAATTATGAAAAAGGTGTGTTTGAGGAACATTAAAAAGAAACGGTATCCGCTCTGCTGAAAAGTATGCCGGCATTTCTGTTGGCAATGGTGATAATTTCCTGTCTGGTTGTTTTTAATATTTCCGCTAATACCGCTGCAGTATTTTCAGCGGCTGAAGGCAGACCTCTTTGCCCTTCATACTCCCAGGGGCCGTCGCTTTCCAGGGTAAGAATATCCCGGATATCCGGGGCAATGGTTTCAATATATTTTCTGTAGCCCGCATTGCCCATAATGTCGGGGGAAACCGAAATATTCCATCCGTTTTCTTTAACATGGGTTAAACTTTTTGCGTCTCCTTCAAACCAATGAAAAAGGGCTTTCTTAATATGATGTTTTTTTAAAAGGTCAATTCCCCGGGGAACAGTGTCCTCCACACAGTGAAGATTTACCGGAAGATTCAATTCATCCGCCAGGCATAGGAATTTTTCAAAAAGTTCCTCAGCTTTTTTCTCTGTGATTATTTTTTCTGAGGGTTCCATATACCGGATATTAAAATAGGGTAAACCGATTTCACCGATTCCGGCAATAACATCCTGGTTGTCCCGGATCTGTTTTTCGACAAGTTCATACTCATAAAAAGAACCGGGATATTCCGGGTGTATTCCCAGACATACCTTCAACCGGGGATATTGTTTCCGTAAACCCAGCAGTTCCTCCCCGGATTGAAAATCCTGGGCCACTCCAACGACATCCCGGGTTGGAAGTTCATTTTTTATTTCATCCGGGGTTAGCTGGTATACATGGCAATGAACATCAATAATCATTTGCTGATGCTTCTTCCTTTATTTAACATCTCACCTGTTTCAGGCGGCCGCAGTTGTTATTCCTCTGCAAGTAAAAAACTTTCATCGATCCGGGAAAAAATTTCTTTTATTGGAACAGAACCGTCCAGGCAAACCGTGAACCAATGTTTTTTGTTCATGTGATACCCGGGAAAATATTTTTTCTTATCTATTAAAATATTGATATTTTCCGGCTTGATTCTTAAATCAATAATTTCCACCGTGCCATTTTCGTCCATTCCCAGCTTTTTCCTTTGCACAATCAATAATGCGGCATACCACTTTGCAGTATCCTTCCGCCGGAAGACCGCATTGTTAGGAAATTTGGTCCAGAGAAACTGAAGTTCATCCTGATATTTTTTCCTGACATATTGAATGATATGACCCGCATATTCACTTTTAAAAATATTGTTTTCAAAACAGGCCTCGGCTATGGCTGTAAGGACGTCCTTGTATTCTTCCCGGACTTTCCCGACAAATGCACCCTGCGCACTGGAAACCCGGTGGAGTATATAACCTTCTCCGGAAACCCGGTCTATCACTTCCGCCGATACGTTTCCATTTTTCGTGACGGTAACTATCATTTCAAACTGACCGTCCGCCAGATTGGTGGAATAGAAATAACCCTTTTCGTTTTTAGCAAAACCAAAAGGGAGAAGCCGGTCTATTTTTATTTTCCGGTTTGCGAATAAAATGTCTGTCCCTGTCATAGGGTTCCGGCTTTAATCGGGTTAAACATGGCGGATATGGAAACATGGCATCTATAAAAATTCTTCATATTGATTACATTTCCAATGCCAGAATAATAAAAGTTCAAATTATGGTCAACCGATTAACCTCTGGAGCAGGGAGGACCTTTTCCTCCGATAAATCAGTTTCATACACAAATATGATGAATGGGATTGATATATCAGGCTTTTAAAATGATAATCCTGACAGACAGAGTTGACCATATTCCCATATATTACGATAATGTCATATATATATGAGACCATTGGTACCCGCTTCTGCCGGCTGCTCCAAGCTGGCGGAGGTGCTGCGTGTTTACGTCAATTATATAGCCATACTTTTTGAACACGCCCGCAAACTGGTAATAATTGAAACAACGGTACATATTTTCATACATCGTATTTTTGGAAATAATGAGGCTTTTTCAAAATGTCAAATTTTGAAAAAGCAACCTTAGATGTAAGTGCAGAAAGAATACTATTTTATTTATGGGTAAGGAAATAGCATTCTTTCTGCAAAAGCCTTTTTCAAAACTAACCGAGTTTTGAAAAA
>JAVBPH010000068.1:0-5617 GCA_031549725.1 Treponemataceae bacterium
ATAATGATATCAAGCAGGAGAATGATGATGGTATCATTATCAAAAATGATTTCGTCCCGGTTGATCTTACAGATGACATGGTAAGATGCCCCGGATTGGAGTTGTCTTAATCTGTTCTTCATACCCTAGGAATGGGTATGAATGACGGTTATGCTTCTCCTTTTTCTCACCTTTTTCTCTGCTCAGAGGTACGCAATACTCTGTACACAGAGGTGAAAGTTTTGGGCGGGACTCTTTACACAGAGGACAGACGGATCAAACTTTAAGATAATTCCCCGGATATTCCTTATCAATATGATAGAATTAGTGTATACTTTTTAACGGGAAATAATGTACATCTGGTAATAATAAATCAATGAATTCTGTTCATGAGATTCCCATATTTAATATCAGGAGAAGATCAATATATGAGTATGTACGATGCTGATGTGGTTATTATTGGGGCTGGTGCGGCCGGGTTAAGTGCTGGTCAGTATGCTGCCCGGGCAAATCTGAATGCTGTAATCATTGAACAGATGGCCCCCGGGGGGCAGGCTCTTTTAATCGATAGGTTAGAAAATTATCCTGGGAATGTGGACCGGAAAACGGGTTTTGAATTTGCCGATGACATGAAAAAACAAGCTGAAGATTTTGGGGCCCGGATAATAACCGAATCTGTCCATTCCATAAAAAAAGAAAAAAATACTTTTTTTGTTGCCATGGGTAATGGGACAATCCTGAAATGCCCTGCGGTGATTATTGCTACTGGAGCGAAACACAAGGCCTTGGACATTCCCGGGGAAAAAGAATTTTACGGCCGGGGTGTTTCTTATTGTGCGACCTGTGATGGCCCTTTTTTTAAAAATAAAAAAATCCTTGTTGTGGGGGGAGGGGATTCCGCCTGTGACGAGGGAATTTTCCTGGCTCACCTGACGGAAAATGTGATCCTCATTCACAGAAAGGACCGTTTCAGAGCACAAAAAGGTCTGGCAGAACGGGTTCTGAAAAATCCGCATATTAATGTCCGTTTTAATTCCCGGCTTCTGGAAATCAAAGGCGAGCAAAAGGTATCATCCGTAATTATCGAAAGAATGGATAGCGGGGAAGTCTATGAAGAGCCGGTGGATGCGGTTTTTGTTTTTATCGGTTCCATACCCCAGACCGATCTGGTGCTGGATGTTGATAAAGATGACGGCGGATATATTATTACCGACCAGTCCAGAAGGACTTCCATTCCTGGACTTTTTGCCGCCGGGGATGTCCGGTCAAGTCCGTTCCGTCAGGTAGTTGTTGCTGCGGCGGATGGAGCAATAGCGGCCCATAGTGTATCCCAATATATTGATGAGTTAAAAGGTGAAACCTACAAGTGAGATTTTTCCGGGTACTCTTTTTCGTCTTTATTATCCTGCCGGTATTCTCTGTTTCGGGAACGGATTTTAACAGTCCTGGAACTCCCGAAGGTATCGCCAGGGCAATAGTGGATGAAATGAGTGATGAAGAAGTTCTTGCCCAGACGTTTATGCTTGGCTGGGTCGGGGCTGTCCCTTCACCGATCATCATGGATTGGATCAGGGACCGGGGGATCGGCGGTATAAAAATTTTTGGCTGGAACACGGATGATACATTAAAGCTTGCTGAAACCGTCGGGGTGTTGCAGAAACTTTCCCTGGCCGGCAAGTTCTGCATTCCCCTCCTGGTTGCTACTGACCAGGAGGGAGGCTTGGTTCGCCATGTGAAGGGATCCACCAGCGAAACCCCTGGAAATATGGCCATTGGTGCATCGGGATTTCCCAGGGATGCATATCTGTCCGGTTATTATATTGGCCGGGAGCTGGCTGTCCTGGGGGTGAATATGAATTTTGCCCCCGCGGTGGATCTTTATACAAACCGGGGTTCCAAACTGATCGGGCCCAGGGCATTTGGTGACGATCCTGTAAAGACCGGAATTTTGGGTACGGCTTTTGTAAAGGGCCATGCTGATGCAGGGGTTATTGCTACGGCAAAGCATTTTCCTGGTCATGGTGATACGGATCTGGATTCCCACGGGATTCTTCCAAAAATCGATGCAGACCTAAATACGCTCTGGGACCGGGAACTGATTCCCTACCGGATGCTGTCCAAAGAAAACATCCCTGCTATCATGAGCGGTCATCTGGCTTTTCCTCAAACCCCCTCCGGATCAGTTCCGGCTTCACTTTCAAGATGGTTCCTGACGGAACTGCTCCGGGAAAAAATCGGGTTTACCGGGGTAATCATCACCGACGATTTGATGATGAACGGAGCTACCATGAGCGCCGGCAGTTTATCCAGGGCAGCCAAGCAAGCCCTGATAGCGGGAAATGATATTATCATGCTGTCAAAAACTCCGAATCTGTATGATTCAGTCTGGATTTCGCTGCTCGATTCCATAAAGCGGGAACCCGAGTTCCGGGACCGGGTCAGGGATGCGGCCGTCCGGGTGCTTACTTTAAAACTGAAATATCTCCGGGGCGCTAAGGCTGTTCCTTTTATTCCGGATCTTGAAAAAGTTAAAACCAGTTTTCCCGATGCGGAGGGCGAAGCTTTTTTTCTGGATCTGGCAGCAAGATGTGTGACCTTAATTAAAAATTCCGGCGGAGACCAGGGAACCGGACTTTTACCCTTGGATATGGAAAAGGCTGGAAAGATTTTACTGGCGGGAAATTTCCAGGATTTTTTTATCAGCGGAAAATCCGCTTTCCCCGGGGCTGATACATTTTGGTATTCATCGGCCCGGAGCATCCCGGAGCTGCGGTATTTTGCGCGGCAGGCGGATACCATAATTTTTTGCTTGTCCGATTCCAGCGGCTTGTCTTTCCTGAATAGCTTAAAGGATCTTGGGAAGAAAGTAATAGTTTTTTCAGTATTGAGTCCTGTATATCTTGAAGAAGCCGCCTGGGTGGATGGTGCCCTGGCAGTTTACAGCTATGCCCCTTCATCATTTGTTGCGGGGTTTTCGGCCATCCTGGGCAGGATTCCCTTTCAGGGGGTTCTTCCTTTTGCATCGGAGAGAATGGAAAAACTCAGATGAACGGCAAATACCGCTGGATATCCCTAAAGCGAAATAGTTATGAAGGGCTCGAAGCTTTTTTCAGAGAACATGAACATCTTTGTACAGCTCCTGCTGCAAAATTCAAGAAGGGATTACAGAAACGGGATAAGGTTTGGAAACTAAGTGATGAAAGCGGCAGATTCAATTCCCTGCTGCTCTATTCCGGCAGAACCCTATTCCCTGTTTTTAATGGCCATGACCCGGTTCCGGTACCCCGGTTTATGCGTTTTTTACTTATACGGTGTCCCGTTTACGCTATCCAGGGATCAGGCAGGGACGTGCATCAACTTGAAGAAATGCTTACTGGTTACAGGTATGTAGCCAGTGACTCAAAAGATTTTTATCTTATGAAGTTGGATAACCTTCCTGCGGATCCTGAAAAAACCGAACCCAAACTGGTTATAAGAAAGCCCGGAGTTAAGGATGTCCATGGCTTGTATGAACTCCATAAACAATATGAAATTGAGGAAGTTATTCCCATAAACGGTACATTTAATCCGGTCAGCTGCCGGTATGTGGTTGAATCCATGATGGCCCGCGGTCAGGTGCTGGTGGGTGAACTCGAGGGGAAATTGGTTGCAAAGGTAAATATCAATGCTGATTCCTATACCCGGTATCAGATCGGCGGGGTTTTTGTGGACCCGGCTTTCCGCGGCAAAGGATATGCTACCCAGGTGGTGGCTGAGTTCTGCCGGCTGCTGATTTCAGAGGGCAAGGGCATTAATCTTTTTGTTAAAAAAGTGAATATCCCTGCGGTGAAGGTATATAAAAAACTTGGATTTCAAATTATTTCGGATTACCGGATAACCTATTATTGAAGGAGCAGGTGATGACCAGGCTGGAAACATTTCAGGTACGTACCCAAAGAAAAAATGAATGGATTAATATTACCGAGCAGGTAGGTACGGTGGTACGCAATTCGGATGTCTCCGAAGGGATCTGTGTTGTTTTTATCCCACACACCACAGCAGCGGTAACCATTAATGAGAACGCCGATCCGGATGTTCCCAGGGATGTTTTATTTTCCCTGGACATCATTTCCCCGGACCGGCCGGAATTCAGGCACAGCGAAGGTAATTCCGCGGCCCACACGAAAACAAGCCTGGTGGGACCTTCGCTGAATATTATCGTGACAAAGGGAAAACTCTTACTTGGCACCTGGCAGGGAATATGGTTCAATGAATTTGACGGTCCCAGGACCAGAAGCGTTCATATCAGAGTATTAGGTGAAAAGGAGTAATCATGATGAAAAAAAATATTTTTGTAACAGTACTGCTGTGTTTGGTATGGGTACTTTTTTCCTGCGGGGCCAAAAAGGATGCTCCGTATGAAGCAACAGATTATGAATCAAAGCAGGGCAGCACGCTTTTTGGTAATATGGATATGGTATGGGAAAGTACAGGATTTAACCCCGAGGGACCCCCCGGCGTTGAAGCCCAGGCTGCTCCTGCTCCAAGGGATGTGTCGAATCTCTATGGAACTGTAACGGTAAATAAGGAAGTCCCCGCAGCAAATCTTGATTCTGCGTTAGCCGAAAGAAAACTTGTAAAAACTACCAATATATTTATCAGGGTTGATGATATGGGCAAAGCCTCCGAAACAATCAACAATATGATGAAGAGTTATGGAGCGTATTCCAGTTCCACCCAGATCGAGGAAAACCGTCAAACCTATGTCATCAGGGTGCCCTCATCATCGTATGAAGCTATGCTTGGCCAGGTGAACGGGCTGGGAAAGGTAACCACCCGGAACGATTCTGTGGAGGATGTGACCCTTCAGTATTACGACCTGGAAGGCAGGTTAAACACCCGGAAGGAGCTGCTGAAAACCTATCAGTCCTATTTGAACAAGGCAAAAAACATTGAAGAAATCCTTTCCGTCGAAAAGAAAATTGCCGAGCTGCAGAATGAAATTGATTCATACGGTTCCCGGCTTACCAAGCTGGCCAACCAGGTAGATTATTCCACCATTATGCTTATCCTGCACGGACCGACCCCCGGTTACACTTACCATGAACCGACCATCCTGGAACGCATTAAAGATATCTTTGGAAATTATGGTGATTTCCTCTCCGGTGCGGTTATAATAATTCTGCAAATTATCATCTATGGAATTCCTGTTCTTGGTGTGGTGGCTTTGATGTTCTGGCTTCTTTTTGGGAAGGTCGGGCTCATCAGAAGGCTTTGGCGGCTGATATCGAAAAAGAAGGAATAATGCATTGCTGAACATCACAGAAACTTTTTTATGAAAAAGTTTCTGTGATGTTCACTGGTTCAGGTCTAATGATGCTGCCCTCATGGCTGCGCTAAAAATCAAAAACGTTAATGAATATGATGGGCACCTCTAAAAACTCGGTTAGATTTTTAGAGGTGCCCTCGGAGAAATTTTTATTCGCAGGTGGGTTTAATACCTTCTGCACGCTCCCGCGTGCGAGGCTCTGGGGCGTTCTAAAAATCTTGTAAATCAAAATTGTATGGGTATTAAACCCACATAAAATCCATACCTTACAGAACCAACAAACCTCGCCGCCCCGCGCGCTCTGCCTCGCACGCGAAAGCGTGCAGAAGG
>JAVBPH010000071.1:0-57432 GCA_031549725.1 Treponemataceae bacterium
ATTGGCTCCCGGAGTCTTTCTTCCCTTCGTTTACCAGCCGTACCGCCCTCTCCCTCACCTCGGGGGAATACCGTGTTTCTTTGCCCATATCCGTATCCTCTCATACTTTGGGCTCTCCGGTAATCCCGGGGCGGTTCAGTACCTTTTATGGGCTTGGAAAAACAAATTATTTGCTTATTCAGTCTATTTGTATAGATGTCTGCTATTACGGCATCATGTTTATATTGTACCTCACAGGTCTTTTTGTTCCATCGCTCCTGAATATTTCATTGATGTTTGGTATTGGGATGACTCTGGATTTTGTACCGACATTAATATTATATACAAGGCTTTTAAGAAAGAAAAACATACAAATTGATTTTAAATTGGAATAACTATTTTTTAGTTTTTGGATTATGAAGAAACAATAAATATTCCTCAGAGCCTAAGCGAAATTTTAAATTAACAACTTTTGTTATAGTAACAGAACACAACCGGCGATTCATTCCTCAATCCCCCTGTCTGACATACCGCTTTCAATCAAAAACCTTCTGCACGCTTTCGCGTGCGAGGCAGAGCAGCGGGGTTTGTTGGTTCTGTAAGGTATGGATGTTATGTGGGTTTAATACCCATACAATGTTGATTTACAAGATTTTTAGAACGCCCCAGAGCCTCGCACGCGGGAGCGTGCAGAAGGTATTAAACCCACTTGCGAATAAAAGGCGCAACAGCTTCTGATCCCAAAAGGATGTATAATCAACGAATAACATTTCCCGCAATCCGTGGTATTCCGGGCATATCTTCCGGTTTTTTAAGGGGCTCCATGTGAGTTCAACCCCCATCATTGCCAAACAGCACCCCATGTTCCGCAAGAATAGCCGCAAATTTCCGGCGGTTCCTCCGGGGGACCATGATAAATCCCCCTTCGGCGCGGAAGAGGTATTTGCGCAGAACCCTGTCACCCAGGAGTTCCGAGGTAAAAGCAGGATCAGAGGGAAGACGGTATACCGCCATATCCTCAGGAACATCGAAGGCTCCTGCCCGCTTCAGTACCTCTGAAAAAAGCGCTTCCCAGTGGGGGGCGGGATTGGGATCGATGATTTTTTTGAAGCGGGCAATCCGTTCTTCAATATGACGGGAGTGGGTGCAGCCCCGGATAAAAGATTCCGGGCTTATCCGCCAGCGCATCTCTCCCAGTTTCCTGCCAATCTGGTCAAGATACAGGCTGCGTTCCAGGTTTACCCCCTGAACAGTTACCAACAGCAGTTCCTTGTCGGCGATTGCTTCGTATTCAGCGGTCTTCCGCGCCGGAGGACGGGAGCTAAAACCGAGACAATAGCGGCCGAAGGGGGTCACCCGGACCGCCTTGAGTGAATCGTAGGGAGTGACCGGGGAAAGTTTATCCTTTCTTTTTTTCCCCATCCCGGGGGGAGATTCAGAAAGTTCGAGAATTCCGAGGGCGCCGAACAGATAGCAATATGCCCGCAGCAGCGGGCGCTGCAGGAGCAGATACCCAAGGTACGCAATGGGATAATACTCTTCCTCCATCGGGAGAATAGGTTGGTACCCATCAATGTCCAGCGCATCGGCTTTGACCGAAACGCGATAGCAATAGTCTTCCCTGCCGTAGGTGAATTCATCGGCGGCGGTATATAAAATATGAAGGGCGAGTTTATCGACATCATACCAGTGTCCGTCTTTGGCAATGGCGGTGATCAGGGTTTTGAAAATATCCCGGGAAGGAATTGTTCCCTTATAACGGTCAAAATAGGTCCCCTGCTTCTTCGCCAAATGATCCGTGAGGACATAATGTTCCAGATATTCCGGATCGAAAAACATGCTTCTTTTTTCGGATGAAAAGGGGGAGAAAAATTTCCCCACCAGATCCCTGATTTCAGGCAGGTCTTTTTTTCGCAGTCTGGAATAGGCATCGTTCATACAGATGATGAACCGGCTGAGAAGTTCCACGGAATCAAGCGAACAGCAGTCGGAGCCTACAGGAAATGATGCTATCCCGGAGGAAGTCCGCAAACGCTGGATATCCTTTTTTTTCATTCCGCGTATTTGTTTACCAATTCCATCAGATGAAACATCTTCAAGAAACATAATGAGGGCCTGATTCAGCAAGGGCCATGTTTCGCTGATTGATTCACTGGCATTATAGAGGTCCGGACTTGATTCATCAGGGGAGACATCCAGTACACAGGCGGCAAGCTCCGCTTCCGCGGGAGGCACAAACCATTGGGCAAACGCCAGCCGGATGGGAGGCGGAAGACAGAAGGCCGGATTTTCCTTGAAGTCCTTCAATACCACGAAATCAATACCCAGCTGAGGGTCGATGGTGTATTCCGCGTCCCAGTAATATTTGGATTTTTTGAAGGCGAGTTTTACGCCATAATCATGTTCCGCGGCAAAAAGCGGAACATAGGTCTGAAATGTCAGCCGGTACAGGATCATTTTTGATATATCCGGGAACCGGTCATACCAGGCGCGGAAGGAACCCGCATCGGGAAAACTGAGCGCCCTCGCCGCGGCATGGATTAAATCGTTTTTTCTCATCTCCGGGGAGAGGCTTACGGACAACAAACCGCAGAGCGCCTTAAGTGAAATCACGGTGAGCACTTGCAGTTGCGTCGCGATTATCTTCCGCAATTCCTTTACCGGAACCGACGGAATATCTTTGAACTTGATGTCCGGGGACATATCCGGTTTGACAGGCGTACTCACAGCGGATCTCCTACCAGATAGGCGATATCTTCGGCGCTCAGGGATTTAAATGCCGCGGGATCATCCGAGAGCAGAGCGCCGGCAAGATCGGATTTCCGCTTTTGCAGTTCGAGGATGCGTTCTTCTATAGTGTCCTTTGCGATCATCCGGTAACAGAACACCGGGTTGTACTGCCCAATCCGGTGGGCCCGGTCAAGGGCCTGGGATTCGGCGGCACGGTTCCACCAGGGATCGAGGATGAATATATAATCCGCGGCGGTGAGATTAAGTCCAGTACCGCCGGTTTTAAGGGTCATGATGAAGGCTTTTATATCAGGATCGGTCTGGAAACGCCGCACAAGAGCCTGCCGGTCCGAAGTAGCTCCGGTCATGGTGATGTTTCCGATTCCGCGTTCCGCAAGGTCGCGGCTTACCATATCGACTCCAGCCAGAAAGTTTGAGAAAATGAGGCATTTGTGGCCGTTTTCGGCAAGCTCCTCTACTGCGTCCCGCAGATACAGACGCTTGGCGGAAATTCCGCCGTATTCACCCTCCGCTTCCGGAACGCTGGCAAGGCGGCGCAGTTCCGTAAAGGCTTTGAGGATTATCATCTGGGATTTTGCCATATCTCCTTTATCGATAATACCGCTAAGGATGTGTTTGTATTCAAGCCGCCGGTGGTGGTACAGCTTCTGGTGTTCCTCTTCCAGTTCAATGAAAGCCGTTTCCTCGGTTTTTTCAGGGAGGTCGCGGAGCACATCTTTTTTAAGACGGCGCAGCATAAAGGGATAAAGCCTGATTTTAAGATCCTTCAGGGCTTCTTCATCATGATACTCCTGAATGGGCTTGAGAAAATCCCTGGTGAAGGCGGCGCTGCTGCCGAAAAAGGAAGGGTTGAGAAACCGGAACAGGCTGTAAAGATCTGTAAGGTTATTTTCTACCGGGGTCCCGCTGAGGGCAAGCCGGTGGCGGCTCCGGAGGGAGAGGACCGCCGCTGTAGTTTTTGTCGCCAGGTTTTTAATATTCTGTGATTCATCAAGAATTATATAGAAGAATCCCATTGCTTTGAAGTGTTCGGCATCCTGCCTGATGGTAGCGTAGGTGCTGAGGATAACTTCAAATCCGGCTCCGCTTTCTGAACCGGAGCCGAGGGATTCGAGGTTTCTGCCGCTTCCGTAATGGACAAAACAAGGAATCTCCGGCGCAAAGCGGTGGAACTCGGACTGCCAGTTGAAGACCAGCGTTTTGGGACAGATGATGAGCGTAGTTCCGGCAGCTCCGTTTTTCATGAGACCCCGCAGCAGGGCGATAACCTGAACCGTTTTGCCGAGTCCCATTTCATCCGCGAGACAGGCGCCCATTCCGTATTCCCTCAGGTAATCGAGCCACCGTACACCGTATTCCTGATAGGGGCGGAGGGACGTTTCTTCGATCATCCAGCTGCCTTGTCTCTCCCCGATAGTATTGTAGCTGTTGAAGAAAGGCCGGGCTTTTTCCCAGGCCTCGCCTTCCACCTCAATGCATTCGTCCCTGAGCAGCAGGGGAATATCGAAAACCGAAAGCTCGACTTCATTTTTACCGTTCATGCGGGAGATGATGCGGTCCAGGCGGCTCATGGTTTTTTGGTCCGGGAATGCCCGGCTGCCGTCCGCAAGCGGGATACAGGATAAGCTGCGGTATTCCTGGATGAACCGGTGGAACGAGAACGTTTCTCCATTGATTTCGACGGTTGCGTCCCCGGCAAGATAGTCGATTCCTTTTCCTAGGGAAAACTTGATCCGGGGTTTTACGAAACGCAGTTGGTATTGTATGAGCAGCCGGGTTTCCAGGAGCACAAAATCACGGGAAAGCTCTATGATGGAAGCTGAAAGAAATCGTTTACCGAATTCCGGCGCGAAAATGAAACGGCCATCCTCCACATATACTGAATCCTGACGCTCGCTTTTGAAACCACCTTTACGGAGAAACGCGGAAAATTGTTCCTCCGGCGATTGCGGAAAAATAATTTCCGAGATGGTGATACTGCGGTCTTCCCCGCTGATGCTTACGCCAGTGATGATTTCCTCATTCTCGAGCATGAGGGGCGGAAAGCCCTCAATATAGGAAATGGGACGGAGGTGCAGATAGCCGTAACGGTCTATTTCGAGAAACAGAATCGCGGCACGCGCCTCCACCGGACGGCCGCGGCGGACACTCCAGCCATCCCATAGAATTCCAAGCGACGGACTTGATGAAAGCATAAGAGAGAGGTATACCGGCAAATCTTCCGTTTTAAGCGATAAAACAGTATCCGGAATACGGTCCCACCGGGGTCCAATATCAGCGGTACGGTAAATGTCCCTGCCGGAGAGGGCATACCCCGGAGAAAGCGGGTACGCACCGCGGGTTTTTTCTATGGGAGACCCATCTTCATCCTGAAGAAGCAGCTCCGCATTGATCTGGCCTTTTGCAGTCCCGGCCGGAGCCGTACCTGCGCCACCAACATCGCGGATACGAAGTATCCAACGGCAGGAAGATTCCGCCGGAAGCAGCTTTTTTCCCGTACCATCCCGGAGCGTTCCCGCGGAGAGGGCGATGGCGATAAAGCGGTCGCCGGGGTCGCGGATGCCCTCAAAGACTTCCCCTTCACCCCCCAGGGAAAACCCTATTTCCATCTCCTGCCGCTCCCTGATAAAGGAATATTCCCGCAGCACGTCCCGCAATAAGCCTGTGTGACGCCGGAAATCGGAGACATCCTTTATTTTACTGCCGGTCTCAAGACGGAAATATACACCAGCCCCTTCCTTTTTAACGGTAAACCAGAAAGGATCTTCACCGGAACCGTTACCCGCAGAGTTCGGTTTTCTCATAGTCCTATTTTGCATTGTTAGGGAGTGTATGGCAAGTAGATAGGGTTCTTCCGGATTACTGTGAAGCGGAAATCGTAACATATTCAGCAAACGATAACGTCGATTTCACCAGACACTAACCATAGGAGCCATACTATGCCAGAGCGCCCTAAACCCTAAATCCTCCCAATAGCCTCAACCGTATACAAGGGCAGGTTCATAAGCCTCTCATCCTTCCGATAGTCCGCCATGGATGTACGGAATGAAACCGCCGGATGGTACCCTTTGGAGAAACCTTGCTTATAGGATGATAAAATCCGTTACTGGATATCCCGGACATCATTGAAATCCTTCCGCTCCGAAAATGCCAATACCGCGATCCGTGTAGTAACTTCCAGGTCTTTCGGGGAAGGCTCTGTCTTTCCGGATGGGTGGTTATGACAGACAATAATTGCCGATGCCATATCCTGGATCGCCCGGTTGAAGACCTCCCTTGGATGTACAATGGTCTTGTTCACGAGGCCGATGCTCACGATACAAATCGAGATGATTTCGTGGGTACCATTAAGGGTAAGGACAATGAACTGCTCTTCTTTAGCCCTGGTATAACGCTTTACGGCTTGGTATACATCTTTGGGATCTGAGATCTTCACCGGATACCTCAATTTTCGCTCTGAAACAATTTGATAAGTCACCTTTTCCTCCCTTGAACACAAAAATAAGGCCGCCCACACGGACGGCCTTTGTATCCTAATGATAATATATAAGTGAACTGACAGGTAAATACGAAAATCCTTGCCAGTCAGCCATATTTCGACTATTATAAAGTTATATTTTATAATAGTCGAATACGTAAGAGGAGATATCCATGTATATAGAACGCCAAATATCCGATACCATATTGAAGCTAAGCCGGCAGTTTCCCGTGGTTCTCCTAACCGGCCCGCGGCAGACCGGAAAAACAACCCTTTTGCAGAAACTGGCCGTAAAGGACCCAAACCACACGCGGACCTACGTGAGCCTTGATGATCCTAACATCCGGCAGATTGCAATCAATGATCCGGCGCTCTTTTTCCAACGTTTTGACGGCCCTCTTCTGATCGATGAAATCCAGTACGCCCCGGGGCTGCTCACCTATATAAAAATGGATGTCGATAAGGACCGTTATGCCGTTGTCCAGGGAGAGAAAAAAGAGGAAGAGGTAAACGGCAAATATTGGCTCACAGGCTCCCAAATGTTCCAGATGATGAAGGGTGTTTCCGAATCGCTGGCTGGGAGGCTCGGCATCGTCCGGCTCCAGTCCCTCTCCAACAGCGAAATATGGCAGACCGGATTTGGTCCTTTTATCCCTGAGCCTGAAGAACTACGCCTCCGGAGTAAAACCGCGCCTTTTATACCTGTCAATGAGACATTCTCCAGGATACTGCGGGGCGGAATGCCAGCCTTAGTGAGTAATTCCAGCCTTGATACAGATACCTTCTTCTCAGGATATGTCCAAACCTACCTGGAGCGGGATATCCGGGACGTGACCAGAGCTGCGAATGAACTTCAATTTCATACCTTCCTTCAGATTGTCGCCGCCCATACCGGGACTATGTTAGTGTACGATGATCTCGCCCGGGAGGCGAGAATCTCCGCTCCCACGGCCAAGCAGTGGATTTCCATACTGATTTCCACGGGAATTGTTACGCTGCTGCAGCCCTGGTATTCCAATACCCTCAAACGGATAGTAAAGGCGCCCAAGCTCTATTTTCTCGATACCGGCCTCTGCGCCTGGCTTTTGAAGTGGAAGACTGCGGAAACCCTTGAGACAGGACCTTCGGCTGGAGCCTTTTATGAGACCTGGGTCATCTCGGAGATTTACAAGAGTTTTCTCAATGCTGGGCTGGAACCACCGCTCTATTACTACCGTGATAAGGACAAGCGGGAAATCGATCTCCTGATTCACCGGGACGGGAAGTTGTATCCGGTGGAAATCAAAAAAACAGCAACCCCGGAACGGTCGATGATTAAGAGTTTTTCCGTCCTCGAGAAGCAAAGAGAAGCCCCGGATTCCGGTTCTGCATCATTAACGCCGCTAACCGCCAATGGTGCCCTGATTTGCCAGATACCCCAGTTTCTCCCGATAGACCAACATAATTACTATGTACCGGTCGGATTTGTGTAGGAAATGCAATTCAACAGGTGCATGACACGATTTTTTGGTGAATTACAGGCAGTCAATACCCTCTACATCCTACCAATCGCCTCGATAGCATACAGGGGCAGGTTCACAAGCCAATCATCTTTTCGATAATCCGCCATGGAAGTACGGACTGAAACCTTTGGGCTGTACTTTTCCCGGTATGATTTGAGACTCTTTGCCTGCAGGTTCTGTTCAGCCTTTACCTCCACTGGGATAATATCCTTTCCGTTATCAACCACAAAGTCAATTTCCGCCATGCCACGCTCGCTGGACCAGTAATACGTGTCTATCCCTGGCAAAGTTTTAAGTTGCTGCAGCACATATTGTTCTGTTAGGGCTCCCTTAAACTCCTTAAAAAGCTCATTTCCATCCAGAAGAACATCCTGCCTAAGCCTAGCCATACAGGAAAGCAGTCCTAAGTCCACCAGGAAGAGTTTGAATGCCTTCATATCCTCATACGCTTTCAGCGGAAGATTCGGGGCGGTCACCCGGTAAACCCTATGTACCAGTCCGCAATCGCACAGCCAAAGCAGGGCATGTTCATATTCCTTTGCTCTTGCACCTTCTTTGATAAGCCCATAAATGAACTTCCTATTTTCCCGGGCCAGTTGAGCGGGAATACTGTTCCAAAGCAACCTGATTTTGGGAACCACCTCATGCGGGGCATGTTTGGAGAAATCCTGCTCGTAGGAAGATAAAATCCGCTGCTGAATGCTCCGGACTTCGTTGAAATCCTTCCGTTCCGAGAAGGCCAGAACCGCTTCCGGCATGCCTCCAGCGTAATAGTAGTACCGCAGAAGTTCGATATAAGTATCCTTAAATCCAGTAACCATATCAAAATTACCCTGTCGGATAAGCTCTACAAACTGTTCCTTCCCCATCGCCATAAGAAACTCGCTGAAGGAGAGCGGATAAAGGTCAAGGAACTCCACCTTGCCCACCGGAAATGATGTCCCTTTGTGCAAAGCTACCCCTAAAAGAGATCCTGCACAGATAATCTGGTACTGTGGGACATTTTCGTTAAAGTATTTAAGTGCGGTGAGGGCTTTGGGAACCTCCTGAACCTCATCGAAGATCAGGAGGGTATTTTCCGGGTTTATCTTGGCTCCGGAGTACAATTCCAGTCCGAGGATGATCCGTTCGGTATCCAAGTCAGGGGAAAAAAGATCCTGCATACGCTGGTTATTGTCAAAGTTGATGTAAACCGTATGTTTGTATGCCAGCCGGCCAAACTCCTTCATGAGCCAGGTTTTTCCGACCTGCCTTGCTCCTCTGATGATGAGGGGCTTTCTGTTTGTATTTGCTTTCCAACTGTGGAGTGTCTCAATTACTTCACGGTACATCCTAATACCTCATTCAAATGTTAGTATATATTTAATTATAACATGATATTACATTTATTCAAATGACTTTATGTAATAAATACAACATAATACAAATGATTTATTTAATAACTAAGTAGCGGAAGGATATACTTGATCAGATGCCGCCGGTGCTGCATCACCGTCTGGCGTTTCAGCACCTTTCCCTTGGCAGCCCACCGGGCCAGGTGGGGAGCGCCTTCAATAAACATACCCCCGGCAAAATCTTCCAGGACCATCGATTTTACCACGGTCTGTTTCTTTCCCGAGTCCAGTTCCTGTTTCAGGAGATTTTCCAGGAATGCGACAGAATCCCTCTTACTGGTACACGCCCTTCCGCAGGTCTTAATGAGTCGTCTGTTATTTTCCTGATACCAATAATAGAAGAAGGTACCGCTCTTGCGGCTCCGCTTGAATAGATGGTATTTCCCGACTGCAACACCCATTTGGCACCCCAAAAAGTGTTGCCTTTTTGTTGCCTTTTCTGTTACCACCGCTATTTTTCACGATTTTCGGCAGTAACTCATGGACTCAGCCCCAACGCCATGTTACGCTAATTCCTTGTAATACAAAGAAAAAGGCTATCCGATTGGATAGCCTTTAAACTCCCCCGTGGTGATTTGAACACCAGACCCAGTGGTTAACAGCCACTTGCTCTGCCAGCTGAGCTACAGGGGAATGTATGAAAAAATGTATATGGTTTTAAAATAAATGTCAAGTGAAAATTTAGAACTGCCGGTGCCCTCTTTTACACTGATTGGAACCAATTAATCCTTTCTTATTAAAATTTACAACAAAATCCTGCAATTTCACATTACAATGTTTATAACTAAATAGACATTTTGATACTTGGAGGTATATGTGACAGCCAAAAAGAGTCCTAAAACAGGTTTTACCCAGTATATGGGCATTACCTTCCTTATCGGTTTCGGTTTTTTTACCATGGGGCTCATGGATCCTCTTTATGATACCTACATTCCCATTTTCCTGGACCGCTATATCGGTTCAAAAATACTGGTGGGCGGCATTATGACATTGGATAATCTGCTTCAGCTTGTCCTTATCCCTTTTATAGCGGTATGGTCCGACAGAACCAGGACCAGGATCGGCCGGCGGATGCCTTTTATCATTGTAATGCTTCCCATTTCCGCAATCCTTTTTGCCCTTTTTCCGAAAGCTGCAGCTTCTTCCCTATGGGCATTAATCGTCCTGATATTTGTTTTCAATATGTTCAAGACTTCGGTCAGGGGACCGGTGGTGGCGTTAATGCCCGATACTATCCCCGCGGATTACCGTTCCGAAGCAAACGACGTAATCAATATGATGGGCGGCATCGGACTTATTGCGGGAACTATGGGACTGTCGCCGCTGATGAAAATTAATCCCCAATTTCCTTTCCTTATTGCCGGGTTCTTGATTATTATTGCGGTACTTATATTGTGCGTATGTGTAAAGGAAAAACTCCCCGAAAATAGTGAAACCGGACATGAGGAAAAGATATCTGTCCTTAAATCAATCAGGCAGGTATTTTCCGGGAGTGATTCCAGCGCTCCCCGGATTCTTATATCCCTCTTTTTCTGGTTTATGGCATATGAAGGGGCAAAGCCGTTCCTTGGGCTCTATATGGTTGAATACCTCGGGGTGAACGAGGGGTACGCCGCTTTTGCCCAGGGTGTCGCGGGGATTTCCAGTGTAATCCTGGCGGTACCAACCGGGTATTTTGCCCATAAAATGGGCAGGCGGAATTATATCCGGCTCTGCCTCATTGTCCTCAGTGTTATCATGATCCTTATTTTCCTGAGCGGTTTCCTTGCCCCGCAGCTCGGCTTGACTTCAATTTCAGGGCTCATTCTGTTTCTGGCGCTAATGTTCATCTACGGAGTATTCTGGATTGGCGTGGTGGTCAATTCGTTCCCCATGCTCTGGCAAATGGCAAGTTTCGGAACCATGGGTATCTACACCGGACTGTACTACACCTTCAGCCAGAGTGCGGCGATCCTCGCCCCGCCGATAACCGGGGGCATCATTGACATGGCAGGCTACCCTGGGATTTTTGTATTTGGGGCAATTTGCATGTTTATTGCATGGATAGTAATGAGCGGCGTTTCATCAGGGGAACCCAGGGATGCAAAAGCGGAAGCTGTATAAAGATTAGTAATACCAATAATGGGGGAAGTCTCCCCCCCGTTCCAGCCGTGCTCCGCACGGCTTCCACTTCCCCCTCTGCGGGGGTGAAATAAAACCGGGGATACCCCCGCAACGCCCCCGGGCCTTCAACCTAACCGGACACTAATTCTCCCAAAGACAGAAGGTTCCGGACACAAATGTTACCCGAGATACCCAATGTCCGGTAGAAAGAGCGTCCGGTACTTTCCCTACCTGCTTATCCCATTGCCCGAAGTTTTTCATGGTGCGCGGCCCTGATAGATTGCAAAAAGCCCTATATCTTTGTTATGCTATTTCCAGCGGGTATGCGGTGAACTGTACCGCCGCGCAATTTTATGGTACGTCCAGTCTCTGAAAGGGGGAAGAAAAATGGCTTCTGATATAAACGGAAATTGTTATCTCTGCGGCGCCGAATTCGGTAAGACCGCCATGAAAGATCATCTCCTGGAGTCCCACGGGATTTCCGATGGCGGTCAGAACTGTTATCTCCTGAAGATTGAGGGTGCTTCCGACAAGCGTTATTGGCTCTACGCCGACGTCCCGGTTACGGAGCCGCTGGCAAGTGTAGACACTTTTCTGCGGAAAATCTGGCTGGAATGCTGCGGCCATTTGAGCGGCTTCTCTGGAAATAACCATTCCCAGCTCAGCGAGAGCCGCAAGCTGGAAACTTTTTTCGTTGGCGATAAATTCGGGCATGAATACGATTTCGGTTCTACTACCGAAACAATCATTACTTTTGTGGGAAAAACCGAGAGGAAGCCCCAGAAAGAAAAGGTCCGGCTTTTAGCCCGCAATATTCCGCCGTCTTTCCATTGCTCGGTCTGCGGACTCCCTGCCACCGTACTTTGCTGCGAATGCATGTACGATTCGGACAATCCCTTTTTCTGCGATAATTGTATTGAAGAACATGAGCACGATGAAATGCTGTTTCCGGTCACCAATTCCCCCCGCATGGGGGTGTGTGGTTATGCAGGCGAGTTGGATGTATTTGCCTTTAACCCGGATAAGGTACCGCCCCAAAAATAAGGTTTAAGGGAACTTCTAAAAACTTAAGTTTTTAGAAGTTTTCCATAGATGTACCATGGAGAAACTTTTTTATTTCGTTATAGAATAAAGAAATAAAAATTTCTCCGGGGTACATCTAAAAATCTAACCGAGTTATTAGAGGTGCCCTTAATACACAACCAGGGTATTTGATCTTCCCATACAGCAATTTACCGGAGACCAGCCGGTTTCCGGTACGAAAAGTGTCCGGTACTATTCTCAAAACAAACCGCTCACATTGCCGTCATCATCAATATCAATGCCCATAAAGGCGGGTTTCGACGGCAGTCCGGGCATGGTGGAAATATCTCCGCAGATGGGATACACAAATCCTGCCCCCGCCGCAAGCCTGATTTCCCTGATAGGCAAACGCCAGCCCTTCGGAGTGCCCTTCAAATCCGGATCATGGGAAAGCGAATACTGCGTTTTTGCCATACATATGGGTAAGGAGCCAAAGCCCTGCTTTTCCAGCGCATCAAGATGTTCCCGGATGCCTTCGCCATAACTTACCCCATCGGAGCCATATACTTCCGCGGCAATTGTTTCAATCTTTTCATGGAGCGGCATTTCCAGGGGATACAACAATTCCATGGAAGACGGTGCTGCGCAGGCCTTTTCCACAGCCCTTGCAAGATCGGCGGCACCCTCTCCGCCAAGAGCCCAGTGGCGGGTTACCACTGCATCCGCGGCGCCGGCTTTTATAGCTTCGCTGCGGATCAGTTCCCATTCAGCTTCGGTATCGGTGGGGAACGCGTTGACGGCGACCACCGCAGGAACCTTGAAACGCTTCACTATCCGGAGGTGGGCAGCAAGATTGGACAACCCTTTCCGGAGCAGTTCCAGGTTTTCTTCTTTGTACTCCTTCGGAAGGGCTTTTCCCGGAACAACATCCGGGCCGCCGCCGTGGGATTTCAGCGCCCGGACTGTAGCCACAAGGACCACCGCATCGGGCTTGAGCCCTGAAACCCGGCATTTTATATCGAAGAATTTTTCCATTCCCATATCCGCGCCAAATCCGCTTTCGGTTACCACATAATCACTATAGCGTACACCAATAAGATCCGCCATCACCGATGAATTCCCATGGGCAATATTTGCAAAGGGCCCGGCGTGGACAAACGCACCCTGTCCTTCCAGGGTCTGGAGAAGGTTGGGACTTAACGCATCCCGGAGGAGCGTAGCCATGGCCCCGCTTAAACCAAAGTCCCGGGCGGTTAAGGGTTTTCCGCTCCGGTCATATCCAAGCACCATCCGGCTTAACCGTTTTTTGAGATCCCCCATATCCGTTGCAAGGGCAAGAATCGCCATAACTTCGCTGGCAACGGAAATATCAAAATGACTCTGCCTGAGGGGCCCATCGGCTTTGTCGCCTAAACCGGTCATGACATGCCGGAGGACCCGGTCATTCATATCGATCACCCTGCCGATAGAAACCCGGTAGGGATCAACATTCAGCATGGAAAGTCCCATTTTTTCAAAATACCCAGGGGACCATCTTGATTCATGGTAGATCCTCGCATCCACCCCCGCCGCCGCCAGGTTATGGGCGGCGGAAACAGCGTGGATATCCCCGGTAAGGTGGAGATTAAAATCTTCCATGGGCACAATCTGGCTGTACCCCCCGCCGGCAGCACCGCCTTTAATGCCGAAGGTCGGTCCCATGGAAGGCTGGCGCAGGGCTGCAACAGCCTTTTTCCCGGTCATCCCAAGCCCCTGGACAAGCCCCACGGTTGTGGTGGTCTTACCTTCGCCCAGCGGAGTAGGACTAATCGCGGTTACATCAATATATTTTGCCCTTGGAGCCGGAAGATCATTTGAACGGAGAAGCTGCCAATTAATTTTCGCCTTATACAAACCATAATGTTCAACGGATGAATCAGGAATTCCCATGGAAGCTGCAATTTCGGATATAGGCTTTAAATCTGCAGCCTGGGCGATTTCAATATCGGAAGGGACCGGCGATTTTCTTTTCATAAAATGTACTCCTTGCTGGATGAATCAAATCATAAAATCAACAACCCCGCCGCAAGCAGTGTGTATGTTGGTTCTGTAAGGTATGGATTATACACGGGTTTAATACGCGCGAAACAATTTCTTTATTGATTCGAAGAATCGCCCTAAAGAGCGTGTATTAAACCCGTCTGAGAATCAATTATGAAAGAACACAGAGGAGAAATTATGGTATCCCCGGGATGTTTTTCCATGTCCGCATTTCTATCCCAGGTAAACCCTGGGAACCCGTTTGTTTATATTACAAGTGATTTCGTATGGAATGGTATCCAGTTTTTTCGCCACCCCCGCCGCATCCAGGGAACCATCCAAACCGCCGAATAGGCTTACCTGATCCCAGCGGTTTACCGGAGGATTTTTTCCCAGATCAACCATACACTGGTCCATGCAGATCCGTCCCACAACAGGATACATGGTGCCATTAATACAAACCGAAAAATCTCCGCTGAGCGCCCGGGGAAGTCCGTCCGCATATCCCACGGGTAAGGTTGCAATGGTGGTATCCTCCGGCGCCTGCCAGATCCTTCCATAGGAGATAAAATCACCCTTTTTCACTTTTTTGATAAACACAATATTGGTGATTAATTCCATCACCGGGTTCACCGGAACCATGTCCGCTATGGATTCAATAGGAGGATACCCGTATACCAGAAGCCCGGGCCGGACCATATCAAAATAGGAATCTTCATGCAGCACAACCCCGCCGGAATTCGCCATATGAACAATCCCCGGGTCGATCCCGGCAGCTTTTATCCCGGAAACCGCGTCCTTAAAAAGGGAAATCTGTTTTTTTGTATAGGCAATATCATCGGGGTTATCCGAATCCGCTGCGGAAAGATGGCTGGCGGTTCCGGCATAACATAAGGATTTACAGGATACAATATACTTTGCCAATTCCGGCGTATCCCCGGGGCTGCAGCCAATCCGGCCCATTCCGGTATCAACCTTGATATGTACCCTGAGAATTTCATCCTGATGCTGCGCTGCTGCGGCGGCTTCCTTGGCAAATTCCTTGTCCGGGACCAGCAGGGTAAGCCTGTGTTCCGCCACAGCGGGCAGTTCCTCCAGAACCGGCAGGGAGAGGAGCAGGATAGGCGCAACAATCCCGGATTCCCGCAGCTCAATTCCCTCCTGCACGCTGGCGACCGCCAAACAGGCTGCCCCGGACCGGATTGCAGCCACCGCAACCCGGACTGCTCCGTGACCATAGCCATCAGCCTTGATGGGAACACAGATGGCAACCCGGGAACCAATTTTTGTTCTGATCGATTCGATATTTGCCTTTAACCGATCCAAATGGATCATTGCTTTCGTCGCCCGCATGATTTTATTGTATAGTTTTACAGGAACTTCTCAACCCCCTAACAGGTGTTAAGTTTCTCTTTTTTTTATACTGGAAATTTAACGATAATGATGGTATAATATTATTGGGTATGTGTAAGCAGATTTTAAAAAGAGTTTTATTTTTCTCATTTATAATAACCGTTTTCGTTTCATGCGGCGAAATGAATACCCTTTTCCCTTCGGGAACTTCCAATTACCGGGTAAGCGCCTATGTAAACAACAAAATGATAAAAGATTATTCAATAATTAAAAATGGCGATACCATCAGACCAGCCTTCCTGAACCACATTTCGGATGATCCGGATCTTACGGGACTTCAGGTATATATAGAAGATTCTTCGGGAAATATGGTCAGTGAAGCCATAAATTACTCCTTGCCGGGCAGGGATTCATCCGAAAACAAGGGTGTTTTAGTGACCGTCAACGATTTAAACAAGGCATTTCCTGTTTTTTCATTCCCCAAGGATTTGAAAGTCGGCCAGTATACCCTGTTTTTTAATGTTTTGGGCGGGAAGGACGTGCTGCACCGGTCCAGCCAGATTGTATATTATGTATCAGACCTGAATTTCTCTATTGATGATATCAGATGTTATTTGCCCGGTGTATCCGAAGGTCCGCAGCTTATTCCCCCGGGGATTACCATTCTTTTAGAAGTGGCCATCACCTCCGATGAGGGGCTGGATCCCTATATCGTTTGGTACAATGGCGAGAAACAGATCGGGGCGGGTAAATTATCAGAATATTATCATCATCTTTTATGGACCGTTCCCGAAACTACCGGTTTTCAGGCTATAAAAGTGGAAATTTTCCCCTTCCTGGCCGACAACAAACCCGCTAAAGATACTAAGGGAATCGTGAAGGAACTGTCCCTCCCGGTGTCTTCCAAAGCGGTAAATCCCCATAGCTTTGGCGCTGAGGCGGGGGATGCGGTTTATTGGTATGAATTCAAGGGCAATCTGGAACCATCCAAGGAATCCCGCTGGAATGGGGCAATCCTGGTTAAAACCCAGGAAAATCCTCCCCGGTGGGAACCCCTTTCCGATGTATACGGCCTGGTTGTCGGCCCCGATGATGCATATGATATCCCTGATTTTTCAGTATCATTAAACAACGAAAGTGATACGGAATACGACCTCCATACACTGAAAATCAGATTTGCCCCTAAAAATGAGGGTACCCTTTTCCAGGGTTCATTTAAAACGGCCGGCTCGGATGTCCCAAGCCTAAACATGGAAGTGCTGATAGAAAAAGAAGGGTTGCTGCTGTTTATTCAGAATGGTTCGGAGGTTTACCAGGAATTAATTTCCTCGGATTTACTTGCAAACAAGGAATTTATCATTACCACCCTCAATTTTTATTCCTACAAGAATGAATTTTCAGCTTACCTGGAACTTCAAAAACCCCTGTTAAGCACAAAAAAAATTGCCATTCCCTATAAAGGAACATTATCAGGGGACGGAATATTCCGTTTTGGAGCAAAGCATAATAAACCCAAGCAGGAAATAGTTGATGAAAACGCCCAGGATTTAACATCCAAAGATGTGGCGATTATCGATGAATTTTTCCTGGAACTTAACCGGAAAAACCTTTAGGATTTCCGGTTAAGTGGAGCCGGAAATCTAAGGAAACACTGATTAATGCCCATAGAGCATTAATCAGTATATTCTTTAATGCAGACAATTCTTTGTGCAGCAAAGAATTGCGGAGGGAACCGCTGATTGGTCGCATATTGCGACCGGTTTAATCAGCGGTTCCCTAAAAATAATTCTGATACCCGGTGCAATTAATTCTGTTTTCAGTGTTGAATAATATGTCCCCCGGGGATTATTCAGGGATATGGCCAGACAGAAACAGGAACCAAATAATGATATCCCGCTGCCGGTTGAGGATATTACTGAAATTTCCGGTTATACTGAATTGAATTTTATTTTATTTGTGATAGTATTTGTTATAAGTATTTATAGAATGTATTTTATGCATTTTAATTATTAAGGAGATTTCATTATGAAGAGAACATTGATTTTCTCAATTGTCATTGCAGCATTAGTTTTTGCTGGATGTGCAAGTAAATCAAAATCAACCACCCTTGGACCTGCCCCTGAATATCAGCAGAAAACTGATGCTTATGTAGTTATCGATCATAAGACCAAGGCTGTGGGCCAGGATGTACCTGAATGGGTAACCCGTTACATTTCAGACGGTGTAACCGGGGTTGAGGCCATGGATCAGTACAAGAACAAATATGTATTTATCGGCGAAGACAGCGGCACCAACCTGAATGCCCTCCGCCAGTGGTCCTCCGGTTTTACCGTTGCCCAGGACATGTCCCGGATGGTATCCTCCAGGGTGCAGGCCCGTTTTGCCGGTGCTGCCGCGGGCAGTCCTGATGATGCTTACGGCCGTTACTTTGAAAACGTAGTTAAGAGTGCCTCCGATGCATCCTATTCCGGCGCCAGGAAAGAAACCGATTTCTGGATCTTAAAACGGTTTTTCAAGGCTGATGGCAAAAGCGTAGACCGGGAAGAGTATGACTATTTTGTTCTCATATCAATTGATAAAGAAATACTTCAGCGGCAGATCAACGATGTCCTAAACGGTGTAAAAGTTGACACCCCTCCCACCAAGGAACAGGCTACTGCCATAGACCGGGTAAAAGAAGCCTTCTACGAAGGGTTCTAAAAAACCGGCCCCATAGGGAATTATCAAAAGGCTGCTCATGGAGCAGCCTTTTTTATTCTCAGGAGGGTTTAGCACATGCTCTTTAGGGCGTATTTTTGAAGCAACAAAGAAATTGTTTTGCGTGAATGAAACCCGCATATAATCCTTACTTTACAGAACCAACATACACGTTGCTTGCCGCGGGGTATGTCGATTTAAGAAGATTGTCATTTCAAAATATACTTGCATTACATAATATCGAAAGCATATCCCTATTTTATGCATGGCGGTTTAATATTTTTATGGTATTAATCCTGCTTTACCTCTGTGTTCCCTACCTATCTGATTTTTTAATTCATGGTACCACCACTAACAACTCTGGACATTTTTCCGGGAATGCGTTATTTTATCAGCAGGAACGGAGCATGATTTTCTGTTTCTGCAAAAAAATCTATTAAAAGGATAAGCGGAGAAATGAGGATATAAAAACAAAAGGGACAGATTATTATAACGGCACTCCCTTTTTGTTCTTATAACCCTTCTCAAAATCCTTTCTTGATTAGGGCAGCCGTTTTTATGGAGGCCCTCCATGACACAATCGTTTTTATCTTTCAAATCCGTTGATTTTTATTACCCTTCCTCGGTGTTTCCTGTGCTGGAACAAATTTCCTTTGATCTTCATACCGGCTGGACCGGGGTAGCCGGGGAAAATGGATCCGGGAAAAGCACCCTGCTTCTGCTTGCCGCAGGATTATTGACTCCTTCGACGGGTTCTGTAAAAATCCCCCAGCCGGTAATTTACTGTGACCAGAGAACCGATGAACTGCCTCAACTCTGGGAAGATTTTTTTTATTCCGATGATAACCATGCGGGTTACTTGATGGACCGGCTGAAGATTGAAGGTGACTGGCCATGGCGCTGGGAAACCTTAAGTCATGGCGAACGGAAAAGAACCCAATTGGGAATTGCCCTCTGGCGGGACCCGGCATCGCTGGCAATAGATGAACCTACCAACCATCTTGACCGGGAAGCCAGGAACCTTATCAGGGATGCCCTGGCGGAATATTCCGGAATAGGACTTTTGGTCAGCCACGACCGCTCACTGCTGGATTTTCTCTGTTATCAGTGCCTTTTCCTGAAAACTCCTTCGGTCATCCTCAGGCCCGGAGGGGTGAGTCAGGGGCTACAGGAGGAAGAACGGGAACAGCTTGAAAGACAGAGAATCCGGAAGAAACTTACCGATGAAAGGGAACGCCTACAGGTTGAAGCAGACCGCCGGCGAAGGCTGGGGGATGGTGCGGAAAAAAGGCTGTCAAAGAAAAACCTTGCTCCCGGGGACAGCGATACCCGGGGAAAAATCAACAGGGCCCGGCTGACCAATAAGGATGCGGTAATGACCAATTTATACCAGCGCATGGAAACCAGGATAGGCCAGTTGGATCAGAAGATTTCAGGAACCTCAGTAAAAGCAGAAGGCCCCCGGGGTATCCGGATTACCGGGAGCCAGGCCCAGATGGACCGTTTTTTTTATCTTGAGGAAGGTGTTATTGAATTGGGAAACGAAAAAACTCTGACCCATCCGGCACTCATTATGAGCCCCGGCGATACCATTGGCCTGACCGGGGCAAATGGTTCAGGGAAAACCACACTAATCCGGAGGATTATTGAAATGCTCCCCGAATCAGTTTCATGTTTATATATTCCCCAGGAAATCAGCATCGAAGAAAGCGAACAGATCATTGCCAGGTTTTTTAAAGAAGATGAAAGAACCCGCGGTGAGGTAATGTCCCGTTTTGCCCGGTTGGGGTCTGCTCCGGAGAATCTGCTGCAGTCGGCTTTACCCAGCCCCGGGGAAATCAGGAAACTGCTTATTGCGGAAGGGGTTTTCAAACAGGCATCCCTTATTATCATGGATGAACCGACTAATCACCTGGATCTCCCTTCAACAATGCTTTTGGAAGAAGCCCTTCTGGAAAGCCGGGCTTCATTGCTGCTGATCAGTCATGATGAGGTTTTTCTGAACAGGCTTATAAAAAAAGAATGGCATATTTCCCATAATGGAGACGGAAGCGGTTGGAATTTAAATATATCCGGGGGCTGATTTGACGGGGGTCAAAGACACCCGTGTCAGAGTTATGAATTCATGCATTGTTTCTTGTATCGTATTACATAATTGCTTTCCGGAAAACTAACACCCTGACAGGTATGTATCAAGCTCTTTGTAAAGCTTTTCTTCATCAATAGGTTTACTTATGTGTCCGTTCATTTGAGCCTGAATTGCCGCCTCCACATCATCCCGGAAAGCGTTGGCCGTCATAGCGATAATGGGAATTTTTGCTCCCTGGCTGTGACGGCTTTCCCGGATGAACCGGGTGGCGGTATACCCATCCATCACTGGCATTTGGATATCCATAAGAATCAGATCAAAGGAATCCGGAGATGCTTCAAACAGGTCCACCGCTGCTCTGCCGTTTTCCGCCTCGGTTATGGCAATCTGGGATGACTCCAAAAGAGCCTTGACGATTTCCCGGTTAATCTCAATGTCCTCAACCAGCAGAATACGTTTCCCCGGAAAAGAAATAATTTTTTTCGCCTCTTTTGGTTTAACTACGCCGGTCTTAATCCCGAATGCATCATTTATCGCCTTGAGCAGATCCCCGGGTAATACGGGTTTTGGAAGAAAAATTTTGATGCCCGCCTCTTTCACTTTTTCCCAGATCGGGTCAATATCATAAACCGACATGAGAATTACCACCGCCGATTTTTTACCCTCCACACAAATTCTCCGGGCCGCTTCTATGCCGTCCACTTCGCCCAGATGATAATCCATCAAAATCAGATTTATTCTGTTATTTTCAGCTTCACAGGTTTCAAGGACCTGAACCGCCTCATCATATCCGGCGGCTTTCTTGGATTGAATGCCATTTAATTCAAGGATCGAGCAAATATATTCCGTGACCTCAGGATAATCATCCACCACAAGAACATGGATTTGACTGGCGTTCTTAAGATTTATCCCGGCTTTGTTTTTCTCCGTCCCGGTTAAATTGAACCAAACAGTAAAGGTAAACTTGCTTCCCTTACCAGGAGCGCTTTCTACCCAAATATCACCTTCCATAAGGTTGACAATTTTTTTTGAAATTGCCAGTCCTAAACCTGTACCGCCGTACCGCTTAGTAATACTGTTATCCGCCTGCTGAAACGCCTGGAACAATCCATCAATCTGTTTTTCCGTAAGTCCAATCCCATAATCCTTAACCGAAACTTCCAGCATAATCCGGTTGCCCAACCGCTCCTTCTCTTTAATCGAGGCAATTATTTTTGAATTGTCATCCGAAAATTTTATGGCATTGGTAAGAAGATTCATGATAACCTGGACCAGCCGCATGGAATCTCCGCAGAGATCTGGTATATCCCGATCAAGGCGGATGAGAATTTCCTGCCCCTTTTCCTTTGCTTTAACCGAAACCACACTGACTAAGTTGCGTAGAACGTCTTCCATATTAAAGGGTTCGTTAAAAAGCTCGATCTTGCCTGATTCAATTTTTGAAATATCCAGTATGTCATTTATTAAGGATAAAAGGTGTGTGGAAGATGTTTCCACGGTGGAGATGCAGGTTCTTATTCTGTCCAGATCAGCCGAATCTTTCATGATCTTTACCATACCAATGATGGCATTCATGGGAGTCCGTATTTCATGGCTCATGTTTGACAGGAAACGGCTTTTTGACTGGTTCGCCAAATCCGCAGTCTCCTTGGCAAGCTGAAGATCCTGGGCCATTTTCACCCTGGTGGTAATGTCCATGGTCATTCCAATAATCCTGATGAGCCCGCCGGTTTCCCCAAAAATAGTTTTTACATGATTATTAAGATAGCGGATTTCCCCATTCTTTAAGGTAATTTCTATTTCTTCAGGTATATAAGAATCCATTACATCCAACGACGCCAGCTTATTGAAATATTCATCGTCCTTAAAATCAGGCATCCTTTGCTTTAAAAGGGTCGAAAAATGGTCCAATGTTATTGGGGATGCTTCATGAATATCAAATAATTTGGACGTGTTTTCATCAAATGAAAATGTCCTATTATAATTGGAAATTTCCCAGACCCCCGCATGGGAAGAAGAAAGGGCGATGTCCAGCCGTTCCTTGGTCTCCAGGACTTCCGCGTCTTTTTCCAGGAGTTCCTCGGCGGTATGCAGGCTTTTTTGTGTTTCCAGCAGGTAAGAGTTTTTCTTCCGCATGGTTATAGTAAAAATGGTAAGCCCGGTAATTGTGAAAACCCCCAGAAATCCTAGAGCAATAAACAATATGAATGCCTGGGGATTGGACTCATACAATGCGGGTGTGTAATTTATCAGTTCAGATCCGGGAGGAAGAAGTTTTTTGCTTAGGGAAAATCTTTTCATCAGCTGGTCATCAAAAATCCAGCGGTTAAGATTTGAGGTATCCCTGATAAAGGCAATTTCAGAGGCGGGTTTTCCGTCCAGTACCTGCAGAGCCATCTCGGCCCCCAGCCTGCCCTGAATTCCGGGATCTATATATTTTCCGCCCACCTGTCCCCGGCCTGCCCTAGGGTAAAGCATTCCAAAAACCGGTATGCTGGTGCTGGATTGAATCAGCTTTTCAATTTCCATATCGGAAAAATAAATGCCATTACCGTCGATATAATAACTGCCCATCAGGACTGCGCTGTTGGCGGGTAAATTACCGATGGCATTAATCAATTCTCCCCCGGGAATATTTTCATTGAAGGTGATATTTAATTTGCCGTCGTATGGTTCAAGCTCCCGTTCAATTTCCCCCCGCCAGGCAATCCCGGACTCGGAATAATCATTGATAATAAAAAGATGTTCCGTGGCCGGAAAAAATTTTAAAATCTGTTCCACCGTTTCCGCCGCGGGTATTGATTCCCAGACACCGGTACAGTTTCCTCCCAGTTCCCAAAGGAAATCGTAATCCCCATTAATACCGGTGAATACCACGGGGATACCCTTAAAAAACACACTATAATAATCACAGACAAAAGAAAGGGCATTGTTGTCCGAAACCAGTATCACATCAGGAGGATTGGAAAGAAGGAGTGTCCTGATGGAATAATAAGCATTTTTAGCCCGTTCGTATTCTGTCCTGAACCGGTTTGAGTAAAGAGGAATATTATGATAGGAAATGGTACCCCTATTATTAAAAACCGATTCGATTCCTTCTTTGATCCGTTTATCCCAGGGATCATCAGGAAAATACGAAGACAAGTACAAAACCTCTGCAAAACGCTTTTCTTCCAAGGGCATGCCTTGAATGATCTTCTCATAGGTTCCATCGGTTTTCATTTCCGCCAGACTTTTCGAAACCGCCGGAATCAGGTCCTGGTATTTTTTATTAACGTATGTATATGAAGGCAGCCGGTCCAGGGTTCCAATCCGTTTCACATTTTCAGAAACAATTAATTCTATATCGAAGGTGCTGCTATTGATGATTACGTCACACTCCCCTCTTTCAAGGGCAAGGTTCAGTTCATAAAAGGTTTCTCTCTGGATGGTTCCGGCAATATCCTTTGGCAGGTGGTTGATGATATATGTCTTCTGGAATATGTGCCCTATCCGGAGATTTGAAAGATCCGACCATTTATCAATAGTTCTGTTAAAATCCTTCCGGGCAAATATGGGAAAACTCACTTCCAGGAGCTGTTCCGGGACCATGACCAGGTTAGGAAATGTTTTTTCAATCCCCGCAACCTGGGACGCCAGACCATCCCGTTCTCCGCTGTTTGCCATTTGTATGGCATAAGTCATGGGGGAGGCATCCATGGTAATTGTGTATCCTATCCGCTGGAATGCGGTATAAAGAAGGCGGTCAATAATAGTTGATTCATCAATATTAATAACAAAATTTAAGACCTTACTATCAGAGGATCCAGATTCATCTGCAAAAAGAGAAAAAGAGATTTTTGAAAAAAGTACCGCAATCAGTAAAATAATTGCAAACTTTTTCATATATGCCTCTCAATATATCTTCATATATTATTGGGGTGATGGTACAACGCACCACCCTCTGGGTTCATAGTTATGAACCACTATCAAACTAATAATATTATCCTGCCATTTTTTATTCGCCGGCGGGTTTAATACACGTACAACAATTTTTTGTTGTTTCAAATAATCGCCCTAAAGAGCGTGTATTAAACCCGCATAAAATCATTACCTTACAGAACCAGCATTCCCCGCTGCTTGGGCGGGGTTGTTGATTGATTTAATAATAGAGCCTTTTTCAAAATTTGACATTTTGAAAAAGCCTCAATAGTTACACACTTAATACCGGTTAAAAAAATATCCCTTCTGACCATTTTTTCAGTCGGTATTTTCTTCTATATAAATAATATACTAATCATGAATTAAAATATGGAGGATATTCTTTCTGGAATTGCCAAAAATACATCCTGCAATGTGTACAATATTATCGTTTTAATCTTACCATAATTTTGATAACTTGATAAAGAAGGCAATTATTGAGTACCTTGGGAATAAGATTCCTTGAATGTAATGAATTATGAGGTGAATTATGGAAAAATTACAAGCCATGTATCAATGGGGTATTGATTTGATCCGGACAATACAAACTATTGAAAATCCTCCTTTGACCTCGGTGGTTGTTTTTATTACAACCCTGGGCGCGGGGATTATCTATTTGGTAATGCTTTTTTATATCCTATGGTGCGTGGATGACCGGGCGGGGATGAGGCTAAGCATCCTCCTGGTTTTTTCCAACTGGGTGAACAGTTTCCTGAAGGTAATCTTTAAACAACCCCGGCCGTATGATCTGGACCCTTCCGTCGGGAGAGCCCTGGAATCTACCTTTGGGCTTCCATCGGGTCATGCGCAGAATTCATTGGTATTTTTTATGGGCTTTGCTTCCTGGCTGAAAAAGCCGGTTTTTTACGTGGCTGCAATCCTGATTACCCTGGTAATAAGTTTTACCCGGCTTTACCTGGGGGTACACTTTCCCACGGACATTTTCGGCGGCTGGATTGTGGGGCTTATTGTACTGGTACTTTATTGGCTTTTTGCAGACCGGATTATACAGGTTCTGGAAGTTGCCAGTGTCCGGTTCAGGCTGATAATTACTGCGGCGGTTTCTTTTATCATGTTATTGCTTAATCCAACAGACCTGGTAATGGCGGGGGTATTCCTTGGTCAGGGCATGGGTTATACCCTAATGATCCGGTTTTTTCCTTTTGATGTCCGGAAAACCCGCCAAGGAAAGGATGCGGGTCCGCTTACCCTGTTTCTGAGATATCTGCTGGGTATAGCCTGTACCGGGGTTATATTATTTCTGGGAACAAAAATTATTGGTATTATCGGGGAAGCTTCAAGTTTCTACCGGATCACCACATTCCTGGTGTTTGCCATTACCGGCGCTGGGGTAACCGCGGGAATTCCCTGGCTCTTTATACAAACCGGTTTGGCAGGAAGAAAAGACAAGCCTGTGTAAACCCGCAGGCAAAAACTACGCTTATCCCTAGGATATACCGGTCCTTGGAACACAAATCCCGCAGGTGGTTTTGACCTTTTGACAGGCTCAGGACAAGTGGCCCCAATCACCGGAGGTTTCCTATATTGCGGACCTTATGCTCCTAAAATCATGGTTTCCGTTTTTCAAAGTAGGAATCCAGAACCCTTTTGAGGGAAGGTACTGTTTCGGCGTAGCTTAGTATCGATTCAAGATACCCCTCGGGTTCCCCCGTATCCATCCGCTTTCCCGATACCCGTTTAAAAACCACTTTTCCGTCGTTCATCAGCTTGTTTAACGCATACACATGGTGATACTCACCGCCTTCGTGGCGTTCCCAGCCTTCCTCAAGATAATTAAAGAAATCCGGGGTGTATAAGTAACGCCCAATGGATATTTCATGGCTGGGCTCTGTTCCCATCCGGGGTTTTTCCACAATTGACCGGACGTGTTTTCCGTCGGCGGCAATATCCAGGACCCCATAACGGCTGACATCGCCCTTTTCGTAAATTGTGGCCATCACCGAACAGCCGGTTTCCCGCCAGGCCTGCATAAGCTGGGAAGATAAAGGCGGTTCACCCAGGTGAAGATCATCCGGATAAGCCACAATACACGGGACATCCCCGGCCAAGTTTTTCACCTGCAGCAGGGCATGACCTGTGCCAAGCATCTGCTGCTGCCGGACATAGGCAAACCGGACATTCGCCGGCGGCATAATCCGGTCCAGCCTGTCCGTTTTATGTTCCTTTTCAAAAACATATTCCAGCTCAATCTCCCGGTCAAAATAATCTTCCAGGACTTTTTTCCGCCGGGATGTAATAATGATAATATCTTCAATTCCGGACCGGACGAATTCATCTACAATAAAGGCTATAGAGGGAATATTCACAATGGGAAGCATTTCCTTGGGAACCGTTTTTGTGACCGGAAGAAACCTCGTTCCGTATCCCGCAGCAACAATAATACCTTTCATATAATAATTGTAGCTGGGCTTATGGAGTTTACGCAAGGGCAGCGCCGGAAATCAGCGAAACTCCCTGCGGCTTGCCGCGGGGTATTAAACCAGACTTTCGAATAACATACCGGTGTAAATATGAGCCTCCGAAAGTTCCGGATATCCTCAATGAAAAAAGAGTACACAGAGGAGAATCGTTTACAGGGAATTGTATTATACCGTCCGGTTTCAGGTAAAAAGCTTGTCCATCCCGGTCCATTCCGGGTATGCTTATGGCATGATAAAAGGATCCTACGGCGACGAAACGCCAATTGCTGCCCATGCAACTCCCCTGGGTGAAAGCGCCCTGGCGCTCATCCGGGTGTCGGGAAAATCTTGTATAGAACTTTTTTCCCGGGGATTTTCCCGTCCCAGGGCGCTGCTGGAAGCTCCCGGAAATACTATTGTCCATGGCTGGGTCCTGGACGATGAAAAAAATAATATTGATGAAGTCCTGGTTTCGGTTTTCAGGGCCCCCAAATCGTACACCGGGGAGGATAGTATCGATATTTCCTGCCACGGCGGAATCGCCGCTGCCCGGGGTGTCATGAAACGGCTCCGGGAGCTGGAATTCCGGGAAGCCTTGCCCGGGGAATTTACCTTCCGGGCTTTTATGAACGGAAAACTCGATCTGACCAGGGCGGAATCGGTCATGGAACTGGTGTCCGCCAAATCCGATGAAGGCCGGACCCATGCGGTAAACCGTCTCGCGGGCGCCCTGGAAGCTGAAATAAACAGTGTTAAGGGTCTCCTGGTCCAGGCTCTGGCCAGTACGGAACTGTTCCTGGATTATTCCGAGGACGACGGTGCCGGATTAAGCGCCTCCGGGGGAGGGGTTGTCCCGGATGATGAAGTGGCCGGCCGTTTGCCCGACCGGCCCCTGGTGGAAGAATCCCTGGAGCGGATCAAGATCCTGTCCGCCTCCTACAACCGGGAACGGTTATTCAGCCAGGGAGCGCTGGTGGTTATCGCCGGCCGGCCCAACGCGGGAAAGTCCAGCCTTTTTAATACCCTTTTAAAGGAAGACCGTTCCATAGTGACGGATATTCCCGGAACCACCCGGGACTGGATTGAAGCCTGGATAGCCATTGGAGGAATTCCCATCCGGTTAATTGATACCGCGGGCTTTCAGGAATCCAGCGACCCCATAGAACTTCTTGGCATTGAACGGAGCCGCAGTTTTCTTAATGCCGCGGATCTGGTTTTGTACATCCTGGATGGAAACCAGGGTATCCTTGAGGAGGACCGGGACTTTATCAGACTGTTCCATCAAAATGAAGATACCCCGGCTCCTATGGTGCTTTTGTGGAATAAGGTTGATATCAGCCCTCTCCCGGGTTCGGTGAAAGCTGATTATGTAAAAGCCCTGCTTCCGGTGAGTGCAAAAAAGAATCTCGGCATCGATGTATTGGGAAGGGTTATCGAAACAACCCTGGAGGAAAAATTCGGCGGAAAATCCCAGGAGGATTCCTCCGGAAATACGGGGATTGCCACCGAACGCCAGAGGGACCTGATCCGCAGGGCAGAACTTTCCCTGGAGGAAGCTCTGGAACTGGCAGACCAGATGCGGCCCCTGGACATTATTGCGCCCCTTCTCCGGGATGCGGTAAATGCCCTGGGGGAAATTACCGGGGAAGTATCCACCGCGGAAATATTGGATACCATGTTCAGCCGTTTTTGTATAGGAAAATAAAGTATGGATTTCGATTGTATAGTTGTAGGCGGAGGCCATGCGGGAATTGAAGCCAGCCTGGCGGTGTCCCGGCTGGGATTTTCCGCCGCATTAATCACCCAGAACCCCGACAGGATGGGGCTCCTGTCGTGCAACCCCGCCATGGGGGGTCTCTCCAAGGGAAACATTATCCGGGAGGTGGATGCCCTGGGGGGTGAGATGGGAAAAATCACCGACGCTTCCATGATCCAGTACCGGGTCCTGAACCGTTCCAGGGGTCCCGCGGTTCAGGCTCCCAGAGCCCAGGCTGATAAAGCCCTGTATCAATCTATTGCCCGGCAGAAGGTGGAACAGCAAAAGGGTCTCACCCTGCTGATGGACACCGTAACGGATCTGCTGGTATCCGGGGACGGGAAACGGGTAGAAGGGGTAATCACCGAAAGGGGGCACCGGATTGGGGCCAGGGCGGTTATCCTGAGTACCGGTACCTTTATGGAAGGGAAAATCTTTATCGGGGAATATGATGCGCTCCAGGGAAGGCTGGGCGAACCCGCTGCTCTTGGCCTGGGAACCAGCCTCCGCAGCCGGGGTTTCCCCGTGGGACGTCTTAAAACAGGAACCCCCGCCCGGATAGCCGGGAATTCCATCGATTTTTCCAAAACCGAAAAACAGGATGGCGAAACACCATCACCCTTTACCTTTGATACGGAACCGGGAACCATCCCTGACCGGCCGTCCATCCCCTGCTGGATTACCTTTACCAATGAAAAGACCCATGAGATTATTGCGGCAAACATCGGCAGGTCTCCTTTGTACGGCGGGAAAATCGTGGGGATTGGTCCCCGGTACTGCCCTTCAATTGAAGATAAGGTGGTCCGATTCAGGGACCGGGAACGGCATCATATTTTTATTGAACCCGAAGGTCTTTATACCCATGAGATGTACCTGAACGGCGCTTCAAGTTCCCTGCCGGAGGACGTGCAGTCTGATTTTATCCATACTATTCCCGGATTGGAGGAAGCGGTTATTGTCCGTCCGGGTTATGCGGTGGAATACGACTATGTGGATCCCATGGATCTCCTGCCTTCCCTGGAATCAAAACGGATGGAAGGTCTTTTTATGGCAGGCCAGACCAACGGCAGTTCGGGTTACGAGGAAGCGGCGGCCCAGGGAATTATGGCGGGGATCAATACGGTGATGAAACTCCAGGGAAAACCGCCCCTGGTATTAAGCCGTTCCGAAGCATACATTGGGGTCCTCATTGATGACCTTACCACCCAGGGTGCCAAGGAACCCTACCGGATGTTCACCAGCCGGGCGGAACACCGGCTCATGCTCCGCCACGATACCGCGGATACCCGTCTGACACCAACGGGCCGCCAGACCGGCCTGGTGGATGATGAACGGTGGGAACGGTTCCTGAAAAAAACCCAGGATATCAGTGAAATCACGGATCTTCTCCGGAGCAAACGGATTCCCGGAAACGCCCAGGGAAATCTGGTCCCCCACATTGGGGAGACCCTGGAAAAAGCCCTGGCCGACAGCAGGGTAAGTCCGGATGATATTGTTGATTATGCACCGGCCCTGATGGACCTTCCCTATGAATGGCTGGAACGGACCAACCTGGATATTAAGTATGCCGGGTATATCCAAAAAGAAGAACGGGCCGCAGCAAGGACCGCAAAAATGGAATCCATCAGGATTCCCGGGGATCTGGATTATGCTGCCATAAAGGGGCTATCCGCAGAGGCCAGGGAAAAACTTTTAAAAGTCAGACCCCAAACCCTGGGGCAGGCTGCCCGGATTCAGGGAGTCCGCCAGGGGGACCTGGCTCTGCTTATGGTGCTGATTAAATAACCAAATTTCGAAACAGATGTAATTATCCGTGCCTTTTAAAATCATCCATGGTAATTATCTGGGCTCCGTTGAGCCGGGATTTTTCCGCCGCAAAGGCCATGAAATGACTTTGGAAGGAATCCCTGGCGGTAGTCCGGGGACTATGGCTTTCGCCCCGGATGAGGCTGACAAATTCCGTTGCAAGATTCACATCCCCGCCGGAATGGCCCCCAAAGGGAATAGCCACATCAATCTTTTCTATATTCCTGGATGAAAATTCCTTTACGGTGATGGTGTTTCCATCCAAATCCCCGGATATTTCCCCGGCGGTTCCGAACAGGGTGATCTGCCGGGTAATATTCATACTGAAACCCGTCATGGTAAAGGTGGCGGTAACTCCGTTGGCAAACTTCATCTGGACAGTCTGGTGGTCCACCACATTGTTGTCACAATGAAAAACACATCTTCCATAGGGACCGTTTTCCAGGGCTTTCACCCGGCCTTCAATTGATAAATCCGTGGTGATCACATTCACCGGCCAGTCGGTATCATTGGTCAGGTAGATTTTTGATACATGATACGGACAGTCCAGCATATGGGGGCAGCCGTCCAGGCAGCGTTTAGGAGCTCCCGGGGGAGCATTTTCCGGTTTAAAATAATTCAGCGCCCCGTAGGAATTGAGGGATTCACAGTCGGCACCCGCAAGCCAGAGGAGCATATCCATATCATGGCAGCTTTTGGCCAGGATCATGGGCGGGGATTCCTGCAGGTTCCGCCAGTTTCCCCGGACAAAACTGTGGGACATATGGATATGTCCCACATGTTCCTGCAGATCAATACCGATCAGTTTTCCAATTCTTCCGGCGTGGAGCATTTTCTTGATCTTTGAAAAAAATGCGGTGTACTTAAGTACATGGGCTATGATAAACACCTTATTGTATTTCACAGCCTCCGGTTCCAGCGCCCGGCATTCCTCCGCGGTGGGAACGATGGGTTTTTCACAGAGGATATGCATATTACGTTTCATCGCTTCCCGGATAGGTCCGATATGCATTTTATCCTGGGTGGTGATAATAACCGCTTCTGTCCCAACGGGCATATTTACAAAACCGTCTTCCCAGCTGCTGAAGGCATAATCATCGGGGATTTTATGATCCATCTGGATTTTTTTCCGCTTGGCATCGTCGGGTTCGGCAATGGCTGCAATCTTCATCATTTTAGGATTCATCTTTGCATATTCCCCATATGCATACATGCCGCGGTTACCCGCACCCAGCAAAAGAACTTTTATCGGTTCCATAATACTCTCCAAAGAATCATTGCCATTAAAATCTCTAAAAATCCGGCATACCCGGATAAAAATTTTTCCCTGAGGATCAGCCCGGAGGCCAGGTCATGGGCCGTCCGCCCAGAACATGCAGATGAATATGATTCACCGTCTGTCCGCCGTCGGATTTGCAGTTAATAACAAACCGGGCCCCTTTTTCGGAACAGCCCGATTCCACGGCAATCTCCTGGGCTTTATGCAGGATTTTTCCCATAAGGTATGTATCCGCCAGGCCAAGTTCCATAAGATTGGGAATATGCTTTTTGGGAATTACCAGAAAGTGAACCGGTGCCTGGGGATTAACATCCTGAAAAGCCAGGATCTCATCATCCTCGTAAATTTTCTGACTCGGTATGTCCCCACTAACTATTTTACAGAAAATACAATCATCCATATTTTCAGTATAATACAATTTTCTTGTTTTTAAGCAGAAAAAAACGTATAATTCTGCGTATGTGTGATACCCTATGGAAACATTTTGACCAGTCTTCTTCGGTTTTTTTGAAAAACAGTGACCGGAGTGCCAATGAGCCTAATCTGGTAGTATGGTCCGAAGCCAGAAACGGAAACGGCCCGCTGAATTTAACTTATATTACCATTGATGATGCTCCGTCATTTTCCTGTATTTTGTATAAACCCAGTTGGACCTGGGGCGCCGAAATGGGAATCAATGAAAAGGGTGTTGCCATTGGAAATGAGGCGGTTTTTACCAGGAGCAGCGAGAAAAAGGTTCCTTCAATTATTGGCATGGATTATATCCGGCTGGGACTTGAACGGGGCGCCTCCGCCAAAGAAGCCATGGAAGTAATAATCAATTTGCTCAGGAAGCACGGCCAGGGCGGAAACTGCGGGTATGACAGGGAATTTTACTATGATAATTCTTACCTGATCTGTGATGCCCGGGAAGCGTATCTTCTTGAAACCGCGGGTTATGATTATGCGGTTAAAAAGCTCGAGGGCCAGTGCAATATTTCCAACCGGCTGTCACTGGAGTCGGATTATGATTTTTCCACCCAGGAAGGCAATTTTGCCCAAAATAATACGGAAGGAATCTTTTCGTTTTTTTCCGGATCATCCTCACGGAAAAAACTTGGAGAGGAACACCTGTCCCGGGTGAATGAAATGGATCTTTCCAAATGCCTGGATATCCTCCGGGTCCATGAGTATGAACAAAAGAAGGCTATGAAACGCGGGAACTTAAAAAGCGTGTGCATGCATGCCGGAAATATTAATAATCATAGTACCGGAAGTTTTGCCGTTTTTTATAAAGATGAAAAACCCTATGTGTTTGCCACCGGATCATCCACACCGTGTATTTCTCTTTTCAAACCAATCATGGCCGGGTTTGAATCGGGACCCCTCTTTACGGACCCTATTAATAGTTATGCCTTTTGGCTGAAACGGGAAAAACTGAACCGGGCGGTTTTTAGTGAGCTCATCAACCTGAACGATTTCATGGCCAAGGCGAAGGCGATAGAAGCATCCATTCTCAAAAAGGCGGAAGAACTGATTAAAAAGGGTCCCACCGGGGATGAATGGAAAAACCTTTGCCTGATTGCAGCATATATGGAAGAATCCTTCATGGCTTCCTACGATGACCTGATCCGCCAGCTTGATGGTAACCCGCAGCTCCTTGTCCCTTACTGGATGGGGAAAACCAATTCCATGAAGAAAAAGGTTTTTGAGCGGGAATTAAGGAACAGGAAATAAATTATAATTGCAGGTCCCTGAGGTTCTCGTAGGGTCGAAGGGCTTCTGGGATTCACCCCTCTAATAATACCCTTCCCTATCATCAGCAATTATTATTTTATCCTTGCCTTTGATAGGGCATCATTAACCGCCGCAAGAAATCCCTCACTTGAGCCGGTGGCACCGGTAACCACATCCACACTGGGGGAATTTACGGAAATAATTTCCTGGCCCAGATCCTCAAATGCGGTGGTCCCGATACCTTCGGTATCCGCATGGGACAAAACCTCCACCCCGGTCACCGCATTTTCCGTGACCGTTACGGCTACTTTTATGAGGCCGAAATACCCTTCTCCGGTTCCTTCATAGGTCCCGGCATGGTATAGATCCCTGCCGGAATTAATACCGGTACTGCCGCAGGCCAAAAATATACTTATTAACAAAAAACCTGTTATTATCATATAGCTGTGTTTCATTATTCCTCCGTAAAACAAAAATATGACCCGGAATATTATAAATCCCGGTTTCACCATATTTATTGTCCGGGAACCTTTTTTGCTTCGGCTTTTCCCATAAATTTTTCTATATTGATAACCACCCGTTCGTGGCTGCCTTCACCGATGAGCCCCGCATCATCCCAGGCTTCCACGGAAAAACGGAGGGTTCTCTGGTCAACTTCGTTTAATATGGCCTTTGCCCGGACCTGAAGCCCTATGGGGGTGGCGGAAAGATGCTTTATATTGAGAACCGTCCCTACGGTGGAACAACCTTCAGGAATACTTCCCTGTATGGCCGCCAGGGCGGCAGCTTCCATCAGGGCTGCCATGGCAGGGGTAGCAAATACTTCCAGATTTCCGCTTCCCATGGCCAGGGCGGTATTTTCTGCCCCGGCATGAACGGATTTTTCCCCTGTAAGGCCGGGGATAAGATCGGATTGATTTTCTATCATAAAAACCTCCCCTTGAGTGTATCCGGATTCCCGGATATTGTTAACCGGACATGGCACAGAGGATAAATGGATGAGCCTTTTTCAAACTTTATTATACCTGTGGTTTTCGGTAAGCCTATTGCTTATAATGTTTTTTATGGAAGCTTTTCATAATCCGCGGGACCTCAGGCTCCGTAATTTTGAAAAAACAGCCCTAGGGAAACACCGATTAATGCCCAGAGAGCATTAATCGGTGTATTCTTTAATGTAGATGTAAGTGAAGAAAGTTTTTAAAATATGACCGGGTTTTGATGGGATTTCTGTAATAAGTACGGGAGCACTTTTAAAAAGCAGCGATTTTAGATATTTTCTTATAGTAAAATAATTATCAGATCTGCGGAGGCATCGGTGTTACTTTATATTTCAATTATTCTTATGTTCCTGGTTTTAGGCGCAGCCATATTCAGAAAATTTAATATCCCCCTGATTATTTTAGCCCTGGCCCTGGGAATAATCTTCGGAAGCGATGTCACCGGATTAATAGACTTTGACAATGCGGTGCTCACCCAGGAAATTGCCGATATTGCCCTCATATTCATCCTCTTTGCAGGAGGATACGGGGTACGCCGGGATGATTTCAAACCTATTATAGTACCTACCACGCTGCTGGCCACCGTGGGGGTCCTCATCACCATGATTGTCAGTACCTGTTTCTTCTATTTGATCAGCGGATGGACCTTTATGAATTCAATTATGGTTTCCGCCATCATATCCTCCACCGATGCGGCGGCGGTTTTTTCCATTTTACGGTCCCGGCCTATCCAGAAAAAAGTCTCATCCATTACGGAAATTGAAAGCGCCGCCAACGACCCCATGGCCATCATTTCCACCACCCTGATTATCAGTATTGCCGCGGGAACCAGTTCTTTTTCCGGTAAATTCATCCTGCTTTTTCTCTGGCAGTTGGCCGGCGGGGTTCTTATGGGGGTGCTCATCGGGAACATCGGCAAGGTCCTGCTCCGGAAACTTAAGGACATTGATGAAGGATACTATTACCTTTTCCTGATAGCCATTATTCTTGCCAGTTACAGTGTGGCCAGCCTTATCAATGTAAGCGGAATGCTGTCCGCGTTTTTTGCCGGATTTATCCTGGGAAACAACAAACTTCCCATCAAATCCAAAATATCATCCTTTGTATCGACCCTTTCGTTTATTGCCAATACGGGGCTCTTTATCCTGCTGGGCCTGCTGGTGTTTCCAAAGACCTTCGGTGAAATATGGTTCCTGGGGCTGGCCATGTTTCTCATCATTACTTTTATAGCCAGGCCCGTGGCGGTGCTGCTCTGTACCCCATTCATGAAAATCAATTTCAAGGAAAAGGCGTTCCTTAGCTGGAGCGGTATCCGCGGGTCCGTACCGATTGTTCTTGCCACTTATCCATTGGCCGCGGGGCTTGATCCGGAGAAGCATATCTTCAGTATTGTATTTTTTGCGGTTATTCTTTCTATTGTTTTCCAGGGAACCACCATCGGGAAACTGGCGGAGATCCTCAAGCTGAACACCAAGGAAGCTCCCAAGCCGGAACACAGCATGGAACTGGTGACTATCCATGAAACCAACTATGACCTGGTGGAACTGTTTATCGACAGCGAGCGTTATGCGGGTTCCTGCAAGGTTTCCGCCCTGGAACTGCCCCCGGAATGTACCATTACCCTGATCACCCGGAAGGATAAAATTATTGCTCCCCGGGGAAATACGGATATAAAACCCGGGGACATCATCACCTTATTAATGGAAGAACAGATGATCCCGGATGTGACAAAATCAATCCTGGATAAATTCGACCAGTGCTGTGCGGTGACGGAAGAAATCCAGGATAAAACCGAACCGGAAAAGAAATGAACCAAAAAAGGAAACAGTTACTGGGCAGGGCAATCCCTGTAAAAATATACCATTTTTCGCCGAACTATTGCATAAAAATACAATAATTGATACATTATACTTGAAAAATTTTTATTTTGGAGTAAAAAATGATACAGCTCCGGGGCGTATATACTGCCCTTGTTACCCCCATGAAGGAAAATGGGGATGTTAATTATGAAGCCTTCCGGGACCTGGTTCGTTTTCAGATTGAAGGAGGCGTTCATGGCCTGCTTCCCCTGGGAACCACCGGTGAAACTCCAACCCTTTTCCGGGACGAACAGGACAAACTGATAAAAATTGCCATAGAGGAAGTCCAGGGGAAACTTCCTGTTATTGTTGGAACCGGATCAAATTCGACCCATCATACCATCGAAAACACTAAACGCGCTAAAGACCTGGGGGCGGATGCGGTGCTCGTCGTCACCCCCTATTACAATAAACCCAATGATGCGGGGGTGCTCGCACATTTTAATGCCGTGGCGGAGGCGGTGGACATTCCCATAGTGATATACAATATAGCATCCAGAACCGGGAAAAATATCACCCCGGGACTGATGAAAAAGATTGTCCAAATTCCCAATATCGCCGGCGTTAAGGAAAGTTCCGGGGACATCAACCAGATCGGCGATATGATCAACGAGGTGGTTATGCCCCTCAGGGCGGAGGGCCGGATTTTTTCCTTCCTCTCCGGGGATGATTCATTTACCCTGCCCCTCTGTGCCATGGGCGGGGACGGGATTATTTCGGTGGTGTCCAACCTGGTTCCTGCCAGGGTGGCCGCCCTGTGCAGGGCCTGTCTTTCGGGGAACTACGAGGAGGCCAGGAAGCTCCACTACGGCCTGCTCCCGCTTTTTAAGGGTGCTTTTTTTGATACCAACCCCATCCCCATAAAAACCGCCATGAACTGGGCCGGCCTTAATGCGGGCGCCCTGAGGCTTCCCATGGTGCCCCTGGCAAAGGAACTGGAAGAGCCCCTGAGGAAAGCCCTTGAGGCTGCAAAGATAGAGTTAAACTAAAAGAGGAGATTTTGATCATGCAGAAAATTCCCGTGGGAGTTCTGGGCGCCACCGGTATGGTGGGCCAGCAATATATAACCCTTCTAAGGGACCATCCCTGGTTTGAAGTTACCTATGTGGCCGCATCCCCCCGCAGCGCGGGAAGGCCCTACCGGGAAGCAGTGGCAGGCCGGTGGCAGTTGGCCAATTCCTATCACCCCCCGGTGGGAGACCTGATAGTGGAAGATGCCAATGATGTAAACCGGGCGGTGGCTGCCTCCAAGGCCGGAAAATGTGCTTTCGTTTTTTCCGCCCTGGAGATGGCCAAGGATGAAATCAAAAAACTTGAAGAAACCTATGCGGCCTCGGGGATTCCCGTGGTTTCCAATGCCTCGGCCCACCGGTGGACCGGGGACGTGCCCATGCTCATTGCAGAGGTAAATCCCCATCATGCGGAGATTATTCCGGTTCAGCAGAAAAACCGCGGCTGGGACAAGGGGTTTATTGCGGTAAAACCGAACTGTTCCATTCAAAGTTATATGACCCCGGTGTGGGCCCTGATCCAGGAAGGATTTGAAATTAAGCGCATGTTTGTAACCACCCTGCAGGCGGTTTCCGGCGCGGGGTATCCCGGCGTTCCCAGCCTGGATGTGGTGGATAACGTGGTTCCCTTTATCGGCGGTGAAGAAGAAAAATCCGAGCTGGAACCCCTGAAAATTTTAGGGACAGTCCGGGGTACGGTCATTGAAAATGCCGAAGGGCCCCTTATCTCCGCCCACTGCAACCGGGTCCCCGTGGTGGACGGCCATACCGCCTGCGTAAGCCTGGAATTCGGTTCAAAGAAACCCAGCATCGATGCAATAAAGACCATATGGGAAAAGTTCAGTGCCGTTCCCCAGGAATTGGGATTACCCATGGCTCCGGAACATCCCATCATAGTCCGGGAGGAAGCCGACCGGCCCCAGCCCCGGAAAGACCGGGACATGGGGAAAGCCATGGCGGTCAGCGTAGGCAGGATCAGACCCTGCAATCTCTTTGATATCCGCTTTGTGGGACTGTCCCACAATACGGTCCGGGGAGCCGCCGGGGGGGGCATCCTGAATGCGGAACTGCTGAAAGCCAAGGGTTATTTGTAAAATTCCTCCCGGAGGCCTCCGCCTCCGGGAACAAGCCCGCAGCTCCTGACTGCCGGGCGGGTTAAGCCAATTATCAATGGATGATTTATTAACGGAAACTTTTAAAAACTGAAGTTTTTAAAAGTTTCCTAACGTTATTTCACCGCCATTCTGTTTTTCCTGACAAATTAACTTCTTTATACTAGCGTTCAATGGAGCGAGGCTTTTTCAAAATTCGGTTAGTTTTGAAAAGGCTCTGCAGAAAGAATACTTTTTCCTTATCCATAAATAAAATAGTATTCTTTCTGTACTCGCATCTAAGGAAACACTGATTGATGCCCATAGAGCATTAATCAGTGTATTCTTTCATGTAGGCAATTCTTTGTACAACAAAGAATTGCGGAGGGACCGCTGATTGGTCGCATATTGCGGCCGGTTTAATCAGCGGTTCCCTAAGGTTGCTTGTTCAAAATCTGATATTTTGAACAAGCCTCGGGCATTAAAAATTATTTTTACAGGAATTATTAATTCTATGAAAAAGATTATCCGGAAAGTATTGATCGGGTTCTCGGTTATATTGGGTGCAGTTTTGCTGCTGCTCATCGGTGTTATCCTTTTCCTTACCATCACCGAATTCAAGCCTAAACCATCCGAAGCTTTATTGGTAGAAAACAACCGGGACCGCTTTCCCGAAACGGGAAAGGTTATCAGCCTGTTATCCATGAATATCGGTTACGGTGCGCTGGATGAAAGCCAGGATTTTTTTATGGATGGGGGAACCGGCGTCAGGCCCGCATCGGAACAGGTTATCAAAAATAACATGAGGGGCATCCGGGATTTTTTTGAAAGTACGGATCCGGATATCTACTTCCTGCAGGAAGTAGATATCCGGTCCCGCCGTTCCTATCATATAAATGAAAGGGATTACCTTTTGGAAACAATCCGGAGAAGCAGCGCATTTGCTTATAATTTCAAAGTACCCCTGGTTCCCATTCCTCCTAAAGATCCCATTGGAAAGGTGGAAAGTGGTCTCCTGATACTGAACCAGTTCCATGTAAAGAGTGCAAACCGGATTTCCCTGCCGGTACCTTTTACCTGGCCGGTCAGAATTGCCAACCTGAAACGCTGCCTGCTGGTGGAACGGATTCCCATTAAGGATTCCCAAAAGGAACTGGTCCTGGTAAATCTGCACCTGGAAGCCTATGATGACGGCGAGGGGAAAGCCGCCCAGACCAGGGTTCTCATGGATCTGCTGAACGCGGAATACGAAAAGGGAAATTACTGTATTGCCGGGGGCGATTTTAACCAGACTTTTCCGGGGGTGGATTTCAAGAAATTTCCCATCATAAACCGGGATTTTTTTGAACCCGGAATTTTATCCGAAGATATGCTGAACCCAGGATGGCGTTTTGCCTATGACAGGGAAACCCCCTCCTGCCGTTTGCTGAACCGGCCCTATTCCGGAAATCCCGGGGATACCCAATATTATGTCATCGACGGCTTTATCATTTCTCCCAATGTTGAACTGGTATCGGTACGGACAATTAATATGAATTTTACGTTTTCCGACCATAATCCGGTTTTTCTTCGGGTAATGCTGAAAGATTAAAGTGATTCCGGGATTGTAAAAAGTTCCCCAGGATGATTTTGCCCCTTTGAAAGGTTCAGAGCAAGGAGTTCCCGGTCCCTGAGGCTCTCGCAGGGACCTGGGAAGAAAAAAAACTTCCCGTCACGGGTGATTTCGAGAGCCTCAATCACCGGGGGCTCCGGTCCCTGAGGCTCTCGAAGGGACCTGGGAAGAAAAAACTTCCCGTCACGGGTGATTTCGAGGGCCTCAATCACCGGGGGCTCCGGTCCCTGGGACTGTTGCAGGGACCTGGGAAGAAAAATCCGCTTTTATTCGTTAAAAGATATTCCATTTTTACTATTGAACTGCCGCCAGGTTGGGGTTATCCTGGAATTAAAGGAGGAGCCGATGGTTCATACAATTGGCGATGATATTCCGGATGTAAAAGATGCGGCTTTTATCGCCTGGAATGCCGAAGTGGCGGGGAAAGTTATCCTTGGTAAGGGTGTGACCGTCTGGTTTTCGGCGGTTCTCCGGGGGGATGTGGCGCCCATACAGGTGGGAATTGATACCAATATCCAGGATGGAGCAATTATTCACGGAGATCTGGATGTACCCACGGTAATCGGGAAAAATGTTACCATCGGTCACCGGGTAATCCTTCATTCATGTACTATAGAAGATAACTGCCTGATCGGAATGGGGGCGGTGTTGCTGGGGAAATCCCGGATTGGGGAAAATTCTATTGTTGCCGCGGGAAGCCTGGTGCTTCAGGGCAGGGACTTTCCCCCGTCATCGCTTATTATGGGTTCCCCCGCAAAAGTTGTAAGGACATTGAGGCCCGAAGAAATTCATAGTATACTGGAAAACAGTGAAACCTATGTTAAACTGGGTATGGAAGCCCGGACCAGATACACCGAATATGCGGAGAAAAAATGACCTTCAGCGAAATTATAGAAAATTTGCCTGCTCATATTGTCAATAAATCATCGGATTTTTCAGACATTCGTATTAAGAATATTGTTGCCAGTGATCTCATGAGTGATGTACTGGTAACCGACTATGAAGATGTGCTCATGGTAACCAGTCTTGCATCGGAACAAACCATCCGCACCGGGGATATTGTGGGGGCCCGGGGAATTCTTCTGGTGAATGACAAGGTTCCCCTGCCTGCGATGAAAGTCTTTGCCCAGGAACATAATATGACTATCATGTCCACCCCGCTTTCTATGTTTGAAGCCTGCGTAGCCCTGGGCACGCTCCAACGGATTAACAGCTTTAGCCTGAAAAAGGAGAACCAATGAACTATCGAGGCATCCTGGCATTGGACCTGGACGACACTCTATTGAGGACCGATTTAACCATTTCCCTGCGGACCCGGTCCGCCATAAAAAAAGCCGAATCCGCGGGCTTTCTGGTGGTGCTTGCTTCGGGAAGAATCTCCGCAGCCATGGATAAGTTTGTCCGCTTTCTGGGCCTTCATAAAAAAAAGGGATTCGTGATATCCAGCAATGGGGCGGTTATCAAGGAAAGCGATACCGGCGAAACTATCCATCAGGCCACACTAGCCCCGGAAACCGCGGTTATGGTGTATGACCTGGCCGATGCGGAGGGGTTCCCTGTGCAGATTTATGAAGGCGATATCATTTACGTTTCCAGAAGAAACGAATTTGCCGATGCGGACGTAAAGCTGACGGGACTGCACCAGGTGGTAACCGAGGATTTCCGGGCCATGGCTCAGACCGGTCCCTTAAAACTGCTGATCCCCGGGGATCCGCTGATTTTGAAACCCCTGGAACAAATCCTGAAAAATTATCTTGGGGATAATGCAACCCTTTTTACCAGCAAACCCTATTTTCTGGAAATCCTCCCGCCCAACTGCCACAAAGGGTCGGCCCTGGCAAAAATTGCATCCATGATGAATATTCCCCGGGAATCGGTGATTGCCATAGGGGATTCCATGAACGATGAGGCCATGATCCGCTGGGCCGGAGTCGGGGTCTGTATGAAAAACGGGGATGAATACATTAAACAAATTGCAGATCTGATCACCCGCAGAACAAACGATGATGACGGAGTGGCAGATTTTATTGAAGAATACCTTCTTGGTCCGCAGGACCTGCTGGAAAAACGAAAGCAAGGGGTTATCCATGAGTGATACCGGTTCCATCCACGATGATATTCCTATCAGCACCGTTGACTCACCTTCGGTGGTCCTGGAACTTATTTACAAGCTGAAGATCAAAAATGTAATGAGCACCGCGGTGATCACCGCAAAAAAAACGGATTCCCTCCGGCGTATCCAGGCTCTCATGAAAGAAAATTATATTACGGGTCTTCCCATAGTAGAGGACCAGAAGCTCCTGGGAATCGTGTCGATGGACGATATCCTGACAGCCCTGGACTATGGTTATATTGACGACCCGGCGGACCTCAGGATGACAAAAAGTGTCATCGTTCTGGAAGATGATATGCCCCTGTCTTTTGCTATTTCATACCTGAACAAATACCGTTATGGACGGTTTCCGGTATTGAATAAAAACAGGGAACTGGTGGGGATCCTCACATCCAAGGATGTGATAAAAACCCTGCTGGTTGAAATGAACCGGGAAGTATTGAGGTTGGAAAAGATTCACGAAAAAAACGCGGGGGTCCCTGAACGGGAATCGGAAATGGAATTTACAACAGTACGCTATGATTTTGAACTGGCGGGTTATGCATCTACCGAAATAAAAAAAGCATTAAAAAAATTGAATATTGATCCTAAGGTAATCCGGCGGATTGCGATTGCCAGTTATGAACTGGAAATAAACCAGGTGGTTCATTCCCTGGGAGGAACCATTACCTGCGCCATCCAGCCCGATAAGGTGGTGATTATCGCCAAGGATTCCGGACCGGGAATAGAGGATGTGGAACTGGCCCTGCAGGAGGGATGGTCCACCGCCAACGAATGGATCCGTTCCCTGGGTTTTGGAGCCGGTATGGGACTCGCCAATACGAAACGGGTTTCCGATGAATTCCATATTGAATCGTCCCCCCAGGGAACCATGGTAATATCCACGGTCTATCTGAATCCCCCCCAGGAGGCTCAGCAGTGACGATCCGGGAAGCGGCAAATAAACTGAATGCAGAAATTATCCAGGATGATTTTGAAGACCGGGAATTGAAGGGGGCTTATACATCGGACCTGCTTTCGGATGTGATGGCCCATGCCAAGGACGGCGGAGCCCTGATTACCATCCAGGCCCACAAGAATACGGTGGCCGTGGCTACCCTGGTCAATGTATCGGTGATTGTCATATGCAACAACCGTCCTATTCCGCCCGACATGACTGAAGCTGCCCGGGATGAGGGGATTGCGCTTATCCGGACCAGCGAAAACCAGTACACGGTCTCGGGAAAACTGTACACCATGATTGGAGCTTCAAAAGAATAGTTATGGCCTTACTTGCGGATTTTCACAATCATAGCTGCCTTTCACCCTGCGGTTCCCTGGACCTGTCTCCCCGGAGCCTGGTGGAATTGGCATCAAACCGGGGAGTGGAAGTCCTGGCGTTAACGGATCACAATTCATCATTGAACTGCCCGGCCTTTGCCAGGGTGTGCGCCGAATATCATATTATTCCTATCTTCGGGATGGAAGCCACCACCGCGGAAGAAGTCCATGTGCTTTGTCTTTTCGGCAGCCTGGATGCGGCCATTGCCTTTGGTGAGTATGCCTACGAACGGCTTCCCCCATTTCCCAATGATCCCAGCAAAACCGGCGACCAGGTTTATGTGGATGAAGAGGATAACATTGACGGGGAAGTGGAATACTACCTGATCAATGCCCTGGATATCAGCCTGGATGGGATTGGCCCTGCGGTGAAAGAACATGGGGGCATTGTAATTCCCGCCCATGTGGACCGGGCGGCCTTTTCCATGACCAGCCAGCTTGGGGTGGTTGTGCCCGGTCCCTGGGCAGCCCTGGAGGTGGTCCGGATTCCCAGCACCTATGATACCCTGGGCTACCCTCTGATTACCTCATCGGATGCGCATTATCCCGAACATGTTGCCAGGAGACCCTTTGAACTGGATGTATCCCGGGAAGAACTGTTTCCCGGCAAAGAAGCGGACATCCGGGTTCTTGAAAGGGCCCTTTCAACCCGCCCTGTCCGGTAAAGGTTTTGATAAAAAAGAAAAAGTCAAAACACGGGGAGTATCCCGTGAAATTTACCGGTTGTTTATTAGCGGTAAAGGACATAAAGGCCGCTGTTGTTTTTACTCTGAACTATTTGATTTGAAAATCCTGTTCGATTACGGCATATGTGCCGGTTTTGAGGGCGGATTAAACCTGCAGCAGGATTTTGACCGGCTGACCGGTATACCCGCCGGCGAAATAAAAACAAGGGAACATAATTTTGAGACAGCTTTTGAAGAAACGGCTTCGATGGTTTTGTCAAAAAACTAAAGGCCGGAACCGATGTGGTTCTGCTCCAAGATGTTTTAACCCATACCTGGGGTCAGCGGGTAATCCGGTTTTACGATTTGGACACTCACCTGATTGAAGCAGGAGAAACATTAAAGTCCGTGGCGGAACGTTCTATCCGCCAGGGAAAAACCATGGAAGCCATTGCGGAAAAAATGGACGTTACTATAGATGAATTACACCGGATACTCGCATCGGTATAAAGATACGTATTTGTTCTAAATATGCATGGGAATGAAGAAATTATTATACAGGCTGAGGGTTCATACCACATACAAACGTTTCAACTTTCATCCAGGATGTTAAAAAATCAACCGATGCAAGTATCGGGGGATGAACCCCAACAGCCTTCCAATCAAAATTTCAGTCCAACTTGATCCGGTAAAGCATCATAGATAACACCTCTGTGTTTGCCCTATCCGTTTAAGAATTGTATTATTTCTGCCGAAAAAACAGTATGAAAGGAAAACCCGGGGGCGTTGCGGGGGTGTCCCCCGCAGAGGGGGGAGCGGAGAACCGCAGGTTCGGAGCGGGGGGGAGACTTCCCCCTCTAGTTATGTATCTCTTTTCCAGGTTGAAATCCTGTATGAACCGCGGTATATTATGAATGTGTTTATTGTTTCTGCTAGTTTTACATCCTCCCGAAAATTGAGCGCTGTTTTTTGTCTTTTTTTATTGATTCAAACCGTGGCTTTTTCCCTTCCTCCTATCCGTTCGGAAAATCCTGATAATACCAGAACCCAGCTGATCGGCGAGGCTGATAAATATCTGGGGGTTCCCTACCGTTATGGCGGGATAAGTACCCAGGGCCTGGATTGTTCCGGGCTGATATTTGTGGTGTTCAAAAATGTTTTGAATATTTCGGTTCCCAGGACTGCCTACGGGTTATATTCCTGGGCGGAAAAAATTGATACCGGGGACCTTCAGCCGGGGGATCTGGTTTTCTTTAATACCACCGGGTCGGTCTCCCATGTGGGGATTTACGCCGGGCAGGGGAAATTTATCCATTCAGCCTCCGCGGGAAATCAAACTGGGGTGAACTACTCCTCCCTGGATGAATCCTACTGGAAAAGAACCTATATCAGCGCCGGAAGGGCCATCTCAAAGGGGTCGGGTAATGCGGGAGAAGGTGTATCCGGCGGTGTGGTTCCTGATATTCAGATCTATGAAACGACCCCGACTGTCCAATCCCAAAACAATAATTCACGGTTCAGCTTTTCCCTGGGCGGGGCGGTTTCCTGGAATAATTACGTGTATGAAAGCAGTGCTATCCGGGGTGCGGGTTTCCAGATTGGGGCGGCCTACGCCCTGACCGTGGCGGGGATGGACCTGAAACTGGGGATGGAACTCCGGCCTGAATGGGACATCCGGCTGGGGGTGTTCCGGCTGCCCCTGACCTTGTCCTTTGGGGGGGATAAATTCCGGGCATTCCTGGGTCCGGTGTTGAGCACCGGGAATCCGGTCATGGCTGTTCCTGAGGGGAAACTCTACCTGGATGGAGGAACCAGTTGGGCAGGCGAGGCGGGGATTACTTGGGCCCCCTTTGCATTCAAAACCAGCACGGGAAAACTCGCCGTCTACGGTGAACTGGCCTGGCAGTTTTACTATCCCGAGTCCGGGCAGGATTCGGACTGGATGGCCAACCTGAGCGCCGCCACCAGGATTTCCACGGGCATCCGGTATACCTTTGGAAAGTGATTTTCAACTACTTCTTGACAATTTTTATGCATAAATATACACTTAGATGTATGAAACGGACCTTTGTTTTAGTGCACCACCATCATCATTTTCTCATGAAGACCTGAGGTCCGGCGCCTGTGCAGGCGTTATTACCGGTTATACTAGCCGTGGACTCCCGGGAGCCACGGCTTTTTTTATTATTAAGGAGTTGATAATTTATGGACAAGTTGCGCATTCTGATTCCCAAGGGAAGGATTTTTGATAATGTTTCGAAACTTTTTTCCGAAGCCGGCATCCCGGTAAGTTTGGCGGACCGGACCTACAGGCCTGAAATAGGGGCCGAATGGCTGGACGCCAAAATCATGAAACCCCAGAATGTGGGGGAACTTCTGGAACTGGGGAGTCACGATGCGGGGTTTACCGGAGTGGACTGGATCAGGGAAAACGGTTCCGATGTGGAAGAGATAATGAATCTGGGATTCGATAAGGTCCGGATTGTTGCGGCGGTTCCCGCAGAAATGGATGAAACGGCCCTCAGATCCCGGAAACTGGTGGTGGCCACCGAGTATGCAAATATTGCGGACGAGTGGCTGAGAACCTCCGGTTATAATTACCGGATTGTCCGGACCTTTGGAGCCACCGAGGTGTTTCCCCCGGATGATGCGGATATGATTATTGACAATACCTCCACGGGCCAGACCCTGAAGGATAATGGCCTGAGGATTGTCACAACCATCATGGAATCATCCACCCGTTTTGTGGCTTCCAAAATCGCCATGGCTGACCCGGGGAAACGGAGCCGGATTGAAGAATTGGCCATGCTGTTCAAGGCTGTCCTGGACGGCCGGGACAAGGTGATGCTGGAAATGAATGTAGCCAAGGACAAATTTTCCGACCTGGTGGGAGGACTTCCTTCCATGCGGAGCCCCACGGTATCCCCCCTTTACGGGGATGACGGCTTTGCTATAAAAATAGCGGTTAGCCGCAGGGAAGTGCCGGTTCTTATTCCCTGGCTCAGGAAGCTGGGGGCAACGGACATTGTGGAATATGAATTACGGAAGGTGGTGCTTTGATGGAAAGAACCGCGGAAATCAAACGGACTACGAAAGAAACGGATATTACTATGAAATTGAATATCGATGGGACCGGGAAAGCTGTACTGGATTGCCCCATCGGTTTTATGACCCACATGCTGAATACTTTCGCAATCCACGGACTTTTTGATATTGAAATGAAAGCCCGGGGGGATTTGGAGGTGGACCAGCATCACCTGGTTGAGGATATGGGGATAGTCCTGGGGCAGTGTTTCAAGGAAGCCTTGGGGGACAAACAGGGTATCCGCCGGGTAGGAAGCTGCCTGTATCCCATGGATGAAACCCTGGCCAGATCCGCGGTGGATCTTTCCGGGAGGGCTTTCCTGGTTTTTGACGGCAGCCTGACCGGAATTCCCCTGGTCTCCCAGGACGGTACATTCCAAACCGATGTAATAGAAGATTTTTGGCAGGGATTCGCCATGAACGCGGGATGTGCCCTCCACATGGATATACTCCGGGGACGGAGCGATCACCACAAAATTGAAGCCCTCTTTAAGGCAGCTGCCAGGGCATTAAGGGAGGGGTGTGAAATAGACCTCCGGGCGTCGTCCCGGATACCCTCCGCAAAGGGTATCATCGCATGATTGGTGTAATAGACTACGGGGCAGGAAATCTTGGATCAGTGATGAATGCCCTGGAACGGCTTGGGTTAAAGGCTTCCTTTCTCCGGGGGCCGGAAGAGCTTTCTCCTTCCCGGAGCCCCTATGAAAGGATAATTCTTCCCGGGGACGGTCATTTTTCCACAGCCATGGAATCCCTGAAAACATCCGGTTATGCCCAGGCAATTTCCGGCTGGGTCAAGGCGGATAAACCCTTTCTGGGAATCTGTATTGGGCTGCAGCTTCTTTTTGAAAGCAGCGAGGAAACCCTGGTGGATGGAAATGCTGTCCCGGGGCTGTCCCTCATTCCGGGCCGGGTAAAAAAATTCCCCGGCAGGAAAGTTCCCCAGATAGGCTGGAACCAGACCAGGGCAAAACCCGGATCGGATTTATTTAAAGGAATCAAGGACAAGGCGTTTTTCTATTATATCCATTCCTACTATGTGGAGCCGGAAAGTCCCGGGGTCATCCTCTGTGAAGCCGAATACTATCTTCAATATTGTTCCGGCATTCAACAGGGGGCGCTGACGGCGGTACAGTTTCATCCGGAAAAATCCGGGGCTGCGGGTTTGCAGTTTTTACAGAATTGGACAGGAGGTTGATGATGCAGGCAAAGCGGATTATTCCATGCCTCGATGTGGATGATGGCAGGGTTGTTAAGGGTGTCAAGTTTGAAGGAATCAAGGATGCGGGGGACCCGGTGGAATTTGCCCGGCGCTATAACGATGACGGTGCGGATGAACTCACCTTCCTCGATATCGGGGCTTCCTATAAAAGCCGGGCCACATTAATGGATGTGGTCAAACGGGTGGCCAAAGAGGTTTTTATTCCCCTCTGTGTGGGCGGCGGAATCCGTACTGTGGATGACATGCGGGAAGCCATGAATGCCGGGGCTGATAAGGTTTCGGTGTGCACCTCCGCCTTGAGGAACCCGGCACTGCTGAAAGAGATGGCCCAGGCATACGGCAGCCAGTGTGTGGTTCTTTCAATCGATGCAAAAAGGACAGGCCAGGATGACCAGGGCTGTCCTGTCTGGCATGCCTTTGCCAAAGGCGGCAGGGAAGATACCGGCATCGATGCAATCCAATGGGCAATGCAGGCGGTGGAACTGGGGGCCGGGGAAATTCTTTTGAATTCAATTGATGCCGACGGAACCGGTGCGGGCTACGATCTGGAACTATGCAAGTTGGTAATCGATGCTGTTCCGGTGCCGGTAATAGCCTCCGGCGGTGCCGGGACCCTTGACCAGATCACCGCGGCACTGCTGACGGAAGAACAGTCCCGGGGAGGTCCCTGGGCAAACGCGGATGCCGCCCTGGTGGCGTCCATGCTCCATTTCGGAAAAACCACAGTAAAAGAAATAAAATCCTATGCTGAATCAAAAGGAGTCTGCGTCAGATGGTAATTGCTTCAATAGATGTACAGGACGGGCGGGTGGTCCAGTTAAAGCAGGGATCCGAGCTGGTCCTTGCCCGGGATAACCCGGAAGAATTAGCCCGGGAATTTGACCGTTACGGTGAGGTGGCGGTGATAGACCTGGATGCCGCCATGGGCAAGGGTTCCAACGATAAACTCATCAAACCTCTCCTGAGGCTGGCCGAATGCCGGGTTGGGGGAGGCATAAAAACCCCCGAGCGTGCAAAGGAACTGATCAGTCTGGGGGCAAAAAAAGTTATTATCGGCTCTACGGCCTTCCGGGACCCCAATAAAAAAGGCACCGGGATTGCCGGCGGTGAATTTGAGGTCAACACAACTTTCCTTGAATCCTTGGTAAAGAAAATCGGCCGGGAAAGAATCATCGTGGCGGTGGATGCCCGGAACGGGGAAATTGTGGTGGACGGCTGGAAGACCCCCACGGGAATTTCCCTGATTGACGGGGCCAGGGCGGTGGAACCCTTTGTCTCGGAAATCCTGTTTACCTGTGTTGAACGGGAAGGTACCATGACCGGAACAGATTTGGAACAGGTCAAGGCTTTGCGGGAATCCGTTTCCTGCAACATCACCGCTGCCGGCGGCATTACAACCATTGAAGAAATTGAGGATATCGCATCCCTGGGCTGTGATGTCCAGATTGGGATGGCCCTTTACACCGGGAAAATCAGCCTGGCGGATGCTTTCCTCCGGTCCCTGAACTGGAAAAAGGAAAGCCTTCTCCCGGTAATTGCCCAGGCCTGGGACGGCCAGATTCTTATGACCGGGTTTGCAGACCGGGAAGCCCTATCGGAATCATTAAAACGGGGAAAACTTTGCTTCCACAGCCGGTCACGGAATACACTTTGGATGAAGGGAGAAACCTCCGGGAATACCCTGGACATCATCAGATTAAGGACCGACTGCGACCAGGATGCAATCCTTGCCACGGTCAATCCGAAGGGGCCCATCTGTCATACGGGCAAGTGGTCCTGTTTTGAAACCGGACGGCAATATACCTGGGAGTATCTGCAGGAAATTGTTACCGAACGTTTCAGAAATCCCGCACCCGGTTCCTACACCGCATCGCTGGATGATGAACTGGTCCGGGAAAAAATCCAGGAAGAGGCGGAGGAAATTTGTACCGCCAAAACCCATGAGGAAATTGTTTGGGAAGCCGCAGACCTGTTGTATTTTATGACGGTTCTGATGACCCGGGAAAAAGTATCCGTCCGGGAAGTCCTGGACGAACTTGACAGAAGGCATAAGAAATGAACAAATATTGGTCGGACCTGACAAAAAGTTTAGATCCCTATATACCCGGGGAGCAGCCAAGGGAACGGCAGTACATAAAACTGAACACCAATGAAAACCCCTACCCTCCTTCGGAATCCGTCATCAAGGCCATCCAGGCAGCGGCGGATGACAGGCTCCGGCTGTATCCTGATCCCGGGTCGCATGCATTGACCGGGGCAATTGCCAGGACATATGGCGTTGATGAAGACCAGGTTTTCACCGGGAACGGGTCCGACGAAATTCTGGCTTTTGCATTTGCAGCTTTTTTTAATCAGGCCGGGAATGGGAATCCTCTGCCGGTTTTGTTTCCCGATATTACTTATAGTTTTTACCCGGTGTATTCCGGGTTATGGAACATCCCCTTTAAAACTATTCCCCTGACGGAGGATTTTTCCATCAATATTGATGATTATAAAATTCCTTCCGGCGGAGTGATCTTTCCCAATCCTAATGCTCCCACCGGCAAGGCCCAGGGAATTAAAGAAATGATTTCCCTGGCGGAGTATCTTAAACTCCAGGGAAAGGTTTTTATAGTTGATGAGGCATACGTCAATTTTGGTGCAGAATCCATGGTTCCCCATATTGGCCGGTGGCCGAATGTACTGACCATCCATACCATGTCAAAGTCCCATTCCCTGGCAGGGCTCCGGTTGGGTTTTGCTATTGGCCACAGGGACCTTATTGAAGGGCTCCGGCGGGTAAAGGATTCATTCAACTCATATCCCCTGGACAGGCTTGCCCAGGCCGGAGGCGAAGCGGCCATCCTGGATGCGGTGTATTACGAAATGACCAGCCGGAAAATCATGGCAACCAGAAACAGAATAGTTCCGGAATTAAAAAAAATCGGATTTGAAGTAATTCCTTCGGATGCGAATTTTATTTTTATCCGTTATCCGGGAAAAGCAGGAAAGGAAATATTTCTGGGCCTCCGGGAACAGGGTATTCTGGTAAGACATTTTAACAAACCAAGAATAGAAGACTTTCTCAGGGTAAGTATCGGTACGGATGAAGAAATGGAATTGTTCATTAAAAAGTGCCGGGAAATAACCGGGTGAGGAAACCGGGGCCATCCCCGGTTAGTTTGTATCAGCCTTAATGGTACTGGGAGAATATAATGAAAATAATAAATTCGGATGAATTTAATTCGTACTGGAAAAAATCGGAACTGGTTCAGGATATAAATGTGGCTTCCTCAGTGAGCGGTATCATTAAATCCATCCGGGAACGGGGGGACGCTGCAGTAAAAGAATGGGCCGCCCGGTTTGACCGGTCGTCTCCGGACCAGCTCGAAGTCCCGGCGGAAAAAATGAAGGCCGCCTACGATCAAATGAAACAGGAGGATCCGCTTCTGGCGGCGGCTCTGGAAATTGCCAAAAAGAATATCACCGGGTTTGCCCGGAAACAGCGGGAACAGCTTACCGATTTTGAAGTGGAAATATCCCCCGGAATTTTTACCGGACAAAGGGTTATTCCCGTGGAACGGGCCGCCGTGTATGTCCCGGGAGGACGTTTTCCCCTGATCTCATCGGTGCTGATGGGGGTTATTCCTGCCCTGACAGCGGGGGTGAAGGATGTGCTGGTGGTGTCCCCTCCCCTGGAGGACGGGCTTCCCGACCGGAGGATAATGGCTGCGGCTTATCTTTCCGGAGCAAACAGATGTTTCGCCATAGGGGGAGCCCAGGCTATTGCGGCCCTGGCCCTGGGGACAGAAACGGTTCCCCAGGCGGATCTTATTGCCGGACCGGGGAATAAATATGTGGCCGAGGCAAAACGTATTCTCTATGGTGAAGTGGGGATCGATTTTGTGGCAGGTCCCACGGATGTGCTTATAATATGCGACGCCGGTGAATCCGCTTCATTGGAAGAAGCCGCCGAATTGGCCGCCCGGGATATGCTTGCCCAGGCAGAACATGATCCGGATGCCAGGGCAAGAATCCTCGTATCGGGCCGGCAGCTGGCGGAGCTTGTTGAGGATGCCCTGGAACGGCAGATTGAATCCCTGTCCACAGCATCCACCGCCAGGGCTTCCCTTAATGAAGGAGGCCTTATAATTATTTATGAGGCCATTGATGAAGCCCTCCGGATTGCCAATATCATTGCGCCGGAACATCTGGAACTGCAGGTAAAAGAAGCCGGAAAATATATTTCCGGGCTTCATAATTTTGGATCCCTCTTTATTGGACTCCGGGCAGTGGAAGCCCTAGGGGATTATTCAGCAGGGATAAACCACACCCTCCCCACATCCGGCAGTGCCCGTTTTACCGGGGGTCTTTCGGTCAGGAATTTCCTGAAGACCCCCACCACCCTGAGGTGCACCCAGGGTACAGGTCTGAATGATGCCCTGGCGGCGGCGGAGCAGATTGCCCTGGCGGAAGGGCTTTCGGGACATGCGGCAAGTGCGGCCTCAAGGAAATGAAATGATAATGGGCCGGCCCGGTAAAAAAGGATGAATATATGAACCCCGATAACCTGAATATTGGCTCCGTGGAAAATCACCGGACCGGACGCGAAGGGGGAGCCATGGTTTACCCGGTTTGTTCCCGCCGCTCCGGCGGTCTTTCCATTGGCATAAATCTCTTTCCGGATAAGAAAGTATGTTCCTTTGATTGCCCCTATTGCGAAGTATTCCCCTTTGAAACGGGCATCCACTTTTCTCCGGATACCATGGAAAAGGCATTAAAGGAAACCATAGAACATGCAAGGATCCAAAACATTCCCATCAGGGATATATGTTTTTCCGGAAACGGCGAACCTACCATGTCCCCGTATTTTGAGGAAGCCCTGAACCGGGCAGCGGTCATCCGGAAAACCCAGGCAGCGGAGGCTAGACTTGTTGTAATCAGCAACGGAACTACCCTTCTGGATGACGGGATGTTTAATTTTCTGGTCAGCGCCGCCGCAGGGCCTGAAGCCCTGGATATCTGGCTTAAGGTTGATGCAGGAACGGATGATTGGTACCGGGTTATTGACTGTTCCCGGGTGCCTTTCCAAATCCTGAAAGATAAAATGAAACAGTTTGCTGCCCAGGCACCGTTCATCATCCAAACCATGATTTGCAGTATTGACGGAAAAGCGCCCCCAGAAGGCGAAGCCTCCGCATGGATAAACCTGGTTACCGAATTGGCGATCATTGCCGGTAATGCATATGGGATAAAAAATATTCAGATATACGGCAAGGCCCGGCCTGCTCCAAAAGATCCCCATGCCCGGGCGCTTCCTGAAGAAATCCTCCAGTCCAGGGCGGATGATCTACGGACAGCTCTGCGGATGACCGGGCTGGATATACCGGTTGAGGTGTATCCCTAGAATATTTCTCCTTTACGGGCTAGTATGACTGCAAACAAGAGGAGATAAATATTATGGAACAGACCATCTCATATGTGATGGTGACACCCTACACGGTGGCAAAAAGCAGAACCGGGGGCGTTATTGCCCGGCTTCTTTCGAGGCTGGACCTGGAATTAGTGGGGGCCCAGATGATTGCCCCGGATGAAGAATTTGTTAAAGGTTATGCAAATTTACTGAGGACCCAGAACGAATACGGCAAACACCCCGCCACACACCTTCTGGCGGATTATGTAGAACAGAACTTCACCCCCTCCGGCGGCAGAAGGCACCGGTGTTTATTACTGCTTTTCAGAGGCGAAGATGCCTGCCGCAAACTTTCCGATATCTGCGGCGCCTTATATGCGGAAAACAGAAGTATAGAATCCATCACCGGTGAAACCATCCGGGATACCTATGCGGATCTGATTTATTATCCCGATGATCCGAAAAAGGTCCGTTATTTTGAACCGGCGGTGCTTACCCCCAGAAGCCAGGAACTGGCGGACAGTAACCTGGTCCACTTTGCCAAGTATATTCCCGGGTATGACAACATCATTGAAAATATGGCTTACCCGGATCCTTCCAAAATTGAAAAGACCCTGGTCATCCTCAAACCGGACAACTGGAAATATGCATCTTCCCGGCCGGGAACTATTATCGATATGTTTTCCAGGACCGGTCTCCGCATCGTGGGTATTAAGATTCACCGGTTTTCCCTGGCCCAGGCTCTGGAATTTTACGGTCCCGTGGAGAACGCCCTCAAAAGCAAACTGGCTCCTATCTTCGGACAAAAGGCCAGAGAAATAATTGAACAGGAATTGAACATCACCCTGAATGAAGAAACCATCAAAGCCCTCACCGAAAGCGTGGGAGTTGAGTATGCCATGGACCAGTTCCAGCAGATTATAGAATTCATGTCGGGATGTAAACCCAAAAATTGTCCCGTGGAAGAAATAAATAATCCCGGTTCGGTCAAATGTATGATCCTGGTTTATGAAGGTGAAAATGCCATCAGCAAAATCCGGGACGTGCTAGGGCCCACCGATCCTTTAAAGGCCCCCGGCGGAACGGTACGCCGGGAATTCGGAAGCAACGTAATGATAAACACAGCCCATGCGTCAGATTCAAGAGAAAGCTTTGACCGGGAAAGAAAGATTGTAGAAATTGACAAAAATAGCCTTTCTGATATTATCAAGGGTTATTTGTCGTTAAAAAATTAAACGGGACCAAGTGAAAAGGATCGGCTAAGGAGCCACCGGATTTTCGGAAGCCCTTGATATTGATATACAGGATGTACATTTTTCCATCCTGTATATCAATTATCCTTTGATCCTGATTTATTTTACCACCTTAAAACGTTTTTCCAGGGGGAGGAATTCCTTGGGCGGAGCTTCAGCGGCGGCAACACCAAAGGGCATTTCCGCCAGGAGCTTCCAGCTCTTGGGAATATCCGTCCTTTTGGCAACCCACTCATCGATAATAGGGTTGTAATGCTGCAGGGAAGCCCCCATGCCTTCGACGGCAAAGGATGTCCAGACAATATATTCAAGAATCCCCGACGCGACCAGGGACCATTCCGCAAAGGTTTCTTTAAAAAGGGGAAAATCATCCTGAAGTTTTTTCACAATATCCATATCGTTAAAAAACAGGACCGTTCCATAGGAATTTTTAAACCCCGCAATCTTTGCTTCCGTTTTTTGAAAAGCCTCAGGGCTAACGGCTATTTTCCGGAGCTCTTCTTTGGTGGCGTCCCAGAATTCATTGTGGGCGTTTCCCATTAAAAGGACAATTCTTCCAAACTGGGAATTATATGGTGTGGGGGCATGAAGCAAAGCATCCTTGAGAATTTCCTCAATGCGTTCATCCTTCACGGACGATTTTCTTGATAGGGCATAAACACTGCGTCTTTTTTTTATTACCGAAAAAAAATCCATAACAAACCTCTCTTTTTTTTGAATTACTTATTATAAAAGATAAGTAATTTTCAGGAGAAAAACAAATTTCAGGCAGATTATTTTTGGAGGCAAAAAAAAGCCGGTGAATTTCACCGGCAATCTTCAGGTTATGGCGATACAATCCTTTTAGGGATGCATCAATTTTCTAATCCCGTGTCTTAATATCCCATATTAAGCATTGCAGGATCGGTATCCTTAAATTCCAGAAGTTCCACTTCGAAAACAAGCACCGAGTACGGAGGAATAAAGCCGTTGCCTGCTCCCTGTGCGCCATACCCCAAAGCAGAGGGGATATAGAACCGGTACTTGCTTCCAACACTCATAAGCTGGATTCCTTCGGTCCATCCGGGAATGACAAAGTTCAGGGGAAATTCTTCGGGCTGGTTTCTGTCATAGGAACTGTCAAATTTAGTTCCATCCGTAAGGGTTCCCACATAGTTTACCACCACCGTCTGATCCGCCCTCGGTTTAGGCCCGGATCCGGGTGCAAGGATTTCGTACTGCAGACCGCTGGCGGTGGTTATAACCCCGGATTTTTTCCCGTTCTCCGCCAGGAAGGCATCTTCCTTGGCCTTGCTTTCCGCAGCCTGTTTTTCCATCATGGCGTTTATGGAAAGCTGGATCTTCATCATGGCTTCTTCCAGGGTCATCCGGGTATTTTTTTCTTCTATTGTATCCTTAAACCCTTTCATGAATTCATTGTAATCATATTCAATGCCAAAGCTTTTAAGGTCTGTTCCCAGAGCCAACCCAAAGGCATAACTTAAATCTTTATCCACCGGTTCCTTTTTATTTGAAGCTGTCTTTTGGTTACCGCTGGAGGTATTATCCGCCGGCTGGCCGGCTTCCTTATCTTCTGAGCTCCCGGCGCTGCAGGCAAATAAAACAGTGATAGCTAATAAAATAATTATTATCGTTCTTTTCATCAATTCATTCCATCACATTGCTAAGATTTCGGGTGTTAATTACCCGAAAGGCTATGTCAGCCTTTCATCAGTATAGCTTTTAGCGGAAACTTACTCAAGGGCAACACCGGTACAGAATGAAGATGAAACCGCCGGTTTATGAGGTTCATTTCTTTATCAATTTACCTATTGGCTTAATTGTTTTTAGGGCCCAATCGTAATGGCTGGACGTGGAAGAAATAAAGTAAGCCCCCAGGGAGGTGGTTCCCGTCCAGGGGTACTGTTTAGGTGTAAATAACTCTTCATCGCTGTGCTTTTCAATCAGCGCCATGATCTTTTTGTGGCTCTTTTTCAGGAGATTTATGGCGTCCTTCGAGCCCGTTCCCTTGTATTGCGCCCAGATTACCCGGTTCATTTCAGGGAGTGTTTTCCAGGTGTACCCTTCTTTCGGGATAGCCGGTTTTTTTCCGGCCATACCATCCGCATACCACCGTTCCATCATAAGATGCCATTCATACAGATGACAAAGCACATCCCCAATAGTTTCATCCCTTCCGTTAAGATCATATTTTTTTTCCCGGGATTCCTCCGGGATCTGGTCAATGAAATTCAGAAGCAGATCAAAGTTTTTCCTGCTGGCATCCACAAGTTCGGTTTTGTTTCTTGGTCTTGGCATAATTCCTCCGGTTTATTCATTGAGGCTTTTTCAAAATGTCAAATTTTGAAAAAGCAACCTTAGATGTAAGTGCAGAAAGAATACTATTTTATTTATGGGTAAGGAAATAGCATTCTTTCTGCAAAAGCCTTTTACAAAACTAACCAAGTTTTGTAAAAGGCTCCATTATCAAAATATATAGATGTAAAAC